>CALSPD010000005.1 GCA_943788145.1 uncultured Flavobacteriales bacterium
CGTGTATGGTGTCGTAGCATCCCGCAGGGTGCTATGCACTATACACATTGTTGTATGCCGTTTTTATTTTATTCATTTCGTTTTTAGCGTTGGCGAGAAAGCTCTTTGCAACCGCACATAGGAGGATTGCAATGTGCTTGAACTTGTGTTAGCTAAGTATTCCATTTTACTTCCATTAATTCTGGCAAGCTCGCAGTGAATGGTATTGCAGAAGCTCTTCCAGGTTTATAATTATTTAATTCTTTAAAGTTCCATGATAGATTTTCAAACTCTTTGTCTAAGCAAGGTTCTAACTTCACTACTAGGTAACTTTCTTGTCTAGGTTTTGGATATTCTAAACGTGTTAAAGTATTTTTACTAGTTACACGATATTCAGGCTTTTGAATCTTATATATTCTAGATGATGAACTATCCCCATTCATATGTAACAGTAGATATTTTGCATTTAAAGTTTCCTGTGTCAATTTAAGAGCCCCTCTGTTATTATTCATTCTAAAGTTATAAAGTAACTTTTCATTAATCCAATTTAGATGGTCATTTGATTTACAATAACCAATTAGAACAAATGTTTCATTTGGAATTAATTTTTCACCATTAAAGTATTCGGGTACGGGCTCATTCAGTTCTTTAGACAGACCGTCTTTGGTAATGAGATAGGTCTTAGTAGAAATGTTTTCTCGTTGCGAAGCTCGATTTAAAAAATGATTTTTGACCTTATTAATAAAGCTAATTAAGTGCTCTATACCACTATGTTCTTCAGATGGCCTTATGGCAAATGCTCCTAAACCAGGTAAGACTTCATGGAAACCTTTAAAAGTAGTAGGTTCATTATCTAAACCAGGGTATAAAATATATGCGCCAGCAGTTCTTTTGATTGCATCCTTGTAGGCATGCATTTTAATTACATCATCTCGCTTAAATTTTGAATTATCCTTTTTGTTTTTGACTTTATATTTTGCATCAAAATGTATATGGACAATTTGTCCTTCCTTTTCAGCAGATTTTTTACTTAATGCTTTTGGCCAGATTGATAAGGTATAATCTGGGTCCATTTGAAGTGTCCAGCTGCCTTCAGAGGAAAGTTCTTTACTTGAGCTAAAGGTTTTATTGTAGGCAAATTGAACGGCTAATTCTCTTTCCTTTGAAAGATAGGTTCCATTTAATGCGACTTGCTTGCCTTCTTTTAATTTTAACCCTAAAGTATCATCAGTTGGACTGATAAGTTTTTTGTACTCATCAGAGTTGATTTCAAACGTTTCTTTAACCGCTTCTAATACTTTGAAAAATAACCAATACTCATATAGCTTAGAGATGTTCTTACTGCCAGCTGAATAAACATCTTCTCCACCTTCCCAAATTAATTTTGCGGCTAAATCAAACATCAACCAAGTTTTTAATACTTCTCTGTATCCTGATTTTTTCTGCAACACAGGGCTGTTTAGCTTTACTGTAGTTGGTCTAGAAACCTCCTTGAATAAGTTGTGTTGTAAAAAAGATACAAGTTTGTTAGAGATTAGTTGTGCCTCCTTGTACAACCTTGAATTGTCTTTACTTTTTAACTGAATCTCCTCACAAAAAAACAGGAATGATTCTAATACGTATTTAACAAATCTATTTTCAGGAGTGTCTGTGGTTTCTTCTTTAATCGATGTAGGAATTTCCAAAGCAATGGAATTAATACCATTATTACGCAAGGGGTGATTAGCTGGTATTCCTACTCTGTTTTGCGAATGGACAAGGTTTCTTAGGTCTTTGCTATTGAGCCTCTTTAAACTTCTAACATCTTTGTTTTCTCTTTTTGTTCTCCAAGTGGTTACAGGTGCTTTAATTATTTGATATATGGCAATTTCAAAATCATCAGTATCAATTATTGACTTTACAAAACAGAATTGCTGATACAATGTCTTGGAATCACTTTCGAAATCTACTTCCAAAGTCTGATTAACTGGTGAGTTTGTTTGTAGAATTAAATCCGTAGCATGTTTGGTTATAGACTCTAACATAAATCTATAATCTTTCCGATAGGTAGTTTTTATTGATTGTACTTCTAGTTCTAAGATTCCTTTGTCAATCCCTTTTTCTAAAACTGGAATAGATAAAGTACCAACGTAAAAGTTTGGACTGATACGACCTTCTGAAGAATTAAAGTTGGAAACTTCAATAACCTCGCTGCCTTCGAAATAGAACCCCTCACTAAGCTTGTATTGATAAAAACAACCTTCGACAAGCTGGAATTTAGCTTCATTGTTTTCTGCTGCATCTGAGACCTCATAAATTGTATCAGGAATTATCGCAAACAATTCAATTGCCAGTCCCTTTGAAATATGGTCTAAAGGAATGTTAAGCTTCTGCATAGCTAGCAAATCCGTTTTCTATTGCGTTCTTATACATGCGAGATATCTTCTCAAAAGACAATGGATATTTAATAGAGTTAGATTCTGATAAATGATAAACACCTCTATCGTTAAATATAACTTCCTGATTTTCAGTTAAACACTTTTGTGCCAACAGATTTAGAGTCTTTAATAACTTTCTTCTAGAGCCATGAAGTTTTGGTAATAGTTTTTGCATTATAGCAATGTCTATTTTCTCATCTGTTTTATCTGGGTATTCTGGATTTATAAGATCGATTTTAGAAAACAAAGTCTGTATTTCTGAGGCGGTCCTATATCCAAATTCGGCTCCTAAAACTTGTAACTCTTTAAAGAATTCTAACAATTCGCCATTTAGTTTGCTGTAATCAGTTTGATTCAGCTCCTTTTTTGCAATTGACACGAATGAACTGCCCATTGCAGCTCCTATCTTTATTATGGATGTTATTTCCTTCTCAGCCTTAAGGAAGCCTTCAATTTCCGTTTCATTTACCCTGAACTCAATTACATTTGCCCTATCTAATACTTTTGGACTAAACATATAAGTTGTCTCGTCAATGTTTACAGTACCAACAACAAATAAATTTTTTGGCCAACCTAATTCGAATGGCACAGCAGATTTTTTATTTTCTTTATCAGAGTGCAACTTAAAATTATCTTTCGATTCCATTACACTTAAAAAGTCGGCAAAGTAACGTTCTACATGGCTTAAGTTCATCTCATCTAAAATCAGAAAATAAGGTTTGTTTTCATTTTCATTTGCTCTTAGAATAAGCTGCAAAGCCCCATTTTCTGGCAAAATATATTCTGAATTGTCCAATGCATTTACATATCCTAGCAAAGGCTCTCTGTTGGTCCAATCGGCACCAACGGGAACTAATGCATATTGTGTATCGTCTTCACACAACCATTGGGCAAAACTTTGGGCTAACTTAGTTTTGCCAGAACCTGAAAGCCCACTCAGGATTACAAAAGGTTTTGTTGTGAGAGATGAAATATAGCGGGTAATTAATTTGTCATCATATACCAAACCAGCTTTTTTGCAAGCACTTGAAAAATTGTTAATATCAAAAGGAATTTGATCTATTGAAAAAACTGTAACATCAGTTTCAATTGGTTCATAATTCTTTTCAAGGATGTTTATGCTATTTGAATTCAGGTAATATCGTTTGGATTTATCTTTTAGTTCAATTAAATCAAGGTATCCAAAGTTTGAGAGGAACAGTAAATATTCTTTTACCATTCTAAAATCATTATCACCAGGCGTGCAGTTGGGCCATGATTCGTATGGTTCAGGATTACTTCTATAGCCAAATATTTCAGTGACATATTGAGCTATCGGTAAATTTGAATAGACTGAAAGAGGAATTATTATATCCTTCAGTTCTTCCGGAGATATGTACCAGTTAGATGGTGATTTAGACTGGCGTTTGATTTCGAATAAAATATTAAAAATCAATTTAATAGGGAAAACTTCAATGTTGTTGTCTCGCCATTCTTGAATGATTTCGTTTGATTCTATATGAACGTTGGGCAGCCTAAAATTCGAATATAAATATCTAATGAATTCGTCATAATTTGAATTATCTTCTGCTATTGAAATCCCTAAGCGAGTAAGGTTAATTATACCTCCAGTAGAATTTTCTAGAAGCCCAAGTGCCTTCCAATATTGACCAGAATTTTCAATTATATTTTTATTTAATCCTCTATCAACTTTTGCTAAGTCAATTCTAGTTTCAAGTTCGGTTTGTAGTTCTAAAAGGTCATCTTGGAACTCTTGTGTAGCATGCTTTTGACCATTGTGGTTGTATAGTATTCGTAATACTCCAATTAATATTTCAGGAGTATTTATTCCCTCACTTGGGGTAGTTACTGCCCATCTCCATTTGAAATTTTCAAATGGTTTAATAGGTGGGATTTCAAATTGCTTTGTGTCTTCTTTTACTTCCATAAACTGTAAAAATTTTTGATAATGATTGACTACTGCAGAATACATATTGTTACCTGTCGTATTCTGTTTTCTAAACTCTTCATCATTGAATAAAACTTCTTTGTTCTCATCAATGTCATCTAAATTCCAATTAAATAGTTCTTCTAAACCTTTTTTTAACGAAATTTTATTTACAAAACTAATTCCACCTAAATATTTATTTACACTAGTTTTAGATACATTATTTTCCAAATATTTTTTGAATTCATTTTCAATTGAATCAAGCGAAACATTAACACTTTCAATCGAATCTGCATCTACATTAAAAAGATTGTTTTTTAGCCATCGTTTGTCAACATCTTCATTAGATAAACCTTTCAATTTTAATTCTTTTTTCAAATTTTCACCTAAAAGATAATAGTAGGTATTAAACTCTAACAATTTCGGTTCGCTATTAAAATTAGTTTCTCTAAAATGAATACAAAAATTATCATAATCTAATGGTTCTATATTGAAAAAGAACTTGGCAATGTTTTGATAATATTTATAATAAATAGGATAGCTGTTTTTGCTTTCTATATTTTTTACTAGCGCGAATAGGTAAATTAAGAAAGATTTAAAATTGGGATTTTTAATAAATGCATTATCAATTTGAGTGTTTTTTAAAAAATCATGTATTCTAGTTGAAGCTTTAATGTCATTAAATAAAGTTACTATATCAAGACTGTGGCCTTTAACATAGTTGTTTTCTCCATCAAAAATATTTGTTATATACTGGCATTGTGCAATTGCAAAATCGATTTTTTTGTTAAAGAGAACAAGATCTTCTTTATCAGTATTTGAAAACTCGTACTTTTCTTTTTTTATTTTTTCAATTACAGAATTTAATATAATTCTATCATTAGAGTTTATCTTTGAGTTTTCATTGAAATGCAGCAACCTTTCTTCAACAGAAATGTTTCCATGTCTTTCAGCATCAGCTTTTCTTTTATTTATATAAACTTCATTAAATTCATTTTTCAGGTTCTCATATCCTTTAGAAATTATGCTTTTACAAATTCCTTTAACTTTTTCTATATAATTTTTTCTTGAGCCCATGTTTTATTTTTCTATTAAGGAGTAATGAACTAACCCACTTAAGTTTTCTTCTTTCCAATCATTAACAATGGCCTTTCTAATTGCATTCGCAAAAACTTCTGCAGCCATAGGTGGAAATGCATTACCAACTTGTTTACATTGTTGTCCATGATTACCTAAAAATTCAATTGAATCAGGAAATGTTTGAATTCTTGCAGCTTCCCTTACCGTAAGCTGTCTGTCAAGCCAGGGATGTATTGGGAAAGCACTATGCCCAGGAACAAGGGTGTGACTCGGTTGATTTCGGTCTAATCTAAATAACACCTTGCTAAAGCTTTTTATAAGTTTACCAGTTCTACTATATTTTAAATGTTCGGGTAAATCATCAGGATTTATTTTGCATCCCTTCTTTTATATAAGAAAATCGTTCCACAACTTCTGGTGAATGATTCATTGGGAGTGTGATTTTTAAGTTTGGTTTGCGACTTGTCAGTTTCTAGCCCTGTTATCACTTGATTTATATTCCTATAAGGTTTTTCCCAATCTTCAGGATTTGAATAAAACTTAGGTTTAGGCCATGGAATAATATTTCCAGTTCTGTTCGCTAGAAAAATAAAACGTTTTCTTTTTTGTGGCACTCCATAATCAGCTGTATTAATGATTTTGTAATCATAGTTGTTGTAACCTAATTCCTTTACTCTTTCTATAAAATTCTCTAGAAAATATCCATCTGCTAAGTTGACTAAACCAGCAACATTTTCCATCATAAACCATTTTGGATTAAACTCTTCAACGTATTTTAAGTAGGTAAATATTAAGTCATTTCTTATGTCATCATGCGGGTTGTGAGATTGCGATTTCACAAATCTTCGTTTGCCAAACATTGAAAATCCTTGACATGGTGGCCCACCTACTATAACATCAATTTCTTTATTACCTACTACATTTTTTACACTTTCAAAAATTGATTCATCAGATAAATCACCTTCGATAAAAGGGACGTTCTTGTGATTGTGTCTGAAAGTTTTTGCTACACCAGGATCAAAGTCCGCACTAAGTACATGTTGATATCCAGCTTGTTCGTATCCTATCCCAATACCCCCTGCTCCAGAGAATAAATCAATGAAGCTAAGTTTACTTTCGATTTATTAATTACATCTTTTTCAATCAAACTATTTCTTTTTAACAGCAAATTCTTCTCTGAGCCTATATATTCTTTATCGAGGATATGTTTTTTAAGTTCTCTTGCAATATGAGCACCCATTAGAGGTGGAACTGCATTACCAACTAGGATACATTGTTCTTTTCTCGCTCCTGTAAAAATGTGTGAATCTGGAAAAGTTTGAATTCTAGCTGCTTCTCTTGGTGTTAAACTTCTATCCAAAGTAGGATGTACGGGAAAGGCATTATTGCCAGGAACCATAGTGGGAGCTAATTCCTTTCTATGAAGTCTGACATATGTATTTCCGAAATTTTTTCGTCTAATTTCAATCGGTAATTCCTCTGGTGGAGGAAGCTTGCCTCCCTCGGGGATAAGTTTATATCGCTTAAGAACTATTTCACCATGTGTAAGTGCTAAATGATTGGGGAACTTGTCATCTTTTTTAACTAAATCACCAATGGCTTCCTGTACGTTCTTTTTCGCTTTTAAGATACCAATAGAATCATTGCTAGGTGGTGGGTACTTAAAAAGCCTATTTACCTTAGTGCCCACTATTATTACTCGCTCTCTTTTTTGCGGAACACCATAATCTTTAGAATTCAATACTTTTAGATATATATCATATCCAATTTTTGAAAAACTGTTGGCTACCATATTTAAATATCTTCCTTTGAACATGGATTTAATTCCTTTCACATTTTCAAAAACAAAACATTTAGGTTCCAAATCATCAACAAGTCTAGCGTATGCTTCAAATAATACATTTCTTGGGTCTGCGGAATTTTTATCGCCCATTACAGAAAAACCTTGACATGGAGGACCGCCAATAATAACATCTGGCTTAACACCGTTTGTGCTTTCTAATATATCATGTGAAGTGAGAGTTGTAATGTCTTTGCAGATAAATGGAATATCTGGATAGTTCAAATTCATTGTGTTTTCACTTTCCTTCCATATGTCAGAAGCCCCTATGATTTCAAATCCCGCTTCTTTGAAACCAATATCTAAACCTCCGCCACCAGTAAACAGGCCATATACTTTTAATTTTTCACTCATTTTCGACTAGTAATTCTTTTGCACTGATTTTTAATATTTCAGCAATTTCATAAAGGCATTCAATACTTGGTTGTCTTCTGTTTTGGACATATGAGTTTACCATGTTGTAACTCTTGCCCAACTGTTCAGCTAACCAGATTTGTTTGATTCCTTTTTCTTCTAAAACCTCTTTTATTCGGTTCATTTTTTTGAATTGTTTAATTCAGTCCGCAAAATAGGAATAATAATTTATTATCTCATTAAATGAGTATTAAAATAATCATTCAGTTTGGGTGGCGGTGGGGAAGTGAAAGCTCTTTTGTTGCTGAGGCACGAAGCGACAAATGTGCTTGAACGTGCGGTGGCTTTTCTTTTTTCCAATGGCATACAACTTTATATAAAGTCAGTATTGTGTTTATAAAGTTTAAAGCTATGATTTTGATTTATCATTCAATTGATTGTTTTCGAGTATTTTATCGGTAGCCGATAACATCGAGTGGACTGCGAAGGTGTTGCAACGATTGATTCGAAACATGGGTGTATATGGCCGTAGTTTCAAGTGAACTATGACCTAACAGCTCTTGAATTATCCTTGTGTCTGTTCCATTGTCCATCATATGTGTTGCGAAGCTGTGTCTAAGGACATGCGCGGTTATTCTGCGCACACCTGATTCTCGGCAGGCCTTATCTAGAATAGAGGAAATTGAAGTGGCCGAATATTGACTTCGGTTGGTACCCTCAAAAACCCAATAGTTTGGTTTATACGCTTCAAAATATTTAATCAGTACCGTTTTGAGCCGAATGCTCAATAGAGTACTTCTATCTTTTTTTCCTTTTCCTCCTCTTATGATAACCTGATTTCTGTCAAAGTATAGATCCTTAATTCGTAAATTAATCAACTCGCCCCTTCGCATTCCCGTGCTATAAAGCATAGCTATAATACACTGATGCTTTAGATTTTTTAATGCAACAAGTAGCCTTACTACCTCCTCCTCGCTTATTATTTTAGGAAGTTTCTTTTCAGATCGTGGCCGTTCAATTTCAAATACCATTCGATTTCGGCCCAATACCTTTTCATAATAAAACTTTATGGCATTAATGATTTGATTTTGAGTGCTTGTTGCAATCTTCTTGGTTTCTATGAGGTGGAGAAGATAGCTCTGAATGAAAGAAGGTTCAATGTTATCGTAGTCCTTTAAGCCATTTTTGTGGAGATACTCTAAAAACGCCCCAAACAGTGATGTATACGTTTTTATTGTGCTTTCGCTGTATCGCTTGGTGATTAAAAGATCTGTAAAAGATGCCGGAATCTGTTGTGTCCAATTTCGATTTTCATCGTTGACGGATGGCTTCGAACTTCCTTTAATTAAATGTTCAGACTTCCTGACCATTGATGGCTTTATGCTAAAGGCGGAATAGTCAATATAGGCTAAGTCCTTAAAGGCATCAAAGATTTTTTTGACATCAAAATCCTTCATTGGAACCCACCAACCCTTGTGGCTGAGTGTAAAATGGGCATTGATTTTTTGGCACTGTGCCTTTAATTCTAGGTCATCTTTGTCAAATCGAATTAAAATCACTTGCTCATTTCTATGTTCAAGCGGAGTAATTGTGATCTTCTTCTTAGGCATACCCCAAACTTAAAAGAATTTAAATCGCGAAATCCAGCAGTATCAAGCTACCTCGGAAAATAAGGCGCGCCAGCATCGGTCAGTTTCTTTGCCAACGCTGCCGATTGATCTTCGGCCGTTTTCAACGCTCCGCGCAAGGCTTCATATTCCTTCATTGCTGCCGCCAAACTTTCCTTTTCAAACGCACTCGGTGCCTCGGTGTGGTTATAGATGTTGCCAACAATGGTTTCCACCCGATCCAACACGCCTGGATAGCTCTCCATGTCGCGGCTGCTTCGCGTGCGATCGCCATGCATAGCCGTTTCTATGCTCGCCAGCTGCTTGTTGAGGGCGTCAATTTCCTCTAGCCAACTTGGGTCGGCCTTTGGCGTTTGCATGACTGCGTTGCGCATGTATTTGCTTCGTTCTTTCAGTTCGCGAATCGTTCCATTGCTGGCATGCATGATGCGCCTTGCGTTGTTTACTTCATCAATAAAGGCCATCAACTCCGTCTTGTTTGTTTTGGAAATTTGGGCATCGTGCAACATCTTCACTTGAAACGCTTTTGGCTCAGTCAGCTTGGTTAGTTCACCGTTTTGCATTTTGTAGATGGCCACAGAATACGTTCCCGGCAGCACCAGCGCACCCCAGTCGGGCGAAGAATAGCGTCCGGTTTCCTTCTCTTTCAAACTCACGGGTGTTGTGGTTTCCATCCGGAAATCCCACACGCTTTGGTTCAGGCCTTTTTTGGCTTTTTTCTCTTCATAACGACTCACCACATTGCCAGCTGCATCCGTGATTTCAAACATCAAATACGGGCTTTCTTCTTGGTCTTCAGCGCGCAGCGCGTCTATCGCTGGATAAACGACATCGCTACCGTTTTTGCGTGCCTTCTTTTCAGCCGCCCTACGCTCATCGGCTATGGTCTTTAAATTGTCGCCCAAAAAATAGGTGAACACGGCTCCAATTGGCGGATTGTCTGTCGTGAAAAACGCCTCTCCTTGTGAAGATTTTCCGCTTGTTCCCATCGGGTTCGATTCGTTGAAGATCAACGCATCCTTTATGGGTAAAATCACCGCTTCTTTTCCAGTCGTGTCGGCCAAATTGCGCAGGGGTGCATAGTTGTCGAGGATATAAAAACCTCTACCAAACGAAGCAAGAACGAGGTCGTTCTCTCGCGTCTGAATTTCCATGTCGCGAATGGCTATCGTGGGCAATCCACCTTTTATTTGCAGCCATTTCTTGCCGCCATCGCGGGTAAAGAATACTCCGTATTCGGTTCCGACAAAAATTAGTTTTGGATCAACAGGATCTTGCCGTAAGGTATAAACAGCCCCTTTTTCTGGAAGATCGGTAGTAATGGAAGCCCAGGAAGTGCCTTTGTTTGTGCTCTTTAAAATGTAGGGTTTGAAATCGCCCTGCTTGTGGTTGTTAAACACTGCGTAAACCGTATTCGCATCTTTCACATCGGCTCGGATGTCCATCACATAGGTGTTGGCAGGCACACCAGGAAAGGCGTTGAGCTTTTTCCACGATTGACCATCGTTTTCGCTCACATGAATCAGTCCATCATCCGTTCCGGCATAGAGCAAACCGGCTTGCACAGGCGATTCGTTCAGCGAAACAATGTTGCCATAAATAGAAGTACTCTGGTTAAAAGCAACGGCATCCGGTCCCCAAGTCGTTCCCATCACCTTCAATTTCGTCCGATCGATCTGTTGACTCAAGTCTTCTGAAATCACTTGCCAAGTATTGCCTCTGTCGTCACTCTTAAACACTTTGTTTGCTGCGAAATAAAGGCGTTTGTTGTCGTGTGGGCTTATGATGAGCGGTGCGTCCCAATTCCAGCGATAGGCCGCTTCGCCTTGCCGTTCTATGGGTTTGATATTCACCTTTTCACCCGTTTTTTTATTGAAGCGCACCAACCAACCGTATTGAGCTTGGCTATAAACGATGTTCGGATCTGTCGGATCCACTTGCGGTTCAAAACCATCACCACCGCGGGTGATGTACCAATCAAAATTTCCAATGCCGTGTGAGTTGGTTGTGCGCGAAGGACCGCCAATGGTGTTGTTGTCCTGCGTGCCGCCATACACATTGTAAAACGGTTCGTCATAGTCTATGGCCACGCGATAAAACTGCGTTAGGTTAAGGTTTTGGTGAAATTTCCAATTCTCGGCAGCGTCCCAAGTTTCGTAGAGTCCACCATCACAACCCACCAACCAATGGTTTGTATTTGCCGGATTGATCCACATGGCGTGGTTGTCCACATGCTTGCTTTTTTCGCCAGTCGCTTTGAAGGTTTTACCGCCATCTTCGGTGTGGTGCAGCCACGTGTCCATTGAGAATACTTTGTCCGCGTCCAATGGATCTGGAATCAATTCTACGTAGTAATTGCCGCTGGTGAAATAGTCCGACTGTCGGTTCCAGCTTTCGCCCATGTTGTCCGATCGGTAAAAACCACCGTGTTCATTGTCATAACCTTCTACCATGGCATAAATCACATCGGGATTGGCCGGAGCCACGGCCAAAGCAATTCGACCTAAATCGCAATCGCTTGGAAAGCCTTTCATGATCTTATTCCACGTTTTTCCGCCATCTGTGGTCTTATAAACAGCCGATTCAGGGCCGCCACTTAGATAAGTCCATGTGTGTCGTCTGCGCTGATGGGCGGCTGCATACATCACATTTGAATTTCTAGGATCCATCCACAAATCGGAAAAGCCCGTTTTGTCTGAAACGTGCAGTATGCGTTCCCAAGTCGCTCCGCCATCTGTGGTTTTATAAATGCCTCTGTCGCCACCATCGCCCCAAAGTGGGCCATAAGCTGCCACATAGACGACATCTGAATTTCCGGGCTGAACGATGATTTTTGCGATATGTTCTGAGTTTTTGAGGCCAACATTTTTGAAAGACTTTCCATCGTCTGTGCTTTTGTAAATGCCATCGCCATAAGCCACGCTGCGTTGGTTGTTGTTTTCACCCGTGCCCACCCACACCGTGTGTGCATTGTTTGGATCTATCGTGATGCAGCCAATGGAGTAGGAGCCATAGCTATCGAAAATGGGCGAAAAGGTGTTTCCGTGGTTGCTTGTTTTCCATACACCACCCGAAGCTGCTGCCACATAAAATTCATCCGAATTGGTGGGATTAATGGCCAAATCGATGATGCGACCCGAAACCAAGGCCGGACCGATGGATCGGAATGACATACCGCTTAATGCCGCTTGCTTTTTTTCGGCTTTGGCCGCGTCTGGCTTTTGGGCGAAACTGGGGGAAACGAAGGCACACAATAGGACGAAATTCAGAACTTTTTTCATAGGTTTTAAAATAGGAATGAGGCAAATATAACCGCACATCGGAAGGAATTGTTCGATTTTGGGCCGACCTGTTCCAATTGTTTCAAACCACCACAAAAATTGGAGCATGTGAGCAATGATGGATAGAAATCTAGTTTGCGGCAAACTTTCCCGATTAACAGTTGTTGTACATTCTATTCAAGTAGCAGCGGCTATTTTCGCTCCGATTAAAACAAAAAACAACGCAATATCATGGCATCGATCACATTTAAAGGCAGTCCAATCACTACAGTGGGTGAGTTACCAAAAGTAGGAGAGCAGGCTCCAGACTTCACATTAACCAACGATAGTTTACAAGACATCAGCTTGAAAGATTTTGCTGGAAAGCGACTCGTTTTGAACATTTTCCCAAGCATAGACACAGGTATTTGTGCGATGAGTGCGCGTCATTTTAATGGTGCGGCAGCGAGCCTTGAAAATACGGTGGTGATGAATGTTTCAAAAGATCTACCCTTTGCACAAAAGCGTTTCTGTGGTGCCGAAGGCCTAGAAAATGTAAAGAATGCTTCCGAGTTTAAAAACACGGGTTTTTCGTCCAATTACGCGGTGATTATGGAAGGTGGTCCTTTGGTTGGACTTTTTAGCCGTGCCATTGTTGTTGTTGATGAAAACGGAAAAGTGATTTACACGGAGCAAGTTCCCGAAATTGTTCAAGAACCAGACTACAACAAAGCATTGGCTTCGTTAGGCTAGTCAATTAGAGCTTTTATAAATAGAAAAGTCCGATGATGTAAATCATCGGACTTTTTTTGTTTTATCAAGGAGGAAATACGCCTTTACAGTGCAGTTTGTCCGGTTATTTTTTGAATAATTCAAGGCCCAAGAAGAGTTCGTGAGAACCAGGCTTCGAGCTAAACAATCGTCCCGTTCCGCATACATAATAGGTGCGTGATCCGTATGGAGATCCAACCCATTCTTGTCTGTAGCTGAAGGGGGTTGAGTAATGCTTTGTATGCTACATGAATCGAGGAAAGTTATTCCCAAAGTGTAATCGAGCAATTCAGAATCGCGGTTGGATGAGCTTGCCACGAATTGAGTAGAAGGACAATCGAGGATGAGGAGTGCTGTAGTGTCAGCTACACTTAATTGAGCAGAAGAAAAACTGCTGTTTCCAGTGCTGTCAAAAGCAACAATGCTTGCGCTCTGCGTTCCTATATCATTGCCATTCAACGTGTCTATATCGATGAATATAGTGTGGAGCACACAATTGTCGTAAGATCCATTATCGATGTCAATTGCCGAAAGAATATACTGGCCATTTACATCGAGTTATGCCGTGAAATTTTGATCGATCGCAACAGGATCTATGACGTCAAACCAGCGAATAGTTACACCTGCTGATGTCGAACAGACGTTGAAATTTGAGGCCGTAACGCTCTATGAGGCAGGTGGAATAGCAATTAAGGCAGAGGAATCGGATGCGTTACTTCATAAATAGCAAAACACACCTACACCGCCAGCGTCACTGGCCGTGGTTGCCCATAGCGATGATTGACATAGCATCTATTGAATGACTACCCTATGATTTATAGCGTTGCCTTTTATAAAGACTTTCAACAAATAGGTGCCGCTCGGAAGTTGCTGAACGTTTAAGCGGTTAGTGTTTAAGGTCGTTTCTACAATTCTGCCGGTCATATCAAATAAAAGAAGCTTTTCAGCCTGACTTTTGTCTTCAAACAATACATTGATTTCGTTCCGCGCTGGATTCGGAAATATGTTAAGTCCCAAGGCTGTCTTTTCTTCATCAATTCCCAATGCAAGCATTAAATAGACAGTATCCGAAGCTTGACATCCAGCGGAATTGGTCACAGTTAACGCATAACTCCCAGATGATTGAATAACAATGCTCGAATCAGTCGATCCGGTTGACCAGAAGTAACTAGCAAAAGTGCCCGGAACGCCAATTTCAGCTGAACTCCAAAGGGTTATGGTGTCGGAAATGAAAGCAAGCGCTGGGTTGACATTATTAACCCCAATGTTAAAGGAATCGATAAATGTGCATCCCACCTGATCGGTTATGGTTACCACATATTGGCCTTCTGTGAGCGATTCAAGCGTGGATGCAGTGTCTCCAGTATTCCAAAGAAAACTGTTGTTTCCGGCTCCGCCTTGCATGGCAAGAATGATGTTTCCATTGCTATCGTTGGGACAATTTACATTGGAAACTGAGGTGAAATCGGGTTTCAATTCTGGATAAACAAACACCGCAATTTCGTTGGAAAAAGCCGAATCACCGCAGTTTGGGGCCTTTACCATTCTTCTGAAATAGGTCGTCTCAATCAAATTTTCGGCCTGATATGCGGTGTCAGCATTTAACCCAGGCGCAGCTGACCAATTGCTGCCTGAAACCGAATCTTGCCATAAGTAAATGTAATTACCGTCCGAACCATTTGCCGCGGCTTCATTCTTAAAAGCTGACGGTAAATGATCATAACAAATGGCTTCTAGAATTTGAGTAATGCCACTATAGGGCAACGAAATAATTGTCGCAATCAACAAGAGTTTAGAACCAGATATAATGGATGTTTTTTTCATCATGATTAGTTTCCTGTAGTAATTGATCCTCCAGATAAAGCAGCAGGCTGGCTTACGGTTCCTGAATCATTTTCGCTACAACCGTTGTCGTCTGTCAACGTGAGTGTGTAAGTTCCCGCTGTCAGGCTGTTGATGTTTTGCGTAGTCGAGCTGTTACTCCATAAATAGGAGTAGGGCAAGGTTCCGCCACCAGGTGTCGAATTGACTTCACCATCATTACCTCCAATACAAGAAACGTGGACAACAGATAAAGAAACACTCAACACGCTTGGTTCAGCAACCGCTTGCGATGATGTTGCTGAGCAACCGTTTGCATCGGTAAGAGTGACCGTATATATTCCTGCGGTTAGGCTGCTAGCCGTTGCCGAGCTTGCACCATTGCTCCAAGCATAACTGTAGACTGCAGTTCCACCCGATCCACTGGCTGTGAGGGCTCCGTCATTTCCTCCATTGCAGCTTACATCTTGATCTACACTTATGCTTACCGATAACGCGGATGGCTGAGTAATCACAGCATTCGAAGTAGATGTGCAACCATTGGCATCAGTAATGGTAACGGAGTAGTTTCCAGCCGTGAGACTAGCAATTGTAGCGGTCGAGGCCGCATTGCTCCAGATATAGGAATAATTGGTGGTGCCGCCTGTGGCGGTTGCCGTTAATGCACCATCTGAAAGACCATTGCAACTCACGTTGTTATCAATTGAAATACTTGCCGTTAATGCCGCAGGTTCGGTTATCGTTCCCGAAGAAGTTGATGTGCAGCTATTGGCATCGGTTATTGTTATGGTATAGGTTCCAGCACTTAGACCTGAATTCGTAGCTGAAGTCGCGCCATTACTCCATAAATAGGTGTAACTCACTGTGCCGCCCGATCCTGTTGCTGTGAGCGCAGCATTGCTGCCGCCATTGCACCCTACGTTGTTACCTACTGAAACAGTTGACGTTAATGTTGTTGGTTCAGTTATCGCACTCGATGAAGTTGACGTGCAGCCATTGGCATCCGTAATAGTTACTATATAATTTCCAGCGCTTAGACCTGAATTCGTTGCCGTTGTAACGCCATTGTTCCATAAATAGGAATAGCTGGTGGTGCCGCCCGTTGTTGATGCCGTCATGCTTCCATCGCTCGATGCGTTGCAACTAACATTGGCGCTTACCGTGATGGAAGTACTTAAAGCTGACGGCTCAGTCAGAGCCTGACTCGAGGAAGCTGTGCATCCATTCGCATCGGTTATGGTCACCGTATAGTTTCCTGCTGTTAAACCTGAGACAGTAGCCCCACTATAACTGTTGCTCCATAAGTAACTATACGTTGCGGTGCCACCAGTACCGGCAGCCGTTATGGTTCCGTTATTGCCGCTACTGCATGAAATATTACTCGAGCTGGATATACTAACCGTTAATGCGGTAGGTTGGGTCAATGCCTGAGTCGCTGTAGTCGTGCAGCCATTGGCGTCTGAAACAGTAATCGAATAATTACCTGCCGTTAAAGCTGTTATGGAAGATGTGCTGCTTCCGTTGCTCCAAGCATACGTATAGGCAGCGGTGCCTCCTGAGCTCGATGAAGTTACGGAACCATCATTACCCGCGTTGCAACTGATATTGGTTCCAGCTAATGAAACAGATAGGCTGGTTGGTTGAGTAAGTGTTTGACTTATAGCATCGGTGCAGCCGTTCGCATCGGTTACTGTTACGCTGTATGTTCCCGCGGTGAGACTTGTAATCGTTGTTCCAGATCCGCCCGTATTCCATGCGTATCCATAGGTTGCTGTTCCTCCGGCTGCTGAAGCCACGACCGATCCGTCATTCCCACCATTACAACTCAGATTTGAGCTGGATGAAATGATAGCCGTCAAGCCTGAAGGTTGGGTTACGGACTGAGATAAAGCAGATGTACAACCGTTAGCATCAGTTGTTGTGACGGTATATGTTCCTGCGGTTAGACCGGTAAGGCTGCTGCTAGTCGATCCGTTGCTCCAATTATAGTTGTAGGAAGCAACACCTCCGGAGCTAGCCACTGAAATTGCTCCATCATTACCACCATTGCAGCTGACATTTGAAACCGTTGATACGGAAGTGGCAAGTATATTGGGTTGGCTCACCACAAAAGCGAGGCTCAGTGAAGCACAACTAAAGTCATCCGTTATGGTTACCGTATAGGTTCCTGCTGTTAGGCCAGAAAGGTTGGCTGTCGAAGCCCCATTTGACCAAGCATAATTATAAGGCGCTAATCCACCAGAAGGTGATATTGTAATAGCCCCTGCACTTCCCCCATTGCAGGCAACGTCCGTAATGGATGTCGAGGCCGTATCCAATGCCGATAGAACCATGACCTGTACAGGGTTGGAATAAGCGTCACCACAAAATGCCGATGAAACTTTTCTTCGATAGTAGGTAGTTTGTGATAGACTAGGTGCTTGATAGGTAAGGCTGTTTGTTCCGGCAATTGCTGACCAAGATCCGCTGGATATGGAGTCTTGCCATTGATAAGTAAAACTGCTGTCACCTCCACTTGCAGGTGTGCTGCTAATGAAAGCATTAGGGGCAGTATTGTAGCAAACGGTATCTGCTGTTTGGGCTGAAATCTGAGTGGCTTCAGCAAAAGCAAAGACCATTATGATCAGAATTTTTAGCCACATGGCTAAATTGAATCGTTTTTCCATTAGTTCGTAATTATTGTTCCGCCATCCACAGCGCTAGGTTCTGTAATGGCTTGTGATGTATTTTGGCTACAGCCGGTATTGTCGGTAACCGTAACCGTATAATTTCCTGCTGGTATTCCGCTTAGATCTTCTGATATGGCAGCATTGGACCAAACGTAGCTAAAAGGACTCGTGCCACCGGAAACAGTGAGGTTTATGGAGCCGTCTGAACTGCCGTTACAGTTAGCATTTGTCGCACTTAACGACATAGTAAATAGGCTGCTACTGGGTTGAGTCACCGTAGCAGATATTGTTGACGAACATCCATTCGCGTCTGAAATAGTAACCGAATAGGTGCCAGCGGTTAATCCAACTATTGTTGCTGAAGTGGAACCATTGCTCCAAGCGAAGCTATAACTACTTGTTCCTCCTGACGCAGAGGCTGTCAAACCGCCATTTGCACCTCCACTGCAACTCACATTGCTGTCTAATGTGATGGAAGAAGCTAAAGCAGGTGGTTGCGTAATCGTTGCGCTTGATGTGGCCGAGCAGCCACCATTTTCGGAAACGGTTATGGTATATGTTCCCGCAGCAAGACCAGTCACAGAAGGTGTTGTGGCTCCATTGCTCCATGCGTAGGTATATGGCGAAGTTCCTCCGGAAATAGATGCAGTTAAACCTCCACTTGACGTTCCATTGCAACTCACGTTAGAGTCTGTAGCTATACTTAAACTCAATGAAGCTCCAGATGTTAAGGTTTCGCTTGTTGAAGTGGTGCAACCGTTTGCGTCCGTAACCGTGGCGCTATAAATGCCAGAGGTTAGCGAAGAAATGGAAGAACTGGTTCCACCATTACTCCAAGCATAATTATAGCCGACAGTGCCACCAGTTCCGCTGACTGAGAGTGCACCATCTGAAGAACCACAGCTTACGTTGGTCACCACTGAAATACTTGCACTCAAGGAAGTTGGTTCGGTGATTGAATTGGAACCAGCTGATGAACACGCGTTCGCGTCAGTAATGGTTACCGTATAGGTTCCTGCTCCGATTCCAACAATGAATGAAGTAGTTGAACTATTTGACCAACTATAGGTATAAGGACTAGTGCCGCCCGATTGTGATGCTGTCAATCCACCATCGCTGCCGCCATTGCAACTGACATTGCTATCAACTGCCACGCTTGCAGTTATTCCTGAGCTTGGCTGAGAAATGGTGGATGATGCGCTATCGGTACACCCATTGGCGTCTGATATAGTTACGCTATAGGTTCCAGCCAAAAGTCCTGCATTAAGCACTGTTGTAGTGGAATTATTCCATGCATAGGTAAAAGACCCACTACCACCACTAGCACTAGCACTCATTGAACCATTGTTGCCTCCAAAACAACTCACCATTTGATTGACGGTTACACTAATTAAGAGCGCTGAACTTGGTTGAGTAATGGTGTAACTGGCCGTGGCCGTTAATGCGTTAGCATCCGTCACCGTAACGGTATAAGTGCCAGCAGTTAGACCCGTAATGGTATTAGAAGAGCTACTCGAATTCGAAGTGCTGTCCCCATTGGACCATGAATAATTATAGTTTGCCGCGCCAGAAGAAACGGTTGCTGTTGCTGAACCGTCATTCGAACCGAAGCATGAAACATTACTCCCTGAAGCCGATGCTGACATAGAACCCTTGACCAAAATGGCATAGTCTTCGGCTTGACCATATGTTGGGTTGTAGCATGATCCTCCACTATTGAGCGCTGTGGTGTTTCCAGCCCAGTCGGAGAGAACGCGCATTCGCAACGGCACATTTAAAGTTGGGTTTGAGGGAATGGTAAATGAACCTGCGTGTAATGTGTCGGTGTCGTTTGAAAAAACAGCCTCACCAGAATCTTCAAAATCACCATCATCATTATAATCTATAAAAACACGAACATCTTCATCGTTTGCCGCACCAGTTTTGATACTAATGTTATACGCAGTAGAAGGAAAAACCTCTTGAATTTGATGACAAGTAAAATCGCGGTAGCCACTATCCGGTACCGATGACCCAGACGTCACGTCAATATCTTCAAAGGTCACGTTGATAATCCCAATTCCGAATGCATTGCTGAGATTTCCTGTAGATGGCGTGCAATCGGCTGCTGTGACACTTAATCCACTAGGAGTTTCCGTTCCGAGAGAAGTCAATAAACTGGCTCTTGGACCAAATAATGCTGCCCGCATTCGATCGGATTGATCTTGAGTAAACATATCAGCACAAGTCTGACTTGAATAATTCATGTAGTTGTGTTGCACATCGTCCCAAGCAGCACTTGTGCATCCATTTGTTCCTGTTGGACAATTGCTGGCTGCGCGAATATGTGGTTCAGTGTCTCCACAGCAGTCTCCAGATCCACTGCCACAACCGTTGGTCGTTCCTGGACAATTACCTCCATTGTTGTCGCCTTCAAACGTATGATACAAATCCAAGTAGTGGCCAACTTCGTGCGCCAAAGTGCGATTCAAATTGTTCCAAGAATTTACGGTGCCTATAGTTCCAAAGCAAGTGTGCATAATCACGACTCCATCATAAGCGCTAGTAATACCTGGGAAATAAGCGTAGCCTTGAATTCCAAAACTGCCATTGTTATCCTCAATCTCAGTAATCACCCAAATATTGAGGTAGTCAGTAGCGGGCCATCTGCTCAGGTTTTTAACGGCTAATTCATCCGCTCCAGACCCTTGTCCGACCGTTATGCCTTCTGAAGCATAATTGGTGACACCCGATCCATCAACGCGAACTATGCCCGTTGTCGTGTTGCAGTCAGGGTCTCGTTTTGCTAATACAAATTGAATTTTGGTGTCAACTCCTGCGGCATCGCCATGTGTTGATGGCGTCTTGCGATATCTGTCGTTCAAAACGTCAATAGCATCTTCTATTTGGGCTGTTGAAATGTTTGCCCCTACACCAACACTTTGTCCCGTGTGAATAACGTGAACTACTACTGGAATTTCCAACGTGTCGCCCATGATCTGCAACTGAGCTCCATTTCCATTTCCTTGCATGGATTCAATTAAAGCATTGATCTGATGCTCCGCGCGCTGAAAGTTTTCTTGATACACCGGATCGTTTTCCATGCGCTGCTCATGAAGTAAATGAGAAGCGCACTGCTCTAAGCTATCTTGCTGAGCATTCGACCCGAAGGACAGGGAAATGAAAAAGAAAAAAAGAGAAATTAGTCTAAAGGGCAAGGAGAGAAAATTAGGTTTAGGTGTGGCTTCAAAGCGAATTTAATCATCTAAGCCAGTTTTTTGGTCAAGGAATTCTCAACAAATGTAATTACCGCTTATGGAGTAGGGTGGACTCTTATCGATTATTTTATTGTGCTTCGTATAGTCTTTTCCATTTTTGATTAAAATCAAGATTTTATGAATACACACGAAATAGACTATCGCATCATTGGAGAAGAAATGCAATGCGTAGAAATAGAACTCGATCCAGCTGAAACTGTCGTAGCCGAAGCTGGAAGCATGATGTATATGAGTGATGAGATTGCCATGCAGACCATTTTTGGCGATGGTTCTAAACCTACTGAAGGTTTTATGGGAAAGGTTTTTGCCGCTGGCAAGCGTGTCTTGACTGGAGAAAGCCTGTTTATGACGCCTTTTACGAATGCAGGTAACTCAAAAAACCATGCAACATTTGCCGCGCCCTATCCTGGAAAAATTCTAGCCATGGACCTCAGTGAACTAGGTGGAAGGCTAACTTGTCAAAAAGATGCGTTTTTATGCGCTGCGCAAGGAACAACTATAGGTATTGAATTTCAAAAGAAAATTGGCGTAGGACTTTTTGGAGGTGAGGGATTCATTATGCAAAAGCTCGAAGGTGACGGATTAGCTTTTTTGCACGCTGGAGGAACCATCATCGAACGAAATTTGAAATCGGGTGAAAAACTGAAAATCGATACGGGGTGCATCGTGGCTTTTACCAAGGAAGTTCACTATGATATTCAGTTTGTAGGAGGAATAAAAAACACACTGTTTGGTGGAGAAGGGTTGTTTTTCGCCTCGTTGACTGGACCAGGGAAGGTTTGGATTCAGTCCTTGCCATTTTCACGACTCGCAGATAAAATCATAAGCTCCGCGCCAAAAATGGGTGGCAAACGCAAAGGAGAGGGTTCTGTACTTGGCGGATTGGGTGATATTATAGATGGTAATTAATTCAACCAATTGAAATGAACCACTAACATTGCGTCATGAATACAACGAAAATTATCCAACTAAATAGTGCGGTCTTGATGCTGTGTATGTTTTTGCATGTTACAGCGTTTGCTCAAGAGCTGGAAGCCTATCGAATCTACAACAACAAAGGAAAGCAGGTTGAATTTGGAGCGATGGTTAATCAGCTCAATAAAAACCAAGTGATTTTATTTGGCGAACTCCATAACAATCCCATTTGCCATTGGATGCAATGGGAATTAACGAAGGCTTGCTATGAAAAGAATCAAAATATGGTGCTTGGAGCCGAAATGTTCGAAACTGATGATCAAGTTGTAATTGATGAGTATTTGAGCGATCAAATCAAATTGGACCATTTAAAAAAGGAAGCCAAAGTCTGGCCGAATTTCGCAACAGATTATCAACCCTTGCTCGACTTCTCCAAAGAGAAAAATGTGCCTTTTATCGCAACCAATACACCCAGAAGATACGCCTCCTTGGTTTCGAAAGAAGGCATTGAAGGGTTAAACAGTTTGAGCGTCACATCAAAAGCCTTTTTGCCTCCATTGCCGTATGAGGTTCTACAAAATGATTCGGGCTATGCCGATATGCGCATAATGATGGGCGGCCATGGAATGGATGTCGAATTGCTCGTTGCTGCACAAGCCTTGAAAGATTACACCATGGCCTACAACATCAATCGGAATCTGTCGGGAAAGGGCCTGTTTATCCATTTTAACGGTAGCTTTCACTCGCAAAAATTCAGCGGTATTTATGGTTACTTGAAAGAAATGAACAAGGACACGGAAATTGGTGTTATAGCCGTGGTTGAAGAGGATAGTTTGGAATACAATAAGGATTGGAAAGGGTTGGGCGACTTCGTGATTGTGGTGCCAAGCTCGATGACAAAAACACATTAAATTACATTTATGCAACTGATTTCGCAGCGACTATGTATGGAAAAGGATCTTGGAATTCATGGCAACCTGTTTGGGGGAATCATGCTTTCTTGGCTCGATGAAGCTGCTGCAACTATGGCCTATGAGGTTTGTCATTCACCAAATATGGTGACCTTAAAAATCGAGGAAGTATTGTTTGGTAAGCCTGTGAAAATTGGCTTTCATCTAAAAATATACGGAGAGGTTAGTAGAATCGGAAAGACATCGATCACATTGAAAGTGGTGGCACGAAAACACAACGTTTACAGCGGGGAGGAAACGGTGGTTTGTTCTACCAATTTCACATTCGTGAAAATTGATGAGCAAGGCGGCCCAATTCCTATTTCCGAAAGCATTCGTGCCGAATACGCGCATTTATCCTCGTGATTCAAGAACGACATATCACGGTTCGCAAAACGGCTCGCTATTTTGTTCTTGAGCCGGATCAATGTCCCACCACAGCTGTTCTATATGTCATGCACGGCTATCGACAGCTGGGGCAATATTTCATAAAACAGTTTCAAGCTTTGGCCGATTTAGGAATTAAAGTAATTGCTCCTGAAGGCCTGCATCGTTTTTACATTGAGGGCTACTCAGGGCGGGTAGGAGCGAGTTGGATGACTAAAGAAAGTCGAGAAACGGATATTGTTGATTACATAAATTACCTTGAAGACCTTCATGCATCCTTGGAAGATGAATTAAGCGGTATGCCGGTTCATTTGATGGGTTTTAGTCAGGGTGGACCAACGGCATGCAGATGGTTTGCTGCAAGTAATACTCGATTTGCTTCTTTGGTGCTCTATGCAACTGTCTTCCCCAATGATTTTGATTTTGAGATTCAGGAAGAAAGATTAAAGGAAACAGCTTGTTTGATTGCGTTTGGTGATAGCGATCAATTTGCCTCAGAAAGCACGATTGAAGAAAAGGTGACTTGGATGAAAGAAAAAGGAGTGAAGCTTCGTTTGCTCCGGTTTATTGGTGGTCACGAGATCAAATCGGAAGTATTAGTGCGGATTTGGAAAGAAATTTCAGAGAATTAACCTTTCTTAAGAATAGCTGAGAAACTTTTTAGGGAGTTGGGCGTCTTTATAGTAGTTCTTTTCTACACAACTAAGGTTAGGTTTAGTTAATAGGGTTTAAAAAGGCGGATGATACCAAAAGTCCGCCTTTTTTTTATGCCTAATTTTTTCTCACTTTTTCGAACTGGAATTATTTAACCCGAACTTTCAAAAGCAGTTCATCGTCCAAGAACGCTTCCAATACATCGTTTGATTTCACAGCCGAAACGCCCGAAGGCGTTCCTGTGAAAATTAAATCCCCGATTTTCAGCGTAAAGTATTTTGAAACTTCGGCAATAAGTCGATCTACGGTAAACAACATTTCGCTCGTGTTTCCTTCCTGAACTATTTCTCCATTTTTCAATAAATGGATTTTGATGTTATTGATGTCTTTGTTATCAATGGATATCCAATCTCCCACAGGAGCGCTGCCATCAAATGCCTTCGCTTTTTCCCAAGGCAGACCTTTGGCTTTGCACGCTGCTTGAACGTCTCGCGCAGTGAAGTCGATACCCAAACTTATCTTATCATAGTATCGATGCGCAAATCGTTCTTCGATATGCTTTCCAACTCGATTGATACGAACGACTAACTCCACTTCATGATGCACATCGTTGGTGAAGTCCGGAATAAAAAATGGTGACTTTGGAGGTAAAAGTGCCGTGTCTGGTTTGAGGAAGATGACGGGTTCTTTCGGAACTTCATTGTTGAGTTCCTCTGCATGATCGGCATAGTTCCGTCCAATACAAATGATTTTCATGCGCTAGGGATTGGTTGCTTTTTCGTTTTTCATACGGTTCATGATTCCTTCAAACACCTTTTTCGTTGACCGAGGGAAGTCACCGTTCATCAACCAACCGTAATATCCCGGTTCGCGAGTGAATACTTCTACAACCGACTTTCCTTTGTGCTTTCCAAAGTTGATGCATTCAATGCCATCGTCATTAAACACAATACGCCCCATTATATCGGCCGTATTGTTGAACCTAGAAAACTCGCTTAAGAAATCAACATTTGGCTCAAGCTCAGCGTATTTATCGAGTTGCGCTTCCAGAATGTCGTAAGTTGCCTCGATGTCAGCGGCAGCGCTATGTGCGTTTTCTAAGTCTTTGTTGCAATAGAATTTGAAGGCTGCCTTTAATGTGCGTTGTTCCATTTTGTGAAACACGTTTTGAACATCCACCATTTTCCTTTCTTGGAAATCAAATTCGATACCGACACGAAAGAATTCTTCGACCAACATGGGGATATCAAATTTGTTGCTATTGTATCCAGCTAGGTCACAATTGAACAAAAATTTGAACAAGGAAGGCCCAAGATCTCCGAAGGTTGGTTCGGTAGCTACGTCTTCGTTTGAAATGCCATGAATGGAAGTAGATTCCGCACTGATTGGCATTTCAGGATTCACACGATGTTGGCGAAGCGTTTTGCTTCCATCGGGGTTAATCTTGAGAATAGCAATTTCAACGATGCGATCACTGCCTACACTGAGTCCAGTAGTTTCAAGGTCAATGAATGCGATGGGTCGTTCTAGTTTTAGCCTCATATGGGGCCAAAGTTAGAATCGAAAGGGAGATTAGAACTTTAGAACAACATTATCTGCCGTACCCGACTGATCAATCTTGAATTCACATCTTCGATTCAGCTGTCGTCCTTCGGGATTGTCGCTTCCATCAGGATTAGCATTTGGGGCGATTGGAACAGCCTCACCGAAGTATTGATAGTTCAATCGTTCTTCAGCTACACCATCTTTGGTTAGGTGGTTATACGCAGCTTTTGCTCTTTTTTCTGAAAGCGCCATATTGTATTCAACCGTTCCAATCCAGTCTGCATGACCGTCAATTTGGACCTCAACATCGCCTTTTTTCTCCATGTAATCGGCCACCTTCTTTAATTCGGATACACTTTCCTTGCGCAGGTCGGCTTTGTCGAAATCAAACAATATGTTTCTAAAAACAATGGTTTCGTCTTCTTTCGCTGTATTCATTTTATCCGCCTTTGATGGAGCTTCTGTCTTAACAGGTTCTTTCGTTACAACGGCAACTTCTTCAGGCTTCTCAGCTATCGGCTCGACTTTTTTCACTTCCGTAGGCTGAGCTTTAACTGGATCCTTTATTACAGCGGCAATTTCTTCAGGTTTTTCAGCTATTGGCTCGACTTTTTTCACCTCAGTAGGTTCAGCCTTAACAGGATCTTTTGTTACGGCAGCAATTTCTTCTGGTTCTGCTTTAATTGGATCTTCCTTCTTTACTTCTGGTGTTTTTTCTGGTGCGTTTTCTGGTGTAGGGGTAGCCGCAGGTGCGTTTGGTTGAACAGCGGCAACAGCTTGACTAGAGTCGATTAGTTGAGGTACGATCAATTTTGAGCGATCCACGGTTGTCATGGTTGAAAGTTGGGCTGATAATGGTTGATCCTTGAATTTTTCCTCGATGATTTCAACCTGTTTTTTCGGATACACTTCTTCTGGGCGTATATCTGATGCGATCATGTAATTGGCCCGAGCTTCGGGTAAGTGTGATGCATAAAACAGCCGATCGGCTTCTGAAATGCGATCGGTATATCGAGCAGCAATTTCATCACGTGTTTGAATGTTGGCCACGGGGGTATTTCCGATAAGTTCGCTTGACAAACGAATTCCGTTTGGATCAATTAAATCGATCAATCGTATGTAATTGGTGAGTTCAATTGGATTGTACTCAGCGGCAATTTCAGAACGCAATGAATCTTTTTGGATTTCATTCAACTTCGCAATGTCTATTCCTTCAAATTTTTCCTCAACCTTTTGATCGACATTGAAAAACGCGTTGTTTATATAGGCGCGTTGTGCATAAACATTCCCATTCTCGTCTTCTAGATTGTCGATTTTGATCTCTTGGAATAAAGTGAAGTAGTCACATTGTTTTGGTACCTCAAATTCTCCGGCTTGCGGTAAATAGCCTTCCGCTTCTATTTTGAAACCATAGGTAGTTTCAGTTTTAAGTCGCATTTCATATTTACCCGTTTTCGGATCACTTTTATAGCTATTGATGATCAACTTTGTTTTTGGATCGAAAACGGTAATAGTGGTTGCAACAGGAGCATTCAAGTCTTCGCTAAATACAATACCACTGATCATTGTAGCTGAAACGTTCTTACAGTCAAGAATGATTCGATAAATATCCGTTTCGCCATAGCCACCATCGCGATCAGATGCATAATAACCAACAGCTCCATCGTCAGAGGTTACGAAGTAGCGGTCATGGCCTGGAGTATTGATTGGTGGTCCAAGGTTTTCAGCTGGTCCCCATTCCCCATTTTCACCGAGTTCTGATTTAAAAATATCGTAATCGCCCATTGAGTTATGGCCGTTTGAGGCAAAATACAAGGTGTTTCCGTCTGGAGTAAGAAATGGTGCATCTTCGTCATGCTTGGTGTTGATTAACTTACCAAGATTTGATAGTGATTTCCATTGGCCGCTTTCGTCCTTGGTCGTAATGTAGATATCACGTCCTCCAAATCCAGAGTTCAAGTCGCTCACTACAAACATGGTTTGTTCGTCTTGAGTAATGAAAATAGACGGCTCAAAACCTTTGACGGAGTTGATTCGCCCTTGATCTTTAACAGGAATGGTCCAAAGGCCATTGTCTAACTTACTAACCCATACATCCAAATCTCGATAAATGAATAGTTGGGTTTCATCGCCAGCATAAGTAATGGTAGCATCGTGCATTTCTGTATTAACCTGATTGTTAATGACTCGGTTTGATGTGTCAACATTTGAAGCCGGGCTATAAGTGCCATTGATGTTCAATGAATAATAAATGTCCTCGAAATACTTTCCATCCGTATCCATGTGACCTCCAGTGGAAGTGTTTCTTCTAGAAGTAAAGAGAATGATGTTTTCGTCATTGGTCACAACTGGAGAATAATCTGGAAATTCGGAATTGATATTTGCTCCCATGTTTTCGATTCGAATGAAATCCTTATTGTTTTCAAACTGAACCTTACCATTTTGACACATTTCTATGTAGCGGTCTATGTCTTCACCTAATTCATGCTTTGCGTATCCCTCTCTTTTCTTAAAACTTAAGTAGCTGTTAAAATAATCCACAGCTAAATCAAAATTCCCCGCATACTGCTCTGATTTTCCAGCAAATAAAAATATTTCGGGAAGCGTATCTTCTTTTGTGTTTTGAATAGCGCGTTCTAAGTACGGAGCTGCATCGCCTCGATGGAGTCCTTCTTCATATATAGCCAATCCCATTTCATAATTGTAATCAGGATTATCTGGGGATAGCTTCAATAAGTCCTTATAAATAGAAATGGCATCGGAGAAGCGCTCAGAGTTGATGGCTTTTACCGCTTGAACCCGCATCTTTTTCTCTTCCTTGGTTTGGCCAAAAGCTGTAATGGCCGATAGCAAGGTGAAAAAGATTAGAAGTAGGAAATATTTTCCTGGTTTCGTAGAATCAACTATTCTTTCTGAATACCGCATGGAATGGGAGGTTTTTGTAACAAGACAAATCTACCTCCCTAATTAGTGGGTAATTTTCAGCGCTTTCCTTCTTATAAACAGGAATTTGTTAATTCAATACGACCTTAAAGTATTGATATTGCGCAGCTTGAGATGAAGTCATTAGATTGTCACTTGAGTTTTGGGGGCCGGAAACATGCGATTTCTTGCTGATTGTCGAAATCTTGTTGATATCTATTCCATCATTTTTCAACTTTTCGAATAACGCCTTCTCGCCATTTATAAGCCTTTGTTTTGCTAATCCTTCGTTGCCACCTGGAAACGAAGTTGATACAGTAGAAGCGCTTCCGTATAGCGTTATTTTGGCCTGTCCTTTATCCTCAATTTCTGCTTTTATGGCTTGGCTAATAAGCGACATGGTTTTTGAATCAAAGTTGTCAACTGCATTATATCCGAAGGAAATGGTAAAACTATGTTCATCTGAAGTCGCAGATAGCTTACTGGCCTTTTCTTGCTCGCTGTTATTTGACTGCATTTTATCAGCCTTCGAAGTAACCATATGCGGTATAATACGAACAGTATTACCCTCTAGGACCTCTTCAATCCATATTTTGCGATTCTTATCTAGTGTAGTAATTAATTCAAGCTTGTAGTCTTCTCCGGATTCCAATTTGTGATAAACAAAAGATCCATCGGATTTGACGATTTCAGTAAACAAGACTTTGCCCGCCTGATCTATGAATTTTACCATTGTTCCAGAAGGAATAACGATTCCCGCATCACTTAGGACGAAATATGTACTTACTACGGCTTCAATTTGCTCAGGCTTTGTGTCTATTTGACTTAAACTATGCGGGATGATACGAATTTGTTTCCCATCTCTTGACTCCTCTATCCAAAGCTTCTCATGGACATCCTTATCAAAGTGAAGCTCTAAAAAATAATCTCCACCTGTAGGTAGTTTATGGTAGGTGAATACGCCATTCGATCGAACGAGTTCGGTGTGAATTACTTTCCCATTTGCATCTATGAATTTAACGAAGGTTCCAGCTGGAATCGGGTTGCCCGACTCACTTCGAACATAATACGTACTTTCTTGAGTTGATTGTGCCGCAGTGGTCGTGCTTTTCGCACTTCGACTATGCGGAATAATGCGGATGGACTTGCCATCCACAGATTCTTCAATCCAGATTTTTTCTTGGCTATCGATTGCAAGCACTAGATTCAGTTTCAAATCTTCGCCCGCTAGTTTATGATTTATAAACGAACCATCGCTTTTTACAATTTCTGTAAATAACACTTTTCCACCCTGATCAATAAATTGAACTATGGTCCCTGCAGAAATGGGGCTACCATCTGCGCTTTTCACATAATACTTGCTTTCTGATCGCGTAACTTTTGAGGCTGTTGTTTCTTTTGGTTCTTTTCCTTTTTCATAGAATTTTCCGTCAAACGGAATCATTTCAATGTTTTTGTCTGTCGCAGAGTTGTTGAGTAGCTTTACCTCCAATGTGACATCATTTTCACTAGCCAATATGGGTTTCAAAATGTATTGCTGATCGGCCAATAGTTCCTTGAATTCAAAGAATCCGTCTTTACTTACGAATGCAGTATCAATGACTTTACCGTTTGTGTCAAGGTAGAGCATTTTACTTCCCAATGGAATTCTACCACTTTCATTTCTAGCATGAATTTGCCATTTCTTTGAATTACCTAAAACATTGTCTTTTAAAGCCACAACAGGGCGCGTTTCAGATTTGGGTAGTATGAATATTTCACGAGCAAGCTCTTGGTATTTCTGACCTGATGGGATAGTGATTCTTTCGGAATAGATTAAACCATCCTTACCTTTCACTTGGACCAAATATTCGGAGCCGGATGGAATGATAAACACAAAGCTTCCATTTCGTTCAACAGGTTTTGCCAATCCTTTCAATTCATTGGTTGAAATTTCAGTGATGGAAATATCAATATCAGGATCCAAGTTATTGCCAGGAGCAGGAAAGATCCATCCCTTCAAAAGCGCAAATTTGCTTAGATCAACGGTAGGGATTTGATCGTCTTCCTCATCTTTATATTGAACGACATAGATGTCGGTGCTTCCAATGGAGTTGGCTCCTTTGCTTGAATAATATGCCCGCTTACCATCTGGCGTGCTTATATAACTATGGTCGTCATCCGTGGTGTTTATGGGATAACCCAAGTTTTTTGGAGTAGACCAATTGCTGTTTTCATCGAGCTGGGAATAGAAAACGTCATAGCCTCCCATTGATTTGTGTCCATTGGACGAGAAATACATGGTCTTGCCATCAGGGTGAAAATAGGGTGCGTCTTCATCATCTGGGGTGTTAATGGGCTCTCCCATATTAATAGCCTTTCCCCAATCGCCATTGGGTAGTTTCTGTGCATACCAAATGTCTTTTCCACCAATTCCACCTTTTCGATCGCTCACAAAATATAGACGCTGGTCATCCGCAGTCACAGTAGCGAAAAATTCATTGGAAGTCGAGTTGACATTTGAGCCAACCAAGGCTGGTGGTGACCAACCCGTTCCAAGTGTAAACTCGCTTTCGTAAATATTGCCAACACCACCAAAAATCTTATAGATATACAGCTTTCGCCCGTCTGGACTCATACTCACAACAGATGAATGCTGGTCGGCTACATTGATGTTGAGCAATTCAGGTTCCATCCAAATACCACTAATGCTTCGATAACTTACATACATATCTTCGTAATACATGCCGGTTTGAGCCTCAATTTTACCTTCATTGGAACCGTCCGTTCTTGCTTTTCTCGATGTGAAATAGAGTGTATTTTCGTCAAACGCTACAATTGGAGAGTATTCAGCGAATTTCGAATTGATCGGAGAGCCAATGTTGACTATTTCGGCCTCAACAGGGTTCGCCATTAGTTCCCGAGCCACTTCACACATAACAAGTCCTTTTTCGGCCTCAGGTCGCAAGAAATGTTTTTTGCTTGCATCGTCTAAAAACTTCTGATAGAAGAATTCAGCTGAATCCAATGAAGTCTGGATGTGGTAAGCCTTGCCTAAATAGAAATAAGTCTCAACAGGTGCGGTCTTAAAATCGGATGAGAAAGGATCGTAAATGTTTTTTACATCCTTCGAAGCTTTTAAAAGATAGGGGAGACCACGATCGCGATCGATGCCCAAACTCAAATAAGAGCGGCCGATTTTATAGTTTAGGTTGGCATTGGGTTTCTCCTTGAGGAGATCAAGCCAAATCGGAATGGCTAATCCGTAATAGCCATCCTCGGTTAGCAGGTTTGCCTCGGTAAATTGTTCTCGAAAGGATTGAGCATTTACTTTAAAGACTAAAGTGAATAGCAATAGAATTAACTAAGACTTTCTCATTTCCGTAGCGTTTAGTTTATCCAAAATAAGCTAAAGCATCGAGAAGAAAGACTTACTAATCCTTAACTTATCAAGGATGAGCTATGAATTAGATTTCTCGATTCACATCCCACTGCTCGAGGTAGTCAGCCACTCTGCGCACAAACATGCCACCCAAAGCTCCATCAACCACACGATGATCGTAAGAATGGGATAAAAACATCATGTGTCGAATTCCGATGGTGTCCCCTTGTGGAGTCTCAATAACCGCAGGCTTCTTTATGATGGCTCCAACGGCCATAATAGCGACTTGTGGTTGATTAATAATCGGAGTGCCCATGACGTTGCCAAAGGAGCCAACATTTGAAACGGTGTATGTGCCACCTTGGATTTCATCTGGCAACAACTTATTGGTTCGCGCCCGATTTGCTAGGTCATTTACCGCTTTAGTAATTCCCAAAAGGTTTAATCGGTCGGTGTTTCGGATAACGGGTACAATTAAATTACCACTAGGCAAGGCGGCAGCCATACCAATGTTGATGTTCTTTTTGCGGATAATTGTATCTCCTTCAATCGAAATATTGATCATCGGGAAATCTTTGATGGCGCGCGTAATTACTTCAATGAAAATAGGAGTGAAGGTGAGCTTTTCATTTTCTCTCTTTTCAAAGGAACCTTTCACTTTGTTTCGCCAATTCACAACATTCGTAACGTCAGCTTCTACGAAGCTTGTGACGTGTGCAGAAGTGCTTTTTGATTTCACCATATGGTCAGCAATCAACTTGCGCATGCGATCCATTTGGATGATTTCAGTATCTCCTGTTGCAGAAGCAGCAGGCTTCACCTGAATAGTCTCTGCTACAGGTGCTTTTTCTATTGCTTGAGGTGTTGGTGAATGTGAAGGTGCAGCAGCGCCTTGTCCGCGATTTTCTACAAATTCTAAAATGTCTTTTTTCGTAACTCGACCATTTTTCCCAGAGCCAGAAATGGCATCTAATTCTGTGATTTGAATGCCTTCTTCCTTGGCAATACTTTTTACCAACGGACTGTAAAATCGATCGGAGGCGGAAAAATCCACATTTGCTGTTGGCGCTACAGTTTCTTGTGCAACTACAACGGTCTGCTCAACGGCATGAGCAGCAATAAGTTCCGGAGTTTCTCTTGAACTGTGGGGGGTGATAGAAGCAGACTCACCAGCCGCACCAATAATAGCTATGGCTTGACCTACCTGAGCAACTTCTCCCTCTTGAACGAGTAATTTGAGTATAGTGCCTCCAACAGGAGATGGAACTTCACTATCTACTTTATCGGTGGCAATTTCTACAATTGCCTCCTCCGCTTCGACCGTGTCTCCAACATTTTTTAACCATGTCGTAATTGTTGCTTCAGCAACGCTTTCGCCCATTTTAGGCAGAATAACTTCAGTTTGCGCCATACCAGTTCGTCTCAGTTTTTGCGGTTGCGAAAGTACGTTAAACAAACTTAGACGAAAAGCTCTTTTAGAATGAACTAATTTCTGAATTGAGTGTTTCTTCGCAGTGATGAAAAGATTATTGTTTCTATTATGTTGTCTAAGCGTAATCGAGTTAAACGCCCAAAACGCTGTGATCAAAGGACGAGTATTTGATCCCATAAATAATGAAGGGGTTCCCTTTGCAAATGTGGCGCTTCAAGGGTCTAGTATCGGAGCTGTTACTGACTTTGAAGGTAATTATGTGATAAATGGCTTTAAAGCTGGTCTTTATAACGTAGAAGCATCATCTGTTGGTTACACGACCAAAGTTGAATTCGAAATTCAAACCTTCGAAAACAAACCTATTTTTCTCAATATTGAACTTCTTCAGGCCTCGGAACTGTTAGAGGCTGTTGAAGTGGTCGCATCGCCTTTTTCAAAAAGGGAAGAAGCACCTGTTTCCATGCGAACGATAGGTGTTTCTGAAATTGAGCGAAATCCCGGTGGGAATAGGGATATTTCGCGTGTTATTCAGTCGCTTCCGGGAGTTGCATCGCCACCTTCATTTCGAAATGACATCATTATTCGAGGCGGAGCACCGAATGAAAATAGATTCTATTTAGATGGGATTGAAGTACCTAACATTAACCACTTCGCCACGCAAGGAGCCGCTGGAGGACCTGTTGGGTTGATCAATGTCAACTTTATTAGGGAAGTGGATTTTTATTCCTCGTCTTTTCCCGCCAATAGAGGAAATGCGATGAGTTCGGTTTTTGATTTTTCCTTAAAGGAAGGCAACCCCGAAAAGATCAAATCGAATATAACAGTTGGAAGTAGTGATTATGGTTTAACCTTGGATGGCCCAATTGGGGATAAAACGACTTACATATTTTCTGTTCGTAGGTCCTATTTGCAGTTTTTGTTTTCTGTCTTGAAACTACCGTTTTTGCCAATTTACAATGATGGCCAATTTAAAATCAAAACACGCCTCAATGCGAAGAATGAAATTACTTTCCTCGGTTTAGGCGCTTTGGACCAATTTGAATTAAACAAGGCTGCCAATGATGGAGTAACGGATCAAGAAACGCTGGAACGCAACCAATATATTCTTGGGAACATTGCTTCAAATGATCAGTGGAATTATACGCTTGGGGCCGCCTATAAGCACTTTTCGAACAGCAGTTTTCAAGAGATTATTGTAAGCCGAAATCATTTGGATAATCGAGCAGTTAAATACTTCAACAATGACGAAAGCCTAGAATCAAACAAAATTCTAGACTATCGAAGTCAAGAAATAGAGAATAAGTTGCGCCTTGAGCACACTTGGCGCGGCAATGGTTGGAAATGGAATGTCGGAGCGGGATATGAAAACGGGCTTTTTACCAATAGAACATACAATCGATTTGTTACGAGCGATGGTCAAGTGCTCACGGCTGATTTTAAATCTGATTTATTCATAAATAAATACGCTGCCTTTACCCAGATTTCAAAAGGTTTTATTGCCGATAGACTAAAGCTATCATTGGGATTGAGAACCGATATGGCTATATATAACAGTGCGACTTCCAATCCATTGGATCAACTGTCGCCTCGCTTCTCTGTTTCCTATCTCTTTGCTCCAAAATGGAGTCTAAATGGAAGTATAGGCCGATTCTACCAATTGCCTCCCTATACCATTCTCGGTTATAGAGATAACAACAATAACCTCGTGAATAAGCAAAATGGCATTTCATACATTCAAGCCGATCATTTTGTAGCCGGAGTGGAATATTTGCCTTTCTCGAACACCAAGATAAGTGTCGAGGGATTTTATAAAATCTATGACAATTACCCATTTTTAGTGCGCGACAGCGTTTCGCTTGCAAATCTTGGGAGTGACTTTGGTGTTATTGGAAATGATCCCGCTGTTCCCATTTCTAAAGGTCGTTCCTTTGGTTTGGAGTTCTTGATTCAACAAAAACTAACAAAAGGGTTCTACGGCATCATGGCGGTAACTTTGGTTCGCAGTGAATTTGAAGATAGAAATGGTGTGCTTAAGCCATCTGCTTGGGACAATGGGCAAGTCGTTACACTTACAGCAGGCAAGAAGTTTAAAGGCAATTGGGAGCTTGGTGCTCGATTTAGATATTTAGGTGGTGCTCCTTATACCCCATACAACGTGAGCCTATCGAGCAATAGGGTTAATTGGGACTTACGAGGCGTTGGTATTCTTGATTACGATCAATTGAACGCAGAGCGCACATCGGCCGTTCATCAATTAGATATGCGCCTAGATAAACGATGGTTCTTCAAAAAGTGGTCATTAGACCTCTACTTTGACGTCCAAAACGTTTACAATTTTCAGGCACCTCAGGCCCCTTTTATTACTGTGATTCGCGATGAAAATGGCCAACCATTGGTTGATCCAAGCGACCCTTCGGCCTATCAAACCAAGTTGGTCGATAATTTTTCAGGCACCTTACTGCCATCGATAGGAATAATAATTGAGTTGTAGAAATGCCAGAAATTGAGGACTCTTAAGTCAGGTTATTGGAATTAGCTGATGTTGTCAACTAGACGTTATAGGTTCCAAAGTTGCGTGTAGAAATAGCGAAGAATCTTAGTTTAGAAACGGATACCTATGACCAATATATCGTCAATTTGTTCCTCATCTCCCATCCAGTCTTCAATACGTGTATTTAATATATCACGTTGTTCGACCATCTTCTTATCAGTGATCTCAATCAATAGCTTCTTGAATTGAGAATACTTGAATTTCTTACCATTTGGTCCACCGAATTGATCGGCATAACCATCAGAGAAAATGTAAACTACATCATTTGGTTCAACTTCGATGACGTGATTGGTATAAGGTGTGTCAAGGTTGTCTCCAAAAAAGCCTACCGGTTGTCTGTCTGCCCGAGTCTCTAAGATTTCACCATTGCGAATCATCCAAAGTGGATTATTTGCTCCAGCGTATTCAAATTTGTTTCCTTCTTTCGGAATCGAACAAATAGCGATGTCCATTCCGTCTTTCGTTTGTTCGCCTGAAGATTGTTTGTTTAATGCGTTAATTACGCCATGTTTGAGCGCTAAAAGAATAGCTGCGGGTTCTAGAATACCTTTTTCATTGACAATTTCGTTTAATAACGAACTACCAATCATAGACATTAGGGCACCAGGCACGCCATGACCGGTACAGTCAGCTGCGGCAATAATGGCTCGATCGTGCTTTTCGGAGAACCAATAAAAGTCTCCACTAACAATGTCTTTAGGTCTAAATAGCACCATGCTATTTTTAAGCGAATTGTTGATGTCTTCTTTAGAAGGCAAGATGGCTTCTTGTATACGTTTCGCATAAAGAATACTATCCTTGACTTGTTCGTATAGTTCAGCGATTTGCTCGCTTTGTTTTTCTATTTCTTCTTTTTGTCGGACTACTTCCGCGGTTCGTTCACGAACCTTTTCTTCCATGTCTTCTGCGTACTCCTTGAGGTTTTTACGCATCAAGAGTAAAGATTGACCAAGTTCATCTTGATCGGATAGGGGAGTATACTGCGAGTTATATGATCCAGAACCCACTGCAATGGCGAAGTCTTTAGTTCCCCTTAATCCTGCAACTACAGTTTCAAGCGCATTGGCCATCTCGCCAATTTCATCGCCTTTTGTATCAATCCAAGATTTAGGGAAAATACCCTTACTGAGATCGAGCAAGATCAATCGCAGCTTTCGAACTGGGGAAACAATGGTCCGTGTAGTTAAGAAGGCAATAAGAATACCTGCTAAGGTCAACGCAAAGCCTAACGTTCGAATTACAATTTGAACATTCTCAAATTTCGCAAGCATCTCATCCGTTATTTCTTCGGTTCGATACTTTTTTGATTCGATCAACTGATTCAGGACAATGATAATTTGGTCCGTTTGAATATCAATCTCTCCACCTTCTTCTACCATTGATTGAGCCGACCATTTGGTTATGGCGTCATTGTAACTTTCAATGCCGGAAAGGGATTGCCGCACAAAATCATGCAGCGTCCACAAATTCTCGATGCCATTGTAAAGCTCACTTACTTCGAATTTTGACGTGTCTTCCCAAGTCGAAGCCAATGATTGTAATTCAAGCTTGAGCTTAGGATATTCCTCAGAGGTCAATTTTTGCAGCGCTACCTTATCCTCGTTTTCTGGAGCGGTTTCTTGATAGGCCCAATTGTTAATCAACATCTTCGATCGAACCATCATGAGTTTTAACTCTTGAAGTTTTGCGATGGATGGATTGTGATTGTTGGTGATTTCTTCGTTGATCTCACGACTCTCAACGAATGTTGTATTGGTAATGTAAAACGCAACGATGGTCGACAAAATTACCACGGCAAAACCGAGGCTAATTTTACGCCCTATGCTGAATTGTGAAAACATATTTTTTAACACTTATTCGTTGCTTTCTAGCTTCTCAAGTTCCTTTTGATAGTATTCTGACTTTTCGATATCGCTTAGTCCAAAGTAAATACCTGAAAGACCTTGCAATGTAGCTTTTCGAGTTGGATCCAACTCATAAGCTTTCAACATAAATGGTAGTGCTTTTGTGAAAAGCTCCATTACTTTCTCTTGAATTTTGAACAATTCATCGAAAGGTAATTCGTAATCCATGTTGTCAATGATGTTTACACCTTGATTGTAATAATGGATAGCAAGATTGTAATTCGCACCAATATCATTGCTATCTAATTTGATAACACCCATATAAAGGTTAACTATATCAATGCTCAGTCGATCTTGTTCTGCAGGATCGGATGCTTTTTCGTAGATCACGGAAAGTTTCGAGGCCTTATAGAGCATAAATTCAATGTCTCGAGCGGTGAAATCCATTTCCGGATTAATCTTGTTCTCAAGCGTTTTATATCGATCATAGAAATCTTGCGCTTGATCCATACGATCTTGGTCAAGATATCCGGCTGCATCGTTGTATAGCGTAGATGAAAGATATTTAAGAGACTGCGCGCAATCTCCAGCGAATTCCTTCGCCTCATCCAATTCAATTGTCTTTAAGAAGGACTCGATCGATACGTTACGTTTCTCATGACCTGCTGAACTAAACCGATCTTCTTTATACAAATCCTTATAAATGTATCCTCTAAAGTACCACGTCTTCGCCAAAGCGGCCGACTGTTCTTCCTTTATTGCCAGTTCAATTAATTCCTGAGCTTTAGCCAAGTCCTTGTTCGTATATGCACGAAGTGCCAACGAAGCGGGATCCAGCTGAGCAAAGAGCCCAGTAGATGCCAAAAGAGTGACTAATATGGTTATTAATAGTCTATTCATTGCTAGTTGACCACACTTGCGGCTAGTTTTTCTAAACTATTACTTACGATCAAATCCTGATCACGGAATAGTTTACGATTCATTTCAAATTTAATCATTCCACCAACTGCGATGAAGTTTATGGCTGAGTAACGGTCTATCATGCCAGGTGCTTCAGTAATAATAAGGCAATTGTATTGTTTGGCTTTGGTGGAGTAGGGTACAACTTCGGAAGCAGAACTACCGGAAATGTACATGACATGACACTTACCAACATCAGCTGCGCTATTATAGCGTTTGACCACAACAGGCTGGCTGTTTAGGCTTTTGGTTTGTGCTGCTATTTCTAAATTTTTCGCCAAATCATCATCATTTACAACGGCTATAATAAAATCGCCCTGCTTGTATGCTTCCGGCCATTCGATGGCTTGAGCAAATTTGTATATAAAAAGGCTCTTCATTTTGGCACGCGGATTCACAGAACTGTTCATCGTTTGCGCCTCTGCCATAAAGGCAAACCCTGTTATTATTGATATAATTAGAAGTAGCTGCTTCACTGTAAAATTCCGTGCGAATGTATGGCATATTCATACACCAGTCATCCGCAGAAGTCCGCCAATTTAGAAATATTTTAACCTCAGTCATCAATTTGATTTCATCTTGTTAACATCTATGAGACGAATTTCTACTCTTCTGTTTTGTTTTCGTTCCGGTATTGGGCAAGGATACTCTGTTAAGCAACCATTAAACGGGACGCGCTCACCATACCATTTAGAAACTATGCGATTTTTTTCTATACCATTGGCCTTCAATATGTTTTCAATATTTATAGCTCGAAGAGAAGCTATTCGTATGTTGTCCTTATAAGGCTCGTATGTATCCGTGTATCCTGATAGCTCGACCTTGAAAGAAGGATTTTCTTTGAGATATCGGATCAGGCCGAACACGGCTGTGTCGGCTCCTTTGGGAAGCGTCCATTCTACAAAGTCATATTCAATTATGTGATCAGGCTTGGTCGGCATTTTTGAAACATCCGCAATGCTAATCTCTGTCCGTTGATTTTTTGCTCGTTCCTCTTCAGAACATGATGTTCCTAAAGGGCATTCTACAATCGGCTTCAATTCCTCCCAGTTTCGGCATACAAGGCATAGGGCACTGTAAGCAATTCGGTCGCGTTACCCATATCAACTCCATCAATGTTGATATTCAAGTATTTGCTTCCGCTTGCCCAATCAATGGTCGTAAAATCATCGGTGGTTGTTCCTCGTCCAATTTGGAGGGTGAACAATCCAAAACGATTCGTGGTCACCGCGCTCCAAGTTTCCTCATAAACGGGAATGAACAGGATCGAGTCCGTAATGGTCACGACAATGTTGAGTGATTTATTAGCGATTGGCGCACCCGAAGTATCGCGCGCAACTGCTTGAGAGTTGATAGCCTGTGGGGCTTGAGCTTGTGAAAGCTCAGGTAGGAATACAAAGGCCAATGCAGCCGTGATTGCGGTTGCAAGTGTTCGTTTTAAAAAATGCATAAACTTGAAATTGATGGATTGTTTTCGATCGAAAACCCGAAACTTATTTGCACTAACAACGGGCTGCATAGGCGATGCGCCATGCAAACCTCGATATCCACAGTAGCATGTGTGTAAGTCGTCAATAGGTTAGTTTCTAGGTATAGCAAAAATATGTTGACCGTTAGAGTTAACCTAACCTATACGGACTTATAATAGGAAAGGTTTGCGATCGTAGGTAGCACAGTGACTAGTAAACTGAAAAGTTTGGTGATATATTATTAAAAACCAAGGGTTTACCAACTAACGATTTTTAAATTCAGGAAAGATTTAATTCCAAAATGATTGGAGCAATGGCGAATAGGGGTAATGTAAGGTTAAGACAAAAAAAATGCCGCTTAAAAAGCGGCATTTTTTACTTATTTCTTCGGCATTTGAGGAGCCGATTTCTGTTTTTTCTGTTTTTGGCGTTGTTGCTGTTGTCCTTGTTGTGGTAAGGCAGCACCTATTTCCGAATAATAGATCTCGGCTTGGTCATAGATGGGGTCAATATAGTCCGTCATACCTTCGATGCTGTATTGTTTAGCCATATTCTGAAGCTGTTGGATTACTGCAACTGCTTGACCGCTTTCACGCGACAAGGATGATTGAAACTTAGGATCCAGCGATGCATAATACTCGAGGTGATCGATGTAATGCTCAGCAAGTTTTTGCGCCAATGCAAATCCAGCTTCATTCTCACCAATTTGGAAATACGTGTCCACCACCTGAAGCAAGGTTACATCTTGCGGAGTGTTTTCATTTACGGTGACTTCAACACACTTGTCAAGCACAGCTTTTGATCGTTCCTTATCTCCTTGCTTAGCCAAAACGTCAGCCAACCTCGAGAAATTCAATCTCAAATTGGTCACAAAACGCATGTTGTTTTCGTCCAAGAAGATATCTGGATCATTCATGTTGCCAAACGAAAATTCATTCATCATGTTTTGATACATCAAATCGGCCTCAACCTCTCCAAAATAACCGAATTGATTTCGATCGTTCCGAGTCACATAAGGCACTAAGCGATAGGTGAAACCTTCGTGTTGCATGTATTTTTCAAGACCAAAATAGCTATCTCGAGGCATGGTATTAGCGAAGTAAATGGGGCGCTCCCAATTGTTGTTGGCAAGGATGTCAAGCATCAATAATTCGCTCTTAAGGATAATTGAGCCAGAAACTTCCCATTCAACAGCATCTACAATTCGGTCAGCGTTTTTGGCAGTAACCACTCCCATTTCCATAACCATGCTCGAATCAACTGGTAATCGGAATTTTCTGGTAGGAATGTAGCTTAGTTTTTTACCCGTCATCATTGGCTGGGTGTTTTTATTGTCGAGTGCGAAGGCTACAACCTGATCAACATTTACGAAGTTGTCGCTTTTCGTTCGTTCAACGATGGGCAAATAATCCCTTGTTCCCTGTCGATAATCGTCCTTTTGCATGGTCAACTTCACAGGCTTACCCTCGTAAGATTGACGCTTTATCATATCGATAAACCAATCGGTACTTCCTAAGGTCAAATTCACTACTCTTACGTCTGTTCGGTAACCTTCCACTTCTTGAAGATACCAAAGTGGGAAGGTGTCATTATCGCCATTCGTAAATAAGATGGCGTCTGGTGCGCAGGAGTCAAGGTAGTTTTTGGCAATGTCACGGGCTGTAAATCGATTGCTTCTATCGTGATCGTCCCAACCTGCGCGAGCCATTAATACCGGTGCTACAAGGCAAATCACCGTTGCGACTCCAGCTTGAAGTTTCGTGTCTTTGATGACAAGTCCTATTCCGTGCATGACAGCTAGAAGTAGTGAAGCCACGATGGCCACATACATCATTAACATAGCGAAGGAAGCATCGGTTCCGAACATTGATCCTATAACGGCCAGGGCGACTCCTCCACCAACGGCTAGTCCGATGGATTGTCCCAGTTCTTTGGTTGCTAAGTTTTTTGCTGCGTCATAAAGGGCTAAAACACCAAATCCAATCCAGATCGCAAACGCGTAGAACGAACCAGCATAAGCGTAATCCCGCTCCCGAGGTTGATACGGATATTGATTCAGATAAAGCACAATGGCAAGCCCGGTGAAGAAAAAGAGTAGGAGGACTACCCAGGCATTTTCTGCGTGTTTACGAAAGTGATAGATCATTCCAAGTAAGCCAAGAATAAAGGGAATGGCAAAAAAGAAGTTTCGAGCCTTCTGTTTTAATTCAAATTCAGGCAGTGATTTTTGATTACCAACGTGCGCTTCGTCTATAAAACTAATTCCTGTCATCCAGTTGCCATCCAGAAAATCTCCATGACCTTGATGGTCGTTTTGTCTTCCGCTGAAATTCCACATGAAGTATCGGAAATACATCCAACCAACCTGGTAAGAGAAGAAAAAACGCATGTTTTCTCCAAATGTCGGTTTGTTGATGGTGTTCATCCTTCCAGATGGATCTTTGTATTTGACAGGTTTTCCCTCAAACCCGCTCCATTCCTTATAAGCGGTAACGTGGTTTTTCTTCGTACTCCACATTCGCGGAAATATGGTTTTGAAGTCGGGGTGGTAATTGGGCTTAGACTGTTTGCGATCGTCAGCCAATTCATATTTTCCTGTTCTTTCATCTGGGTAATAGACCGGTGAACCATCTAAATATTGATTGTTTGGATCTAACGGGGAGTTAAATTGTTGTCCATATAATAAGGGTGACTCGCCATATTGCTCTCGATTTAAGTATGCGAGTAGGTTCACCAAATTCTCAGGATTGTTCTCGTCAATTGGCGTGTTTGCGTTTGAACGAATCATAATTAAAGCAAACGATGAGTATCCGATAATTAATACCAATAGCGACAGCAAAGCTGTATTCCAAGTTGGGCGGTTTGTTTTTATGGTAAATGAGATTCCATATACGATAGCGGCAATAAGTAGGAAAATGAATATGAGTGATCCCACATGGAAGGGTGTGCCTAAATTATTAGTGATGGCATATTCAAACTTAGCTGCTAGACTTACGAGTCCTGGAATAATGAAGCCTTGAATGCCTCCTAGTGTTAATACGCCCACAGCTCCAGCCATGATCATACCCTTAAGGTTGGGCTTGTATTTTTTGAAATAGACCACATAAGCAATGGCAGGAATAGCTAATAAATTCAGCAAGTGAATACCAATGGATAGACCCACCAAGTATGCTATAAAAATGATCCAACGATCGGCTTTGGCTTCGTTTGCAATCTGTTCCCATTTTAGGATGGCCCAAAACGTAACGGCCGTAATCATGGATGATAAGGCGTAAACTTCACCTTCTTCCGCTGAAAACCAAAATGTATCGCTAAATGTATAAGCCAAGGAGCCGACTAAAGCTGCTCCAAAAGTTGCAACTTGATCACCAACAGTTAATTCTTCCCCTTCTGCTTTCCAAAGTCCAAGCACTTTCTTAGCCAAGGCCGAAATGGTCCAAAACAAGAAAAGTATGGTGAATGCGCTCGATAAACCACTGATCAAATTGACCATGTAAGCCACATTATCAGTGTCTGCAAACATGCTGAACAACCTGCCTACTAAAAGAAACGTTGGTGCTCCTGGAGGGTGACCAACTTCGAGTCTGTATGAAGTAGCAATGTATTCACCGCAGTCCCAAAAGCTAGCCGTTGGTTCGAGTGTACTGATGAAGGTAAAAGCTGCAATGGCAAATGTCAGCCAGCCAATAATATTGTTCCAACGTTGGTAATTCATAGTCATGGATAATAATCGTTCCTGGTTTTACGAAGTGGCGCGAATTTAGAATTCTGAATCGATGCGTAAAGTCAAGAAAGTCTATGAAATCTTACAAAATCATAATTATCGTGACATTGTTCCAAAAAATGCCGTTGATTTCATGAGAAAAATAATTTTGGCATCTGAATTGTAATACAACTACAAAATTTCAAAATCTATCTACCATGATGACTTCATTTCGATCCAATTTCATTGCCTTGGGAATACTTGCAGTAGTGTTCGGAGGATGCCAAAATAGAAAAGTACAACGCGTTGACCCGAATGAGCGCATCGATTTGAGCGGTCGTTGGAATGACACTGATTCAAAAATGACCGCTAGTGCCATGATTGAACAAATCATGACAGGACCATGGTTGACAAATCACTTACAAGCCAAGAATGGCGAGAAGCCAGTCGTAGTTGTTGGTCTTATTCGCAATAAGTCACATGAACACATCACGGCTGAGACTTTTTGTAAAGACTTAGAAAAATCCTTTATCACCTCTCAGCGAGTTCGACTCGTTCAAGGTGGAGAAATGAGGGAAGAAGTAAGAGCCGAAAGAGCCGACCAACAGAATTTCTCAAGCGAAAGCACTATGAAAAAGTGGGGATTGGAAGTTGGCGCTGATTATATGCTTCAAGGGGTAATTAATTCAACTGTTGACGAATACAACAAAGAAAAAGTCGTTGAATATCAAATAGACCTTCAATTGACTGATATGCAAACCAACGAGGTGGTTTGGATCGGAGATAAGAAAATCAAGAAATACATTAAAGATTAAACCTTGCAGGAATAATGTTAAGCCCTGAAGCAATTCAGGGCTTTTTTTTAACCTATGAAAAACTTTGCTTACATATTGCTGCTCTTTATTCTAGGCGGTTGCGCCACCTATTATCAGCGAAATATTGAATTTCAAAATTTGATAGGCGAGGGTGAGTTAGAAAAAGCGGAGAAAAAGCTTGAGTCAAATAAACGCATTCAGAAGGATAGAAACCGCTTGCTCTTTTTGTTCAACATGGGTTATATCAACCACATGCAGCAAGATTTTGTCGCGAGCAATGTTTATTTCAACGAAGCCGATTTATTGATTGAAGATTATAAAAAGAGCTACGGAGCAGAAGCGCTTGCTTTAATCAGTAATCCCGAAGTTAAACCCTATCGTGCCGAAGATTTTGAGTCGGTTATGATTCATTATTACAAGGCCATCAATTATTTGATGCTGAACGACAATGACGCCTCGATAGTAGAAGCCAGAAGGATGAATCTCATTCTTGACCAATTAAACGATAAATATAAAGACTCAAAAAACCGCTATCAAGCCGATGCTTTTGCCCATGTTCTAATGGGCTTGAACTATGAGGCTTCCGGACAGATTAACGATGCATTCATTGCCTATCGCAACGCCTACGAAGTGTTTCAAGGAGAATTTGGATACTTCGATATACCTGTCCCCACTCAGCTTAAAAAAGACTTAATGAGAACAGCCTACTTAAATGGCTTTACGAATGACCTTCATTTTTATGAGAAGCAATTTGATATAAAATATGAACACAAGCCAAATCCAAATGGTGAGGTTGTGGTTATTTGGCAAAACGGGCTTGGGCCAATAAAAGATGAGGTGAGTTTTAATTTTATTGCTTTACCCGGCCAACCAGGTTATGTCATTTTCGAGAACAAAGAATTGGGAATCACCTTTCCATTTTATATAGGTAACGATGCGCAAAAGAAAAACGATTTATTAGCACTTCGGGTAATTCGAGTGGCGTTTCCAAAGTACATTGAGCGACCAACCTATTACACCCAAGCTTCGGTATGGAACGCTGGTACAACTTACAACCTTGAGCTAATAGAAGATATTAATGCAATAGCGTTTAAGACCTTGCAGGATCGTTTTTTTAGAGAGATGGGTACTTCATTGTTAAGGCTTGGATTGAAGAAGGCAGCTGAGCTTAAACTAGCTCAAGAAAATGCCGCGCTTGGTGCTGCTGCAACCATAACTAATGCGATCACAGAAAAAGCAGATACGCGAAACTGGCAAACACTTCCTCACTCGATATACTATACTCGGGTTCCCTTGAATGCGGGAAATAACAATCTTGTTTTGAAGATGCAAGGACGAAACAAGAAAAACGATCAGACTGAATTTCAATTTGTGGGCAAGCCTGGAGCGATGTATTTTATGCCTTATAGTAGCATCGAGCATTTGCCTGCACCTGGTGTTGGCGGTGGATCAATGGATGTCGAGCGCAATTGATTATTCCGCTCGGAAAAAATCAATCACGGACAAATTGACCAGATGGATGTTGTTGTAGTAATAATGTAGAATCTCATCGTAAGGAATTCCTCGCTTGGCCATATTCATCGCTCCCTCTTGACATAGACCGACTCCATGTCCGTAACCATGACCTTCAAGAATTACGGTGTCTTGCACTTGTTCAATGGAGAAGTAGGCCGATTGAAGTTTTAGGTCGTAACGAATATTTTTAAAATCAATCCGATCAACGCCATCATGATCAATATCCCATGTAATGTCCCTGCTTTCAGGGCAGTAGTTTAGCACGGCATTGCGAGCAATTGGATCGTTAATTGGAAAGTCGTGATTGTTTTTTAGGTAATTCAGCCAAGTGTCGGTCGTGGTTGTATAGCGCCAATATGAATGAGGTTCTTGAATGCAATTATCATCTTCAATGGCGCGCAAATAATCTAAATATCCACTCCAAACATCCTCACTATTGCATGTGTAACCGCCACAATTGCTTGAGAATGCTGCTGTTACTAAATTGATATCGCTGTCAACAATTACAATTCCTATTGTTTCCTGTGTGCCCTTCAATATATCTGGATTAGCTAAACTTCGGCTGTGATAAACCTGACAATGGACTTTGTCGCAAAGTTGAAAACCCTCAGCCTCGTGACGTCTTCGGTTGTTGAGGGCATAAGTCCGACAAATCACAGACTGAACTTTATAATATTCCTTTGGCTCTTTCGCGCCAGCTTCAGATTCAACTACGCCAGCTACATAGTGCTCAATGTATACTTCGTTTATTATGCGAAGGGTTGAGCTCAGCGGCTTAATGATGAAATCATCATTGTACTCCCGATGCTTCTTATCCCCATCTGTTCGCTGCAGTTTCATAATGCTGCCCCATGAATTTCGTTTGATTTCGATCAGCGCATAACTACCAATTTCTTCGGAAAGCGTTCTGAGATGAATGAGTCCATTTTTATTCTGGATTCTTAAAATGCTTTTTGAGTCTAAGTCAAAAATCTCTTGTCCGTTGCCATATACTTTATAAGATCCATCGTTTGCTTGGACAATTACTTCCTTGGGTTCATCTTTATGGTAAATGCCAATTTGAAGGATTTTGGTCGAACTAAATACCGCTGCTGGGAGCAGTGCTAAAATGAAAATGAGGATTTGGCGCATCACCGACAAATGTATTTTGCCTGCATGGTGTGTTTTATTGCTCTATTCAATGATTTTCAACAATCGAGTGGCAACAATTTCTGATGCCCCACTTTGACCCAATTCACCGCGAAGTTGACGATATGAATCAAGGATTTGTTCACGTTCAGAACCACCAATAATGATATCGTTTAGAGCCTCAGTTATGGCATTATTAGTAGCGCCACCTTGAATCAACTCCTTGACGACCTCGCGATCCATGATCAAATTTACGAGGCTAATGAACCTTATTTTAACAAGAAAGCGCGCGATAAATATGCTGAGCCAATTAGCCTTGTAAACAACAACTTGAGGCGTTCCAATCAGTGCTGTTTCCAGTGTGGCTGTACCTGACGTAACCACTGCCGCCTCCGATGCGTGCAATAAATGGTACACATCACCTTCAATCAAAAGAACTCGGTTATGCAAAATAGATTCATACAACGCCTTTGGCTGCCACCTTACTTTTGAAACAACAATTTGGTGGTTTGGGAATTTTTCAACTAAGGCACTAATCTGAGGGAGTATTTTTTTAATCTCCTGTTTTCGACTTCCAGGCAAAACACAGATAATTGGACGATTCCCTTCAATGGAATGTCGTGCCAAAAAATCATTTCGGTTAAAAGGGATTTCCTTTATTTCATCCAACAAAGGGTGTCCTACAAATTCTGCATTTACTCCATGTTTCAGGTAGAAAGCACGTTCAAATGGTAGAATAACATACACGTGATCGACATACTTTTTGACCTTGTTCACGCGCGATTCTTTCCACGCCCAAATTTGTGGCGATATGTAATATACCACTGGTATGCCCATGTCATGAATGTGCTTTGCCATCCTTAAATTGAATCCGGGATAATCAATCAGAACAACAGCATCTGGCTTAAACGCTGCCACTTGCTTTCTGCATAGTTCGAAGTTGGATAGGATTTCAAAAATGTTGGCAATTACTTCGATGAAACCCATAAATGCCAAGTCATTCACATGTTTTACCACTCGAGCACCAGCATCCGCCATTTTATCTCCGCCCCAGCATTCTATTTTTACACTCGAGTCTTTTTCAAGAATACTCTTCACCAAATTTGCCCCATGAAGGTCGCCACTAGGTTCACCCGCTATGATGAAAAGCTTATGCGACATATTTGAAATAAACAACAAATGGAGCGTAAAGAAAGACGGACATGATTACCCCTTTGGCGGCCTTGTACCAATCATACTTCATAGCAATAAAGAAGAAAACCAGATTAAACACCAACGAAACAGAAATAAATGCAGAATGGGTACTGGGACTGTATTGAATCAAATCGATGTATCCCGAAATAGTTTTATGACGAAACATGATGAGGTAAAATACAGCTGCACCTAGCCATGGACCGATAAGTCCAGCTATCAATCCCCAATAAATTCGATCTAAATAAATACCTAGTTTTTCCAATTTGCTAAATCATTTAAGGTTTCATAATTGGTCAAATCGTATGATACTGGGACAACAGAAACATATCCGTTTTGCAGTGCCCAAAGATCAGTGTCTTCTTTATGCTCATCGAAGGGGACAAAATGTCCGGTAAGCCAGTAATAATCTTTACCTGAAGGATCCTGCCTCTTATCAAATTCTTCCTGCCATTTGGCATGGGCTTGACGACAGTATTTAATTCCTTTGATCAAATCGAGATTGAGCTTGGGAACATTCACATTTAAACAATAGTTTTTCCCTTTTTGCTTCAGGGCAAGTTCAATGATTTCCCGTGCAAAATGCTTGCAAGCTGTGAAATCTGCTTCTAATCCGTGATCCAAAAGCGAAAGACCAATAGATGGAACGCCTTCTATATAACCTTCTAGCGCTGCACTCATTGTACCAGAATAGATCACATTAATGCTCGCGTTTGAACCATGGTTGATTCCCGAAACAATCAGATCTGGTTTTTCATCTAGTATAACGTCAAGCGCAATTTTAACGCAGTCCACAGGAGTGCCAGTACATTGATAGGCGTTGAAGTCATTGCCTGATTCGAGCTGTTCAAAACGAAGGGTTGAATTAATCGTAATAGCGTGCCCCATACCACTTTGAGGTTTGTCGGGTGCGATTTTAAGAACGGCCCCAAACTCTTTGGCGACCTCAGTTAAGGCTATTATGCCTGGGGCGTGAAAACCGTCATCATTTGTGACGAGTATAAGCGGTTTTTTCGTCATTTTAAGTTTCGATCTTTTCATTGACGCGAAGTAAACCAAGACATTGTGAGATGAGCCATTTATGCACTAAAAAATATTAACTTCACCCGCTTTTAATAAGTGAAATATGAAACAACTATACACAACATCTATTGCCTTGTGCCTTGTGGCAGCTGGAATTTCTCAATCTACTCGAACAGTCTTGCTTGAAGTAAGTGAGTCAACTTGGACTGAAAACAATTCTTCCATTATCTGCGCTAAGGAGAAAGCGAAGTCATCCTTTTCTGATGATGAGTTGGCTGTCATTTCCTACCACTGGGATGACCTTCAGAATGGAGGTGATCCATTGTTTCAAACCTTCGCAGACCAATGGGCGCAAACTTTTAATGTTTCCGTGTGGGGTAGAGGTGCCATTGATCGTGTTTCCTACAATGGAACGACCATGACATCACTCAGTGAGGATTTGTGGATTGATACCATTACGGCTCGAATAAATAGAACAACGGATGGATTAGTCACTTTGCCGGAAGTTTTATATGATTCAAGTTATGAGGAGATTTTCGTTCGGACTAACCTATTATTTACAGATTCAACCTACGGAATTGTAAACCGAGAAATGCGTTTCTTCCTCTATTTGGTGCAGAATGGTGTAAGTGCCGATCAGGTTGTTGACGCTACTAACTTCGGAAATTGCACGCTCTTCTCTCCACCTTTTGATACGGTCAATATTAATGGAAACGATTACTTGTATAAGCCAAATTTTAATCACAATGATGTGGCGGTTAAAAATCCGACAGGTGTTTCTGGAACCGATAATATTATTACCCAGCAAATCGTAGTCGGAAACCAATTTAACGATATGGTATCCTTTGCAAAACCCGCAGGAGCAGATATCAATAACTTACGTGTTGTGGCTTTTGTTGCCAATTATGACAATGCAGATATTACTAAAAATGAGCTAATTAATGCAGCTCAGGAATCCACGTTTACTATATATAATAAGGATGACGTAAATGATCCAAACCATCCGGAAAACGAAGACAATCCAAATAGTCGATTCAATCCAGCCAATTGGCCTACTTCCATCGAAGAAGTTCAGGAAATAGATCTGAATATGACTATTTCTCCAAATCCTTTACATGATCTGGGAATTATCAGTTTTACAGTACCAGCAAGAAGTCGCGTAAGTGTTGATGTTTATGATTTGAATGGAAGGAAGGTGAAATCGGTTTATAATCAAACACTTGGCGCTGGATCGCAAAAAGCAGCTTTTAACGCAAGTGAATTTGAGAATGGCGTTTATTTCGCTCGCATTTATTCCGATAGTTTTGTAGCGCAAAAGTCATTTGTTGTTGCCCGATAGGAAACCAAAAAGCACCATGTAATTTGGTGTTTTGTCCTCATGTGTAATCCAATTTCCCTGAAGTTCATGAGTAAGGTGTGCATGATTTTTATAATTTCGTGAAACCCCAATTCTTAGGCTATGAAGAAAATATACTTACCGATTCTCGCTTTATTTCTGTCTTCAGCTGTGGTTGCCCAGAGTTGGAGTGTTCCACAAACAAATTCGGGTTTAATAACTAAGATAACAGCTTCTTGGTGCGGGCCTTGCGGGGCTTGGGGCTGGGAAGGTTTTGGTGAACTTGTTGGTGAACACCATGAAGATCACATTTGCATGGCACTTTATGCTTCTTCGACAAGCTTGTTTTATACTCCAGATGCGGATGTAATTGCTGCTGAAATCGGATTTGGAGGTTATCCGAATTTTGCTGGAAATGGTGAAGACGTTGGAACGGGTTATGCTCAGGTAAATGGAATAATCGAAAGCTTCGAGATGAACGATGTTATAGCGAATGCCGCTTATGAAGTAGTTTCAGTAAATGAAAACGAGATTGAAATTTTAGTGAAGGTTAAATTTTTTGAAGCTGTTGCTGGTACTTTCCTTGTAGCTGGTTATGTTATTGAAGATGATATAGTTGGTTACCAAAACAGTCAAGGTGACTCGGCACATCACCATGTTGTATTTAGAGGGGCATTTACGGAAGCAGATAATGATTTTATGGTCACCACTTCTGGCGCAGATGCAGGTGAAACGTTCACTAAAACTTTGACTATAGACAGAGCCTCAGAATGGAAATTAAGTAATCTGGAAGTGGCAACCGTTTTATGGCAACAAGATGAAAACAACCAGACAGACTTAATCTATGTGAATGGAACAAAAACGCCTCAAGAAGGAACGCTCACTGAAGGTGGCGGAAATGGCGGATCTGGAGGCGGAACAACAGGATCTGACGATCCAAGAAACTGGCCTGTAGGACAAGATGAAATTGTAACACAAACTATGGAATTGTATCCAAATCCGGCCAAGGACTTGGTTAATCTGAAATTTAATGAAGCTGTAGATTTCAAAGTGGAGATTTCTGATTTATTGGGAAAAGTGGTTGTCAATCAAAGCTTCACCTCTAAGAATCGTATTTCTATGGACGTATCTTCCTTGCCAGAAGGGCTATATATGATACGAGTAGTGACGGACAATAAAACTTATTTGGATCGGTTAATTGTAAAATAAGCCGACAAAAAGACACGTGAAAGACCTTCAATTCGAATTGAAGGTCTTTTTTTATGTCAGAATTGTCAGGTATCGCAGCGTTTTATCTGCTGGCACACCAGTTGTTAGATCTCCCGAAAAATTAATATATGTACTGGATAATACTAATTGGGTTTACGCTTTTGAGTGTATGGGTCGGTAATCGACTTAAATCAAGATTTAAAGAATATGCATTAGTTCCCACCTCAAGCGGGCTTTCGGGAGCTGAAATTGCCCAGAAAATGTTGCGTGATAATAACATTCACGATGTTAAGGTCGTATCTGTGCAAGGGGAATTAACAGATCACTATAATCCAATAAACAAGACAATTAACTTGAGTAGCGCAGTCTATTCGGGTAGAAATGTTTCTGCCGCTGCGGTCGCGGCCCATGAAACTGGGCATGCTGTTCAACACGCGACTTCCTATTCGCTTTTGAATCTTCGATCTGCTATGGTTCCTGCCGTCAATTTTTCAAGTCGAATGATGAGTGTGATTTTCATCGTGGCCTTAATTGGGGGATATGTTTTTAATTTTTTCGCTCAGGCTATTTGGCTCGTAATTGCTGCCCAGTTTGTAATTACGCTGTTTAGTCTAATCACACTTCCGGTTGAGTTTGATGCCTCAGCGCGAGCACTACAATGGTTAAATATGAGTCGCATAACAGTCGGTACCGAACATGAAAAAGCGAAAAATGCTTTAAGGTGGGCGGCCAGTACATATGTGGTGGCTACCTTGGCCGCGATTTCTCAGTTGCTCTATTTTATTCTTGCATTTACAGGAGGCGGGGACGATTAAACAAAATCTATGAAACAAATTTTTCTTCTATCTAACTTGCTTTTGATTGGCTTCATAGGCATTGCCCAAGAACCAATAGTTATCCCGTCAAAAATTGATGGGATAACCGTTTATCCAAGAGGAGCGCAAGTTGAACGAATTGCATCTAAGTCACTTTCTGTGGGTCGACAATTCGTGACCTTCAATGGCTTGGCTTCAGAACTGGATCCCTCCAGTATTTCTGTTTCAGCCGCAAATGGAATAAACATTTTAAGCGTTTCGAACGCTATTAATTTTTTGAGTCAGGCGCCAAAGCCTAAGCAAATTCAAGCGTTAACGGATTCTCTTAAATCCTACGAGTTCGACTATAAGTTCAATCAGAATCTTATAGGCATCTACGCAGAAGAGAAAGGGATGATTCTTTCGAATAAAAGTGTTGGGTGGGGCGGTCAAGGAACAGATTTCGTCATCGAAGATTTAGAAGATCTGTCAGATTTTTATCGCGACCGGTTAGCGGATATTATGTTGAAAGTGATGGAGCTTGAGCAAAAGCAGGCGTCCCTTAATAAAAACATAAATCGAGTTAGAAATCAATTAAACGAGCAGAACACCAAGTTTAATCGTTCCACGGGTGAAATTTTAGTTGAGATATATGTACCGTCTAGTTTGACCGCGAACTTCAAGTTCTCGTATATGGTTCGGAATGCTGGTTGGGTTCCGAATTACAATGTAACCGTGACCGAAGTGGATAAACCGTTGCAGTTTTCTTACAATGCAAAGGTGTATCAGAATACGGGCGTTGATTGGGACAATGTAACCTTGACCTTAACCAATGCAAACCCAAACGTTGACGGAAACAAACCAGAGATTCATCCTTGGAGGCTTTATTTTATCGAAGGCTATGCAGAAGGTGCGGGTGTTTCAGCATATTCAAATCGACTAGCAATTGAAAAAACCACTGTTTCTAGTGCAATGCCGATGAGAGCGGATATGGCGGACAATGAGAAACCCGAGTTGGGAGCCACACTTGACTATCCAGCAAATGATGCCGTCACGAAGTTTAAAATCAATACACGTCATTCAATTCCCTCGAATGGACAGCAACAAGGACTTAGCATAGATGATTTTACTATACCAGCTAGTTACCAGTATTACTGCGCGCCAAAAATTAATCCAGCAGCTTATCTTATTGCTCGTGTTTCACAATTTGAACAATATGACCTATTGCCTGGTGAAGCCAATCTTTTCTTCGCCAATACCTACGTAGGGAAGATGTATATCGATCCTTCATCCATTGCTGATACGCTAGATTTAAGTTTAGGAATTGATCATAGCATCATTGTTAAGCGCGAAAAAATCAAGGAGTTTTGTGAAACCAAAAAGATCGGAAGCAGTAGAAAAGAGGCTTTTGGAATTGAAATATCAATCCGCAACACAAAGAGCACAAAGATTGAACTCGTAATCGAAGATCAAATACCCGTTTCATCGGATAAAGACATTTCAGTTACGCTAGACGATGCAAAAGGAGCGAAGCATAAGGAAGCTACAGGAATCTTGCGTTGGACTCGAATTATTACACCGAGCTCAACAGAGGCAATGCGCTTTCGGTATTCTGTAAAGTACCCTTCAGATAGAAATATTAACCTTTAATCGAAAAAACGCAACTCTTTAAATCGATTAAAGTAAAAGAGACTGTTAGTGGTTAATCAATATCGATTAATGGTTTAAGGGAAAAAAAAGGGAGGGAATTACCTCCCTTTTTTTATGCTCGCTTTTTTTACCTTGAGCCCATGTTAGAATCCATTCAATCTTTAGTGCGCGCTCCATTCTATGATACATATCTGAATCTAGTTTTGGCAGAAAACTTGAATCAAGAATTGATTGAATCTGGAGCTGCTTTTGAGAAAATGATAATCGGGCTAACAGATGAACAACTCACCTATCGTTATGGTGCAGGAAAGTGGACTTTGGCTCAAGTGATATTGCACTGTATCGAATCGGAATTGATCTTTACTTTCCGAGCTCTAACAATCGCGCGAGAACCGAATCGTGTGGAATTAAGTGGCTACGATGAAAACGTTTATGCGGATGCGTTGAATTTGAATCATCAAACAGTTGGTGGCCTGCGAACCTACTTTTCAGCGGCTCGTGCCTCTAGCCTTGGGCTATTAAAAACTATGAGTACGCAATTGGATAAAATTGGCAGTGCGAATGGTCATGACGTACAAGTTTCGAGCTTATTTTTTATCATTTCGGGACACACTCGACATCATTTAATGGTGATAAATTCAAAGTATTTAAATCCATCCTAATAGTGATGACAAGGGAAAATATCCTTCAAAGTCTATACTTTTTAATCACAAGTCTAATCGTAATTGGACCGGCATTGTATAACCGATATCCCTTGGTTTACTTTGATAGCGGAGCTTACATGGAAATGGCTGTGAGTTTGGAACCTTCTTTTCACCGAGCAATTGGATATCCAATGCTGATGCGAATTTCGGGATGGATCATCAGCAACTGGCCAATCGTATTGATTCAGGGATTTTTAGTTAGTTGGCTGTCCTTTCGCCTAATAAAAATTTTCAGGAAAAACCAGATTTATGCTACCCACTTTTTGACTATCACGATTTTAAGTTTTAGCACAAGTTTATCATGGTATGCCGCGCAACTTATGCCGGATATTTTTACCTATATCCTCTCGCTCGCTGTGGCTTTGGTGGTTTTCGAACCACACTTCACTTGGAAAAAAGCTTTGTTATACGGAGGAGTGATTTTTAGTTCGTTAATCACGCATTTGAGCCATCTTCCGCTTTTACTATTGGTCATAGCGACCTTGTTTTTTGGAAAATGGGTGTGGGCATCATCAAAACTTTCGAAAGCGCGGTGGTTGGGATTGACACTGCCTTTAATTCTTGCGTTTCTTTTTACGTCCAGCTATAATGCCATTTGGAATAATGGGTTCCGTATGAGCTTGGCTTCAAATATTTTCATAACGGCAAACATTGGTGAGATGGGGCTTTTGAAAATGTACTTAAATGAAAACTGCGAATCAAATCAATTTAGTCTATGTGCTATAAAGGATAGTCTGCCATTGGAAACGGGAGGATATTTATGGGATGTTGATGGTCCCGTACAAACAAGTCAAGGGGGATGGGCAGCAATGAACGATGAATGCGCACCGATTGTAAAGGATTTTTTAACCAATCCACGTTACCTAAAATGGTTTTTATTCGGGGCAATAAAAGCCACTTTTAAGCAGATGTTTCAGATAGAACTTGGGAGCGGACTGCAATATCAATATGGAGATGGATCACCGCCTTCGTGGCCCATGCACACGCATTTCAAACAAGAATTGAATGAATATTTGATAAGCGTTCAGAACAAAGGAAATGGACTGCCTTTGGATTTTTTTAGAATACTTAATTACATAAGCCTGTTTCTAACCATGCTCGTTTTAGGTTGGGCAGTACTCACCGGAAGATTAGATCAAAGGTTAATTCTCCTCATTGTATTATTTTTAATCTTCTACTTCTACAATGCAGCTATAACGGGCGTTTTGGCAAATGTTTATGAGCGACTTCAATGCCGACTTTTACCCCTTTTTCCTTTCGTGGCGTTGCTTGTCCTGTCCTCGGTTGAAGAATTGAGCCAAGGAAAAAGCAAAGTAACTAGGCGAGAATAAGGGAAGTAAATTAAAAACTTTTAATTTTAGGTGGAAACAAAACCACTTCTATTTGGCAAACTCAGTCAAATACATCTGGCATCAGGTGCCGCTTTTTAGAATTCTCTGGCCATTTCTAGCCGGTATTATCGTTGGTATTTTCCTTCCTAATCTACAACTCAGCATGGTGCTCATCGGGGCGCTTTTTGCCTTTGCCTTGCTTTTTCACTTACTGCAACAACGAGCGCTCATCAATTCAGTTTTATTCATTCCAGCTTTCGCGGTGGCGGGCTATACCCTAACGGTGCTTCACACAGATCGCCTCTTTGATGATCATTATTCGAATCAGAATCATGGCGAGGTCTGTACTTTGGTTGGCACTTTAAGTTCGGATGCTGTTCCGCGAGCTAAAAGTGTGAAAGCTGAATTAGAGTTGGATCAAATCATATTGAATGGGTCTCAAAAGAGCAACGGTACCTTGCTCGTGTATTTCGAAAATACAGAAGAGGCTTTGCAGCTTGGATACGGAGATCGAGTGGTTTTAAAAGGACGGGTTAATCCTATTCCAGAGCCACAAAATCCTGATGAATTTAATTACAAGCGATACATGGGTTTTCATCAAATTACCCACCAGATCTATTGCCCAGTAAATGATTGGCAGATGACGGAAAAGGGTACGGGTCTGATACGCACCATAAAGGACTGGCAGCATGGTGTAATGGATATTCTTCAAGATCAAGGAATAAATGATAGAGAACTTGCGATTCTTTCGGCTTTGTTGGTTGGATATAAACACTATTTAAGTGCAGATCAAGTAAATGCTTTTGCAAGCGCAGGAGCAATGCACGTTTTGGCCGTTTCTGGACTTCATGTTGGTATCATTTTTCTGATTGCCGCATTTGTGTTTAAACCAATTGAGCGGTTCAAAAACGGAACATACGTCAAGGGCGTTTTACTTTTACTTGTATTATGGGGATATGCCGCCTTAACAGGACTTTCACCTTCTGTGACACGGGCTGCAACGATGTTCAGCTTTGTCATCGGTGCACAGCAATTTAGTCGGCATACGGACATCTATAACACGCTCGCCACCAGCGCAATGGCCTTATTACTTTTTGATCCTTTTCTGATAGTTGAGGTGGGTTTTCAGCTTTCCTATTTGGCCGTGTTAGGCATTGTTATTTTGCAGCCTCATCTTTATGAGTTATGGGAAACAAAATGGTGGCTTCTCGATAAGATTTGGGCTATAACCACCGTATCTGTGGCAGCTCAAGTGGCCACTTTTCCGCTGGGATTGCTTTATTTTCATCAATTTCCGAATTATTTTCTCTTGAGCAATTTGGTTGTCATACCAGCTGCAACAGCCATTTTACCTGTTGGAGTGGCAATGATTGTTTTTAGTTGGGTGCCGGGGCTAAATACCGTTATCGGAATGGTGTTATTCTATCTTGTTCATTGGTTGGACCTCTTTATTCAGTGGGTTGAGAAGCTCCCAGGAGCACTGATTTCGGGCATAGACATCAGCATTTTCGAAACATATTTCATTTATATGATCATCGTCACTTCGGTGGTTTTTCTCATTACAACACGCTATAAGTGGTTGCTTGCATTCTTAGTCACATTTGCCATTATTGAGTCCTTCAACATAGGTGAATCTATACTTCAACAAAACCAAACGCAGGCTGTCATTTATAAGGTAAAGGGACATGAAGCAATTGACTTGATTGATGGGCACAATCATCGGTTTTATGCGGATACAGCCTTGTATTCGAACTTCGACAAAATGCGCTTTCATATACACCATCATTGGTGGGATATGGATTTAAATGAGCCAAATTTTTCCTCTTTCAGTTCAGGAATTTTTATGCACGGGTCAAAGCGGCTGCTTGTGTTGGATGATGTAGTCAAAACCTTTCCTGAAATGGAAGCTGCGGACATCTTATATATAACAAAAAGAACAAGTGATCAACCTACACAAGTGATAGAAAACGCTAAACCAGAAGTGGTGGTATTATCATCAAACTTAGACTGGAAAACGAGAAGTTATTGGATTCGAATGCTCAACGATATGGAAATTGCATTCCACGACATGAGGGAAGAGGGAGCTTATGTGCTAAATACAAGTTCTAACTTATGAAAGGGTAAATTATGACGCCTGCACCTTAAACCCAAAATCAAGGTTGAGCACCATTGTTTCAGGGTTGCTTAGAACCTCAGTTCGTCATAGTAACGTTGTTTTCGAATTCGTTAAAAGCATGGTATTAAAAAGTGTTGAACAGGGAGTTGCGAGCAATTGTTGAGATGGCTTTCTATTCACGATCTATGTATAAGGGGAAGACCAAATTAGCGCTGATGATCTCGTATTTCCCAAAAAAGAGCACATCGTCATAGATGATTTGATTGCTTAGATTAATTTCTCTGTTTGGGTCAATGTGCAGTGTATCTTTAATTAAAACTAGTTCAGATGATTGGGAACTATCGATTGTAGCATAAAAACTATGTATGAACTTGAGTTTGGGCTTTACGGAAACTGCTCGCCTCTCGTTGCTGAGGTTATTCACGAGCGTGTAATTGAAACCAGCATAGCAACTATCACCAAGGTTGGCTGCAATGACCGTTTTTCTATCCATGAAGTATATTCGGTTACAGGACTTCACTCGATAGGTTGTGTTATCAGTTACTGAATTTATTTCCAGTGATTTTAAAACATAATCTCCCACATTTACCTCAAAGGTGTCATAGGTACTTCTGTATCTACTCGATATTTCTAATTCAACGTTGTATATCCCTCTTCTGGCATATTTATGCCTTACACTTTCCCAACCACCACTTGTATTTCCATCTCCAAAAGACCAATTGTAATTAGCACTTGAATTGCTACAATCGTAGAATGTGAGATATTCACCAACAGCAATTTCATTTTTGTCCGCTTCAATACAAGCTTCATGCACTTGCATGCATGCCGAAAGAATCAAAACTGAAAATAGGGTTAATACAATTCTATTCACGGTTAATGTAAAATTGGAATACCAAATTAACGATGATTGTCTCGTGTTTACTAAAGAAGAGCGCATCGTCAAAGACGAATACCCTTCATCTAAAGTTGGCGCTATATGTCTGAAAAAGAAAAAGAGTCTTTTAGTCGAACGCCCTTTTCAGTATGCTGCACGGTACAGCATTCGGACACTGAATCGTGTTCTAAGAAAAGAATGTACTCATTGTACGCAGCCGCGTTCATAAATCGCTCCTTTTCATCCAACGTCAACAATGGACGAGTATCGTAACCCATTACGTATGGCAATGGAATGTGCCCAGTACTTGGTAGTAAATCGGCCATAAATACGATGGTTTGACCCTTATATCGAATATGTGGAATCATTTGTGCGTCCGTATGCCCATAGGCCATCAAGACATCAATATTGGGAAAGGCGTTCTTGAGAAAAGTAGAATCGTGACTTAAGAATTTTAATTGGCCACTTTCTTCAATAGGTAGGATGTTTTCCTTCAAAAAGGAAGCTTTTTCGCGTGCATTAGGTTTGGTCGCCCAATTCCAATGTTGTTGATTGCTCCAAAACGTGGCGTTTTTAAAGGCAGGTCGGAATGCATCTTTGCTTGAATCATATTCGATGGCTCCTCCGCAGTGATCAAAATGTAAATGCGTGAGGAAGACATCAGTAATGTCATTTCGGTCAAAGCCCAAAGCCTTAAGTGATTTGTCTAATGAATCATTGCCATGCAAGTTGTAATGGCTAAAGAATTTTTCGCTTTGCTTATTCCCAATTCCCGTGTCCACGAGCATTAATCGATCACCATCTTCGATCAACAGAGATCGCATGGCCCAATTGCACATGTTGTTGTCGTCAGCCGGATTTGTGCGCGACCAAAGCGATTTTGGAACCACACCAAACATTGCGCCCCCGTCCAATTGAAAGTATCCGGTATTTACTGCGTGTAGTTTCATGGTCTGCGACTGTTTTGATTTTGGTGAAAGTTATTGTGATTATCGACCCATGCGATTATTGGCGTCAATGGCATTCAAGTCTTCGAATGCAACCATTAATCGGTCAACAGTTGACTTTTCACCTTCGCGCAGCCATTTTCTTGGATCGTAATATTTTTTATTAGGCTTTTCTTCACCTTCAGGATTACCTAATTGACCTTGAAGATAAGCGCGGTATTTTGCCTCGAAAGCGCGAACGCCATCCCAAAATGACCACTGCGTATCGGTGTCAATGTTCATTTTGATTACACCGTAATCGATTCCCTCTCGAATTTCTGCACGTGTGGATCCTGAGCCACCGTGAAACACGAAGTTCACGGGATTGTTGCGCGTTATATTGAACTTAGCTTTAATGTAATCCTGGCTGTTTTTTAGAATGACAGGGGTCAATTGCACGTTTCCAGGTTTGTACACGCCATGTACATTACCAAAAGACGCAGCAATGGTGAAGTTTGGACTTATTGCGTTTAATAGTTCGTAAGCATAGGCTACTTCTTCCGGTTGGGTATAGAGCTTTGAACTGTCAATTCCGGTGTTGTCAACCCCGTCTTCTTCGCCTCCCGTTACACCCAATTCAATTTCAAGAATCATATCAATTTTAGACATACGCTTGTGATACTCAACACAAGTGGCCATGTTCTCAGTAATTGGTTCTTCACTCAAATCGATCATGTGGCTCGTGTAAAGTGGGCGGCCAGTTTCGGCAAAATGTTGTTCACCTGCTTCCAATAAACCATCTATCCAAGGAAGCAGTTTTCGGGCACTATGATCGGTGTGTAAAATGACGTCAATATCATAAAGCTTAGCTAGTTTGTGCACATGAAGTGCGCCTGAAATAGCGCCAGCTATCGCGGCTTTCTCATCGCTGTTGTCGAGTGACTTTCCAGCGTAATAAAGAGCGCCTCCGTTACTGAACTGAATGATTACAGGCGACTTTGCCTTTGCAGCAGCTTCCATCACTGCGTTTACTGATTGCGTACTAACCACATTTACTGCGGGATAGGCAATTTTATTTTTCTTCGAAAGTTCAAACAATTCTAGCGCTTCTTGCGCATTCAACACTCCAGCCATAATACAATCTTTTGAGGCGCCAAATGTAAGATTTGCCCCTCAAGCGACCATACGCTGAAAGTGATTTTGCGAACCAACGGTTTTCTGTTTGTATCTATCTCAATCTTGGATTTTAATCCTGACTTCATGGGCTAGATTTGAAATCATAAATCAAGCTAAATGAACGTTCATTTTATTGCCATCGGTGGTGCTGCCATGCACAATCTAGCACTAGCCATGCATCAACTCGGTCATCAGGTAACGGGCTCAGATGACGAAATTTTTGAACCAAGTAAGGGGCGATTAGCCAAAGCAGGATTGTTGCCGTCAAAAATGGGATGGGACGCAGATCGCATAACGACCGATTTAGATGCGATTATTTTAGGTATGCATGCTCGAAAGGACAATCCAGAACTTGTAAAAGCACTTGAAACGGGTTTGAGGGTTTATTCTTATCCTGAATTCATATTTGAACAATCGACTCAAAAAACCAGGTTAGTCATAGCCGGCAGCCATGGAAAAACGACCATAACGTCCATGATTCTGCATGTCTTGAAAAAACTTGATCGTGATTTTGATTATTTAGTCGGAGCGCAAATTGAAGGTTTTGAAACCATGGTTCGATTGTCAGACGCACCGGTTATAGTTTTAGAAGGCGATGAATACTTGAGTTCGCCTATTGATCGAAGACCAAAGTTTCATCTCTATCATCCGCAAATCGCATTGATATCGGGTATTGCTTGGGATCACATCAATGTTTTCCCTACATGGGAAAATTACAAGGAACAATTCAGCCTTTTCATTAACAGTCTTGAAAAGGGTGCAAAGTTGATTTATTGCAAGAAGGATGAAGTCCTGAACAAAATGGTCGGTGATTCATCCAATGAAATTGAGCGAATTGGTTATCAAACGCCTGAGCATCGAATCGAAAACGGCAAAACCATACTCTCGTTTGACGGAAAGGAATTTCGAATCAGCGTTTTTGGCGATCACAACTTACAAAACATGAGTGGAGCTCAATTGGTGTGCGCGCAACTGGGCATAGAGCGAGATACTTTTTATAAGGCTATTGCTGATTTTACAGGAGCTAGTCGAAGGTTGGAGGAAATCGGACGGAATGAAAATACGGTGGTTTATAAAGATTTTGCGCATTCACCATCCAAATTAGTGGCAACGGTGCAGGCGGTAAAACAACAGTGGCCGAATCGAAAGCTGGTGGCTTGCATGGAGCTGCATACCTTTAGTAGCTTGACAAAAGAGTTTTTGTTGGAATATAAAGACACCATGAAGGAAGCTGATGTGGCCATTGTTTTCTACAAAGAAGAAACCTTGATGCACAAAAAGTTAGCTCCAATTTCGAAAGATGACGTAAAGGTTTCCTTTGGAAGGAACGATTTAATCGTTTACACAAGCCAACAAGAAATCGAGGCAGATTTAAAAACGAGAACTTGGTCCGAGACCAATTTGTTGCTTATGAGTTCAGGTAATTTTGGAGGAATGAATGTAGATGTGTTTGGAGCGGAAATCGCTTCAAAAGGTCAAACTAGTTGATCAAAATTTCTGGTTTTCTTCGCATGATCATTACCAAAATGATGGTGTAAAAAAAGCCGATAACGATAACCCCTAGCAATGTCAAGGTGGAGTGGGAGAAGGGGCTGAAAATAAGCTCTGCCCAGCGTTGAGCATTTTCGGCTTGATCTCCCGAGGCGTTGTCAATGACGTTTTGGATCTTATCCGCGAAAAATGCAGGGTTGATCCATTTGTAATAAAGGAAGGTGAAGCTTGAAATGATGATGGCGAAAATGGAAGTAATCTTCATTCCAGTTTTGATATCCGTTGTAATAGACGACTGAGGTTGATCGATTTTCTCAGCTCGAAGTCCTAGGAACAGAGCGAGTAGAAACAGAAGCAAATAAGCGAACCTAACATACATATCCCACTCCTCATCAGGAGCGAGCAAAAGGAAATAGGTCATGCGTGCAATGATGGCTGCTAGGGCAGCAGCAACTGCATATTTTGTAATGTTATTCATACGGCTGTGAATATAAAAAAAGTGGTCGCCTTAGAATTTCTATGACGACCACTGGTCTTTTTAGTAGGAGGGAATTAACCGTTCATTGAAATTAAGAACTCCTCATTGCTCTTGGTGTGAGCCATTTGTTGTTTCAAGAATTCCATTGCTTCCACCGTGTTCATATCTGTTAAATGCTTTCGCAAGATCCACATACGTTGCAATACGTCCTTTTCCATGAGGATGTCATCTCTTCGTGTGCTTGACGCCACTAGGTCGATTGCTGGGAATACTCTTCTGTTGCTCAACTTACGATCGAGCTGAAGTTCCATATTACCAGTTCCCTTAAATTCTTCAAAGATTACCTCGTCCATTTTTGATCCTGTTTCCGTCAATGCAGTGGCGATGATGGTCAGGGAACCTCCATGCTCAATGTTTCGAGCTGCTCCAAAGAATCGTTTTGGTTTGTGTAAGGCGTTTGCATCAACCCCACCCGTTAGTACTTTACCGGATGCAGGCGAAACGGTATTGTATGCTCGAGCTAATCTCGTTATCGAGTCGAGTAAAATGACTACATCGTGTCCACATTCAACCAATCTTTTGGCTTTTTCCAGCACAATATTCGATACTCGAACGTGCCGATCGGCTGGTTCATCGAATGTAGATGCTACCACTTCGGCATTTACGCTACGCTCCATGTCGGTAACCTCTTCAGGTCGCTCGTCAATTAGAAGAATCATCAAATATACCTCTGGGTGATTTTCTGCGATTGCGTTGGCGATTTCCTTTAATATTTCGGTCTTTCCAGTTTTTGGCTGAGCCACAATTAACCCACGTTGACCTTTTCCAATCGGAGTAAAAAGATCGATGGTTCGAGAAGACAAGCTTTGATGCTTATGACCTGTTAATTGGAATTTTTCTTGAGGGAAAAGTGGCGTTAAGTAATCAAAAGGTACACGATCCCTAACTTGGGCGAAAGGCAAGCCATTGATCTTATCGATGCGAATCAAAGGATAATATTTTTCACCTTCTTTTGGCGGGCGAATAGTGCCGAGGATGGTGTCTCCCGT
>CALSPD010000006.1 GCA_943788145.1 uncultured Flavobacteriales bacterium
ATTGGATTGAATGGCTGTTTTTTGTTCGGGAGTCAATTCAACCAATGAAGCCAAAGAAAGCTGAGGAAAAACACTGCTTGTGGTTTGTTCGATGCAGCCATGCGGATAACGAATCAAGTAGGTCAGCTGCCGATCTAAATCCAAATCTGGGATACTCGAAACAACCAATGAAGCTTTGTTCGTGCCTGTGATGCCAAAGGCTTTATAATCGAAACTCCAATTTTGATCGGGTTCCAAGGTGACACTCTCTGTTGTCGTAATGGCCGGATTTGGTGGCCTTACCATCAATTCTACTTCTTCGAATGCCGTCTCCTTTCCTGAGCTAAGTTCGACTTTAAACTTGGCAACACCAAGCTGCCGTGCCACTTCAAACTCGAAGAATACCGTCTTATCGCCTTGTTTGCTGAAAGTCACGCTTTGCTGTGTTGAGCCGAGCAGTTGCAACAATTCGTTGGTCGTCACCTTCACATTGACTTGCTTTATTTTATCGTCCATAGCGATGACATTCACAGGAATGGTTATGCGCTCGCTAGGTCCAAGAACGCGAGGCAAAGTGCTCAAAACCATCAGCGGTTGTTTCACCTGAATTTCCTTTCCGGCTGAACCGTAGGCTCCTTCATAACCAGCTACGACCATGACACGAACGGCTCCTATGTAATTTGGAAGTTTAAGGTTATGCGAAAGTGTTTCGCCTTTTTTCAAATAAAACGGACCTATGAACTGAACAACTGGCTTAAAACGATTGGCTTTTTCCTCCTCTTTATAAACAAGACCTTCATCACCTCCAATGGCGAGCAGCGAAGCCATTTTCCCAGTTTGGGCGCTCATGACGTATTTGTACATATCCCAAGTGCGCACGCCCAATGCTTCTTTAGAATAAAAAGAATTCCAAGCCTCTGGGTTTTAAATCGGGTTAACCCCAACAGACCTTCATCCACCACGGCCAAGGTGTAAGCCATAGCTCGACCATCCTTTTCACTGACCTTGACCTGGAATTTTTGTTCGGGTTGTAACGCAGCAGGTGCAGTGATTACAGGTTGAATACGCGTACTCGCATCGTTGATCGAAACCGGAATTACCCCATACATTCGAATAGGCAAGGAGTTTTCATCTTGCGCATGCGGTTGAATCAGCATGGCATTGACATAAACATTCGGTGCCATTTCCTTCGTGGCATCAATAGAAAAGCTGGTATGGTTTGATTCTGCCTTCACCCAAAATTGATCTAGAATTTTATCGCCCTTTTCAACGGTCACGTAGATTCTTCCAACACCTCCACTCGGAACGGTTACATCAATTTTTTCGCCTACGTCATAACTCGGCTTTTTTGTTTCCAAACTGAGCATGGCAGCAGCGTCCGTACCTTCATCGGTGTTGTTCCACCAGCCCGGATATTCCACGAAGAAATCTTGAGCAGCGCTGTGGCCTGAAGCTTCATCTACTACGCGAAGCAAATACTTACCATAGTCCTTATTTGGAAAACTCAAATCATAAACGCCTCGGCCATTTTTGACTTCGAATTCTTCACTCTTTACCAGCTTTGACGACTCCCTGCGGATATATCGATGGGTTTCACTTTCGCCATTGCTCTCCCACCACCAATTCCAATTGATTTTATAAAGTTCAACGGTGACTTTTCGCGAAATCGATTTACCGTTTTCATCAACTGCGGCTATGGCTATAGCGTGTTCCTCCTCAGAATTAAGTGCCGTTATCCAATTGGTTCCAGCGGGCATTTTCACTCCGACATAACTGCTGTAAGGAGAATATTTCGTACTCACAAAATCCTGACTGTAGTCGCCACCTTGCTCAAATACTTTTGTGCTGAATTTCATTTTCAGCATGCCTGGCGCTTCCCTAGGTTTTTCCCAATCAAAAGTCAAACGGGCATTGCCAGCACTGTTGGTAGTTTGTTCTGAAACGATGGGATCGCTATCAAAAAACTGCCTCGAACGATCGTCAAATTGATAACCATCAAATCCTTTGAATTGGGTTTTCATGTTTTCGACTTCCAATTCGACCCTAGCTTTCAGCCCACCACCAGGAGAACCATATAACCATTGAGCGGTCAGTTCAGCTTCCAAATCCTCGCTCGAACCGATTACATCATCAAAGTCAAAATCAATCTTTAATCGATTCGGTTTTATGGTTTCTATTTTCAGTGTCTTGGTGAATTCAGAATTGCCTACAATGGCTTTAGCCATCCAGTTTCCTGTAATGTCTTCGGGTACAGTTTTTAATTTAAACGTGTAAAGGCCTTCCACCCCCTTGGTTTGGACTTTCCTGTCGTATAGTCTTCCTAAAGGGTCATAAAACTCAAGAACAACTGGATGCGTTTTTGGCAAAGCATTTTGCTTGTCTTCCAACATAAAGGACAAGAAAATGGTGTCGCCTGGTCGCCAAACGCCACGCTCACCATAAAGGAATCCCTTCACTCCCATTTTAATGCGCTGACCGCCAACTTCATATAGGCTTACGGACAGCGCAGAGCCATTATCCACCCGAAGGTATCCGCGCTGGTTGGCATCTTTAGCAACGATCAAATAAGGCTTACCTTTTGAGATAATGTGGGCCACGCCATCGCCACTGGTTCTGCCTTCTCCTATTTTTCGATTCTGATAATTATAAGCTTCCACGCTAATCCCACTCATGGGATCGGTTGATTTTAAATCGGTAATAACAACATCATATTCATCGTTTGATGACTCTTTGGCAATCATGCCCATATCGCTGCTAAACAAATTCGCACTTATGCTCCTTCTGTTGTACATATAAAACGAAGGCGAACACGGATTATCACGCTCAGAATAGTCATAATCATATTCGTAGTAATATTCATAATCGTAGTCATAGTCGCTGTAATAGTCGTTTCCACCATCGTCAAAATTGAGTTCCTTTGACCGCAAGGGTTGAGCGTTATCTGCTTCTGTTTCCGAACAAGGATAAAGCGATTGGTGCCGAGAAAAAGAAAGCGTAACTCGATAGATGGCGCCAGGCTGAGGTTGAATGATCTTGCTCAGATCGATAGAGAAATTATTCCAAACACCATAATCTAGGCCTTCATCAGAAACAAGGTCAATCTGCTCGTCAGCCACCATTCGACCCACTCGGGTGATTTCGCGCGAGCCGCTGAGGTGATTAACCTGAAGAAACTGAGGAACGTTTTGCTCAAATATTTGGATTACCCGTAGGTTGACAGCCTTTAAATTGATGGCACGAAACGGAAAACTAGAACCGCCTGTGGATGGCATGATCACACCATCGCCAAGCAGTTCGACAGCCGGATGCTCAAGGTTAAATTCAACTGCCCTGAAGTACGATTCAATCAACGATGAACCCTTTACATTGACCACAGATTCTTCAATCACTATGGTTTCATGGCTGCTCAATTGTTCGGTTGGATACGCTTTAATTTCATTGTTATCTACTGAAAATCGAAGGTCTTTACCTGAGTTAAGGTGGATTAGCCCAGTCAAATCTTGATTCGGATCGACCGGATCGCTGAATTGAAGTGAAAAATGCAAACTTGGAGCTCGTAAGGTGTTGACCTGAACCAAACTAAATTCACCTAGCGGTGGAATACGCACATCTAAATCGTCACTCACGTTGGCGCCTATTGGTTCGCCATCCCACTTCAAGGCTAACTCAGAAGCCTTTTCACCACGAACAACTCCTTTTACGGTAAACGCATGTGCATGTCCATCTTCGGCATGTGTCCATTCAATGGGGAGTTTTTTTCCGCTTTGTTCGGCCACTAGGCAAGCCTGAATATCTATTGGATCGGCCCCATCACTGGTTCTCAGACTTCCAAAAAGTTCTTGTTTGGAAAAATCATTCATATCAACCGACCGAAGCCCTTCAAACGCAACAAAAAGGTTTTGTTTAATGACCATGAAACCAAAGCGCATTTCTTCAAATTCATCAGGCACCTGCATAAGCTCTTTTAAGTAGAACGTCCCGACAAAGTTTTCTCCTGAAGGTAGTTTGGATGCTGGTCTGAATTCGATCGTTTGATCATCTACCCAAAAAGCCTTTCCTTCAATGGCGGGTTCGAATTCAAACAGCTCTTTATCGATCTCAGTTCCATCCTCTGCTCCTTCGAATGGTTCGATTAATATGACTTTAATGGTAGATTGGCTTGAAATTATTCCAGAGGTGAATCCACTGACGTAGGAACTGAATCCAGGATCAACTACAATGCGTGTGATTTCAGTTTCTCCACACGACCATAATAGGGTAATGAGGCAAAGGGTGAGAACTTTTTTCATAGGGTGCAGTTTTTATCAAATCAGAACGGTTCATCCGATTTGACTTTTATTAGGCCGAAAATTAGTTCAAGAATAAAAAAGTATCTATCGATGATTAGAATCCGCGTATATGTGCTTAGAATGTGAGATAAATCATCTTAAGAATTGAAGCAAAAACGAGTTTCTAACTTCGCGGCATATTTAACCACATGCACGCAAAACCCTTTCACCTCTTTTTTGGCTCCTTTTTCGCGATGACGGCCGTGATTCTGGGCGCTTTTGGAGCCCACATTCTCAAAGAGCATTTAAGTCCCGAACAACTAATGTCATTCGAAACTGGAGTTCGATATCAAATGTTTCATGCCTTGGTTTTATTGATGTTGGCATTGAAGGGCCATTCATTTCATTTGAAATATGAAAAACAAATTGTTACGTTTTTTGGATTGGGCATCTTGTTATTCTCTTTTTCCATCTATTTGCTCAACTTGCAACATTTATTGGGACTTCAATTACGATGGTTAGGACCAATAACGCCCATCGGAGGAACGCTTTTAATCATAGGCTGGGCGCTGATGTTCGCGGATGCAACGCAACTTATCACCAAAAAAAAGCAGTGATTGTGCAAAAAAAGTCAGGTTTTTTGCAGGATATCCCACAAATCATTACAAAACTTTGCAGTCGAAATAACTTGAACATTAATTAGCGTTTAAGAGTAAATCATTTTTATGAACGAATTCGGAAGAAAACCTAAAAATTCATCAATCGCAGACTTGGGATTGGGAAAAGTAAAAGCGGCTTATTGGAACTTAGAACCTGCAGAGCTAGTGGAAGACACGATTTTGAATGGTCAAGGATTTTTGACAAATACAGGTGCGTTGGCCATCGATACGGGCGAATTCACAGGTAGGTCACCAAAAGACAAATTCATCGTTCGCGATGAACAAACAGAAGACACAATCTGGTGGGACGGTAGCTTCAACAATGCATTCTCGCCAGCGAAAGTGAAGCCGCTCATGAATCGCATGAAGGCTTACTTAATGGACCGAGAAGTATATGTAAGAGATTGTTACGCCTGCGCTGATCCAGAACATCGATTGAACATCCGCGTAGTAACAGAATTCCCATGGAGCAACATGTTTGCATACAATATGTTCTTGCGACCAACGGAAGATGAATTGGAAGACTTTGAACCGGAGTGGACCATTTTATGTGTTCCGGGCTTTGAAGCCGATCCTGAAATTGATGGAACTAGACAGCACAACTTCAGCATATTGGATTTCACCAATAAACTTGCATTGATAGGCGGTTCTGGGTATACTGGCGAGATTAAAAAAGGAATTTTCACGGTACTTAATTATGTATTGCCACAAGACCGCGGTGTCTTAAGTATGCATTGCTCAGCGAATAGTGGTGAAGATGGCGATGCTGCTGTATTCTTCGGGCTTTCTGGCACAGGAAAAACAACGCTTTCTGCCGATCCAAATCGAAGACTGATTGGTGATGATGAACACGGTTGGACCAACAAAGGCGTTTTCAACTTTGAAGGCGGTTGTTATGCGAAGTGCATCGATTTAACCGAAGAAAAAGAACCACAAATCTGGAAAGCGATAAAATTTGGAGCATTGCTCGAAAACATTGAAACTTTTGGTGCATCAAGCGAAGTGGATTTTGAGAATAGCGAGAAAACTGAAAACACACGCGTTAGCTATCCGATTTATCACATTGACAACATCGCTGAGCCTTCAATGGGAGGAATTCCAAAGAATATCTTCTTCCTAACTGCTGATGCATTTGGCGTTTTACCTCCAGTTTCAAAATTGACGCCTGGTCAAGCTATGTATCACTTCATTTCCGGTTATACGGCCAAAGTTGCTGGAACTGAGGCTGGAGTAACCGAGCCACAAACTACCTTTTCGGCTTGTTTTGGCGCCCCTTTCTTACCTCTACATCCAACTAAATATGCGGAGATGTTGGGTCAAAAAATGAAGGACCACAATGTGAACATTTGGTTGATCAACACTGGATGGAGTGGTGGTGAATATGGCGTTGGATCACGAATCAAACTTTCATACACTAGAGCCATGATTACGGCTGCCTTAACAGGTAAATTGGATAATGTAGACTTTCAAGAACACGAGATTTTTGGACTGAACATGCCCACTTCATGTGAAGGTGTTCCTGCCGACATTCTAAATCCAAAAAACACTTGGACAGATAAGGTTGCATATGACAAAAAAGCAGGCGCACTTGCTGAATCTTTTGTCAAGAATTTCGAAAAATTCGCGGCTTACGCAAACGATGAGATTATGGCTGCAGCACCTCGGGTTGGTGTTGGCGCCTAATTATTGAAACTCAATATCTGAAAAGGGCTTGCATTGCAGGCCCTTTTTTATTTAAAACGATCAAGCATCTTTGCCATCGAAATGGAAGATTTACCTCGGTTTTATTTGCCCCAAGCTCAGCTCGGTTTGCGACTTAATCTGGATGAAGAAGAATGGCGCCATGCGAAAGTGTTGCGGCTGGGAGATAACAGCGCGGTTCATGTCGTAACCGGAGTTGGCGAGCTATTCATTGGGTTTATTACTCCTGCGAAACGAGGTGCTAGCATATTGATTGACCAATTGTTGACATCGAAACCACGGCCAGAAAGAAGGTTAATACTTGCTGTTGCGCCCACAAAAAACATGGCTCGATTTGAATGGATTATCGAAAAGTCAGTAGAAATTGGAGTGGACGAAATCATTCCGCTACAATGTGAAAATTCTGAACGAATTCACCTAAAAAGAGAGCGACTAGACCGAATCGCTATTAGTGCCTTAAAACAAAGCAAAAACCTTTGGATGCCTGAGATACATGAAGTTGTAAAATTTGATTCCATGAGAGATTTCAAAACAGATTCCAATTGGATTGCCCATTGCTTGGACAGCGAAAAAAACTCGATTCACGAGCTTTCAACCACTTCCTGCAGCCAATTAATTTGCATTGGTCCAGAAGGTGATTTTTCTTCAAAAGAGCTGGACATGGCCATCGCCTTTGGTTTTAAACCTTTGAGTCTAGGCGAACATAGGCTCCGAACAGAAACCGCGGCCATTACCGCTTGCATTGCAGCCAATTTGTTATACCATTGACGGTCGCTTATCTTCGATCCATGAAATACATTTTCATCCTATTTATTGGCCTTTTATCGCATCAAATCAACGCACAAGAATTGATGAAGCTTGGTCTGGTTAAATATCAAGGAGGTGGAGATTGGTATGCAAACCTTGACACTTCCTTGCCAAATCTCATTGCCTTTTGCAATAAAAATATTGGAACAAACCTCGATCCCGATCAGGTTGTGGTCGAATTAAGTGAGCGCTCAATTTATCAATATCCATATCTGCATATGACCGGACATGGAAACGTTGTGTTTAGCGATGCTGAAGTTCAAAACCTACGGAAATACTTACTCTCTGGTGGATTCCTGCATATTGATGACAACTATGGCATGGATCCGTTCATTCGGCCACAAATAAATAGGGTGTTTCCCGAGTTGGAATTCATTGAATTACCTGCCAGTCATCCAATTTTTCACCAGAAATATGACTTTAGCTCAGGCTTACCAAAAATTCACGAACACGACAATAATCGCCCACAGGCCCTTGGTCTTTATTATGAAGGGCGTTTGGTGTGTTTATATACCTTCGAGAGTGATTTAGGTGATGGATGGGAAGATCCACGAGTGCACAACGACACAGAAAGCAACCACATCGAATCGCTAAAGATGGGCGCCAATATCATTCAATTTGTTTTCATGAATAATGAATCAGGAGAAGGTTAGAGATAAAAATTCGTTACGTGAGCGGCTGTACGTGATCATTTTTGGCACGGATACTCCGGCTGGAAAATATTTTGACATTGCCTTGCTTTGGGCCATTGTGCTCAGCACCGTTGCCGTAATGCTCGAAAGTGTAAGAGAAATCCAAGAAAACTATGGCGATTGGCTGTTATATGCCGAATATGCATTCACCGTATTGTTTACCATTGAATTTGTTCTTAGGATGTGGACGTCAAGAAAGCCATTGGGTTATTTATTCAGCTTTTACGGTATTGTGGATGTACTTTCTATTTTACCGACATACATGGCTCTTTTTATGGCGCAATCGCAATTCTTGCGGGTTATTCGAATTTTCCGATTGATGCGTGTATTCCGAGTTTTAAAGCTGGGCCGATCTATGCGCGAAGCCGATACGCTTTGGAGTTCTCTTAAAGCGAGTCGTACTAAAATTGGTGTTTTCCTTTTCGCTGTTTTTAACGTGGCAGTCATTATGGGCACCGTAATGTACATTGTTGAGGGTGGTGAAAATGGCTTTACAAGTATTCCGAGGAGTATTTATTGGGCAATTGTCACCATGACTACCGTTGGTTTTGGGGATATTCATCCGCATACGGCACTTGGCCAATTCTTGGCTGTAGTGTTAATGATTATGGGATATGGCATTATAGCAGTGCCCACTGGCATTGTAGGTGCTGATATAATTCGCGGTTCCGGTGATAAACCTAATGTTCGATTGCGACCAATTAATTCCAATCATTGTGATAATTGTGGGCTGACCGGACATTTGGAAGACGCTAATTATTGTAGGCAATGTGGTTCAGAATTATAATCGATTGTGAAACTTTTCATCACTTTGTCAAATATTGAATACTTCCTTTTAGATTTGCCTTGCGTCTATAGGAGACATAACGACTAAAATCCAACGTAATAATTATGAAAAACTCTACTCGAATCCTTTCTACAATGGTCTTGAGTGCTTTCAGTCTAGCGTCTGTAGCACAATATGACCTTGCAGTTACGGGCGTGGCGACAATTGCCACAGCATCAAACGAAATTGCACCGAATGTGCCTATCCTCCTTTCCATTGGAATTGAGAACCTAGGTGTGGACATTCCGGAAAACACCACTTTCTCTGTAATTGCTTTAAATGGTACGGACACCGTTAGTGTAAACCACCAATGGACCTTCGTAAATGGAGATTATCCAAACGGAGCGACTGGAACTGTGGAATCAAACACGTTCACGCTTCCTGCCGCACCTCCCAATGTTCAATTGTGTGGCGTTATAATCATTCACATTCCAGATGTTGATTCTACAAATAATTTTAGCTGCCAAGCATTTACTGTGTCTAGTTCTGCTTCTACGGACATTAAGGCTCAATCCGTTTCTATCAATGCACCTTCTGATTTAGATGGTTTTGACATCGATGGTGGTGATGCAGATCCAGATCCAATTACAGATGTTCATATTGTATTCAAAAACGTTGGTAATACTACATTCCCAGCTGGATATCAAATTCCTTACACTTACGATTACTACGGTGCTACTGCTGGATTCGTGGGTACATTGGCTGAAGCTTTAGCTCCAGATGGTGAGACTCAACGTCCAAGTGTTGACCCAAGCTTCACAGTTGAAACTGAAACGGGTACATTCAAAATGTGCGGTTATTCAACATTAGTTGATAGCGACCCAAGCAACGATACTATTTGCACTTCTTTTACCCTTGTTGACACTTACGTTCCACCACCCCCCATCGGAATCAACGAAGGACCATTGTCTGGTGTGAAAATGTTCATCAGCGGTGACGCCATTATGGTTCATGGAGTGGTAGCTCCAACAGACGTTACAGTAATGGATGCTTCTGGAAAGCTCATTGTTAGCGAGCAAGTAACAAAAGATGGCATGGTTTCTTTAAACAATGCTCCTGCTGGAGTTTACATCATTCGATCTGTTAACACAACAACAGGTTTATCTACAATGCAAAAAGTTGCTAAGAACTAACTAGTTCATCAAAGCTCTTTAAAGCCCAGATTTCAATTGAAATCTGGGCTTTTTTATGTTCAATACCCAACGATTAGCTACACTCTTCGTTTAAAGAAGTATCTTCACCGCAAATCCAAAAAAGGCCATGAAACACATTTTTCGCCTCATTTGTTTATCACTTTTGCTCCCAACCTTCGTAAACGCGCAAAGTGACTTAAGTCTTGTAGATATCCGAGTGAGCTCGGATGTAAATAATTGGGTGCCTCAAGGTCTGAAAACCAGTATCGAGGTAACGGTGCGAAATGAAGATGCTGCACCAATCCCAACTGGAGATTCTATGCTGATTTCCATTCAAATGGGACTAGACTATTATGAAGCGTGGATGACACTGACCAGCGACCTCGATACAGGAGCAACAATCGCTTATAATTTTGGATCTCATGATCGCATCCAGTTTACAGCTGCGATGGACACAGTGCTCCTAAGTGCCTACGTTTGGCATCCAAATGATTCGATTAACTTGAATAATAGTTACAACGAAGTGTTCTATACGTCAACCATCGTCAACAACGATTGGCATGCTGCTTCAATGGCCATTATTGAGCCGTCAAACCTGAATTTCTTTGATATCGATAATGGCAGTAACGTTCCGCCACCTTTGAGTGAAGTAGAGATAAACTTAGTAAATGCTGGTAGCGTAACCTATCTTATGGGTACACAAATTGAATACGCTCTTTATATAAATAATGATGTTCACCATATAGTCAGCAACATTGCCAGCGCTTCAGTAGGCCCAGGCCAAACGAGCGTCCGTAATATTACCAACAAGGCCGTATTACCTATGATTCCCGATTCAGCTGGCACGTATCAGTTTTGTTCTCGAACGGAAGTTCCAAACGACCTAACACCTAACAACAATGCAGCTTGCATGATTTTTAAAATCGTGGATAATTTTGACCCAAGTGATCCATCCAACTGGCCATTCGGAGTGGAAGAAGCATCGACTGACAAGGCAAAGATTTATGTATCAAACAATAATTTAAAAGTCGAATCGAGGAATGCCTACGCAATGCATTTGTTTGATCTAAGCGGCAAAGCAGTTCTGAATGATCGATTCAATGGAAATTCGTCAACAGAATTGAGCGGACTCGAGGCTGGACTTTATTTTGTTCGACTTGATTATGCGGATGGGAATGCTCAATCTGAAAAAGTCATTGTGCACTAAGCGATCATCGCTTCAAAATCTGCTTCGCTGATAATCTGAACGCCCAAATCCTCCGCTTTCTGTCGCTTTGATGGCCCCATACCTTCACCAGCTAACAAGTAATTTGTTTTAGAGCTAACCGACCCTGAATTTTTCCCTCCGTTCTTCTCGATCAACTCTTTGAGTTCGTCACGACTATGACGATCAAAGACACCAGAAATCACAAATGACTGCCCGGAAAGTTTATCGGTTTTACCTATTAACTGTTCTTCGGGAATAGCAAATTGAAGCTCCGCGTTTTGCAGGCGCTCCACTAAACGCTGTTGATCTGGATTATCGAAAAATTCGCGCACACTTTCTGCAATGCGCTGACCAATTTCATCCACAGCAATTAAATCTTCTATGGATGCACTCTTAATGGATTCGACACTGTGAAAATGTCGAGCCAGCTTCTTCGCCACAGTTTCCCCAACATAACGGATTCCTAGCGCAAACAAAACACGCTCAAAAGGAATCAATTTCGCTTTTGTAATACCGGCTAACATATTGTCGACTGATTTTTGAGCCATGCGCTCCAATGGCAACAATTGCTCGGCCCTCAGATCGAACAGATCAGCGTTGTTTGCGATCAAACCTTCCTCAACCAGTTGATCGATGGTTTCAGCTCCTAATCCTTCTATATCCATGGCTCTGCGCCCAATGAAGTGTTGGATGCGCCCCTTGACTTGGGTTGGGCAACCCGATTCATTTGGACAATAGTGTTGGGCTTCTCCTTCTTTGCGAACCAATTCGGTTTGGCAATCTGGGCAATGCGTGATATATACCAATGGAACGTTGTCAACTTGTCGCCTGGCTAAATCAACTCCCGTAACTTTCGGAATAATCTCTCCACCTTTCTCAACAAAAACAAAATCATTAATCCTTAGGTCGAGTTTTTCGATTTGATCGGCATTGTGAAGCGATGCTCGTTTCACCGTAGTTCCAGCCAATAAGACTGGTGCCAAATTGGCTACAGGAGTAATCGCTCCCGTTCTACCGACTTGGTAGCTTACTGACTCCAATTTTGTGGCAACCGCTTCGGCTTTGAACTTATAGGCTATCGCCCAGCGTGGAGATTTGGCCGTATATCCCAGGTCTTCCTGTTGAATAAAATTGTTGACTTTGATAACTACACCGTCAATCTCGAAATTCAACTTGTGGCGTTCGGTATCCCAGTAGTTTATAAAATCCATGATGTCGTCAATGGATTTACAAAGTCGAATCATGTTGTTTTCTGGCCGTGGAATATTAAATCCCCATTCGCCAGCTAGAAGCACATTGCTTAAATGAGTTTCCGAAATTTTTTCTCTACTGTAAACGCCATAAAGAAAACAATTCAAGTTTCGATTCGCCACTAAAGCTGAATCTTGATTCTTTAGGGTTCCACTAGCCGTATTGCGTGGGTTGGCATAAAGCGCTTCGCCAATTTCTTCTCTTTCTTGATTCAGCCGATTAAACTCATCTAAAGGGAAAAAAATTTCCCCTCGAATTTCAAAATCAGCTGGGTAGCCCTCTCCCCGAAGTTGAAGCGGAATGGTTCGAATGGTTTTGACGTTGGCGCTAATATCCTCGCCTTTTGTTCCATCCCCGCGGGTTACGGCACGGTTAAATTGACCATTGATGTAACGAATACCAATAGCCACGCCATCGTATTTTAACTCGCAAACATATTCCATGTCCGCATCGGTTAGCTTTCGCGCTCGTTCTTCAAACTCTATTATCTCTTCCTTCGAATAGCTGTTCGAAAGCGAAAGCATTGGAAAGTCATGCGTTACTTGCTTAAACTTCTTAGTAATATCGCCTCCAACACGTTTTGTAGGCGAATTCTCAGATGCCAATGCAGGAAACTGTTGTTCAAGTGATTCTAACTCTTTCAGCAATCCGTCAAATTCAAAATCTGAAATGCTCGGATTGCTGAGTACGTAATAGTTATAATTATGCTGTTCTAATTCGTGGGACAGCTGCTGAATTCTCTTTTCTGCTTGTGATGCGTTCATCGATCTAAAAACTTAGCCCGAAATTTAGCTTTTCGGATTTTAGCACGCTGCTGATAGTAGTTATTTTCAGCTTCGATCCGCTCTGGGTGGAAGATACCTCGATAGGCATAGCCTAAAAATACCTTTACTTTAAAATCGAAATATGGATCAGAAAACGGCCCTTGTAATTCGGGATAAGTAGCGAGACTGAGCGTTCGATAACCAACTCCGAATCCAAGTCCGAACCACGGGAAAATCTTAAAATGCGAGTTGACACCAAAGTCGTAAAGCGGTATCCCAGAAATGGTATCCTTTTTCATCAATTCTGGAATTGATGCTCGCGCATCGTACTCATCGAGTTGAATGATACCTTTTCCCATGGCATACGCAGTTGAAAGCTCCCATCGAAAACTTCGATATAACACGACTTCCGTAAACCAAGCAGTATAATTAAGCCGAGCTGAATAGCGAAAGTCCTTTGGAGCGTCAGGAAAGTTCATTTGATAGAAGCTATTGTTTCCATAAATACCCACGCCAGTTCGAACGCGTTTAAAAAATTCCAGACCGATTTTGGTTCCGTTCATGCGTCCACGCAAATCGTAGTATCGCTCATTTCTGTTATCGAACTGGAATAAAAAATTGGACACGACACCAGCCTTCGGCTTTTCATAAATGGTTGTATCCTGACCTTTAATATCCAATGATTTACCGACATGCAATTCCAGCGAGTCAATTCCCTGACTTTTGGTCAATGAACTGATTAAAACCAGAAAGAATAATATGGGAATTCGGATCACCATGCAAAAGTGCCGCTAGCTACGGTCGGAAAAATGTTGGATTCAAAAAGAATTTCAGCTCAAATTGTTAGCTACTTCACGCATTATATCAACCAAATAAGCTGGTGGATTCATTGGCTTTTTGGTGTTAAAATCGACAAATACCAGGGTGGATGTCGATTGATTCAATTGCTCATTCTTTTCATTGAATGTTTTATAACTAAAGAAAATACGCGCTCCCCTCACTTCTTCAATGTTGGTTTCAATGCGCAATACCTCATCGTAATAAGCTGGAAGGAAATACCGAATTTGATAATCTAAAACGGGAAGGATAATACCATCGTCTTCCAATTGTTTGTATGTAACCCCTAACTCACGCAAGGCTTCGACTCGAGCAACTTCAAAGTAAGCTGCGAAATTCCCGTAATAACAATAACCCATACGATCCGTTTCCGCGTATCGAACTCTGACCTTGGTTTCGAAGATTTTTGGTGTGTTGCTCATGATTGACTATCCTAATGTGAATATTGCTCAAGGAAAGCGATGCTGTCGACCATTAAGTCGTGTAACACAACGTCATCCTCAATAAACGGGACCTTAGATCTGTATTCGGCCTTGAAAGCCTCTAAAACCGGTGAACTTTTTCCGGCCCTTAAGTCGGCAGCTTGAGCAGCGTTCAACAATTCGATTCCGATTACCTTTTTTAAATTTTCAAAAACACGTAAGGCTTTGGTTGCACCATTCGCTCCCATACTTACATGGTCTTCTTGCCCATTTGATGAATCTATGGTATCTATTGAAGATGGGGTGCAGAGCTGCTTATTTTGCGAAACAATAGATGCAGCGGTATATTGTGCAATCATGAGTCCGCTATTCAATCCGGGATTTGCAACCAAATAGGCGGGCAATCCGCGCTGACCTCCAATGAGTTTATAGGTTCTTCGTTCCGAAATACTGGCCAATTCGGCCAATGCGATACACAGATAGTCTAGGTTAATGGCTAGCGGCTGCCCATGAAAATTCCCTGCTGAGATGATTTTATCCTCATCAGGGATCAATGTAGGGTTATCGGTTACTGCATTGGCCTCAACTTCAAAAACACTGGAAATATGTGCTATAGCATCTTTACTGGCGCCATGAACTTGAGGAATACATCGAAACGAATATGGATCCTGCACATGTTTTTTAGGTTGAATAATCCATTCACTTCCATCAAGTAACGTGCGAATTGCAGCGGCAGTTTCTATTTGACCTGAATGAGGCCTAACCGCATGCACTGCTGCATCAAAAGGCTCTAGCCGCCCATCATAGGCATCGAGTGCTAAGGCAGCAACCCAATCGGACTGAATTAACCAATGTTGTAGACCATAAAGAATGAAAATGCCGTGAGCCGACATGAATTGTGTTCCATTGAGCAATGCCAAACCTTCTTTCGCGCCAAGCGAAAGCGGGGTTAGACCCTCGCTACTCAAGGCTACTGCACTTTTTACACGTTTTCCTTTATACCAAACTTCGCCCAATCCGAGAATTGGAAGGGACAAATGAGCCAAAGGCGCCAAATCTCCTGATGCTCCTAACGAGCCTTGTTCGTAAACTACAGGTGTAATGCCTAGGTTATAAAAATCTACCAATCGTTGAATCGTAGCCAACTGTATGCCCGAATGGCCTTTTGACAACCCCATTATTTTTAGTAGAAGCATATAACGCACGATGGATTCAGAAACGACTGGACCGAGTCCACAAGCATGTGACTTAACTAGATTTTCTTGTAATCGCCCTAAATCCTTTGTGCCAATTTCCACATCACACAAGCTTCCAAACCCTGTATTAATACCGTAAATCGGTCGATCAGCGCGCTGAATAAAGTCCTCTAAAAAACTTCGACCCTTCTGAACGGCAGCAACAAGCTCTGAAGAGAGTTGAATCGAGTTGCCACTTGAAATTAGGTCGCCAATCTCCTTGATGCTGTAGTTTCTATTTTCAATTTGAATCATGATTCGGACGTTTTTTCAATGATAAAATTGCAAAGATCCCTTTGGAGAACAGCAAACTGATCACCTGTGAACATGTTTTTCACAGTCGCTTTGCCATCTTTCAATTCATCGCTTCCAATCATAACGACAAATTGAAATCCTTTGGCGTTGGCATATTTCATTTGCTTTGGCATTTTGGCTCCGTCCGGATACACTTCGGAAGAATATCCTTCTGCTCGCAACTCTGAAGCTAGTTTTAGACAACTCAGCGCCTCAGCGTCACCAAAATTGATAAAGAGTACATCGCTAGCTGCTTTCAACGAATCTGGAAATAAACCGAGTGTTTCCATCAGATCATAGATGCGGTCGGCACCCAAACTTACTCCAACACCACTCATGCCGGCAAGTCCAAATATGCCCGTTAAATCATCGTATCGACCTCCTCCGCAAATGCTTGAAGGGAATTCCGCGTGACCAACTTCTATGATGGCGCCCGTGTAATAGTTTAGACCTCTCGCCAATGTTAAATCTATTTCGACTTTCGAGCGAACTTCTGGCGGCAGTGCCTTAAGCGTCTTCCGCATTTCTTCAATTCCACGCTGAGCTTCTTCCGCTCCTGTTAGCGATCCGGCTAACATGCGAAGCACTGTATCGGCACTTCCTTTTCGACTTATATGATCCAATGCTTTTTTCACTCCAGCCATTGGAAGTCCGCGCTTGATCATTTCTTCTTTCACGCCTTCAACACCGATTTTATCAATCTTATCAATGGCTACGGTCATGTCCGTAAAGTATTCGGAAAGTCCTGCAGATGTGGCGATTCCGCTTAGAATCTTTCGGTTATTCAATCGAATAACGATGTCTCCAAGACCCAATTTTGTGAATACGTCATTGACGATGCACAGCAATTCTGCCTCATTCAATAAGGAATCGCTGCCAATCACATCGACATCGCATTGATAGAACTCACGATAACGACCGCGCTGGGGTCGATCAGCTCGCCAAACAGGCTGAATTTGGTATCGTTTGAACGGGAAGTTTAATTCGTTTTGGTTCTGAACTACAAATCGCGCGAACGGAACGGTTAGGTCGTAACGGAGGGCACGATCACTAATTTCAAAAGCTAGCGCATTCGAATCTTTTGCAGTCAGCTTCTCAGGTGACGCTTTGCTAAGAAAATCTCCATTGTTTAAAATCTTATAAATGAGCTTATCCCCTTCTTCGCCATACTTACCCAACAAGGTGTCGAGGTTCTCCATGGCTGGCGTTTCTATCGGCTGATAGCCATACAGTTGAAAAACGCTGCGCGCTGTATCGAAGATGAATTGACGCCTTAAGCTTTGCTCAGGTAGGAAATCACGTGTTCCCTTTGGAATAGAAGGTTTACTTGCCATGGAAGGCCAAATGTATTAGGATGAAATAGAAATAGTGCTTCAAATGGTTAACATAAGGAAGTCCAAAACGGCAATCAACTTAAACTTTCCCAAGTTTCTTATATCGAATTCGCCTTGGGGCTTCATCGCCCATCCGTTTCTTACGATTTTCTTCGTATTCGCTGTAGCCCCCTTCGAAGTAATAAACTTGACTATCGCCTTCAAAGGCTAAGATGTTCGTACAAACACGATCTAAAAACCAACGGTCGTGACTAATAATCACGGCACATCCAGCAAAATTATCCAACGCTTCCTCCAATGCTCGTAGGGTGTTCACATCCAAATCGTTGGTTGGCTCATCCAGCAACAACACGTTGGCCCCTTCTTTTAACGTCATGGCTAAATGAAGTCGATTTCGTTCACCACCAGAAAGCACTTTCACCTTTTTTCCTTGGTCGTTGCCGCCAAAATTGAATTTACTTACATAAGCACGAGCATTCATTTCGCGACCTCCAAAATCAATGATTTCGTTGCCACCACTTATGACTTCATAAACGGTTTTTTCCACATCAATTTCAGCGTGAGATTGATCGACATAGGCAACCTTGACCGTCTCACCCACTTTGAATTCGCCTTGATCTGGTGTTTCTTGATCCATGATCATGCGGAACATGGTGGTCTTACCTGCACCATTTGGTCCGATGATTCCAACGATGCCTGCTGGAGGAAGCTTGAAGTTTAAGTCTTCGTAAAGCAACTTATCGCCAAAGGCCTTACTCACGCCAATCGCTTCAATGACATTCATACCCAGACGCGGCCCGGGAGGAATGTATAATTCCAATTTATCTTCTTTTGTTTTCTGCTCTTCGCTAAGCATTTTGTCATAGTTGGCCAATCGAGCCTTACTCTTCGTTTGTCGACCTTTTGCGCCCATTCTAACCCACTCCAACTCGCGTTCTAGAATCTTTTGACGTTTCCCAGCTTGCTTATCTTCTTGTGCTAGTCGCTTGGATTTTTGATCCAACCACGAACTGTAATTTCCTTTCCAAGGAATGCCTTCACCGCGATCGAGTTCTAAAATCCAACCAGCCACATTGTCTAGAAAATATCTATCGTGCGTAATAGCGATGACTGTTCCTTGATAATCTTGAAGGTGACGTTCTAACCATTCCACAGACTCTGCATCGAGGTGGTTGGTAGGTTCATCCAAAAGGAGAATATCTGGTTGTTGAATCAACAACCTACAAAGCGCAACGCGCCTTCTTTCTCCTCCACTTAAATTCTTGATTGGTGTGTCGCCCTCAGGCGTTCTAAGCGCATCCATCGATCGCTCCAATTTCGAATCCAATTCCCAAGCTCCTACAGCGTCAATTTTATCTTGAAGTTCACCCTGACGCGCCATGAGTTTGTCCATTTTATCAGGATTCTCATACACCTCAGGCAATCCAAAATCGTTATTGATTTTTTCATATTCGTCCAAAAGGTCTGTAATGTCCTTTGCGCCTTCTCGAACAATTTCGATAACCGTTTTGCTATCGTCCAGCTGGGGTTCTTGTTCAAGGTATCCCACAGAAAAACCCTGCGTAAAGCTTAAATCACCGATAAAATCTTTTTCAACGCCAGCGATGATCTTTAATAGTGAAGACTTACCCGATCCGTTCAGACCAATGATGCCAATTTTGGCGCCATAATAAAAACTGAGGTAGATGTTCTTCAACACCTGTTTTTGAGGTGGATAAACTTTGCTTACGCCCTGTAGAGAAAATATGATGTTCTTGCCTTCTGACATGTTATTGAAATTGGATGGCAAATGTAATGCACTGCGCTCCTAAAAACGCAATTCAGATGGGTATAGACTCTCGTTGAAGGATAGCTGATACGGCTACTTAAAACCGAAAATAAATGAAGGGCTGACCCAAGCTCAAGGCCATTTGTCCGAGACACAAAATGAGCAAGCTTACTGCCGCGACAGCCTTGAAAACATCCCAAATGTCATTCCTCGACACCGTTAAACTCAAAATCTGATTGTGCACACGAAATGGTAAAAAGGCAAAGACTCCGGCCAAGCTCAATAAGTAGACCTGTCGTGGCTTGATTTCCATGAGATCAAAATTCTGAAAATCACTTAAGGATGAAAAATAGGTGATCGATTCGCTCAGCGTTTCTGACCTGAACCACACCCACCCCAATATCACCAGCAGAAAGGTTAACCCAACTGAAAAGGCCTTTGGTAGTTTTTTAAAAATTCCAGTAAATCGATCTACGGTTAAAAATAAGCCATGCCAGATGCCCCAGATGACAAAATTCCAGCTGGCTCCATGCCATAACCCAGAAAGCAAAAACACCAACCATAAATTAATAATAGTGCGTGATGTCGTGCCTTGACTTCCCCCGAGGGGAATGTATAAATAGTCCCGCATAAAAGCGCTCAACGTCATGTGCCATCGCCTCCAAAATTCTTGAAACCCTTTTGCTATATACGGCCAATTGAAGTTTTCAGGAAAAGTAAAGCCCATCATTTTACCCAGACCAATGGCCATGTCGCTATAGCCGCTAAAATCAAAATAGATTTGAAATGCATAGGCCAGCAAACCAAACCAGGCTTGCAGTGCGCCTATACTCGGGTCACCAAACGACAAATCGACCAAAGGAGCCAAGGCATCTGCAATTAACACCTTTTTAGCCAAGCCAAGTATAAAACGATAAAAGCCCGACAGTCTATTCGTCCAATTATCCGTTGCGAAACGATCGCTTATTTGAAACGAGATTTCCTTGTATCGAACGATGGGACCTGCGATAAGTTGAGGAAAGAGCAATACAAACAACAGATAGTCAACCAAAGACCTAGCGCGCAAACTGTCTCTTCGATAGACATCAACCAAATAACTGATTTTTTGAAAGGTAAAAAAGGATATTCCAATGGGCAGGGCGATTTCCATATAACACGGAAAGGCTAAACCGATCGATTGGGCTAGAACTTGCGCATTCTCCGTGAAGAAATTGAAATATTTAAAGATGAAAAGCGTGAGCAGGTTGTATGCAACACCTAGAATAAGCCACTGTTTTGACCGTTTCGACTTGCTGATTTCAATAGAAAGGAAGAAGTCGGCTATACCGCTGGCTATCACGAGCAGAGCAAAGACTGGTGCGCCCCAGAAATAGAACACAAAACTGCCGATTAACGCCCAAAGGTTTTTAAGTTTTCGAGGTACAGCTAGGTAAACCGAAAGAAAGACGGGCAGGAAGTAAATAATGAAGATGGGGCTGTTAAACAACACATCGCGAATCTATGCGAAAAGCGTTTCGGCAAGGGTAGCATTTTGAGCAAAAAAAAGGGCTGGATAATTCCAGCCCTTTTATTTCTAAACCAAGGTTTAGTTATTGTTTGATAATGCGATAGACATTTGCATGTCCATCTTCTTGCATACTAACATTAAGGAGATAAACTCCTGAAGCCAAATCACTCATTTCGATTTGTGCTTTTCCAGTTGATGGATAATGTTTGGTTGAACGAACCAATCGACCATTTGCATCCAACAGGTCTAAGGTGACCATATTGGTGTAATTGTCCATTTCAAACACAATGCGATCCCGTGTTGGGTTCGGATAGATTGAAACATCGTAATTGGTAAGTTCAGCCACAGCAAGTACCTCTAATTTGGTTTGATGATATCCTTGTGTAAGGATGTTCGAACCATTTTCTGCGGTTTGAATCACTGGTTCGCCAATGGTGAAGCTCATTTGTGCATTCGCATTACTGAGCTCAGCACCACTGCTAGCGATAACCTCCTGGGCTGAAGCATTCAGCGCCATTCCAGTTACCATTACCGTGACTATTGCTGCTACTTTCTTCATTAGTTATTCAAATTAAATGACCAAACGAAGACGTCATAATAGCCTGAAGTACCAGAATTAGTAACCGTTGTGTTTCCAAACTTGATACTAGCACCAGAAAAATAACCTGTGGCAGCAGCGTGTGAAACATCAATAGCATCCACACCATAGCAATATTCATAATTGGTAGTCTGAGCTGTGCTCGCTCCCACTCCATTCCCATCTTGATCAGCCATTATCATAAACGGAGTATAATATCCAGAGCTGTTGCCTGATCCCGAGGATATTTCATCGATTTTAACTCCATATTGAGTAATCCCAGCAACAAATAAGAAACCATCACTTGTAGCCGCAATAGACTGTGGTTGCACATAATGATAGGTATTGGTGGCAGCCTTAATTGCTTTTGCCCAAACTCCGTTTCCGTTAGACCCATTTACCTTTATGATATAAGGAGTATAGGTACCTCCTGAGCTAGCTGAAGCTGAGCCAAATGTTAAATTTCCGGTTTGGCAATAACCTACAAAATAGGCATCACCATCATCATCTACGTCAATGCCGTATGCATAGTCGTAGGAATAGTAGTCGCTTTCGACTTCTTCAGCCCGTTGCCATGTACCAGACGTATTGATCTTTGCAACAAAAGCAGTGTAGTAATAATAATACTTATATGGAGTAACGGTGATTGAACCGAAATAGCTAGGATAATATTGTCCTGAAAGCGTTCCAGTGATAAATGCATTTCCGTTAGCATCAACAGCAATGTCTTGAGCATATTCATAATACGACCCACCCGCATCTGTCATCCACTGCCATGTTCCTGAGCTATTTGCCTTCGCAACAAATAGGTCATAAGAACCATAGGAAGATTGTGAATAGGAACCAAAAGTCATAGATCCTGAATAGTAGCCGCATACATAAACGTTTCCACTTCCATCTACCGCCACACCAGTAGCATAATCATAATTTGAACCACCTCCGTCAATGGCCCAAACTACAGCTCCTGTTGAAGCAGACATTTTAACAAGAAACACTTCATCATACGTTCCAGACAAAGTAGTTGAACCAAAAGTTCCTGAAGAATAGTAAGTACCTGTAACATAAACGTTACCACTTCCATCCACTGCTATGCTTCGCCCGTAATCTGAAGAAGTTCCGCCAAAACTTTTTGCCCAAATGATGGAATCTGTAGTATCCACTTTCATAACAAAAATGTCATTTGATCCAGCTGAAGTTAGCGTGGTTGCCCCAAATGTGCTCGTTCCTTGATAGTAACCAGTTACATACTTATTTCCTACAGCGTCCATGGCAATGTCGTAACCATATTCATGGCTGTATTGTCCACCTGCAGAAAGACCGCCCATTGTGCTGCCACCAGCTAATAGACCTCCTGCTGAATTTTGACTAGCGTTGCAGTTAGAGTGCCATGCAGAATCAGCATAGTAATATGGACATTTAACGGTAGTACAGAAAACAAACATTCCTTCCACTGGGTTAGGAAGGTTAATGATTTCTAATAAAGTCATACTTGGAAGAATCATTGGCTTATCGCTACCGCTAAGATCAAGGCTTGAATTTGTATCTGCAGCTGCGCCAATACCAACTGATCCAGCATCGTAATAAATACCATCGTTAGCATTCATCCACTTTGATTGACGAATTTCAACTGAACCTCCGTTGTTATCTAACATCAAGGTGTCGTTAGCATAGGTAATGGTTTGAAGTTCATTGGTTGAGTCGTTGTCATAATTCATTGGAAGTACAACAGAACCACCATCAGAAAGGTAAATCGTGTCGTTGCCCATGGTCAATGACTGAATCTCATTCGTAGAATCGTTGTCATAGTTCATTGGAAGTACAACAGAACCACCATCAGAAAGGTAAATGGTATCGTTTGCCCATGGTCAATGACTGAATCTCATTCGTAGAATCGTTGTCATAATTCATTGGAAGCACAACAGAACCACCATCAGAAAGGTAAATGGTATCGTTGCCCATTGTTAATGACTGAATTTCATTGGTTGAATCATTGTCGTTGTTCACAGGAACTGCTGGTAAAAACAACAAATCCTCCATTAGATAAGAAAATGCTGTCGTTGCTCATAGACAATACTTGAAGCTCATTGGTAGAGTCATTATCATTGTTCGCTGGCATGGCCATAACCACAAAGTTTCCATTGGAGATAGTCAATGTATCACCTGAAAGGGGGTTAAGGTTTGAAGCTCATTCGTAGCATCAGCATCGTCAACGTTGTCAACAGATGCGCTTTTTGCATACAAAGCGTAAGGAACCGATAGCAACTGAGCTGTACCCATTGCTGAATAGTTCGTGCCACCTGTAGCATCTAGCTCAACAGCCACGAAATAAGAATTTGCTCCCCAATCGATGGAAGCGATGCTGCCGGTTTGATTAGAACCTCCACCGATTTGAAAATTGACCAATCCGAAGTCATTCGTAGTTAATGCGTGCTCTTCAGCAAATACTTCTGTTCCAGTAGAGCTCCCAGAAAGAATAGCAATACGCATAGATACGCTGCTTGAAGCAATGATTTCGCCAGAAGCATTTCTTACAACTGCCTGATAATTGAATTTCTCCGGAGCCTGTGACCAAGGCATTATTGGAGAAAACGAGAGAAAATAGACTCAGACACACAAGTGCTAGCCTAAACCGTAGGTTTTTCATAAATAATAGGGTTAAATTAGTTTTTAGGGATTCTCCCTGAGGTTAAAGTCTGCGACTTTAAAGAATTTTTCAACTCCCCTAAAATAAAAATGATGAACAAGTAATTTTAGTCGACAGAAGACTAAACTAAGCGGCCTTACCGTACAACTCCGAATTTCCATTATATCCACGTGATCGCAGCTCTTCAGCCCGAAGTATATCCAAACGTCCGCCCGCTCGATCACCTAATGACAACCTGAATTTACCCCCGCAATTCATACACTGGCGCGTTAGTTGGATCAAGCTGAATAGATCGGTTTAAATCCGTCATAGCCTTGTGATCAATATCGAGCAAACGAAACACTTCAGCTCGCTTTGTATAGAGCACAGCAAAGTCTGATTTTAATAAAATCGCTTGCGACAAATCTTCAAGTGCTCCTTTATGATTTAATAATCGCATTCTTACAATTGCTCTACGGTAATGCGCCATATAATCTGACGCATCTAACTTGAGCATCTTTCCGAAATAGCGCTCGGCAATTTCGTACTTCTTATCTCGAATCGCTTTCAATGCAATTTCTTCCAATCGCTTCATCCAACCCAAAACTTGTTCGGTTTTGACATAGTTAAGCAAGGAATCATCGCTCACGATGAGTTGACCATTTTGATTAACGAGCATTAAATAGGACTCTTTGCAAGTAATCTCTAAAGTCTGATTCCAGTTCTCGCCTGCCAAGTAGCTTGACCAAACCTGACGGCTTTGTGACAGTAATTGCGTCCAAGCGGCATCGGAAATTTCTGCTGGACGTTGAAAGGACTGAAGGAAGGAGTTTAATTCGTTTGCGCTCATGATTCAGATGTTTATTTGTTAATCTGAGATCAAAGCTCAAGCAGGCAAACGTAACGTATTTACGTTGTGAGTTTATTGACGCTTTTCGCCCGAATAAATCAAGTATACTGCGGGTTTTCGATCGAAACTAATTTTCACTTTTTTCCAATCCAATATGGTTTTGGATATAATCGACTGGTCTGGAGCCGTTAAATTAGAAGCTACACAAACCTGCGTTTTTGGGTTTAGGGTTTCCAATAAAGCAGACATCATTTTTAAGTTCCGAAATGGTGTTTCAATGAACATTTGTGTCACATTCTTCTGCATCGACTCCTGTTCGAGTTGCTTCAATTGGCGCGATAATTCGGATCCGTCTTTGGCTAAATATCCATGAAACTCGAATCGCTGGCCGTTAAACCCACAGCTCATCAAAGCCAAGAGCAAGGACGAAGGCCCAACTAAAGGCAGCACTTCAATTCCCAGCTGATGTGCCATTGCTACCACGCTTTCACCGGGATCCGCAACACCAGGAACTCCTGCCTCAGAAATTAGTCCACAATCGTATCCATCAAGGCAAGGCTTCAGAAGTTCAGGTAAATTATCGTATGCATGCTTATTCAATTCCGATACAGCTACTTCTGCGAATGGAATGGGATAACCGATTGACTTTAGAAAGTGACGCGCAGTTTTGGCTCGCTCAGCGATAAAAAAACGTGTTTCAAAAATCAGATTTGTAGATGCGGACGGGACATATGATGCCGGCTTAGCCACACTCAATGCTGAAGGAACTAAAATCAATCTCCCCTTGCTCATACTTCCGATGGTTTTAAGATTTTAATAGCCGACCGACTCAATAAATCATAGACATGTTCAAATCCATCGCCATCCCCGAAATAGGGATCGGGAACGGATTGATTCTGGTTGGGTTGAAGTTCGTTCAACAATAGTTTGACTTTGTTTCGATTGAGATCGGATTGGGCAAGGCTTATTACATTATTGAAATTGGAAACATCCATCGTATAAATGACATCAAACCGATCGAAATCATCCAATTGGAATTGTCGTGCACGCAAATCGCTAATATCATCTCCGTGTTTAAGCATACAGGCTTGCGCACGCTTATCTGGTGACTCTCCCGCATGCCAACCTCCGGTTCCACAAGAATCAAATTCGATAGCTAAGCCAAGTTTCTTGGCTCGACTTCTAAAAACGCCCTCGGCCATGGGTGATCTGCAAATGTTTCCGAGACAAACGAAGAGAATTTTCTGTTTCATAATTCGTAAAAAAGCCCAACACTGAAATTCAGGTTGGGCTCTTTATTTGTTAAACATCTATTTACTGAATAGCCATTTTCTTTTCGAGATCGGTAATGTAGCTACGGAATCGTTTATCCGTTTCCATCAAGTTATTTACCGTCTTGCAAGCGTGTAAAACCGTTGCATGATCTTTACCACCACAATGAGCTCCGATGCTAGCTAATGATGCTTTAGTCAATTGCTTAGCAAAATACATAGCAATTTGTCTTGCTTGAACCACTTCGCGCTTTCGAGTCTTTGATTTCATCAATTCGATAGGAAGGTCGAAGTAATCGCAAACCACTTTTTGGATGTAATCGATCGAAACTTCTCGTGCGGTATTTCGCACAAACTTGTCGATCATTTGCTTTGCAAGCTCTAAGGTGATCGCTTTCTTATTCAAGGATGCCTGTGCAATCAACGAAATCAGCGCGCCTTCAAGCTCACGAATGTTTGTTGTGATGCTATACGCAAGGTATTCGATGACTTCCCTAGGAAGTTCGATTCCCTCGATGTACATTTTCTTTTCAAGGATGGCAATTCGCGCTTCCAAACCTGGCACTTGCAAATCAGCACTTAATCCCCACTTAAAGCGACTCAATAAACGCTGCTCCATCCCTTGCATTTCCACTGGTGGTTTGTCGCTGGTTAGAACGATTTGTTTTCCAGTTTGGTGAAGGTGATTGAAGATGGTAAAGAACACATCTTGTGTTTTCTCTTTACCCGCCATGAATTGAACATCATCAATAATCAATACATCGATCATTTGATAGAAATGGACAAAGTCGTTGGTCGAGTTGTTTCGAACCGCATCGATAAATTGGTGCGTAAATTTTTCGGAAGAAACGTAAAGAACGGTCTTGTTTGGATGATTGCGTTTAATTTCAATTCCAATGGCATGCGTCAGGTGTGTTTTACCTAATCCAACACTACCATATATAAGCAGAGGATTAAACGAAGTACCTCCTGGTTTTTGAGCAACAGCGAATCCTGCAGAACGAGCCAAACGATTGCAATCGCCCTCAACAAAGTTTTCGAAGGAATAGTTTGGATTAAGCTGCGAGTCAACTACAACTTTCTTTAGCCCCGGAATGATGAATGGATTACGGATGGTTTTGCTGCCAATATCAAGTGGCATGCTGACCGAAGGATTCTTTATTGTCGCGATATTTGACGTTGGAATCCTTACCGTGTATGGTTTTGAACTGGTATAATTATTTTCCATAACTATACTGTATTCTAACCGACCATCTGGCCCTAATTCTTTCTTAACTGTTTTCTTTAGAAGACCAATATAATGCTCTTCCAACCACTCGTAAAAAAACTGGCTTGGAACCTGAATCGTTAAGGTGTTGTCCTGAACCTTAATCGACTTTATGGGTTCAAACCATGTTTTATAACTCTGAAGACTTACGTTGTCTCGGATCACCTCAAGGCATCGATCCCAAACTTCGTCATGTGGTTTAATCATAATAAAAAAATACTTTTCGGTTAATGGGGCATACCCGATTAACTCCTGATGAACAAAACGTTATTTCTGGACAAAATGGAGGACTGAATCCCTCCTACTTTCGATGGGCAAATATTGACCAAAAAAAATGAATAAAAAAACGATTTACCCCTTGATTTATTGAAATGTTTTACTTGGTAACCTATTTCGCATGTACATCCTATACTCCGCGCCAATTCTATGATTCAGCGGAATTAAAGCTTAAAATTATTCAGCACTGAACTGATAGTCAACTCAATAAAACAACCTACCTCTACCTCTACTCAATTCTAAACAGAAGGATTTTAGGTTATAAATTATACTTTTCAAGACACATGCTTAACTCTTGCTTAACTCTTTGCTTAAGCTCGTTGGGAATGACCACTTTAGCTTCTCGTCCATATCCTAAGATGGTAGCCACGAGCTCAACAGTTATTTGAACGCATATAGTGACTTCCAACTCTCCGCTTTTCAACCATTTTGTTTTTTGGCTATTGTGAATAGGTTGTGTTAATATGTATGGCGCAAAGGTTTCTGAAAAAACAAGGACTACTTCCTCAGCAGATTCCGATGTAACGGTAATCCCAATTGCGTGTTTAAAGAAGTGTTGAGCATCAAACGTCATTTCTTTATCTCTACGCTCCGGCAACTCTTCTATTTTAACGATTCGATCTAAGCCAAAGGTTCGAGTCTTCTCACTTCGAGCATCCCGACCGATCACATACCAACGGTTTCGATACTCCTTTAATATATAGGGCTCAAAAACATATTCTGATGCAACTTCAGCTTTAAATTTCATGTATTTGATTTTCACGACTCGTTTTTCTGAACAGGATCTGAATAAGGGTTGTAAAAACTCGCTTCCTCGATTAGCCGAAAAACGTTCAAATTGTATGACCTCTTGAGCTTCATTATTCGAATCCGTAGCGGATATCTTCATACGATCCATTATTTTATCAATAGCCGTATCGAATTGCTTGAACAAGGGAATGTCCTTGAACTGATAAAGCGTCTCTGCCGCAGCCCGTATAGCATGAAGGTCATCACTATTCAATGGCACTTCTGCGATGGTATAATCTGCGTCTTCATAATAGTAACCACCATATTCTTTGCTGAATTTTATTGGCGCATAATAACCCAACTCCCCTTCATTACGCATCGCCCAAATATCCTTATCAATGGTGGACATAGAGATATGATCGCCATCGCTACCATAAAGTGCCTCCTCACAAGCATAACGCAAATCATCTTTTGACGGATAAGGTTTACCTAAATTTCGAAGGTTTCGATCAATGATCCGATATCGTAAAAGGGCGTATTTATTAGCTGGCATAGTCAAACAATTCTGACAAAGTTGAACAAGTAGAAGCAAAACCAAAGGAATTAAATTCTTGCTTTTTTGGGTTATATATTAATTTATCTTTGCCGCCCAATTTGGCCTCGTAGCTTAACTGGATAGAGTCCTTGACTACGAATCAAGAGGTTGCAAGTTCGAATCTTGCCGAGGTCACATTACATTGAAGTCTGTTTCGCTATGCGAAACAGACTTTTTTCGTTGAAACCAACGTCATTTAAGCCAATCATTGACATTGAATTATTTCAGTTTGTCACAATGTAAGGGAAAGGCAAAAACTCGAGCGATTGAATGAATATCGTTTACATTTATAGTCAATGTCGAGCCCACAGCAGATTCATAAAATATGTCATTTCTAGAAGGATTCTTGACCGGTGTTGGCACGATCATCTTTTTAGGTCCTGTATTTTTCACCCTACTTCAAATCACACTTGACCGTGGCCTTAAAGCAGGATTCAGCGTTGCCATTGGAATTTTATCCAGCGACATTCTAATCGTTTTCCTTTTCTATTTCGGGGCAAGAGAACTATTTCAGGACGATGAAATTCAATTTTGGTTAGCAGCCATTGGAGGAATAGTGCTTCTAGTTCTTGGTTTAAAATACATATGGATTCCGGCTGTTTCCACAGAAATAAAGCTTAAAGCATCTTCGCTAAAAACCGCTGGAGCATTCGTAAATGGCTTCCTTGTCAACTTCGTCAATCCTTTTGTTTTCTTGGTATGGATTTCCATAATAACATATGCTGAAGGCAAATTTGATACTCAGCAAGAAGTTGGAGTTTATATATCAGCTGCGTTGTTAGGCATCCTTGCTACAGACAGCATAAAAGTGCTTCTTGCGCATCGATTAAAAGCGCTGCTCAACCCCATCCTCTTAAAACGACTTTTCACCTTGATAGGAATAGTTTTGATTGGGTTTAGCATACGGTTATTTGTATATGTTGCAATGCAGTCCATAAGCTAATCTATATTTGATCAACCCAAAACCAACCACATTATGATCGAAATAAATTATTGGATTATCCCAATCGCGGCACTAATCCCCATGATTACTGGATTTATTTGGTACAACCCAAAAGTAATGGGCACCATTTGGATGCAAGCGGCAGAAATGACCGATGAAAAAATAAAAAGCGGAAACATGATACTCACTATGGGAGTGAGTTATGTCTTAGCTTGTATGCTCGCCTTTATCATAATGGGTCTGAGCGTTCACCAACTTGCATTCCAATCGATTCTAATAAATGAGGTAGGGTTTGGCGAGGAAGGAAGTGAAATCTCTATTTTCATTCAAGACTTCATGTCAAAATATGGTCAGAATTTCAGAACCTTCAAGCATGGCGCTTTCCACGGTGCCATTGGTGGGTTATTCTTCGCTTTCCCGATTTTAGCAACCAACGCCCTTTTTGAAGCGAAGAGCTGGAAATATATTTGGGTTAATGTTGGATACTGGACCATTACCATCATGTTGATGGGTGGTGTAGTTTGCCAATTTGCATAATCGAATACTTAGATAGGGCGAGGCTAGGTTTAATCTGGCCTCGTCTTTTATTTCCCTAAAACGCGTTTAAACATTTGGCCGATCGCCTCGGACATTCCTTCGCGAGAACGTTCGCGTTGCACAACGTGTAACTCATCATTGACATACCAGATCGCATGGCTAAACGGAAAACTATCTGGATCGTCTGTTAATCCCATTTGACCAAACCGAAGGTCATTGATGAAAACACGCTGTCCTTCTTTCATGACTATATACCATCCTTGAGAAAGTTTTATCAGTCTTTTGACGATATCTTCATCACTAACCTGATCCAAAAGGTTGCGGTTTTTATCAAAGGCGGTAAACTTCACCTCCTCTGCCCCATCGAAAAGCGAATAATAACCAATAAGGTATTGGTCATCCGTTTCTATCGTTGCAGCCCAAAGCACACTGTTAAAAGCGGTTGGGTTCGTCATCATCCTGGTGTAACTTATCTGTTGGTTTGCCAAGCTTTTCTTAAACTGATAATAACCTATTCCTTTAGAAAGGAGTGTCAATATCATATAACTCGAGCTGATGATTAATCCAATTCGATTAACCTTCGCCCGCTTTGGATTGTCGCGTTTTAAGGTCATTACCCAAATTACGCACACTAAAAACGGAAGCGTATAAAGGGGATCGATGATGAAGATATTGTTATACGCCACTTTGTATTCAAAAGGCCAAAACAGGGTTGTCCCCCAATTGGTGTGTGCATCGAGAAGCGGATGTGTGATAAGCGAGCCAAACATCAGCCAACTCCATTGCTTCCAATTAGCACTTTCTTTTTTATGAATGCGCGAGGCAATCCAGCCCAGTAAAGGCGAAAAGATGGAAGCGAATAAAATGGAATGTGAAAAACCACGGTGCATTTCAGTCGAGGTCAAATCATCGACAAAAAACTTCATAAAGACATCGAGGTCGGGAATAGTGCCTGCGATAGCCCCCCAAAGGATGGCCTTATTCCCAACTTTTTTTCCAAGAATAGCCTCGCCTACAGCCGCGCCTAGTACAATTTGAGTGAGTGAATCCATGGCTTATGAAAGAGCCTTTTTGAATGGTGGACGCAACTCAAATTCACTTGGCGAAATGGAGGCGATCAACGGACCAATGAGCGAATTTGAAATGCTATTTCGGTGACGTAAATAAAGCTTCATCGGAACGGGTTCTGCTCCAATGCTGCTTTTTAGCAATTCAGACGTTCGTCCCAAACGAAGCACAGAAAGCTTTTCGCGAATGGCGAGATCCACAAAATCGTATAACATCCGTTGATAAAGTGCGTAGTCTTTGTTGAACTCGTAGTCCAGACCGACATAATTGGCATCTCCTTTTCCTTCGCATAGAAAGGCCGAACTAAAACCGACCATTTTTTCATTTAAAAAATATCCTGTCAGAATAAACTTTTCCTTCAAGTTTTGCTTGAAATTGATGAAAGCTTGAGCGTTCAACTCTCCAAATTTAAAGTCGGCCTTTGCCAGCACATTGAGGTAAAGTTCTTCAATTCGCTTACTGTTTTCGATTATCTCGTCTAAATTCAAACCCCTCACTTCGATCGGAGAAGATTTTTTCAAAACTCCTTTTGCCTTGGTCCTGAATTTAGTGGTCATGTCATTTAAATAGTCTTCGAAGGCATTCCATTCAGAAGGAATATTCATGACCATATTTACATCAATTTCGAATCCTTTGTAATTATGCTCGGCTAGGTTATCGGAGTGCTGAAAGGAATGAGGCCAAAACTCCTTCAAGAGCCCAAAAGACACTTGACCGTTTGCATCCTTTTCCTCAGACAACCTTTTCATACTTTGTGATAAGATCGAATGTGCTTCTTTAGGTGTTAGATCTGAGGTATAGGCGAACCCATTTTCACCACAAGCAAATACATTCCCACATATCAAAACTCGAGCATCAATGGAACCAATTAGTTTGTTTTTGATTTTATCCCCGATATAGCAGAAACTTTCCTTGTAGGTTGACCCCGTATCAGCAAATTGCATTATTTGGATGTAGGACACCGCCATTGGTATGAGCCTGTCATTGTAAAAAATCGTGTACCTAAAGTCAATGTCACTTTCGAGTGCTTTTTCTAAGGCCCCCAAATAAGAACGTGTGAGGTAAATGTTTTGATCTCCGACAACCGTATCCCAATCCTCTGCCTTTACAAGGTCTATTGAATCGTTTAAACTCAGTTTAACGGTTGTGTTTTTTTGAGCCCGAAGTGAGGCGTTATTCAACTTTGAATGCATGTTTATTCGTTCGTTATGATTCGATCAATCTCTGCGCTGAGCGTAGCCAAAGGCGAGCTTAATTCTCCGCTATGTTCGTATGCTATTCTCATTTTCGGATCGAGAATAATGTGCTGAGGATAAGTTTTTACTGCACGCGTTTGAAGCACTTTCGACAGTTCTGATCCGTTGACCGCATGTTCGAATAGAAATGCACTTTTGGATAGAAACCGATTGACAGTTTCAAGATTTTCATCCGAAATAGCCAAAAAAACAATGGATTGATCCTCTTTGTACTCTTCAACAAGCGTATTGAGCTCGTTGATTTCATTCATGCAGTTTACACACCAGGTCGCCCAAACATCAATAACAACAACCTTACCTGTCAGTTCTTCTTTCGTAATGGTATTCCCGCTGATAGTTTTCAATTCAAATTCGGGCATTTTATCCCCAATGTTTGAACATGAAGCTGAGAAGATCAAAACTAAAATGGAGATACTTAAACTTTTCATGCAGGAAATTCCTTCGGAAAATGCGAAGTTGACTATTGGACGAATTCGTTCTTCAGTTATTACATAAACGGTAAATCCGTACCTTTCGCTGCTGATTCGAGTCTATTTTGTTTAAAGCAAAAAACAAAGAAATTCAAGCTTAAATATTCCCACAAAATAAATTTCGGTCCCAACATTTATTATCAAAACTGATTCTACATTTGCCCCTTATTTCAAGAGAGGAAAATGCTCCTTTTGGTTAAACTCATTTGGCTAGTATTTGGTGTGTTTACGCCAGCTAGTTTGGCTTTTAATACTGACCAAATCCGAGAGTCTGGTTGCATCGAAGCCATCTACACCCCAATAATTGATTGCCTCTCAAACTTTGACGCTTCACCCGATACGAATACTGTTTCGAAAAGCAAAAACAAAATCAAAAAGCGGCAAATAACTGCTGCTTCCGTTTCAACATCCTCCTTCCAACAACAAGCGAGGTTCAATCACAACCATTCGCACAGAAGCGTGCTACTCAATAAAAGTCAACTGAACTTATAGGACTCTATAAAAACGCCATATCCATTGCATGGATCTTTCTTTTTTTAATAGAACTTATATACGTATCAATCATGACAAAAAATGCACGTCCAAACGAGGATGAAAGCCAATCTCGTGGAAACAAAATAGCCATCATTATCTCTCTAATTATAATTAGCGGACTCCTTATTCTCCTGCTGTTATGAATTTGAAACACTTCTTACATATTGGGGAGCACTTAAGCGCCCCAATATTGGGATCAGAAGAAATGTACTCAACCACGACAAGCGAAGTCTATTCAATTGGTTTTATACCTATTGAATTTATACTTTTTGCTTGCCTGCTCCTTGCGATTTCACTCTTCCATAAACACGTCCTTCCAATTGCTGTAACGGGATTAACGATAATCTTCGGGTATAAAATCCTATTTACATCGATGGAAATGCTGCCGCATTTGACGCACGAAATGCCCACCGTGTTTAACCTGTTTGGTTTATTAGTTGGTTTTGAAATTCTCGCTTCTTATTTTGAAAAAAGCGGGTTACCCGATTTATTGCCGGATTATTTACCAAACGACTGGAAGGGCGGTGCCGCGCTTGTGATTATCGTGGGAATCATGTCCACCTTTTTAGACAATATAGCAGCCGCGGTAATTGGCGGCACTATCGCTTATAAGGTATTTCACGGCAAAGTACACCTCGGATTAATTGTCGCAATAGTAGCCTCGAGTAATGCCGGTGGAGCGGACAGTGTTATTGGAGACACAACAACCACGATGATGTGGATTGATGGTGTTCCTGCCCTTGAGGTGACAGATGCGTTTCTCGGTAGTATCCCTTCGATTCTAATTGTGGCATACTTTGGCGGAAAGATGCAGGATAAACACCAACCTATCCAAGCCAATTCTACCCTTGGGGTATCAATCAATTGGAATTATCTCATTGCGTCCATGCTCATTATTATAGGCGTTATCGCTACCAATATTCTTTTCGAATTTCCAGCCGCAGGTGTTTGGGGAGCCATTCTCTTAGCTATGTTGTTCGTTAAAACCGATTGGCATCACGTGCCTGCTGCAATGAAAGGGGCCATATTTCTACTTTGCCTTGTTCTTTCGGCTTCAATGATGCCTGTTGAAACCTTGCCCAAACCGACTTGGCTAAGTGCAGTTTTACTTGGGTTTGTTTCGGCCGTTTTTGACAATATTCCGTTGACCAAACTTGCTCTTTCGCAGGGAGGGTATGACTGGGGATTATTGGCATACGCAGTTGGTTTTGGGGGATCGCTAATCTGGTTTGGATCATCAGCGGGTGTGGCCATTTCAAATATTTATCCATCCGCAAAATCCACAGGGCGGTGGTTAGCAACTGGTTGGTTTGCCGTTCTAGCTTATTTGGTCGGAGTGACATCAATTCTACTATTAGCAGGTTGGTCACCTACCTTCCATTAGTATTTGGGGTGAAGTAGTCTCGAATAATTCATCGCATTATTCTATTTCATTTACGGAACAAGGGAGTTATATTTGCGGCCCGAAATTGGAATTGATTGTCAATCAACATCGGAATTGACCCCTTAGTTCAACTGAATAGTCCGCCAGCTGGCGGATCGGCTCTGACGGGATCAATATATGTTCTTATAAATACACACAAATGGTGTGAATTGGCCCCGTAGTTCAACTGAATAGAATATCAGATTTCGGCTCTGACGGTTACAGGTTCGAATCCTGTCGGGGTCACTAAATGATGAAGCCTTGTCGCAATGCGACAAGGCTTTTTTTTTGACTAAATTGAATAAAACCATGCCCGAGGACACATTTGCCTATTCGATAGGGTTGAATATCTTTCTGGCAAGAAATGGAAACACATGAACTTGACTGAAAAGATCGGAACCAAGGAAAAGCCACTTACCTTAAAAACCCCTCCACTTTCCTCAGAATACACTATGCATATAGATGATAAGGATGGAATGCAAATTCTGGTATGTACGGTGGGCTCTACCGTTTTACATTATGATGCTCGATGTTTAAATGATTTGCATCAAATGCTCATAAAACATGGCGAATGGATGGAGCTTGGAAGCAAGGATGAAAAACAAGAAACGAATGAAGGAACAGTTGAACATTGGGGGCGCTCAATCGACAATCCAGTTAAAGGCTGGTATGGCCTCAAAAAGAACTTTAGAGGCCGATTTGGGATGTATATTCCTCCTTTAATGGAAGCGCTTGGATTGGCCGATGTGACCCATGAAAAGCGAGGTAATAAAATGAAAGCACTAGGAAAATAAGAGCGTTGGACATTTTACAACTGAAACTCTTTACGTCAAACCTTAATGCTCAAAGGCAGTTTTATTCCGAAACGCTTGGGCTTACACTCACATCTACTAGCGAAACTCATTTTTCTTTGTCAATCGGTTTGACAACGCTAACGTTTGAAGAAAATACCAATTCAACACCCTATCATTTTGCCATAAACATTCCTTCAAACAAACTAAACGAAGCACTGAATTGGCTGAAAAAACGCATAAATGTGTTGTCATACGAAGGGGTAGAAATACACCGGTTCGAGGATTGGAATGCAAACGCAATTTACTTTTATGACGCAGACAAAAACATTGTCGAATTCATAGGAAGACATAATTTGAAGGATGAATCTGCTGATGCGTTTAGTCCTAGCTTATTGCGCAGGGTATCTGAAATCGGAGTGGCAGTGGACGATCTCAAGGTGATCTATGAGACAATAAAACAAAACCTAGACCTTCCGATTTATGATGGCAGCTTGGAGCGATTTTGTGCCATCGGAGATGAAAACGGATTGTTCATTTGCTTGAACAAAACCGTCAAAAAAACCTGGTTTCCAACACAAGATATTCCCAGAGCGTCCGATTTCAAGATCAGTGTTCGTCACTCGAACAAATCTTGCACATTCGCATTCGAAAACGCGACAATACGCGCAATAAAAAGCCTGCCCGACACTTAGCATATAATGACTTTAGAACAACGTTTAAAATATTTAAAAAGGAGTTTAGCCAACATTACTCAATTAAGAGAGTGTCCCGGATGTGGTGGAAAAACCCTGTCTGTAATAGATAAAAAATACGTAGTCACCTGGCTTTTAAACTGCAAGGATTGTGGGTTAAGCCATCGACACCCAAAGGATGATAAGGCTTGGTTAGAACGCTTTTATCAAAAGGAATACAGCATCGATACGCATATGATGACGAATTTGCCATCGGACGCGGAAATCATTCAATTGAAAGCCGATTGTTTTCCAAAACTGAGATCATACGATAGCTACATCAATGCCTTATCAACTAAGCCTAATCAGGACATCAAAGTGCTCGATTATGGTTGCAGTTGGGGCTACAATGTTTTCAAACTTCAATCATCTGGTTTTGACGCCACGGGATTCGAACTTTCGAAACCTCGCGCAGCCTTTGGAAAGGAGAAACTTGGAGTTGAAATTTTCACTAACCTCAATTCTATTCCCAAAGATTTAGACATGATGTTGAGCTCACACGTCATCGAACATTTGAGCGATATAAATGCCTTCATCGATTTAGCAAAAAAACACCTGAAAAAGGATGGACTTTTTGTGGCATATTGCCCGAATGGTGGAAATGAATATCGATTACGCGAACCGCATATTTGGCATGTAAACTGGGGTGCAGTCCATCCAAATTATTTGGATGTGCATTATGCCAGGCACATTTTTCGACATAACCCCTATCTCCTTCTGACCGATGATTGGCAATATGATCCTGAAATTTTAGCCAATTGGGATGGTAAAAAACAAATACAAGGTTCTAAATTGGATGGTAAAGAGTTATTAATTATTGCCAAACCCAACACAATTCTGGCTTAGCATTTATTCTAGATCAACGTTCATTCGGTCGACAATGTGATCGACTACTTAATTATATTCGCCAAATGCGGGCTATCCTTCCATTCGCTCTACTTCTTGCCTCCTTCCAAAGTTATAGCCAGCAAGTTTGCGATTGCGATTCCGTGTTCAGCTTTATTTACACTGGGTGGGATAAAGTGGTCAATATGAGCTATCACAGCTACAAGAATGAGCGAAAGATGGACGTTTATGAAAGTGCCGAATTTGACTTTGTTGTGCAGCGAAAGCCATTCAAGGTAGCTGGTGTGATGACTGAAAAGGGGCATCGGCTCTTATACGATCCTCTTCAAAACAAAACTGAAGCTTTATATATTTCCAATGGATTTCCATACACGAATCTCTGGTTAGACATTCACGGAAAAGTTTTCCGAGGATTGAATCATTACACGATTTCGAATGCAGGCTGCGAATACATTTTTGGCATTATACGCAATGAGTATCGAAAAATGCCCGAAAAATTTGTTTGTCGGAAAATCCAAACCAAAGGAAAAGAAGAGATTGAAATTTACGCTGAAACCCATGGTTTCGAATTCACTGAATATACCGCCCTAGATGGCGAGAATGTTTTGGACATTTCAGACAAGCTCAAAGTGATGGCCTATGTGCTACTTGAGTATAACGACAACATTGACGAATACCTTGATGATTGCAGCGGACTAACGATAATGGTTCCATCCCATTATGGCTCCAAGGTCAAACTTGTTGTAAATGCCCAGCACGGCATGCCTTCGTTGATTGAAGTGCATGACACAAAGGGACTGCTCGAACAATACATCTACACGGATTACAAATTCGGATTAAAACTAGATAAGGACTATTTTACTGAGTCTTATTTAGATGATTTGGATTAAGGACGCCACTTTACATGGCGGATAAATGGCGAATTGATACTTTTCCATCTTAAAGTTTTTTGGATTGAATTACATAGAAATATCTCTAACATTTCACGACTCAAGCTTCGCGGAAATCCTTGAAGCAGAACTGACCGAGCTTCAATTTGAAAGCTTCACACTTTTGGATGGAAAACTGCAGGCCTATATTCCTAGCATTGATTATTCGGAAGAGGAAGTCAACCTCGTCCTTGAAAGCTATTCAGATGCTATTATCAAGGCAAATACGAAAGAAATCGCGCATGAAAACTGGAATGCCGTATGGGAATCAAACTATCCTCCCGTGCGCATTGATGACGAGCTATTTATAGGAGCTGCTTTTCACGACTTCCCCAACGATGTCCGATTCAATATAAAACTTGAACCGAACATGAGTTTCGGCACGGGCCATCATCCAACTACTGAACAAGTGTTGAGATATATGTCGACATTACCGCTTAATGGCAAGCGATTCATGGATTTTGGATGTGGCAGCGCTATCCTCTCCATCTACGCAGCGTTTTGTGGAAGTGTGAGTACTGGTATCGAAATTGATGCGCATGCAGCGGATGCCGCTCGACATAACCTTAAACTGAATAATATTTCGAATTTTGACATTGTAACTGGTGGTATTGAATCCTTAAGGGGTGAACCTTATGACATCATTGCTGCCAACATCAACCGAAACATTATTGAAGAATGCCTGAAGGATTTCCATGACGCGCTAGCCAGTAAAGGCTGGCTCATCTGTTCCGGTTTTTTAGCCTCTGACGTTCCTGACCTTAAACTCACCATTGAATCTTCCGGATTTTCGATTCAAACTCATACCAACATAGATGACTGGGCAATGATTGCCGCTAAAAAAACACTATGAAACAACTCATTTTCATCATCATAGCCATTGGCTCATTTTCCTTAACAGGATTTAGCCAAACGTTCAAAGCTTTTAATGGGGAAGAAAACTTCCTCGTTGAATTAGAACAGCAGATCGTAGATAAATCGGTTGAAGATGCTAAAAAAGATCATAAAGACCTGATTGAAAAATTCACAGAAATGTGGACGGAACTCAACTCATTTACACCTGCTCAAAAAAATACCATTTATAAAACATCCAACGACTTACTTACCGCTAGGCTCAAGGTTATTCCTGATGTGCGCGATTACATCAAGACCATCATTATCGTTATTGAATCCGAAAAAGACCCCGTGGCCTTTGATGATTGGCACCGAACAGTGGATTTTGTAGTGGCATCTAGAAATGCTCGTAAAGATTTTGGGGATTATATGTCCTTTAGTTCAAAATTATTTGCCGAGAACATCCTTTTCGCGACCGGCTCAGTTGAATGGAAAACGGACAATAGAAGCTTTCAATTTGGAATCGAAGAAGATAAACCAAAGCTTGACATCCCTAGTTTAGACCTAACCTGCGATGCCAAGGGAACAAGCGCTACCATTATAGGTACGAGCGGAACACTTTACCCGCTGGATGGGGATTGGATTGGAAAAAACGGAACGGTTACTTGGGAACGAACTGGCCTAGATCCGAATAAAGTTTACGCCATCATCAATGATTATGACATTAAGATGAAGTATTCGAATTACAATGCCGATTCCGTCATCTTTTACAACACCGATTATTTCGATCAGCCTTTAAAAGGAAAACTATTGGACAAGGTGCAAGCTTTGGCCAATGAAGATCGAGCATCCTTTCCCGAGTTTATTAGTTATAGTCAAAGATTGAAAATCGAAAACATCGACAAGGGTGTAGATTATGAAGGTGGTTTTACCCAAAAAGGTTCGCGATTCCTTGCTAGCGGATCCGATGACGCTCCCGCCTATTTGACTTTTTATCTAAACGACAAGCGATTTCTTGAGGTTGCTTCGCTCAGTTTCAGCATTAAAGATGACAAAATCACCTCAACTGAGGCGAGTGTAAAATTTTTCCTTCATAAGGACTCAATAACCCACCCAGGACTCGATTTCAAATTCTTTCGGGAGTCGCGGAACTTGAGTTTATTCCGAATGGATGAGGGATTGCAAAAAGCACCATACTTTGATAGCTATCATCAAATTGACATTTACTCTGAGCTCGTAACTTGGAATTTGGATCAGCCGGTGCTGCAGTTTACCACCATACCAAATTCATCGGATAACCGAGCTGTTTTTGAATCAAACTATTACTTCAGGGAAGGCCGATTTGACCAATTACAAGGATTAAGCATGGATCATCCTTTGGTGGTCATTAAAAATTGCTTCACTCAAATGGGCTCTGAAACCTTGTTCGATTATGAATGCGCCAAATGTTTGCATTCCGATAAGACAGATGCTATGGTATTGCTATTAACCTATACCAATATGGGGTTATTAAAATACGACCCGCGCAGCGGCAAAGTCACTTCAACCCCACGGCTCTATCACTACATCGCCTCAAAATCAGAAAAAGAAGATTATGACGTAATTCAAATCAACAGCGATATAGGAGAGAAGGAAAACGCCAGTATGGATCTGGTTGATGAAGTCTATACCCTAAAGATTAATGGTATTAAAAACATCACCTTGTCCGATTCGCACAACGTGGTTTTATACCCAGTTGGTGGTGTGATCGTTATGAAAAAGAACCGCGACTTTGACTTTTCAGGTGTTATCACCGCAGGTCGGTTAGAGTTCTTTGGAAAGAATTATGAATTCCTTTATGACGACTTCAAGATTGAAATGCCCAATGTGGATTCGGTCCGATTCAAGGTGACGATGGATAAGGAGTCAGAAACGGAAAAACCTCGACTTAAGCGGGTTTCTACCGTATTGGAAGAAGTAAAAGGCACACTTGAAATTGACCGTCCAGATAATAAAAGCGGACTAGAAATGCTAAAGGAATATCCGATTTTCACGAGTCATGAGAATTCTAGAGCTTACTATCAGCGGAAAACAATTCAAAGTGGAAAATACAAACGAGAAAATTTCTATTTCGAGCTCGATCCCTTTGTTTTCGATAGTCTAGACAATTTTGGAAACGACAGAATCAAATTTAAAGGAAGCTTTACTAGTGCTGACATATTCCCGGAATTTAGGGAAGAATTAACCCTTCAGGAAGATTATTCGCTCGGTTTCATTCGTGAGACACCTAGTGAAGGTTTCGATGTTTATAGTGGAAAGGGAAAGTTCTACAGCACTATTAAACTAAGCCATCAAGGTCTGAGAGGAGATGGTAAGTTAAAGTATCTGACAAGTACATCGCTTTCGAATGATTTTCTTTTTCTACCTGAAGAAATGAAAACGATTGCTTCTTCTTTTAACATAGAAGAAAAAATGGGTGATGTTCAGTATCCACCAACAACAGGAACAAACATCGAACAAGTTTGGAGCCCATACGATGACAAACTTCATTGCGAATCGACAAAGGAGCCCTTCATTATGTATGATGGCTCAACACTCACAGGAAGCATGGACCTCAATCCGGAGGAATTGACCGGGGCCGGACTTTTCGCATTTGACAAAGCTGAATTGGAGTCAAAGCTCTTCCATTTTGAGTTTTCTGGTTTCAATAGCGATACAGCGGATTTCAGATTAAAATCAGAATCATCCGCTTATGAGGGTATTGATTTTAAGACGAATAATGTCAAGGCTGAAATTGACTTTGTCAAGCGTAAGGGTGAATTCATTTCCAATGGTGGAACATCGATGATGGAATTCCCCGCCAACCAGTATGTTGCCTTCATGGACCGATTTACCTGGTTGATGGATCAGGAAGCGATTGAACTTTCCGGAGGAAAGACTTCAAAATCGACTGCTGCCGGTGCCATGCAGATTGAGGGTTCACGGTTTATTTCAGTCCATCCCGACCAAGATTCGCTGGAGTTTTACTCTCCCGCAGCGCGATTTAGTATTGTAGATAAAATCATTGAAGCTCGAGAGGTTGAATTCATTCAAGTTGCTGATGCGTTGATTTACCCAGACAGTGGATTAATTACGGTTTTGAAAAAAGCGAAAATGAAAACCTTAACCAACACTCGAATCGTGGCGAATGCCATAACCAAGTATCATAGAATAGACAGTGCCACCGTTGACATTTTCGCTCGAAGGGAGTATGTAGGAACCGGAGTGTACACTTATAAGGATGCCGCTGGAAATAAACAGCTCATTCGATTTAGAACAGTCGGGGTTGACAGCACAGATCAAACTTACGCGAGTGGAGAAATATCGGACCAACGCGGTTTTACACTAAGTCCATATTTCGATTTTAAAGGAAAAGTGGAGCTGGAAGCAAGTAAAAAGGACTTGACCTTCGCTGGTTACTCTAGGATCAAACATCAGTGCGAGGCCAGTGTACCGATGTCGTGGTTTAAATTTAAATCTGCTGTTGACCCACAGGACATCTATATTCCTATTTCAAAAGCTGTTTTAGACGAGGATGAAAAAATCCTGAGTTCATCGATTGTCTTGGACCCGGACACAGGTGCCCTTTACACGTCCTTTCTGTCGCCAAAGTTGGATGATGACGATGTCAACATCCTCCCTGCCGATGGTTATGTTCACTATTACGAGGACGCAAAGGAATATCGCATTTCAAACATCAATAAACTCACTCAGCAATCATTACCGGGACAATACCTAAGCTTAAACGCTGAGGAATGTACTTCCTATGCCGAAGGCAAGCTAGGCTTTGGAATTAATGCTGGTCAAGTAAGCATGCAAACGGTAGGCAACATCAAAAACGACATGAAAACGAACAAAGTCGATCTTGATGTTTTAATGCTCGTTGATTTCTTTTTTGAGAATAAGCTTATTGATGACATGGGCAAAATATTCGCTGAAAATGCGCTTGGTGATCCCGTTGATTTTGAACGCGATACGTATCAGCGTGGCTTGAGAGAGCTGATAGGTTCAGACGAGGCCGACAAGCTTATTTCGGCCATTACACTTACTGGACAGTTTAAACGATTTCCTTCGGAATTGGAAAAAAACATGTTTTTAACCGATGTGAAACTTGTTTGGAATCCAGAATCGAGAAGCTACCAAAGTGTTGGCCCCATCGGAATTGGAAATATTGGCAAACGGCAAGTAAATGTGAAGGTGGTGGGTAAAGTTGAAATAGTTACAGGTAAAATCCCTGAAATCAACATTTATCTTGAAGCCGATAAGGACACTTGGTATTACTTTAAGTATTCCGGAGGAATCATGGCAGCCTTTTCAAGCATTGAAGAATTCAACACAACAATCACCGATTTGAAGACTGATAAACGAAAACTCAAGGTCGAGAAAGGTCAGTCGCCTTATAGTTTCATGGTTGGCAGTAAGCGCAGAAAGGATGAGTTTGTAACCAAGTTCTAAGGCATTTTGGAGGAAATTTTAATTTTGCAGCGCTAAATATGCTGACAGTCCCTATCATCTTATCACTCGTCCTTGCTTATTTGTTTGGATCAATTCCTACGGCCGTTTGGATTGGAAAGGCATTTTACGACATTGATGTTCGCGAATATGGTAGCGGAAACGCTGGAGCAACCAACACATTTCGGGTGCTTGGTAAGAAAGCTGGTATTCCTGTTCTACTGATTGATTGCTTAAAAGGATTTGTAGCTGTCAAACTGGCCTTATTGTTTACAGAAGAACCTATTAGTCATGCCGCCTTCGTCAATTACCAACTTGCCCTAGGGATATCTGCTGTTTTAGGCCATATCTTTCCAATATTTGCTGGATTTCGAGGCGGTAAAGGCATTGCTACTTTACTCGGATTAATGCTCGCAATTCATCTTCAAGGTGCCGTCATTTCACTTTTAGTTTTTTTAATCGTTTTTATGGTCACGCGATTTGTTTCGCTTGGTTCGATGACAGCCGCTTTAAGTTTTCCTTTCGTTATTGTTTTGCTATTTCACACTACCGTACCTAGCTTAATTGTATTCTCTATGTTTATTGCCATTTTGGTTTTGATAACACACCAGAAGAATATAGAACGCCTTGTCAGACGAGAAGAAAGTAAGGCCAACATTAGTATCCGAAATCTGATTAAACAAGCAGGTGAAGACGACTGATTTATCCCGTATCTTTACCCACAATTGATAGGTAATAAACCATTTCAAAGCTTGATTGAGGAATCCCGTTGTTTTGCATTTTTACAGACCCTAACCCTAAAACCCTGATTTGGACGTTCGGCATTACATAATTCTACTCGCATTTCTGTTTTTCACCCCCTTCATGGCACGTGCTCAAGGAGGCGAGGAGGAATTGCGCGCTGAGGCGGAGAAACTTTTTCAGGCGGAGAATTACGATGAGGCGTTTACAAAATATTCTCAGCTACTTGCGCTAAACCTTCAAAGTCCTGAATACAACTATCGATTTGGTGCCTGTCAGCTATTCACTAGCCACGACAAGGAACAGGCTTTAAAGTATTTGAAATTTGCTGTAGAATCGGACAATGCTCCGAACCTTTCACATTACTACTATGGATTAGGACTTCATCTCAATTACCGCTTTGATCGAGCGATGAAGGAATATGAAAAGTATCAAGTGTCAGCCTCGAAGAAAGAACCAGAAAGCAAGCTTGTGGCACATAATATTAGTCAATGTAAAAGTGGCATTGACTTGGTCAGTAACTTCACAGACATATCCGTTATTCAAAAGGAAAAACTGCCTCGAACAGAGTTTTACCGAAACTATGACCTCTCCGAATTTGGTGGTAAGATCATGGTTAAGCCCGAAGACTTCATGTCGGACGAGGATAAGAATAGAGACGCTAAGTTTCTGATGTATTTCCAGCAAAATGCAGATTACATCTATTATGCGAGTTACTCAGATAAAAACGCAACGGGAAAAGATCTTTTTGTTATCCAAAAATTACCAACCGGTGAATGGAGTAAGCCTACAAAGCTGAGTTCAGTTATCAATACTGAGTTTGACGAAGACTACCCTTTTATTCACCCGGATGGAAATGTGCTCTACTTCGCATCCAAAGGTCATAACAGCATGGGCGGTTATGATATTTTTAAAAGTACGCGCAAGGGTGATGGAACTTGGACACAACCAACTAACCTGGAGTTTGCCATTAACACCCCTTGGGATGACTTCCTCTTTATCTCTGACAAGGATGAAAACATAGCTTGGTTTGCTAGTAATCGTGAAACCAACAGCAAGCAAGTTAGTGTATATAAAATTGGTATCCAGCGCATTCCATTGGACTTAACCTTGATTAAAGGAACATTTGAAGCCGAAGGTTCTAAAAAAGCGAAAATCACCGTGGAAGACATGGTTCAAAACAAGGTGATCGGGGTATTTGAATCGGAGCGTCAGTTTGGTGAATATCTTCTAGATCTGCGCGGTAGCGGGAAATACAAATTCACCATTGAAGCCGAAGAAAGCAACTCCATCCACACAGGAATGGTCGAGATACCCAGAGAAAAGGGCTTAAAGCAATTTCGTCAAGAAATGACATTAGTGGATAATGGCGGAAAAGAGCAGCTTCAAATCATCAACCACTTTGACGAACCGCTCGCAGCCGGTGAAAATTTACTCACCGCTGATATCTTGAGAAAGCAAGCGAATTTGAGTGTCAACAGCTCCGATCAAGATATTCAGCGTAGTACCGAAATATTGGATGATCCAGAAGCAAGTGCTGCCGCAGCAAAAACGGCAGGAATGACCAACGATGAAAAGATCGCTATTGCAGAATTGCAGTTGAGTCAACTCAAGGATGATGCAGTCCTTTTAAACAAAGAAGCAGCATTACTCTATGGAAGAGCCCAGGATAAAGCAAAGCTTTCAGACCCATCATCTATTGCAGAAGCAGCCATAGCGGCAGAGTTAGCCAGTGCTTATAAAAAAGAAGCCGAAAGCCGATCGGCAGCAGCCACCCGTATGGAAGGAACGCTAAGTACCTTGAAGCAAAACAATCTTGAAGAAGCTGCTTTTAATGCACAGTACCACCAAGTATCAACGAGTGCGGCCAACTTTAAACCAGTGTCTCAATTTGATGAGAAACTCACTTCTGAATTTGAAAAACGTCAAAACCCAAGTGTTGCATTATACGAATCCAAGGAAGCTGAATTAAATGAACTGAACGAAGATTTAAAGGGTATCGATGAGGAAATTGTCTATTACGAAACTGAAATTGGGAACACCAAGGATCAGGCTGTGAAGGACGAATTGCAACTACAAAAGGAAGATGCACAAAAGGCTCGTCCGGCTAAAGTAGCCGCCATCGATAATGCGAAAATTGAATTTTCTGCTTTAAAAACACAGAAGGCTAATGCCGAAAATTATGCGGAACTGGCCGCGACATTAATTGCCTCGGCTGGCTCAGGGGCTGGGAGTATTAACACGACTGTGAGCGCATCCGAAATTTCAGCTGTTCAAAGCACCTTGTCATTGAGAGCTGAAGCAGATCCCGCTCTATTGGCATTTGTTGCGCCCGAAAAAGTGAAGGACGTCAACGAAAAGGCAGTTGCAGATGCAAAGACTCAGGATGGAAATGAAACTGCAAAAAGCACAACTAACGAAACCCCTGAGAAGAAGTCAGCATCTTCTAACCTCGAAAAAACCGAGGCAGAAAAAGAAGCAGAAAGAGCAGAAGTCGCAGCTATTAATGCTCAATTAAACGGAACCACTCCGGAAAATGCGAAACCTGCCTCAGCTTCATCTGAAAAAACCGAGGCAGAAAAAGAAGCAGAAAGAGCAGAAGTCGCAGCAATTAACGCTCAATTAAACGGAACATCAACAGGCACGAATTCAACAACGAATTCAAATGAAACGACTGTTAGCTCAGAGTCTAGTGAATCTGCCGCCTTAAACAATGAAATTCGAACGATAGAAGGCGGTGTATCGCAACCTGAAATTATCCAAGGTGATTATGCCAGCATATTACAAAACCGGATAAATGAAGCCTCAAATGCTGAAGATCCTATTATAGCTGAGTCGGAAAAGGCAGAGATTTACGATCAGTGGGTTGAAAATTTAACTTATCGCATTGATTCCCTGGAGACAGCACAGTCAAACGTCAGTTCTACAGCCAAGAAATTAGAAATTACCAATGAAATTGTTTCATTAGAAGGCGAGCGACAGGCGAAGGAAGATCTCGCCATGCAGAGTTACGAGCAGGTAGCCGTTTTAAGCGACCAACAGGCATTATCAAGTAGCAATGTCAGTCCAAACAATGCAATTTCTCCTTCAAGCCCAAACACGCCAGAATCTGTCGCAGCGACAGGCGAAGCCGGCAGTCCAACCATTTTGGAAACACCGCCTGTAGCAAGCGCTCAAAACCCAGAATCAGCGACTACTACAAATCTTGAAGCCGGAGGAGCTGCGACACCTAACGCGAGCACCTCAACCGAGAAGCCAATAGAAACGCCTCCTGTCACTGCTGAAATCCTTGCCTCGGAGGAAGTGCCTCCAACGGTGTTGATGCTAAACGCGAGCTACGAAGAGCGATTGAATACGGAGTTGAGCCAAGTTCAAGATCCATTGGAAAAAGCAAAACTGAAGGCCGAGTTAAACCAAAGTTGGGCAGATGAGCTTCAACAAGAATTGATCAAAATAGGGGCTCAGATTAAGTCGAGTGAAAGCATTGAAGAGAAAAATGTTCTTGAACGACTTGCAGCGAATTTGAGTCAAATGCAGGTGGAGCGGCAAAATAAAGCTACCGATCTAAAAAAAGCTGTCCAAGGCGAAGAGCGCGAACTGGCAATGGCGGACGAAAAGAAAACATTGCAGAACAAGCTATACGAATACACAGAAAGCTATAACAGTCAAGCATTTGTTCAGATCCAAGACCAAGTAGATCAAATCGAAAACTCGGAGCAACGAAGAGTGCAATCGGAAGTACTGAATCGCAATTGGATTGTTGCCATCAAGAACGAAGAACTAAAAACTGAAAATCAAATTAAAAATTCGGATGATCCCAAGCTTCAATCAGAATTAAAGGAAAAACTTATTGCCCTTACGGCAGAAAAGCTATACGTTCAAGCTACTTTAGATTCACTCAAAATTGATGCTGGAACAGACGGACCGGCCGCTCCTAAATCCGTTGTTATCAAAGGCAGCGAGCGATTTGAAGGTTATAAGCCCGTTGAGTCCCCGAAACCACAAGAGTATAACGCTAATGCCCAGAGCAGTTACGCTAAAATTGATGCCTTACAGAGTGAAATAGTTTTACTCGAAACCAACCTGGCCGAGGCAAAAAAGAAGGATAAACCGACAGCCGAATTAGCCCTAGAAAAGAAACAAAATGAACTAGCATTGCTTCAGCAAGCTTCCGTTTTCTACGAAGCTTCTGAACCTAAAATCACCAATGTAGAGGGACTGATTCTGCAAATGGAGGCAGGCGACCCGACCGCGTCTCAAATTCAGATGCAACGCGCAGATAAACTAAATGACGAAGCCGAACGACTTACAGCTGAGGCCAATGCCAAGCGACTTGCCGCGGATGCCGTTAAGAAGAAAAAACTCAAGGAACCCGCTCAAAAAGAAGCAAGAACTGCTGAGCATGTGGCCTTGATGAAACGCGAGCAGGCGGACATGGAAACCAAACTGGCGGGTGAAATGATGCAAATCGAAGCGCGCGCATTGGCACAAAACTTCATTATTCCACCCGGTGAGGCAAATAAGCTACCTGTGGTAACCAAATCATTAAACCCTACCGAACAAGAAGACGTTAAAAAAACAGAGCAGTTTCAAGCCTATAATGTACAGCGCATGCAAGCCGACTCGGTTCGTGCTATCGCCTTGAAACTAGAAGCTTATGAAGCGCAGTTGAATCAGAAGGCACAAGAAATAATGCTGCGTTCGAGCACGGGAGTCGGTCCAAATGGCGAACAAGTTGATCGCGTCAGAACAGCAGAGCAAGCCTTTGTTTTTTACGACAAGGCAGATAGTATAAGCGGTGAAGCCGCTCAGCTAAATCGTCAAGCTGCATTTATCGAGAATAAGGCCAACGAGACCTTATTGAAGAATCCGGAAGAAGTTTACAACAGCATTATTGCATATTACAACACTGACTCTACCATTCGCGTTGCCGCGCCAACAAACGAAGAAATCGCAGCCTTAGCTATTGAAAATGCGGATGCACAAGTTATTGAAGAAGATGACTCAGAGCCAGAATCGACCAGCGCTACTTCCCTGCCGATACAACCTCAAAAAGAAGAAAAATTCCAACTTACTCCACCGAAACAAAACGATGAATCGCTAACCGTTCCGCAGGACGTTTTGACGAATACCATTTTTGAAATGGATAAAACAGCTAGCAAGTCGTTCTATAGTAACGCCAAACCAATACCTGTTGATCAGCCGCTTCCAACTGGCATCGTATATAAAGTGCAAATTGGCGCTTTCAGAAATCCTATATCGCCAGATGCTTTTAAGGGAATCAAGCCAATTGTGGGAGAATCAACGGGAACTGGTCTCATTCGATACCAAGCCGGGGCATTCAAAGATTTTGCATCAGCCGATTTCGCGAAAGATGAAATTCGAGAAATTGGTTATCCCGATGCCTTTGTTGTGGCCTTCCTAAATGGCAAGCGCATATCGGTTGCTGAAGCTCGATCTGGAAATGTTACGGGCGCTGCGGCTCCTGCTCAACCGCGACCCAATACTGGAAACAATCAAAATGCGGTAACTGTTACTCAAAGCACTGGTGGAACCTCAACTGCTGGCCAAGCGAGTCAAACTCAACCAAAAAAACTACCGGGAAACAGTGTTGTTAAACAAGGAGATCTTGTTATCCGTGATGTAGCCAATCAAGGCGGAACCTTCTTTACCGTTCAAGTTGGGGTTTATAGTAAGCCAGTAACTTCAGCAGAAATTTATAACATAACGCCATTAAACCAAGAGAATTTGCCTAATGGAACTTATCGCTACACAACCGGAGTTTACAAGGATGAAGCTACAGCAACACAAGCTAAGGATGAAGTAGTTAGTCTTGGTATTTCAGATGCTTTCGTGACGGCTTATAAAACTGGCGCTCGAACAACGGTGGAAACGGCTCGCGAAGAATTAGGAGGGTCTGCTTCAACTCCACCTCCTGGTCCATCGGCAAACTATCGCCTATTCTTAGGTTCATTTGTTGGTAAAGTTCCGCTCACAGAAGCGGCAGTAATTCTCAGCATTGATTCCAAGCGAATCGAAAAGGTGAACAATGGCGATGGGTCCAGCAGCTATTTCTATGGTAGCTACCGTTCACAAGCCGAAGCAGATAAGGAAGCTGCGAAGTTGATTGGTAAAGGTCTCACCCAAGCCAAATCTGAGTTACACTAAAATTCAGGCCTAGGCCTTACCTTTGTTTTCCAAAATAATTCAGCCTTGATAAAATTCAGTTACGAGACGCAAGAAGAAGTCGAATTAGAAGCAGCAATTGACGAATCCTTTGTACTCATGCTTTATAATGATGACGTCAACACCTTCGATCATGTCATCGAATCGTTGGTGGAAATTTGCGGTCATGATACCGTTCAGGCCGAACAGGTAGCTTTTTTAGTCCATACCAAAGGAAAATGCGACATCAAGCACGGCAAGTTTGAAACATTAGAAAAGATGTGCTATAAGCTGCTTAAACGACAATTATCAGCCGTAATAGAACAATGAAACTAGCCTTAAGATTATTTATTCTGCTCTTTCTTGTAAGCTGTGCGAAAGTCCCAATCACCGGTCGGAGACAGCTTAATATGCTTCCCGAAAGTCAGCTCATGGCTTTGAGTTTAACAGAATATCAATCCTTTTTAAGTGCCAATAAAACGCTTCCGGTTGCTAGCTCCAGCGATGCTAAATCCATTACCAATGTTGGAAACAAGATAGCCGCTGCCGTTACTACCTATTTAAAAAAACACCAACAAACCAAACGCATCAAAGACTTCAAATGGGAATTTAATCTTGTTGAAGACAACACTGTTAACGCATGGTGTATGCCAGGCGGGAAGGTTGTCTTTTATACAGGCATATTACCCATTACCAAAGACGAAAAAGGAATCGCAGTGGTTATGGGGCATGAAATTGCACACGCCATCGCACGACATGGAAACGAGCGTATGAGTCAAGGTTTAGCGCTTCAAGGTGGTGGAATCGCACTATCGCTTGCGCTCTCCGACAAGCCTGAATTGACGCAGAATCTATTCCAACAAGCCTACGGTTTGGGTGGACAATTGGGTATGCTGAAATACTCGAGAAGCCACGATTCGGAAGCGGATAAAATGGGCCTTGTGTTTATGGCCATGGCGGGTTACGACCCGCGCGAAGCAGTTGAATTTTGGAAACGGATGGCTGCTCAAGGTGGACAAAAGCCACCGGAATTTTTGAGCACACACCCAAGCGATGATACGCGCATTAAAGATTTGGAAGACTTTATGCCCGAAGCCTTAAAATATTATAAGCCATAAATGTCTGTTACCATTGTCATATTGTTGTTGGTTGCGGCCATCGCCCTGATCCTAATTGAGATTTTCTTAATTCCTGGAGTAGGAATTCCGGGTATTATAGGTTTGGCCTTGATGGCTGTGGCGCTATTCCTAGGTTATAGCATCGACACGACCACCGGTCATTTTACGCTTGTGGGATCGCTTGTAGCCTCTGGCGGATTGATGGCATTGGCACTTCGGTCAAAGACTTGGACCAAAATGAGTGTTCAAAATGAAATCAGTAGTCGCGTTGATCAACACGCAGATCGATTGGCGGTTGGCGATGAAGGCGTGGCCATCACTCGGCTCAATCCAATAGGCAATGCCCGCTTTGGTGAAGATCTATATGAAGTTCGTTCTCGCGGGGAATATTTAGCTGAACATAGCCGCTTGAAAATCATTAACATTGAGCGAGATAAAATCACGGTAGAATCATTTAAATAAAAAACATGTTATCAGGAGCAGGTCTATTAATTGTCATTGTCATCATATCCATCATTGGATTATGGTTTCTATTCTATCTAATCCCGGTTGGACTATGGTTCCAAGCCGTACTAACTGGAACTCGAGTTTCCCTTTTGCAATTGGTTTTCATGCGTTGGAGACGCGTGCCGCCTTCCATCATTGTAAATGCTATGATTGGTGCTAAGAAAGCAGGCATCATCATCAGTGCCGATCAATTGGAAGCTCACTTTCTGGCTGGAGGACACGTTCAAAACGTTGTAAACGCACTTATTTCTGCCGATAAGGCAAACATTCCATTAGACTTCAACATGGCAACAGCCATCGACCTTGCGGGTCGTGATGTGTTTGAAGCGGTTACCATGTCGGTAAATCCAAAAGTGATTGATACACCACCCGTAACGGCAGTTGCAAAAGACGGTATCCAGCTCATTGCAAAAGCTAGAGTAACGGTAAGGGCCAACATCAAACAATTGGTTGGTGGTGCAGGTGAAGACACCATTCTGGCTCGAGTTGGAGAAGGTATAGTAACCAGCATCGGTTCGTCTGAAAGTCACAAGTCTGTATTAGAAAACCCTGATTCTATTTCTAAAGTGGTTTTGGCAAGAGGACTCGATTCTGGAACAGCGTTCGAAATCCTTTCCATTGATATCGCAGACATCGACATCGGGAAAAATATTGGTGCCGAACTTCAAATGGATCAAGCCGAAGCCGATAAGAATATCGCTCAAGCGAAAGCCGAAGAAAGACGAGCTATGGCCGTTGCCGAAGAACAAGAAATGAAAGCGAAGGCACAAGAGGCACGAGCAAAAGTGATTGAAGCAGAAGCTGAAATTCCAATGGCTATAGCCGATGCGTTTCGAAGTGGTAACCTCGGTGTGATGGACTATTACAAACTCAGAAACATTCAAGCGGATACGGATATGCGTGAGTCAATCAGCAAACCTGCTGAAAGAAAGACACCACCAACAGCCCCTAAGCGCGATAAGAAAGAGTAGAATTAGCTTATATAAGCCCTTTTTTGAAGGCGGTAGTTCTAAAGAGCTGCCGCCTTTATTATGGAGATAAATGCATCAAGTTTTAATGATGCTCCACCAATCAATCCGCCATCCACGTCAGGTTGATTTAATAACTCAGCAGCGTTGCTTTCATTCATGCTTCCACCATATAGAATGCGCAAATTTTGGGCGATTTCAGCGCCATATTTGCTTTGAACTAATCCCCGAATAAACTCGTGCATATCTTGAGCTTGTTCGGCTGTTGCAGTTCGTCCGGTTCCTATGGCCCAAACAGGTTCGTAGGCAATAACAACTTTCGAAAACAGCTCGGCATTTAGCTCAAATATTCTTCCGTCCAATTGATTGTCTATAACAAAAGTCTGATTGTCGTTATCCCGATCTTGCAAACTTTCGCCACAGCAAAAAACAGGAATTAAACCCACCTCCAGTAGTCGCTCCACTTTTTCAGACAGCATTCGACTCCCTTCATGATGATATTCTCTTCGCTCTGAATGACCGACCAAACAATGCGAAACACCTATTGATCTCAGCATCTGAGCTGAGACCTCACCCGTAAATGCACCCCCATTTTGGGCCGAACAATCTTGTGCCCCAACGATAACCGCTGATTTGTTTTGTTTGGCAAACTCAAAGCATTGACGTTGGTAAATCGAAGGCGGAAACACGGCAATATCAACCTTGTCTAAATAGGGTTTTGATTCGGAAACAATATTGGCGAACAAGGTCATGGCCTCATTCCACGCTAAATTCATCTTCCAATTTCCGGCCAATAGTTTTTTACGCATGGTGCAATGATAAGGCGTTCAAGTGCTATTTTAGATACTCGGCTTTGATTTCGTCATAGCTAGGAAGGTCATTGTAATGCCATTTGCCGATCACTGTTCCTTCCTTTAGCAATACCAAACCAGGGTTTGATCGGATGACGGTTTTTAACATCGTTGCATCTGCCGTCAAGAAATCAAAATCGAGGGCATTATCGTGGCGGAAAGGTTCTATTTGCTCGTAGGTATTGGCAGCCAAACCGTACATATAGGGTCCGCCATCATTGTTTGAAGCCGTGTTTATGGCCTTCATCTTTTCTGCCGATGATACATCAGAGGTAGTGATGTCATAACTTACCATGAGTAAGATATAAGGCTCGGCCAAAATGTCGGCCGTCATATCGTTGCCATCCATGTCTTCTAAAATGAAATCGTGAATGGGTGGTTCACAACCTTTTGAAATTAACTTAGTGTCTCGATCTACAAATTCGGCACCTTCTATATTCCAAGGTTCTTGAGCCGTGGTGTATTCACCTACTTCGCCATTAACACTATAATACCAGGTGTCTTCATACACATCGATGGGCGCACCCGGAGGGCATTCTTTCAATTCAGCGATGTTGTTTCCAACTTTATACGGTCTGAAATCTTTGATTGGTAAATGATTTATGCAATGGATACAAAACCATGTGGTCACCACCGTTGCCACTACGGCCATTACCCAATCTTTCGCATCGGATGTCATGGCTTTTTTGATGCCTAATAAAAGGGCGAAGGAGACGAAGGAAAACCAAATTGGAAAGCCCCAACCTACCATTCCAAGTGAAAATCCAGCGATGAGTAGCAAGGCAATTCCTAAATTGACCAAATCAGTTCTCATATCACCCGGCTCAATGGTTTTGCGCTTTATAAAAATGATGACGGTAAACACCATGAGCACCACATCCTTTAAAAAGCTTTCCCATGGATCGAGCTTAATGGCATCACCAAAGCAACCGCAATCCTTCATGTAGCTATAATCTTCTCGAACAACAAAACCAAAAATGCCCTCGACAAACTTGGTTAATCCAGATTCGTAATTGTCAAACATCCAATTCGCAACGGCTGTGTAGCCCGTCAAAAAGGTGAAGAAAACCATGAGCAAGAGCAGCGACCACGATGCTAATTTCATTTTCGACCCAAAGAGAATGGCAATGCCCAACACGATTTCGGCCACGCAAGCGATTACAGCCAACTGCAATGCAATGGCATCCAACCAAGGCAAATCAAAGACGCCCGGGGCGAAGTAGTCGTTGAGTTTGTAGCTAAATCCAATTGGGTCATTGGCTTTGATTAAGCCACTCACTATGAATAGGGAGCCGACCAGAATACGTGAAATGCGCGTTAACATGCCTAGAGGTTTTTAATTGCTTTTGCGCGGCAAAAATAACGGCACAGGATTTTTTAGTTGCTTCCTTAACACGCGATTAACGGAATGACATTCACAAATACAGAAAAGCCTTATTCTATCGAACTTTTCCTATTCTCTTTCCATCGATATTAATTCCTTTGGCTCCAAATCCAATCTTATGCGCTTATTCCCTATTGCCCTTTTTATTTCTTGTTGCTTCATGGTCGCTTGTTCGCCTCAATCATCGAAGGAAACAGCATCGGACGATGTAGAAGAAGTCGTAATTGACGACCATATTTATCATAGCGAAGCAACCGGTTGGACCATGGAAATTCCAGAAGGCTGGACCGTCATGAAACGAAATGATTTGAACCAGAAAATGGAAAAGGGAAAGGAAGTTTTGGAAGACGTTATTGGCGAAGAGTATGATTATAGTGCTTTGGAATTTTTGGTCAATTTCCAAAAGGATGAATTCAATATGTTCCAATCTACGGCTGAGCCTTATGATGAAACTACTCGCGGAGATTGGGAGGCGAATAACGCACAATTGAAAGGCATCATTTATGATGCCTACACCAACCAAGGTATATTGATCGATACGACTGAAACAACCACTGAAAACATTGGTGGACTCGACTTTAAGCGCTTCGATGTCGCACTTTTCGACCCGAACGGTAAGGTTATTCTCAACCAAATAATGTACACCCGATTGATCAATGGAAGGGAAGTTGCCATAAACATCAACTACAACAATGTCGGTTTTAGAGAAGAAATGATCAGTGCCTGGAAAAAATCCACCTTTGCTCAATAATCCAGACTTACCTTCCTTGGAAAAACACACAGCCTGCCTCGTTTGCCAGAGTAAAAACATTCAACCCCTAGCCGGATATTACACCGAAAAGGGTTTGGTAAAGTGCGCTGATTGCAGTTTTGTTTTCATGGAGCGTATTCCAAGCATTGCTGAACTTTCAGATCATTATAGCGCCTATGCCTACGAGGCTGAAGGCTACCTCTCTCCCATTACCATCAAGAGTTACAACCTGTTGCTGGATGAATTTGAGCCCTATCGAAAAACAGGTAAACTCTTGGATGTTGGTTGCGGACGAGGCTGGTTTCTGAACGAAGCCAAAAAACGGGGATGGGAAGTTTATGGAACGGAATATTCTGACAAAGCCATCGAACTCTGTCAAGCTGAAGGCATCAATATGAAACAAGGTGCGATTGATTCTGGGAAATTCGATTTAGCGTCCTTTGATGTAATCACATCTTTCGAAGTCATTGAGCATATCAATAATCCGCACGAGGACCTAAATCACATTTCGAAGCTACTGCGCACTGGCGGCTTGTTCTATTGCACCACGCCCAATTTCAATTCGCTCATGCGCTATTATTTGAAGCATGAATACAATGTCATTGAATATCCAGAACACCTTTCGTATTACACGAAATCCACACTGAACAAAGTGGCGAAAATGCACCAACTGAAACCGGTTAAGTTTTTAACCACGGGCATAAGTGTTACGCGTTTTAAAACCTCGAAAAAACTTTCAAATGAAACCTTGATTGCCGAACATTCTTCGGACGAGGTGTTGCGTAGAAACATCGAAAGCAAGGGCTATTTACAACTGGCAAAAAAACTTGCAAACGGACTGCTCACGGCCACAAACACGGGTTTGACCTTGAAAGGATATTACCTTAAAACGTCATGAGTTTTCTAAAAAAGGCCATACCATCGGCACTTACTTCCATGAATCTCCTCTGTGGGTTTTGGGCCATCCTCATCAACGACCCTGTGATTAGTTTTTATTACGTGCTAGTTGCCATCGCGTTCGATTTTGTTGACGGCCTTTCTGCGCGTGCATTGAAGGTGCAGAGCCTATTCGGAAAGGAATTGGATTCGCTGGCCGACATGGTCACCTTTGGCGTTGTTCCAGGCTTTTTATACTACCATCATATGCTTCAGAATGACCTTGACGATACGGCCATCATGTTCGGAAAAATGCTGTTGGCCACGTTAATTCCCGTTTGCGCTGGATTGCGATTAGCAAAATTCAACGTGAAAGACTCTGGAAAAAAAGGATTTGTAGGCCTACCTTCATCGGCTTCAGCTCTTATGATTATTTCCCTTCCCTTTTTGGGCGAAACATGGACAGACCTTGTTGGTTCATGGAGCGTGCTTATAATCCCCATCGTTTTTTCCTTGCTCATGGTTTCGTCTTTCCCGATGTTCAACCTCAAAGGACTCAACCTTGGTTTGAAAGCCAACATTTATCCGCTGATTTATGGCATCACCTTATTGCCCATGATTTACTTCTTCGGCTGGCTGACCCTACCGCTTTCTATTCTCTGGTATTTGTTGCTATCGATTCCGTATGCGATTGGGAAGGAATGAGATAATTCGTTAATTGTGCAAGTGCCGCGAGTATCATAGACTTAAAGCTTCCACGTTACACGCCCAAGATCGCACTCACGAACTAGCTGAAATTTCCTAACCCTATTCCTTAAAGGCCTTCGCATGGTTTTTAATCCCACGATTAAACATGGTGGCCATGTATCCTTCATTGTATGTGTCGATTGAAACACGCCCACCCACTGTACGTTTAATTTTTGGATTGAAACTCACATCAAATTCTTGGATTTGCGTATGGGTGTAATCATACCTCTCGAAGCAATCGAAACTCACTAGGGTTTTCACCTGATTACGAATCATAAACTCAGCCAACGCGGGATCAAAGCGCATAATGTCAAACGACATGGTTCCTACTTCGGAATCGTACGATAGCAAGCTTGGTAGTCCTTCGAGTAAACTGGACTCTTCCATGGAGATTTTCCCTCGATCATAGCGATTGAGCAACACAGGTTGAGAATAGTATTTGGCAAATAGGGTTGTTACCTCCGACCAATTGTAAAAGCTGAAACAGGACCGATAATCCATTTTACCCGCACTTCCAGCGTTGATTTCCAGAAAATTTGGAAGGAGCACACTCCGATTGAGGGTCGGCTGCGATTGACCTAAATAATAAGCTGCAGCCTGCTGATATTTCCCACCTTCATCGATGTAGGCTTGCAGCATTGCTCGATCGGGATTTGGTGTTCCTATGGCCACCCAAAGCTTGGCTTCACGGTTGGGTCCTGTCTTCAACTCGTCATATAGTTGATCGTATAAGACTTGGAAGGTAGCGTTGATGGCAAACGGGCTTTCTATGATGCGCTTTGGATGTAGTAAAATGGTCTGGATGGTTTTCCTCGTTTCATCCGAAATGGTATCGGAGGCGTTGATTTCATCGCGAATAGCCTTATCCATGAAATAAGATTCTGTCAAAATGTAATTGTTCTTAAACCGATCGGGCTCTAACATTTTAAGTCGATAAGCGGCTTTAAACATGATTTCTTTCACCTCGATTTCTTCTGGACGATCAATCAAATAACCCCAACCTGTTTCGATTAACACCCGATAATTGTGTTCATTCAAAAGCAATTCAAGCTGATCAATTCTCGCCTCAGTTCTTAGTTTCAAAAAACTGGCACTTGCCGGTTTGGCAATGGAATCACCATCGAATGAAGATTTCATAAGCTCGTAGCGTTCAAGCGGATCTGGGTGGGTGCTACCAAACAACACACTTCCCATCTCTTTGCCTTCTGTCAGTTCATATTTTTCATGGAGCAAATGAAACCGTCTAAAAACCTCTGCACCCGGCTGGATGGCGTAGCTAGACTCACCCATCAAATTTTGACCATAAGCATCCGCTTCAGCTTCATTTTGCCGGCTGTGTTCAAACAGACTATTTATGAGCAAAAGCTTAGAGGCCATAAAAATCAGCGATCCGCCCGGCCCGATTAAAGTCCCTATAAGCGATGCGGCAGCAGCCTTATTCTGGGCTTGACGCATGCGCACATAACCTTGATAGCCGTGATGATGGTGCACGTGGCCCATTTCATGTGCTAAAACCATGGCCAATTCGTCTTCGTTTTGTAGCGCGGCCAAAAAACCCATATTTATCATGATGATGCCGCCTTCTATAGCGAAAGCGTTAAAAGAAGCATCTTTCATAACCAAAACCTGATAAACCGTGCTATCGCCATTACTGCGAGTCAGCTGCGCTATGGTGTTTTCGATGAGACCTGTGCACTCATTTCGATTCTGGTAAGTCAAACCGCTTCGTATCAAATAAGCTGGCATTTGACTCAATTCATTGGCAAAATCTTCATGCCAACGTTTAGGTTCTTCATCGCGAATCTGATGCAGCACAGCCTTTTTAATCTCCTCTGGTGAAAGCGAATTCGAAAAGGAAACGGTGGAAGCAACAGGCAAGTAAATCCCCGAATCGCCTTGTGCTTGAATCGCCTGCACACCAAAAAGCAAAAAGCAAGCTATAGCCAGACTTTTCATCAGAACACATCCCCTACTTTTTGAATGTCCAATCATTTTACTCCTCGATTCGCGTGTCAATTTCTTTGTTTGCACCAAGCATTTTTCATCAGCGGTATGATGGCCTAAAGTATTGACAAAAAGAGCGACAAAATAATAATTCGCTGCATAGCTGGGTCTAGGTCAATGACTTACTTAGATCAACCTCGCGCGCTTGTATCGCGTGTGGATTGTCCTGCTTATCAATAAGCCTACCGCACCAGCGTCACGTGGCCCTCAAACCGATTGTTTTCTGTAAAGTCTTCTGATTGCACTTCCATGTGCCAGTGGTAAACACCCGTG
>CALSPD010000007.1 GCA_943788145.1 uncultured Flavobacteriales bacterium
CTGATTTTCTTGGTTTCTGCATTTTCCTATTACTCCATGGTAGAGCAGGCTACGGCCAAGTCTTTGATGAATCTAATCATCGATCAATTTCCAATAGAAGAATCGGAACCCCGCCTCAAAAAACATCTTAAACAAGCGAAAACTAAGCTCCTTTTGAGGCACTTGCTATCCATACTCTTAGTCTTGATGGCCAGCATTTCTGTTGGTCATGCCGATAGCCTTTCGCTCGATCGTCAGGCGTGGTTGGATCGAGTGGAAGACATCGACTACTCAGAAGAAGTCGAAAAGAAGCAAAAACGCAAACCGAATCCCGATGATTTTAATGTGACATCAGAAGATTCGAGTCCGCCCGTTGATTTGGACAACATCCGAACCATCGTATTCGCCATACTTATTCTGGTTGCCCTGATCGTTATTGCGCTGATCATTAAAAATGCAAAAGCCCCTGCTACTATTGGCAAAAATCGCATCGAGGCACGAACGCTTGAAGAAGCCGAAGAAAACCTGCCCGATGTTGAATTGAACAATATTTTGGCCACGGCCCTAAACGATGAAAACTGGAAAATTGCCCTTCGCATTCAATTTCTAATGTTGCTCCAAGCCCTCATCTATGCGGATTTGATCATTTGGAAAAAGCGAAAAACAAACCAGCAATTTGTGGAGGAAATCAGCGATGAATCCATCAAACGACCGTTTAAGATTGCCGTTGACGCCTTTGATCCTGCTTGGTATGGTACGAATCAACTAAATAAAGATGAGTTCGAGGCCATTAATCAAACCATTGAACAACTTAAAACACGGGTAAATAATGCGGAATAGAAATTCCATATTATTCATTGGTATTGCGGTCATATTGACCCTGTTTTTTGTGCTTTGGTTTTTTCTCAGCAACCTTGGTTTGAAACACGATTGGAACGAATATCAGCCTTTGATGAGTCTAGAGCCCTATGGTCATGAATTGTTTTTTCGACTTGCTTGATGAGGCCAATGATGAGGCCAATGATGAGGGCGTAAAGGTTATAACTACTCCACTCATCGACACCTTGCCCATTTTGGGTGAAAAACGAAATTATGTTTACTTCAATAGCCGTTGTTTCATTGACCAGTGCCAACTCTGCCCATTTGATCGATTTTGTGGAAGAAGGGAACAACGCCATCTTTTTTACTCCTACCGTACCATATAGAATTGCCCAGCACCTTGGTTTGAATTACACGTACATCACCTACAATTACGATGATTCCTTGGGAGTTGAAATGAATTTCATTGATTCTGGGCTAAACAAACCTGGTGGCTATCACTTCGACAAACTGTGGGCAGACACGGCCGTTCAGGCCAATTGGACCTATTTTGAAATGGAGACTTTTGACGATTCTATGATGGTCTATGACTATGCCCGACCGCATGGCAATATTGATGGAGCCATAAATTTCGCATCGTTCCCCGTTGGCAAGGGTTACATCTACTTTCACTTGAATCCGCGTGTATTTGCCAATGTGCATTTGGCTACCGAAGAGGGGTTTGAATACACAAACAAAGTGCTCGCACATTTTGAAAACCATCCCCATTTATTTAGATCGATACAGTGAAAACTACGAATATGAATATCAAGGGAAAAGTTCGCTCCACCTCAGAGAAAGTCCATTGTCCTATTTCCTTTTCGCAAGATGCACTGCGATACGCATGGTATGTAATGCTGCTTAGTGTTGGGCTCTTCCTATTATTTCGGACCAAAAGACAACAGCGTATCATTCCCATTATACCCGCTGTTGACAACACATCCATTGAATTTGCCAAAGCGCTAGGAACGCTCTATTACCAATCGAACAGCACCCGCTACATAACCATCGAAATGATGAAGCTCTTTCACACATTCAACCGTAGGCGGTATAACATTCAACCTGCGAAAAAAGGCGAATCAAACGCAGACTTAATCGCCCGAAAATCGCGTGTTGACATTGGAGAAATTAAAAAAATCTTTGAACTTGAGCGCAAGCTAAAATACAATGACCTAGCACGAATGCGAGAAATCACCCCGCTATTTGAGGCCCTTAAAAACTATTATCAAAACTGCAAGAAAATGATGGAAAATGAAACTCCCGAAGAACATTTGAATGAGCAAATTCCGCTCGAAAATCAAATGGCAGAAGCAGCTCCAGCAATGTCAGCTGAGGCCGCTGTTGCACCCCTAAACAATGTTCAAAAAACAGCTGAAGCGATAAAGCAGGAAATTCAAAAGGTCATTATTGGAATGGATGGCGCCATTGAACAGGCTTTAGCGGCAATGTTTGTTGACGGCCACGTTTTGTTTGAAGGCTTCCCCGGTGTGGCAAAAACCTTGATGGTCAAGCTTATTGCTAAATCGATGAGCGTTGAATTCAAACGCATCCAATTCACCCCCGATCTAATGCCATCAGATGTTATAGGAACGAATATTTTCAATCAACAAACTTCAACCTTCGCCTTTCGAAAAGGTCCGATCTTTTCCAATTTGGTGTTAATCGATGAGATAAATCGAGCTCCAGCTAAAACGCAATCGGCCCTATTTGAGGCTATGGAAGAGCGACAAGTGACCATAGAAGGCATGGCTTACCCGCTAACCTTTCCTTTTTTAGTCATCGCCACCCAAAACCCAATTGACCAAGAAGGAACCTATCGACTTCCCGAGGCGCAACTCGACCGATTTATCTTCAGAATTAAAGTTCCCTACCCTTCTGTGGAAGAAGAAGAAGCCATTTTGAATCGATTTAAAGATGATTTCAGTCAACATTCGGTGACTACTGTTGGACCTGTTGTTACGGCCGATGACATCATGGCGTGTCAAAAGACGATTCAAGCCGTGCACATTGAGCCAAATGTGGTTTCCTACATCACGAGCATTGCTCAGGCCACTCGCGACCACGAATCCATTTACTTAGGAGCATCGCCCCGAGCGACCATAGCCATCATGAAAGCATCAAAAGCTTTTGCTGCCATGGCGGGCAGGAATTATGTTTCCCCTGATGACGTTCAAAAAGCCTGTCTTCCCATTTTAAACCACCGCCTTATGATTGGTGCCACAGCTGAAATGGAAGGCTATGTAACGGAAGATATTATCAAAAGCATTTTAGACGATATCGAGGTTCCTCGATGAAATATGTGAAGGAAATATTTTTAAAGGATAGAACATTCTATCTGCTAGGAGGCATCATTGCATTGTTTCTTGCGGCATTTGCATGGCCATTAGTCATGTACATTGCCTGGGGCGCATTTGCCCTTTTTATTTTGGGATTGGCAAGTGATGTATATCAACTCTTCCGGTTTTGGCGGCCAATCCAAATTACCCGAGACATAGGAAAACACTTTTCACTTTCCGATGAAAATCCCGTCCTCATCAAAATGGAAAGCAGTTTTCCTCAAGCCCTAAAGGTCCGGCTCATTGATGAAATTCCGATTCAGTTTCAAACCAGAGATTTTGAAATTTATGAGGAAATAGAACCCGCAGAAGAAAAGGTGATTCGCTACGAATTACGTCCGGTAAAACGAGGTGAATATTGGTTCGGAAAGCTAAATGCATTCATTTCAACTTCCGTTGGACTGATGGAGCGAAGGATACAATTTGACTTGGATACCATGGTTAAAGTCTATCCTTCATTTATTCAAATGCGCGCCTTTGAGTTGATGGTTTTTTCGGCCGATAGGTCGCAATTGGGCATCAAACGAATACGCAAGCTAGGGCACGGTTATGAGTTCAGCGACATTAGAAACTATGTCATTGGCGATGATCCGCGAACGATAAACTGGAAAGCGAGTAGCAGAACCAACAAGCTGATGGTAAACAACTATCAAGACGAGCGTTCGCAACAGATTTATGCTGTGATCAATAAAAGCCGTGTCATGCGCATGCCTTTCAACGGATTGAGTTTGATGGATTACGCGATTAATTCCACGCTGGCCCTTCAAAACATTGTGCTTCAGAACCAAGACCACGCTGGATTAATCGTTTTTTCTGGAAAGAGCGAGACCTTCCTCCGTGCTGAGCGAAAGTTCAACCAACGTCAGCGGCTGCTTGACATCCTTTATAACATCAACGAAGATCAGCTTGAAGGCAATTATCAAGCGCTTTACGAAACCATTAAAAAGAACATTCGAGGAAGGTCGATGCTCATGTTGTTTACAAACTTCATGAGTCTGACATCACTGCATCGCGTGCTTCCGATTTTAAAGCAAATCAATCGAAGCCACTTGCTCACGCTCATCTTTTTTGAGAACACAGAACTTGAAGCCTACATTGAAAGCGAACCCGAAACCTTGCTGGATGTCTCTAGCAACGTCTTAGCTGCACGCTTGAGCAATGAGCTCACACAGGTTGTCTATGAATTAAGGAATGCCGGCATTCAAGCCATACAGTCGAAACCTGAAGACTTAACGGCCAACTCCATCAACAAGTATCTCGAACTTAAGTCGAGGGGAATGATTTAAGGATAGGGATCGTCCATTTCCGACCTCAAATAAGCTAACCCTTCTTCCATGGGGTATAAGTCGATTAGGAAAGGGCGCTTTTGCAACAAAGCAGACTTAAATTCAGTTGGATCTATGATGGCCATCTCTTCTTTCGAATAGATATACCAAAAAAGATTTTGGTTTCTTTCATCGCACTTGACAGTCGATAAACCTGCATAATACTTATACAAAGCATTTTTGGAAAGGTCAACAAAATAGAATGGGTGCGGTGGCGAAAACTCCTTTTCTGATAGCATAAATGCAATTTGCACTTGATTTGGTAATTCTTGAATAATTGGGTTGTCGCAATTCCAAATGCCAAATGCCTTAAGTTCAAATTCGCGAACCACACTTGCGTTCAAATCGGCTGTTTCTTCATACGCCAAAGCCAAGGAATCATTTTTTCGTAGTAAGGTTTTAAAAGCCTTGTCCCTTGCTCTATAGCTCTTTAATATATCGCGCTGGGCAGTGCGTCTTTCCGATTCGATGGCTGCCAATTTTTCCCGCTTCTTCTTTGCCTCTTCCTTCCAATCCGTTTTTGGCCTTTCTGTTGAATAGCCCATGGCTGCCGTTGAATCATCAAAATAAAGCGTATCCGCGACCATATACCCTGCTTTCAGCGCTTCTGCTTCGCTCATGCTGTCTGGGATTTCTCCGTAGCGACTGATCACAACATTGTCACTGGAATAAACTTCAGACGGCATGCCTGTCGGTTCTGCATTTGCTATTGCTTCGTCAGGAGACCACTCGTTCATCTCATCATTTGATTTGTAATTCCATTTATTCTCGACCGTATCGAATTGATAAATATTAAATCGGTCGCTGTTATTCGATGGCATGCTCACCCTTACCGACTTTCCTTCGGCAATGGAAACTTTCCCGTTATAGGTCCATGCTTTAATGTCTATCATTCCAGCCGATTCAAAGGTGTAGGACGTTCCAGCCGAGTCATAATTCATTGGAATTCCCGAAAGGAAGAAATCGACAGGATTTCGGAATTCACTCACTTGAATACACACATAGTCCGTGCAGATTGTTCCATCTGAATTTTGTAGCGCTTTTGCAGGGAAGTAGATTTTCGTGCCCGAAATGAGATTTACCGTTGCTTCCTCATTTGGATCGATGATCTGATATTCAACCGGCACATATTCAACTCCAAGTGGCGGAGTAATGGCTCTTTCTTCCGAATCAATGGCCTCTACTACAAGAAAGGCGATGACGGCAATGACGAGCAAACCAGTAATGATTTTAATGGCATTATACCGAGGTTTTTTCGTGATGGCTTGATGCTTTTTAATGAGTCCATTAAAATCTTTATGCCGTTCGATGGCCGCCTTGTCGGGTATGTTTCTGTCGATATGTATTTGGCGTTTCATGATTTTGGGGACAACTTCATTTTCAATTTTTCCAGCACGCGATAAGTTTTGATTTTGGCATTCCCTTCTGAAATACCCAATATTTCACCGATTTCCTTAAAAGACTTTTGATCAAAAAACCGCATTTCTACCAAAGCTAATGATGGTTCATCTAATGTTGACAATACCGCCTCGACCCCTTGCAGCGCCAACTCAAGTTCGGCCTTTGAGCCTGCTTCTTCCGTCATATAACCAACATTGGTCCGGTCGATGCTCACGACCCGAATCGCTCGTTTGTTTTTTCGATAAAATTGGTTGACTTCATTGATCGCTATACGATACAACCACGATGAAAAAGGAAAACCTCGGTCTTCGTATTTATTCAAATGCGTCATGGCTGTCAAAAAAACATTGGCTGAAAGATCAGCAGCAAGTTCTTCGGTTTCGACACGCTTATAAACAAAAACAAAAATCCGATCGTAATAGCGCTCATACAACACCCCAAATGCACGCGAATCTCGTTTCGCGACAGCGACAAGCTCGGCATCCGTTTTTTGGTTTATGTGGTTTTCTGTGCTCAGGGTTTCGGTCAATTATTCGATAAGCATACGAATAGAATGCAAAACCATGGGAAAAGTTACAGCTCGAACGAAAAATTATCTAGAGCCCCGATTAATTCTCAGGAAACGGATCTGAATAACGTTCGTCTGCCACCATTTCATGATCGGTTAAGGTTTTTAAGTAGGCAATTAAGTCGGCCTTATCTTGATCGGTTAACATCAACCCAGTTTGAGTTGTGTATTCCAAGGCTGGGTCTAAGGTTTGAGAATGGCGGATGCCGCTGTTATAATGATTGACAACTTCTTCCAAACTGGCAAACCGACCGTCATGCATATAGGGCGCAGTTATTTCGACATTTCTAAGTGACGGAACCTTGAATTTAGCTCTATCGTTGGCATCGCCAGTTACTTTCTCTCTGCCTATGTCTGTTTGGTCGGCATCCACATCGAGGCCATTGTTCATGTATCGATTGTTATCGAAATTATTACCTCCATGGCAGTGGGCACAATCGGCACCCGAAACCTCTGGAAACGATGGATTGTACTCGGCAAAAAACAGCACGCGCCCACGCTCTTCACTTTCCGATAGCGTCTCCGTTCCGGCTAAAAAGCCATCGTATTTAGATCGGTTTGAAACGATGGAATTCATGAACTGTTCTAGCGCCAATGACATGCGTTCACTTGTAATCATTTCATCTCCAAAAGCACGCGTAAATTGATCCAAATAGATTTGATCGCTTTCCAATTTAGCGATCACACTTGGCAAAGTTTCCTTCATTTCGAGCTCATCTTGAATTGGTTTCAACGATTGATCGCGTAGCAGGTGCGCTCGACCATCCCAAAAGAATTCGTTGGTGTGCCATGCTGTATTGAAAACCGGCATGGCCTGTCTTAGACCTAATGATCCGTCCACTCCAGAGGATAGGACATCTGGATCGCTAAATCCATTTTCTTGGATGTGGCAACTACCACAAGCGATAGAGTTATCTCTAGACATTCTTTTTTCATAGAACAACATTCTTCCAAGCCGAACGCCTTCATCTGTCAATTCGTTTCCATGGAAATTCGGTGTCGAAAAGGTTCCGTAGTCAATTGTATAAGGCGTTTCGTTTAATGCGACTTCAGGGCTGGAAACAACTTCACCAACGGTTCCTTCTTTGCATTTAAGAACAACAAGACCAATTATAGCCAATATGATCAGTGTTTTAGTTTTCATCTTTCAGGGTGTTATTTGTGATAAAAGTGTGGTCTGTGAGGGATTTTAAAAAAGCTTCTAACGCTTCCAATTCTCCACTTGATAGGTTTAAAGGTTGTATGAGTTCGCTTTTGTTCCTGTGATTTGCACCACCGGCATTATAGTGTTTAAGCACATCGCTGAGCTTGTCAAACGAGCCGTCATGCATGTAAGGTGCTGTTAGTTCCACATTGCGCAGACTGGGAACTTTAAACCGAGCTAAATCCATTGAATCTCGTGTTAGTCTGAACCTTCCTGGATCTGGATAACTGGCGTAAAGTCCATTGTTTTCGAAGGCGTAGTTCGTAAAGTTAAAGTCAGCATGGCATTGAGAACATCTGGTTCGTTCGCTAAAAAAAAGCTCCATGCCCATTTTTTCTTGAGCGGTTAAAGCCTGAGACTTGTTTTGAAATTTATACCTATCGTACGCACTATTTCCGCTAATCAGCGTTCGCTCAAAATTGGCAATGGAACGTGTTATAACATAGGGGTCAGGCGGCCTATCATAAGCAGCTTGACTCATTTCAACATAGGTTTCATCTTCCAGCATTCGCTCCGCAATGATCAAAATATTTGTATTGAATTCATTGTGTTCTTGAATGGGAATCAAAATCTGCATTTCTAGCGTAGGAACACCGCCTTCTCGTGTGTAATATGGATGATAAGCCACATTCGCCAACGATGGAGCGTTCCTTGTTCCGATAGCCTGTCCAGCACCGCGACTAAATTGTTCGTTCACTGCAAAAGCCAATTCAGAATCATGGCATGAAGCGCAACTCACCGAGTAATCATCGGATAAAATCGGATCGTAGAACAACTTTCTACCAAGCAACCAGCGCTCCATGGTAAACTCGTTTTCGGCCGGGTATTCAATAGCTGGAAATCCTAGCGGAATATCATCTAATATTTCCTCTGGTGTCGAAAAAGCGATAGTTACGTTATCACACGCAGTAATCCACGGAAATAGAAAAAGAATAAGCAATAGCCTTTTCACGTGATCAAAGTTAGGCATCGCTTCAACCCACAAGGTAGGGTTCCACACAATCGTCAAAAAAGTGTAATTCTGTCCTAAGATGAAAATTGCAGCCATCGTCAATGGAATATCAAAAGGCCGAGCCGCTTGCATTGAAGCATTAAGGCAGCAAGATGTTGACATCGATATTCGAGTCACTAAAGCTGTTGGTGACGCACAAGATCTGTCTTATGACTTATCCAAAGCAGGCGAAGTTTTAATTCTTTGCTGCGGAGGTGATGGAACGTTAAACGAATGCATCAATGGCATCATGAAAAGTGGATGCGAAACCATCAAACTAGGTCTTTACCCGATCGGTTCTGCAAACGATTATGCGCGGCTGTTCCCTTATCATTCCATTCAAGAATTGGTACAGTTAGCAGCAAATGATGCTGGCAACAGCCACGATATCGTTAAAATCAGTTTTGATGGGAACCATCGCTTTTTAGCCAATATTTCAGCTTGCGGCATAGGAGCTGAAATAGCGGCAACGGTAAATGCGCGCAGGTTCAAAATGAATCCAACGCTCAATTATTATTCTGGAATTGTTTCCTGGTTGATGAAGTATCAAGCTCCACTGATACGGATTCAAATGGATGATGTAGTGCTGGAGCAACGCTGCTTTCTTGCAGCCATTGGAAAAGGAAAATATGCTGGAAATGGACTCGGATTATTACCTCAAACCGTTATTAATGAAGGAAAACTTGGCGTTTCATTAATAGGAGATGTGAACGTTTTCGACTTTATCCGCTATCAAGGACGCCTCAAAAAAGGACAAAAAATTGTCGATTCACGGGTGCATTATCACCGCTGCAAATCGGCATCACTCGAAGTAATTGATGGCGTTTTGGCGCTCGAGACAGACGGAGAATTTTATGCCCGACTCGAAGCCGGGCATAAAGTTCATTTTGAAATCGTTGAGTCGGCTATATCCTTTGTTTATTAGATTTTTGAACCTGGTTTTAATCGGAAGCCAACATAGGTCATTCGACCGAAAATCGGTCCCCAAACCATGGCACTATCGAAATAGGGTCCAAAAGGATCATCAGCTGATATAATCGGATTGGCCTGTTTAAAGTTCAGGATATTCTCCATGCCCACATAAATATCAAATCGCTCTTTCCAACCCTTCGTGATTTGGGCGTTCATCAAGAAAAACTCCGGTGAACGTGTGTCGCGCTGATCTGCGACAGGATTCAACGCTGTACTCGGAATTCTCTTCGAGCTGTGCCACTGCACGGTATAGTCAAACTTCCAGTCTGTTTTTGTTTCGTAGCCTAAATTGATGAAGGCGCGATGTTTGGCAACAAAAGGTTTATCCTTTAAGACACCCCCATATTCGGTGCGCACTTCATACCAACGATAGGCCATTCGAAGTTCCAATCGTCTGCGCAATTCGTAGTCAATTTGCCCTTGAAGGCTGGTTGCATAACTCGACCCCGTTAAATTGTAGATTCGAACCTCACGTGGATTTTCGATGTCAACAACGGTTTGATTCTCGAATAAAGAATGATAAGCATCAATGGCTATCGTTCCCGGCTTGTAATCCAATCGGAAATCTTGGGTCAGGTTTAATCCAAAATTCCACGCTACTTCTGGCTTTAGTCCAAAGCCTTGAATGGCCGAATCCCCCTGAATGAACCAACTCCGAGAACTTGCCAGCAACGAAGCATTTTCAGCAATGACATTCGATGTTCGTTGTCCACGACCTGCCGATGCCCTCAAAACGGTCCCTTCACGCACTTCATAGCGGGTGTGTATTCTGGGCGTGAAAAAGAGTCCATAATAATTATGGTAATCCCCACGAATACCAGCCACCACAGCGAATTTCTCAAAGTAGCTGAAGGTGTATTCAAAAAATGCGCCCGGTACAATTTCTTCCCTAGCATAATTGGATGCGTTCAGCGTCTCATCATATTTATCATACAGGAGGCTTAATCCCGTTCGATACTTGTGGGTAGAGGTGCCAATGATAGATTGATAAATGGAGTTGAAATAACCGCTCTGTTGATTGGCGTTATATGAAGTCAACCCATAATTGCTTTTTTGATCGTGTAAAATGGCCGAAGCCTGAAACCCGATGCTTCTATAACGCGCCTCAGGAAAGACATAGCCCGTTTTTCCCCAAAGTTCATATCGGTTCGTTTTCCAATTAACGCTATACGGATTGATTGCGTTTTCAACGGTGACTTGCCCCCCGCTTCGATCTTCTGTGAGCACATTTGTCCCGACTTGACCTTCCCAGCCCTTAAAATTGTTGAACTTCCATCGGTTGATGCCATTTAACTGATATCCGGTCGGAAAATCTAAAAATCCATCCTTGTTTCCATCTATTTCAATCGGTCGCATGTTGCCATGCAACAGAAATCCTGTTTGCACCTTTTCGGAAATTTTATGTGCCGTGTTCAAGTTGAGCTCCGTCCTTCCACCTTGATTGACATAACCATTCAAAAACCATTTGTCGGCTTCTTCGGGTTTCATCAACTCCACGTTGATTTGTCCTGTAACGCTTTCAAATCCGTTGATCACAGATCCTGTTCCCTTGTTCAGTTGAATCGATTCTATCCAAGAACCTGGAATGTATGTCATCCCTTGAACAGAGCTCAGGCCGCGCACTCCTGGCATTTGCTCTCTTGTAATTTGAGCGTATTTCCCATCGAGGCCGAGCATTTGAATTTGCTTTGTTCCGGTGACAGCATCGGTAAATGCCACATCGATCGAAGGATTAGTTTCAAAGCTTTCACTGAGATTACAACAGGCCGCTTTGTAGAGCTCCTTCTCTCCCATGGTCTCTACTTTCAGTGGATTCATGTAGGAAATCTCCGTTCCGCGTTGCCGATAAACTACATCTACTCCGCCTAATTCCTTGCTTTGTTTTAAAACAATGGTCAACTTATCCAGGTGTTCCACTTTGATGGTGTCGGATGTATATCCAACATAACTGATGATAAGTGTTCGTGTAGTTTTATTCTTCGGCAATTCAAAATGACCTGCCGTATCCGTGGATGTCCCTATTTGCGTTCCTTTCCAATAAACATTTGCAAATGGAATGGGATGAAAACGCCCATCCGTGCTCTCCTCGATAACAACGCCTGTCACCGTATTTTGAGCGAAGGAAGGGAAAGAGAAAAGGATGGCCAGAATTACAAGAAACCGAAGGCTAGTGCTTCTCAAGTTGCTCATATCGGCAGCAATCTGGTAAGGTTTCGTAATCTTCCTTTGTGGCTTCTTTGTGGCTTGTAGTATGTCCTTTTTTGGTAATACGTGCCTCGATGTCTTCCAAGCTGGTTTTCTCGGTGTTGTAGGCCACAATTAATTGACTGGTAGCGTTTGTCCATTCGGCAAACTTTACGCCTTTGCCATAGGCTGCCTCTTCGATTCGCGTTTTACACATTTCGCAAATCCCTTCTACCATAATGGTGTCTTGGGTCACTTTGCTTTGCGCTTTACTGCTATAGCTTATGCTCATTATCATGAACAAGGCTAAAAATGATGGTATAATTTTCATACTGAATTGATTTAATAAATGATTTGAATAATTGTAGAACAAGACGTAGGCTCCCAAATTGGGAACATATTAATTCAAATCAGGCATAATAGATCAATGCACAGTGTTTCCGATAGAGCTTATCGGGTGGAGCATTCGAAAGTTGAATGAATGTTTCTCCAACTAAATTCAATGGACTGAGCCCTTCATCCTTAAGAAGATCAATGGCAACATCTGTTGATGGAATTTTAAGCAACGACTCGGCTGAAGCGGACTGATGCTCATCTTCTACTTGAACAAAAAAGGCCTTCTCATGGCAACAGGAATGAGAAACAGACTCACCATCGGTATCGCACACGCACGAAGTATCAAGCCAAGCGAGGTTAACATCGGTTATGCGCCCGAGGCAATAATGGAACTCCAATCCATAGCCAACAACGGACAACAGGTAGAACAATGCAAATATGAAGGCGGTCTTTTTCAAGCGAGCACAAAGATAACTCAATGATTTTGCATTCGTTAACCTTTAAGTGAAAGTGCGTTAAATTCTCTCGATTAACATTATGTGGTATGTTAGTTGAAAAACTGCGGCCCAATCAAAAACCAAAATCATGAAATCACTTTCTCTTTCTATTTCGCTCCTTTTCCTGTCCACCCTTTCTATCGCTCAAATCAAGGCTGATAAACAAAAGGAATTTGGAATAACCATATCTCGGTTTAGTTTCGAAAGCATTCCCTTCGACTTAGTATATAAAATTGGAACGGACGACAAATTTTGGCGATTCGAGGCTGGTTCCCTTTATGGAAGTTTTGAATTGCCTGAATATCGCCTCGATAGCATTACCACTTATGAAAGAAACAACACCGCTGGCTTGGGGCTAAGAGTGGCTCGCGAAAAGCGAAAAAAAATCAACGAAAAACTAACTTTTTTCCATGGAATGGAATTCGGTCTTTCTGGCTATTATAGAGATCAAAGTAGATTTAACAGCCATCCTTCTAACGGATATACCAACACTTATAAGAAAAACAACCTCTTATTAAGCGTCACTCCGCATTTGGGGTATGCTGTAGGGGCCATATTCAATATCAACGACCATTTCTACACAAGCCTTGAGCTATCCCCCTCCATGTCATATCAAATCTCCTACGAGAAAGAATCAAATCTTTACACCTTCAACCCCACAAACAACTCGTTTTCAGAAAAGATCACCCATCGGCCTAGCTTCAACTTCACTCAGGGTGCCGTAAGTATCGGACTCTTTTATCGAATATAGCTTACTTCTTTCGGAAGAAAACCTGAATGGGAACGCCCGTAAATTCAAACTTCTCACGCATTTGATTCTCGATAAATCTGCGGTAGGCTTCGGTAATATACTGCGGTAAATTGCAGTAATAGGCGAACGTTGGTGCGTGTGTCGGCAGCTGCTGCACGTATTTAATCTTAATGTATTTGCCTTTGGTGGCAGGCGGTGGTGTCCATTCAATGATGGGCAACATGACTTCGTTCAGCTTATTGGTTTTAATGCGCTGTGTTCGCAATTTGTACACATCGAGGGCTATTTGAAGTGCCTTATGAATCCGTTGCTTTTCGGTAACTGAAGTAAAAACAATTGGCACATCGGTAAATGGAGCAATGCGCTCGCGCAAATCAGCTTCGTAAGCTTTTGCCGTATTCGTATCCTTCTCGATTAAATCCCACTTATTGACCAAAATCACAACGCCCTTGCGGTTTTTCTCGATTAAACCAAAGATGTTCAAGTCTTGTTGTCCGATGCCTTCTTCAGCATCTATCATCAAAATGCAGACATCCGAGTTTTCAATCGATTTGATGGCACGCATAACGGAATAAAACTCCAAATCTTCATGCACCCGAGATTTTTTTCGAATACCTGCAGTGTCCACCAATGTAAACTCAAAACCGAAGGAATTATAGTGCGTGTCAATGCTGTCGCGCGTGGTTCCAGCCACCTCGGTAACGATGTTTCGCTCAACTCCCAATAAGGCGTTAACAAAGGATGACTTTCCTGCATTTGGCCGACCGACTACAGAGATTCGAGGCAATTCCACTTCGTCCTTCTCTTCTTCTACGGGCAATAAATTAATGACTTCATCTAATAAATCACCTGTACCTCCGCCATTCATAGCTGAAATGGCAAATACCTTTTCAAATCCTAAGGAATAGAACTCATAGCTATCCATTTCACGAGCCGGGTTATCGACCTTATTTGCTACGAGCAAAACTGGTTTATCACTGGTTCTTAAGAGCTTCGCAACATCGCGATCTAATTCGTGCGTGCCAGATTGCGCATCGACCACAAATAGAATCAAAGCCGCCTCGTCCATGGCAATCTGAACTTGCTTGGCAATTTCTTTTTCGAATCGATCGTCCGTTTCTTTGACGAAACCGCCTGTATCAACCACCGTGAAATCGCGGCCGCCCCAATCGCTTACACCGTAGTGTCGATCGCGGGTAACTCCAGAAAATTCGTCCACTATTGCCTGACGTCTTCCAATTAGTCGATTGAAGAAAGTTGATTTGCCCACGTTGGGCCTTCCGATGATTGCTACAATTGCCATAAGGCCGCAAAAGTAGCGTACTTTCGATGGGAGGAATCGCCCTATTTTTAATAAAATTTTGTCCTCGCCCCAACAAAGCACTTTAGTTTATCGTGTGGGGGTTAGAAATCAATAAAAAAACAATTATGAAACGACTATTATTCACCTTAACATTCGCGCTGATCGCATCCATTGGTTGGTCGCAATGCTCGATAGGATTCAACGCTACTGTGTCTGGAAACACGGTAACGTTAATTCCTTATGATTCTTCAAGTAGTATCTCTTACAATGTTTGGAACGCTCCAGGCGGAACACCAAGCACCCAACAACTCTATGTAACTGACACGGCAACGGTTGTTTACAACAGCGCTGGTGTGTACACCATTTGCGTAATCATGTTTGACTCAGGTTGGTCATGTACAGATTCTTTCTGCGACAGTGTCCTAATAACTAGCTCGTCAAATCTTGCAACAAGCATGAGCTCAACCGCCACTTCTTGTGGCGCATGTAATGGTACAGCAACCGTAACCGCTAGTGGAGGAACGACTCCATATTCCTATTTATGGAGTAATGGCGCGACAACACAGGCCATATCAAGCCTTTGTAGTGGATCTTATACTGTAACTGTCACCGACAACAACAGCAACACGAGTACAAGTACGGTACTCGTAAGCCAAAGTGGGGGAATCAATGCTTCTATCAGCACTTCGAACAACACGCCATGTTTTGGATCAACGGTAACATTAACTGCCAGTTCAAACGCTCTTGGTGTTTTAACTTACTTGTGGAACACGGGAGCCACTACTCAAACAGTGACTACCACAACGTCTGCCTATTTTGAAGTAACAGTGACCGATTCAAACGGTTGTATGGGCTACGACTCAACTTATGTTGCCTTCTCTAACGGTCCTTCATTAAGTGTAGCTGCAACAAATGAAACGTGTGCGAGCTGCTGCAATGGAACGGCTACCGCAACAGCTACAGGTTCAGGATTAAGCTACTCATGGAGCAACAGCGCTACAACAGCAACTATCACTGGTCTTTGTCCAGGATACTATGCTGTAACTGTTGAAGACACCAATGCTGGTTGCCAATCAATTGATTCAGTTTATGTGGCTGCTTATGTTGCAAGCTGCTATACCATTCAAGGCGAAATAGCGCAAGGCTCACCAGCTCGAGTTTACTTAATCGAACAAAATCAAGGCGTGCTTTGGGCAGCTGACAGCGTAGATTTAGACTCAAACAACATGTACACATTCAACAATGTATGCAATGGAACATATTATGTAAAAGCTGCTTTATTGCCAAATCACAATTTCATAAGCTTCTACATTCCTACATACTATGATAGCGCAGCCTTATGGTCAGGAGCGACAGCAGTAGTAGTGAACAACGCTTCGCTATACAGCTTAGATTTCTCTCTACTTTCTGGAATTAACTTAGGAGGACCAGGCTTTGTTGCCGGAATAATCTCTCAAGGTGCAAACAGAGGTGAAGGCGATCCTATCGTTGGAGCATTTGTTGTTGCTTACAATGCAGACGGAACAGTTGCTGGATTCTCTAAAACAGATGAAACTGGAAGCTATAACATCGACAACCTAGCTCTCGGATCTTACAAGGTTTATGTTGATGTGTTGAACAAGACTTCATATCCACATGAAATCACATTAAGCACAGCAACACCAGAAGCTCCTGAGCGAAACTTTGAAGTAACGGGCGACATCGTTCGACCAATAGCTCCAACTGGAATTTCTGATCTTACTACCAATTCGTTTGATGTATATCCAAATCCAACTGAAGGATTGGTTTCTATTCAGACTGGAGAATTTCAGCTAAACAGCATCCAAGTGATCAATGTTTTGGGTGAGCGAGTGCGATCATTCAATAACCTAAACAAAGGATTGATCGAAGTTAATTTAGACGGCCTTGCAGCTGGAAGCTACATCTTGGAATTGAATGGTGAAGGTTTCACTAAGCATCAATCAATTATCGTAAGATAATCGACCAATAAATTTCAATTAACCACTACAAAAGGAGGAGTTAGCCTAGGCTTCTCCTCCTTTTTTTTCTTAAATGCAAGTTTCAGAAGACCTCATAAAACGTTGTAAAAAGGATGAGCGCAAAGCACAGTTTGAGCTCTATAAGGCGTGTTATGGTCCAATGTTACAAATCTGTTTGCGGTATCAGAAAAACACGGATGATGCAAAGTCCGTTGTCAATCAGGCTTTCCTAAAAGTCTGTGATAAGCTAGAAACCTACCGAGCAGAGGTTCCGTTTGAATTCTGGATCAGAAGAATAACGATAAACACAGCAATCGATGAATACCGAAAGGATAAATCGCAACGAGAACACTACAACAATCAAGACTTAAGCGAACATTATTGGGAATCAAAAATGACGGACGTTAATCTAGCAGAAGAAGAGATGAATGCCGAATCGCTCCGCGCTCTCGTTAAATCATTGCCACCAATTAGTCAGCAGGTTTTCAACCTCTGTGTGATTGATGGTTATGACTACGCAGAAGTTGCAGTCTTGCTCAACGTCAGTGAAGCTACTTGTCGATGGCACGTTCATTTTTCGCGAAAAAAACTACAAGAATTGATTAAAACAACTTTTCAAACTACAGAAACAGTTTTGTTATGAGTGCACCAAATCAAGACATAAAGGCTGTATTTGATCAAGCATTTGCTGCAGAGCAAATTCCATTTGACATGGGTGCTTGGAATCAGATGAACGCCTTATTAAACCAACGAGCGCGCAGACGAGCCATTTGGATTTGGTTCAGCGGACTAGCGCTGTTTTTGGCCCTTACTTCGGGCTACACGCTCAGCATGTCAACCAACATGATGTATCACCCGCGTACTCAAGCCGAGCCTTTTCAACCCGCCTTGGCGTCAACGATATGCGCTGAAGATCTAAACGCACTATCGACTTCGATAATCGAAACCAGAAATTCAGTTTCTAAAACACCAACATCAAAAGAAAGCGCCACACTAGCAGACCATAAAGCGAATTCGACTTATTTGCCAAAACCTCATTCCGAAAATAATGGCTCGCTGGCCGATGGTTCGAATTACACCCCTTCAAAACCGGCCCTGCCAATAGAAAAAACTGAACCTAAGTCCAATAATACTGCTGCGCCAAATGCAACGGCTACTCTTGACTCAAGTGCTACTACACCAGTGGAAACTCATCGCAGTATGGACTGGATTGACCTCATGAGCATTTTAACGCTTGACCCTTATAGCAACGATACAACAGCACTTCCAGCAAACAAACCGAGTTCAAACAAAACGCCTCGCTTATACAATTTCTATGTGCGAGCTGGTGTGTCAAAATCCATTTTCCATAACCCAATTTGGTCGCACCCAGAGCTTGGTCAGGAAGTTGGCGGGGGCGTTCAATATTTCTTGAAAGAGCATTTATTACTGAGCGGAGAACTCGGATTCGCGCGGGTTCGTATGGAAGACACGACACATATAACCGGAATAAAAACGTATGGCTACACGGCCAACCAGAACAGTTATTTGGTGAATACTTCGGAGCTGTATTATTTGGAATTACCATTAATGGCCCACTATCGCATGAACCGATTGATGATAGGTGGAGGTTTTTCCGGATCGTATCTGCTCGGTTTGAAAAACGAAACCACCCATCAAGTCTCTTCGGATCGAACGTCTGTCACACAGACCAATCAGGGTGGATTCTATCAATGGGATCGATACAGAAGTTATCAATTCAGCGCGCTGCTGGACGCTCAGTATCAACTCGCATCGGGCAGTTTTATAGGCGCTCGACTCAATAGTGGCCTTTTCAATGTTTTGGCCATTGAACAAAAGAAAATCGGAATGTCTCGTGTGGACATCTACTTAAAAATCAACCTGAAATAATGGGAAAATCAAGCTTCAATAAATTCATCCTCTTCCTAAGCCTCGGGCTGTTCGTGGCGGGGTGTCAACCATACGTAGAACCGGTTCCTTCCGGATCCATTGTTCCTATTTTTTACATGACGGGAACCATGAACGGCAATGATTTCAGCTATCTAGCCGATGGTGATCATTTCCAATCTGAATCAACGCAAGCTACAGATTCATTAGGCGTGGAGGTCTATTCTGGAACGATACGTTCAGCGCACTGCCCTGATGGCGATTGCTTACCAACCATGCAACTCAACCTTCGCGGAAAGGCGAACATCGATGAAAGCATTGGTGTTGAGCCTTACGCCATTCGCCACATTCCTGATTTTGTCCCAATGGAAACGTCCAATTATACCATTACGCTCCGTCCTGAAGCCTTGGGAAACCCAACTTCATGCACTTGGACCATTGGAGGCGAAAACTTTGTAACTACAGGCTCTGAACCATTGATCATTGAACGTTCGTCACACGATACGGTGGCGATTTGGGTAAACCTTGTTGCTGCCTTTGCTGGCGGATGCGATGCCACCATTTCAAATTATGTTTACCTGCCGCATCACGGTTGTTCCGCGACTATTAAATCAAGAACATTGACCTCTTCGCAACACAAGCTTTTCGAAGCAAAAACAACCGGTAAACCAGGCTTTGATTATCAATGGAGTTTTGAAAGTGGCGTAACGGCATCTTCGCGAGAAGTAGAATATTTCTTCCATACTACTCCAAGCGATGGCATAGAATTCATGATACTCGATGTGGTAGGCGACAATTGTGCTGCATCTTGGTCGAGGAATGAAGTCATCAACGATTCAATTGCCGATTGCAACGTCAATTTTGGCTACGACATTGAAACCATTGTGGTCACTTCAGAACCACCTGTTCTTGCGGAAGATTTTCACAGCATCGAACTCGAATACACAGATGGAAACGGACAGAAGTTTTGGTCCATTTCAGCTGAACAACCAAGTTGGGCCAAGTTCAACGTGGAAAACGTGCAGGATTTTATCGAACCATTAACGGGTACTGCACCGCATACGAAAAAAGTGACTGCCAATTTTTCGCTGTTGTTAAAAGCCAAAAATGGCGATGAAATCGAACTGAAAGATTGTCAGTTGGTGCTTCCTATGGGCTCGTTTTAATAGCCGTATTTGCGTAGTTTTCTGTCGTCATCGCGCCAATCCTTATCCACCTTAACGAAGGTTTGAAGGAACACCTTTTTGTCAAAAAACTTTTCCATGTCCTTACGAGCATCCGTGCCTACGCGTTTGATCATTAGGCCACCCGTACCGATAACGATGTTCTTTTGGGATTCTCGCGCCACGATAATGATGGCTCGAATGCGAATGATGGCTTCCTCCTCTTGAAAAGCTTCCACCTCCACCTGAACGGAATAGGGAATCTCTTGTTTATAATGCGTCAAGATTTTTTCCCGAATGATTTCAGAAACGACAAAGCGCTCCGACTTATCCGTTAACTGGTCTTTTGGATACCATTCTGGCCCTTCTGGAATCAATTCCTTTATGAAAGAAAGCATCTCTTTTACATTGAATTTGTTGATGATGGACAAGGCGAAAAGCTTTTTTGCTTTAGGGAACACACTGCCCCAATAGGCCATATCCGCCTCAAATTCTTCCTGATTACCAAGATCGATTTTATTGAGCCCAACGATCAGTGGCGTGTCTGTTTTTTGAAGCTTTTCCAACACTTGATCATCCTTAAACTCGCGATCGCCCAGCTCGGCCATAAAAAGAAATACATCGGCATCTTGCAGGGCTTCCTTCACGAAAGTCATCATGCTTTCCTGCATTTTATAAGCGGGTTGAATCACGCCAGGCGTGTCCGAAAACACGATTTGATAGTCGTCATCGTTGTAAATACCAAAAATGCGGTGCCGCGTGGTTTGCGCTTTGGCGTTAATGATGGACAACTTCTCCCCGATCAGGGCATTGAGCAAGGAAGACTTCCCAACGTTTGGGTTGCCAATGATATTTACGAATCCCGAGTGGTGCGCCATCTATACGCGTTCTATAATTGTTGCATAACCTTGACCCACTCCTATGCACATAGCAACCAGAGCGTATTCCTTTTGTTGCTTGTGCAGCTCAATTGTTGCCGATTGAAGGATGCGCGAACCCGTCATTCCCAGCGGATGGCCAAGAGCAATGGCTCCCCCATTAGGATTGATACGATCGTCATCATCTGCTACTCCGAGCTGACGTGTGCACGCCAAGGTCTGAACGGCAAAAGCTTCGTTGAATTCTAAAATATCCATGTCATCCATGGTCAATCCAGCGCGCTTCAAAGCGAGTTTTGATGCTTCCACCGGCCCTATGCCCATAATACGAGGTTCAACACCCGAAACGCCCGAAGAAACTATGCGTGCCTTTGGAGTCAAATTGTGGCGCTTCAATCCATCTTCACTAGCGATTAACATAGCGCCTGCACCATCGTTTAAGCCAGAAGCATTGCCAGCCGTTACGCTGCCGCCCTCTTTCTTAAATGCAGCACGCAATCCGGCTAATCCTTCTGCCGTAGAATTGCCCTTGATAAACTCATCGTGTTCAAAAATCAATGGATCTTGCTTCCTTCGAGGTATTTCAACCTTAACAATTTCTTCGGCCAATCGCCCGCTTTTCTGCGCGGCAAAAGCTTTCATCTGCGACCATAACGCGAATTTATCTTGATCTTCTCGTGACACGCCAAACTGTTCTACCAAGTTCTCGGCCGTTTCACCCATGGCGTGCGTGCCGAATAAATCGTGCATTTTTTTGTTTACAAATCGCCATCCGAAACTGGAGTCATAAAGCTTACTGTCATTGCCAAAAGGACTTGAGGCCTTACTCATCACCCAAGGTGCTCGCGTCATGTGTTCGACACCTCCAGTAACAAATAAGTCGCCTTCATTTGCCGCGATTGCTCTGCGGGCGTGAATGGCAGCACTCATTCCTGAACTGCATAGTCGATTGACGGTTTCTCCGGGAACGCGCCAAGGCATTCCAGCTAGTAGAAGCGCCATACGGGCAATGTTCCGATTGTCTTCGCCCGCTTGATTGGCACAACCCATTATGACATCGTCCACTGCTTCCCAATCGACAGAGCCATTGCGGCTCATAAGCTCTTTTATAACCAAAGCGGCCAAATCATCTGTTCTCACAGGTGATAGCGCTCCTTGAAACTTCCCGATTGGAGTTCGAATGGCGTCAACGATATATGCGTCTCTCATATGCTTTTAGATTGTGGGTGCGAAGATCGCAGAAACTACTCGACCTACCTAAATTTTACTTGAATCTATGTGATGGCTCGCAGTGTTATACCTCCCAATTCTTACTGGTTCGATAAACCGTTCCTTTAAACAGCGCCACCATTTCGCCTTGTTGATTGGTGATTTTAATGTGATAAACACCAATTTTATTGCTCAAGCTCATCTCTTCTGTGTGGGCCGTAATGGTGTCTCCTTCGCGCAGTTGAGCCGTGTGCGAAATGGATGTTTCAACCGACACCGACATTCGTCCGTGACCATTTGATGCAAAGGCCAGTGCAGAATCGGCAAGCGAATAGGTGATGCCACCATGCGCAATGTCAAAGCCGTTCAACATTTCCTTGCGAATGGTCATTTGTAAAACAGAAACCCCAGCACCGTCTTTGACTCGCTTTATTCCCAGCCATTGGCTAAAAGGATCGTTGTTATACATTCGATCGACAACTTTCTTGGCTAAATTTTCGTCCGACATTTGTTCAAAAAATATGGCAACTAAGGTAGTTGCTCAACTAGAAATGACCTCCTTTGAATCATGAGAAATCTCCTCCTTATTCCCGCTTTGATTAGCAGCCTTTTGAGTTTTGGCCAACATCCGGCTAAAACCGCCACCTCATTAGCCCTTCAAAACATCATTCAAGATGCTGGCTTAACCAATGGTTCTCTATCTTTTTTGGCGGTTAATCTCGACAACGGAAAGGTGATAAGCGATCATTATGGTTCAAAAAGTATGGTTCCCGCATCGATTCAAAAGGTGATAACGACTGCTGTTGCCATCGAAAACCTTGGTCCTAATTTTCAATTCGAAACGATCATTGCAGCAGATGCTAACAAAGAATCAGGCTTGATTCAGGGCGACTTATATGTGTTTGGTTCGGGCGACCCTACCTTGCAATCCAGCCATTACACGCCTGAAAAATCTCCGTTGATACGGGTGCAAGAGGCCCTTAAACCTTATGCTGGTTTTAACGGAAATTTGATCATTGACGCATCAATCTTCAATGAATACACATCGCCACGGGGCTGGATTTGGGAAGACATGGGTAATTATTTTGGTGCAGCGCCAACAGCTATAATGTGGGAGGACAATTTGCTGGAGGTTTACCTAAACAGCGGTCAAGCCGGCAGCCGGGTCATGTTGAGTCCAAAAACAGAAAAGACGAATTATAAAATTGACGTTCAGGTAAAAGCTGCTGAATCTAACCGTGATGACGCCTGGTTTTTTAGCGCGCCTGGTTCGGATGTGATCTACGCCACGGGTACCATACCAGCTCATAAATCAAATTTTAAGGTGAAAGCTTCTCACCCCGATCCAATGAAAAATTTTGGTTTTGATGTTTTGAACGCCATAGGTCAGACCAACAAGGAAGTGCGCATTGATTATGACTATGTGGAACATGGCGGTCTAAAGCCTTTGCTCACCTTGAACTCACCCCCATTGTATAGCATCGTCCGCATAACGAACATGCATAGCATAAACTTATATGCCGAAGCGTTGAACATTCAGCTTGATTCTGCAAAAAGGTACAAGACGGTTGAAGGAGGAATTGCCGCTACGGAGCGCTACTTAAAGTCGCAGAAAATTGGGTTAAAAGGAACCCGATTAATGGATGGAAGCGGACTTTCGCCATTGAATCGAATGACATGTCAAACCATGGTCGATGTGCTGACCATGATGTATCGCTCGAAAAATAAGGACGCCTTTATGAATAGTCTACCCGTTGCTGGACAAAGCGGAACGATAGCCGGATATTTCAAAGGGACAAAATTGGAAGGCAACCTAAAGGCGAAAAGCGGCACCATGACAGGTGTTCGAAACTATACGGGTTACTTCACCAATAAGGATGGTCACACCATAGCCTTTTGCATCATGATGAACGACTACGATGAAAACAAAAAGTCGGAATTGATGAAAAAAATCGAAGAGCTGCTATTGGCTATCATTGAAGCCTAATGTGTGTAAACTAGGTCGAGCACAACGCTCGCTCCCGATTTGTCTTCGTAGCGAAACGAAGTAGGAAACCCACGAACTGGGCTGTAATAACCCGCCACTTCCATTACATACATTTTGGTTGGAGCCGGTAAATCTAGGTCGGCAAGGGTTAACCTCAACTCGGGAAATGCCCCAGAAACATGAATATTCATCGCATCATCGAACACAAATTCGAACGCTTCAGCATTCATATAGCGCTCGACCGAGGTAAACACAACATCTTGGCTGGTTCCGAACCTTAGTTGCATGATAACATCGGGCAAATAAGACTTATTGGTAGTCGTATCATCGTCCCATTTCACATCTCCAAATACTTCATCTGGAAGGTTTTCGAAGTGCATTCCGACTATGGTAATGCGCTCAGGTTTAGCTTGAACAGAGCATTCGGTGCCGAGATAACCTTCATCGCATTGACAGGATCGATTTTCGCAGGTGCCATGCACACAATCCAATCGATTGCATGGATCGCAGGAAAAAAAGCTAATGCATATGCACAAGGCAACTCCAAGCCTAAACATCATCCAACATTAAAATTTTTCTGAAAAGCCGCCTTTTGACGCAACAGCACACTGGCTCGATAACGTTCTTCATGGTAGGCCAAATAGAGTTTATCCAATCCATCAAGCACATTTTGGATACCCTTTTCATCGGCCCAAGCCAAAAGCCCTTTTGGATAATTCACACCCTTTGTCATGGCTAAGTCTATGTCCTTTGCCGAAGCCACACCCAAATGCAACGCGTCAGCAGCTTCATTGATCAACATGATTAGAATACGCCAAACGATGGCTTCGCCAACCACTTGATTCTTTTCTGGCTCAGGCTGCTTCGCGCCTTCCGCATAGTTGTAATAGCCTTTACCAGATTTTCTACCTAGGTAACCTGCCTCCATCATCCGCTTCTGGGTGAACGATGGCTTATATCGAGGGTCGTAATAAAAGGCTGTCCAAACGGTTTCGGTAACGGTGTAATTTATGTCGTTGCCGATATAGTCCATCAATTCAAAGGGTCCCATTTTAAACCCTCCAATTTCCTTCATCGCCCAATCGATGGTCGCCATATCAGCGATGCCTTCTTCATAAATGCGAATGGCTTCTCCATAAAAAGGTCGAGCCACACGGTTTACTATAAATCCAGGGGTGTCTTTCGTCACCACGGTTACCTTTTTCCAGCTGTCGATAAGGTCTTTTGCTTTCTTAAGATTTTCATCAGCAGTTTGCACGGCAGGAACAATTTCAACCAAGGGCATTAAAGGCGCTGGATTGAAAAAATGAATGCCCACAACACGTTCAGGGTGTTTGCATGAAGCAGCGATGGAAGCAATGGAAAGTGAACTCGTATTGGAAGCAAGAAGACAATCCGCATTCACTTGTTCTTCAAGGGCAGCAAAAACCTTTTTCTTAATGTCGAGGTTTTCAACGATGGCTTCGATAACCAATCCGCAATTGGCAAATGATTTATAGTCTGAACTCACATTCACTCGACTGATGATGGCATCAGCTTCAGCCTGAGTCTTCTTTCCCTTTTCGACCAAGCGCGCCATGATTTTATTTAGGCTTGCCATTGCCTTATCCAAGGCGGCTTCGCTCGTGTCGAACAACCAAACTTTATGCCCACTTTGAGCCGCAACTTGCGCTATACCGCTTCCCATCGTCCCCGCTCCTATTACTCCTATTTCTTGCATGTTGTGATTAGTGATTAGTGATTAGTGATTAGTGATTAGTGATTAAGTTAAATTTTCTCGTTTTGATTTTTGTAAAAAGGTGATGTAGCCGTTTAGAATTTTCAAGATTTCCGTTTTTTGCGTCAATAAATTCTCAAACTGAATCTCATCAATATAGCCTACGTCTAGTGCCACAGATAAGTGTTCATGCGTTTCTTCCAACGAACCTCTTGATATCCTGCAATATTGAATATTTTCTTGATAATGAAATCTTCCATGTCCTTCTGCCAATTGAGCAGCAACCGATCTACTCGATCGAATCAATTGATCCGTAAGTCGGAACCGTTCTTCGGGCGGAAAAGTCTTAACAAGCAATGAGATATCCCTTCTAAAAGTACGAGCCTTTTGATAAACGATTAATTCTTCAAATGAATTGGACATTCTAATACCTAACCTTAAATAATTGGCACTCTTTTAATCCCCTGTAAAATTTGGTTTACGTTTTTCCAAAAAAGCTTGAACACCTTCGTTATAATCTTTTGACGAGGCCGCCACGATTTGCTCATCACCTTCTCGATTCAACTGATCCGCCAAATTGTTTTGATGGGATTCATTCAGCAGTCTTTTGGTTAAACCAAGACCAACGGTAGGCCGATCGGCTAGCTTTATGGCGATAGCCATCGATGTTTCCTCAAATTGATCATCGGCAATGGCTTTATAGATCATTCCCATCGCTGCGGCATCAGAAGCCGACACCTTATCTGCAAGCATCATTAAGGCAGTTGCGCGCTGCATTCCAATCAACCGAGGCAGAAAAAAAGTGCCGCCCGAATCTGGAATCAAACCAATGCTGCTAAAAGCTTGAATAAAAGCACTGGACTCCTTCGCCACCGTGATGTCACAAGCCAAGGCAATATTTGCTCCAGCACCCGCGGCTACACCATTTACTGCGCAAACAATCGGTTTTTCGATGGCTCGAAGTTTTAAAATGATGGGATTATAATGCTCAACCACGATTCGGTCTATGCCCGGACCATTTGGATCCGTTGCTTCTTGTAGGTCTTGACCTGCACAAAAAGCCTTGCCTTCGCCTGTTAAGTATATGGCCCGAATTCCTTTGTCTTTTGAACAAGTGTCAAGTACTTCTTGAAGTGCGAGCGCCATTTCTCGATTAAAGCTATTGAAGACATTTGGTCGGTTTAAGGTGATTTTGGCCACCGCCCCTACTTGTTCAAATTTGATTGATTCCGATGCCATTGTTCGCTGTTTATGGGGTCAAAGAAATAAAATGTTGGTTGGATAAGGCTGCTACAAGCATTTGAAATAGTCAAACGGCTCCAAGCAATCGAGGCATTTAAAATGCGATTTACACGGAGTTGAGCCAAATTGACTCACCATTTTAGTGTTTTTCGATTTGCATAACGGACAAGGAATCTGTCTTTCCTCACCCGTCAACGCTTGTTTATCGACTGAATCGGATTCGGGCGGAGCTATACCATACTCCAACAGTTTTTGTCTTCCTGATTCAGAAATCATGGTCGTTGACCAAGGTGGCGACAAGACAGTTGAAACTTCAAATGGGGAAAGAATCGCTTGGTTTAGCGCTTCTATAACCGAATCTTCGATGACTTGTGTGGCGGGGCAACCGCTGTACGTTGGCGTGATTTCAACCTTCAAGACACCGTTCAGCTCAGCGACAGATCGAATGATGCCTAATTCTACAACGGAGATCACAGGAATTTCTGGATCCTCAACCGTTGCTAGGATATTCCATGCCTGTCCTTCGCGTTGCGTCATCACCAAGTTGCGTCTGGATAAGCCCTTGGCAAGAACTGCATTTCAGCCAAAATGTAACCTAGATGTTCGGTGTGAATACCCGTTTTACCCCCATCTTGCATCCAGTCTTCTTCTGGAATCGTTAGGGTAGCCTCGCTTACAATGGCTTTCACATTAGTCATCCAAGTCTCTTTTAATCCTTCTGGCAAAATGCCTTTTTCATATTCTGCTGGCATGAACGCTTCTCCACTGAAATACCAAATTTCGTTTAATGCTTCTTGCATTTTTGCTTTACTCTCATCGGTGCCATCGCCAAGACGAATAACCCATTCAGAACTCCATCGTTTGTGGTAAGTGACTTCTTTGAGGGATTTTTGAGCGATTTCCTTTAGTCGATCATTCGAAGAATTGGCCAACTCAGAAAGCATTAAAAAATGCCATTGATCGAATAAAAATTGTCGGGCAATGGTATCGGAAAATTCGCCATTTGGCAATTCTACTATCAGCAGATTTTTGAAATCGAGCACATCGCGTTTGTAAGCAAAAAAGTCGTGGTCATGACCTTTCCCTTCCAATTCTGCAGCAAGATCGAAGTACATTTTAGCTTTACCAATAAGATCCAGAGCGATGTTTGTCATGGCTATATCTTGTTCTAAAACAGGACCATGTCCACACCATTCACCCAGCCTATGGCCTAGGATTAGTGCGTTGTCGCCTAAATGCAGGGCAACGTTCATCAAGTTGGAATGCTCGCTCATAAGATCAATTTGATTTCTATTCTCGCCCAAAAATACTATTCGATGGATATAATTAAACCAACAAGAATCACTCGGTTTTAGTTCATTCACCCCGTGAATCCTTTTATTTTTGTAGATTCACAAGGAGATTTACAACTATGAAGAAAATTTACACGCTAATTATCGCCCTACTTCCTTTGTTTGCCGTTGCTCAATTCACTTATGTGCACACGGACGCTGACACCAAAGTGGAACACTTGGGCTCTGACATTGAGTTCAACCTAGCAGTCACCAACCTAGACGCATCGAATCCCATGGACATTCGATGGAGAATATCAACCAACAATTTTGTCTCGACCGAATGGAAAGATTATGTGTGCGATGAAATCTGCTACACGCCAAACAAACGATTCAATGACATTGTACTAAACGCGGACACAACTTTTCCAATTATTCATCATATCAGTATGAATGAAGTCCATGGAATGGGTTCTTCTACGCTTTGCTTTTTCGATAAAGACGATTCAGCGAACACTGTTCAATGTTTGACGCTAACTGCGTATTCTACCCCTATGCTTTTAACCGATACGCTTTTGGTAAGCGGCACCGATTATGAGGTTATATTGGGTGAAGTTTACACGGTAAGCGTTACAACGTATACCCTTTACACAGATGCCTATGTGCTGGACGCTGGAACCATCCAGTTTTTGGTTATTGACGGTGAGATTTATGTTTTTGAAGGCGGTGAATTTGTTCCTTACGAAGATGAAATCGAGACTGTAATTCTAGGAACCACCTACCATATCATCAATGGATTTGCCTTCACTAAAGCTGGTAATCAATACACTTTAGTTGGAGCTTATAAGGAAACAACCATTGCTGGTGCAGCGGCTATCATCATTGATGGCGATACGTTTGTGATGCATTCTGGGTCTTACGCCCCACTCGGTTTAGAAGAATTTGCGATCAGCACTTCCTTCTTGAACCAAAACACGCCAAACCCTTTCGTTCGCAATACGGTGATCGAATATGCTTTCACTGGAGCTGAAGGAACGATTAACATCCATGACTTAACCGGTAAATTGGTTCGACAGATCAACTTAACCAACAAGGCTGGCAAGCTGACTGTTGGTGATGACCTTCAAGCTGGGCTATACTTCTACTCGTTGTATAGCGATGGAATGATGATAGACACCAAGCGCATGCAAGTGATGGATTAGTATTCCATTCACAATATTGGAAAGGCCTGTATGAATCATACGGGCCTTTTTTTGTCCTTCACCCTTGGACACAAAAAAACCCTCGCGTTTTGCGAAGGTTTCTTTTCCAATTGTTGCCCGACTAGGACTTCCCGAGACTTCCTCCGGTCGCTCGGGATAAACTTCTCGTCCTTCACATTTGAACACAAAAAAACCCTCGCGTTTTACGAAGGTTTCTTTTCCAATTGTTGCCCGACAAGGGAATTAATCCACAGATTCGGACGCGCGCTTGGGATAGTTTCGAATCATTTATAGATTATCTGAATGCATAGATGTAGTTTTGGCTAAGACTAAGCCTCAGATTATGAAATCGACACTATCCACCTTATTACTTGCAGCGATTACTTTACCAACTTTTGCTCAATTTTCAACCGAAGATCAAAACCGGAATGAATTATTATTCAAGCATGATGGCCAACGCAAGCAATCAATCGGTACAGCCGTCTTTGGTGTATCTGTTATCTCTTTCGGCTTATTGGGTTCATTGAGTGAGTCAGGATTAGATCGGTCGGATGACTTATATAAGGTGAGTGGTTCTGTGGGAATCGGAATTATCGGATTATCTACCATTGCATTGATTGACTCTCGCAAGTATTATCGCCAAGCCTTCGCTAAAGAATTATCATTTGAACGAAAATCGAAACAAGACTTTAAGAAGTGGAAGAAAGCAACTGAAAGAAAGGCCCATAAAGTCGAATTGAAGTCGAACAAAAAAGCAATGCATTCAGCCATTAAAGAGTCGAAACGAACGAGGCGTGAACTTTATAGAGGTCGAAACTAACTTCAGAACAAAGTGAACATAAGATAAGCAATAGAACAGCACCTTAGATAACTACCCCCACGCTGCCGCGCTTGTCCTATCGCGTGGTGCTTGTTCAACCACCCCAATTTTTTCGCTATCCTTACTCTTTCGTTTTAAACCAAACACGTGAAATTCGAAACCACAGAAATTGGCGTAACCGGCACCAACCCTTCGGGTGAATACCACATCATGGTGGTGATGAACCCCGATGCTCTACGTGTGCATCAGAAACTCTTTACCATTGATTCAAATGAAACGATTTAACTTCGTTCGTCTTAAAAACAATAACAACAGAAGAAATGGACATTAAGGCTGAAAAACTCGACCTCATTCAATGGCTCACTCAACTAACGGACAAGAAAATCATCAATGAGATCAAGGCTTTACGCAAAGAGAAATCTGATTGGTGGAACGACATTAGCAACGAGGAAAAGGCTGAAATTGAAGAAGGACTAGCCCAAGCCAATAAAGGAGAAGTGGTGTCGCATGAGCAGGTCATGACCAAATATGACAAGTGGCTTTGAAAATAGTTTGGACTAAAAAAGCTGAACTAGGCTACGACAAAATCATCAACTACCTTGAAGAATAGTTTACAGATAAAGAAGTCAGAACCTTCCTTCTTGAATCCCGCAAGTTCTTTCAATTGCTCTCGCAATATCCTGAACTCCTAGAAAAAACTCCAAGTAAGAGTAGGGTTCATAGAGGATCGATGAATGAACTAACCATCCTCACATACAGGGTTAAAACCCGAAAAAAGGAAATCGAATTGATTAACATTCGTTCTGCCAGACAACGCCCAATCGAGTAATAACACCCGTTAGCTCGGACAGCATGTCCGAGCTCCTCCGCTCCTGAGCTTCCCATCGCATGGTCTTGTTCATCCACACCGGTTTATTTTTGAGTAATGACTCGAAACTATAAGTTTCCTAATCCGAAGGGAGACAAGTTCTATACATGGCATGTCACAGATATGTGAGTTCAACAGAAGCCTACAGGTGAATAATACAGAATGTCTTCAGAAAGATATTGATCAGTTTTATGCGTTTTAAAGTTTGCTTATTGTAACTGTATCTAGTTACTTTTGCATTATGTCAAAAAAAGAGAAGCTCGTAGCTCGCTTTTTATCACAGCCCAAAGACTTTCATTATGATGAAATGGTAAAACTCTTGGGTTATTTTGGTTTTGAAGAAATGAAAAAAGGCAAGACATCGGGTTCTCGGGTAAAGTTTGAAAACAGTGAATCAGTCGTGATCTTACTGCACAAACCACACCCAAGCGGCATCATGAAAACGTATCAATTAAAGCAAGTAAAAGAAACCTTAGAGTTATGAAATATCTAGAGCACAAGGGCTACGCAGGTAGCATCGAGTACAGTGAAGAAGATGGTCTTTTGTATGGCAAAGTGTTAGGTATAAAAGGCTTGATCTCTTATGAAGGTGAAACAGGGAAAGACTTGGAAGCTGATTTTAAAGAAGCCATTAACGTTTATTTAGCTGATTGTAAAGCGGAAAACAAAGCACCTGAAAAGCCATTTAAAGGAAGTTTTAATGTTCGTATATCAACCAAGTTACATCAGCGGGCAGCACTTTTAGCAATGGAAGCTAGAGTGTCTTTAAATGCTTTTGTTACAGAATCTATTAGGTCAAGAGTTCTTCAAGAAACAAAAGGAAGCTAATTTTTATGGATGCGATCGGGTACAATATGGATATATCCAAAAATGAAATGCACCAAGTTCTGAATTAACGAACAGGAAAAAAGGTGTTCCGCCTTCAATCCCCGCTGCCGCGCGTGTCCTCACGTGTGGTAAATGAAAAAGAAGAGATGGCAACGCTTGAAAAGGCTTTGGGATAATCAGATTGAAGTTAATAAGGCAAAGATCATACTCTATCAAAATGAATTGTGACGCTGATCGAATTAAAAAGACCCAAATTCCGACCCAATAAAAACAACAAAGCCTTTAACTCATTAAGAGTCAAAGGCTTTGAACTTTAAACTGTTGCCCGACTAGGACTCGAACCTAGACTGACGGTACCAAAAACCGCTGTCCTGCCAATTAGACGATCGGGCATCCTTTTAAAAGGGCTACAAAAGTAAAAACATTTGTAATTCGTGAAACTGAAATAATTATTCGTCTTTTTGTTGTCGTGGATTATCCCAAACATATACCCAAAATCGTTCGACCGCTAGCAAAACAGCTGGTTTTCGCTATTCCAAATGATGCGAACGAAATCTACTTAACCTTCGATGATGGTCCACATCCAACCATCACGCCTTGGATTTTGGAACAACTGAAAGCATTCTCAGCTCGTGCGACCTTCTTTTTGGTTGGGCAAAATGCCGAGCGCTATCCAGCCATTGTGAAAGACATTCTTGATCAGGGACATCGAATTGGCAATCATACCCATTCGCATAAAAACGGATGGAAAACGAAGTCGGCAGATTATTTTGAAGATATAAATCGTTGCAGCGAGTTTGTGGACAGCGAGCTGTTTAGACCGCCCTATGGCCGGATAACACGAAGTCAGGCTATTGGACTGAAGGAAAACTATCGCATCATCATGTGGAGTGATTTAAGTGCCGATTTCGATTCTAAGCTTTCTTCCGATGATAGCGTCAAATTCGCCACACGTAAAGTAAAATCCGGAAGCATCATTGTCTTTCACGATAATGACAAGGCTTGGCCAAGACTAGAAAAAGCCTTGCCTCAGTGTTTAAAATTCTACCAAGAGCAAGGCTTTTTGATGTCGGCAATTCGGTTGTAACTAAGCGATGGTCGGAACAATCGTTTTGGCCGAGGTTAGTTTTATTTTATCAAACCCGCCCATTAAATCGATAACCCCTTTAGCACCAAGCGCTTCGAGGATGCTGGCTGCAATCATACTTCGGTAGCCTCCTTTGCAATGAATGGCGTAGGTCTGATTCAAATCGATGTTATGAATGAGCTCGGTGAAAAAATCTAAAGGCACATTATCTGCTTCCACCAAATGTCCTTCACTAAACTCTGACGGCTTGCGCACATCCATGACCTTAGCAGATCCAACTCCCTTTTCAGCGAAGGCCTCAGGCGTTAAAGAAGGTATTGTAGCAGCCGATTTCCCTGACTTTACCCAAGTGTCCATGCCGCCTTCTAAATAGCCAACAACGTTATCGTAACCCACTCGAGCCAATCGCATGACAGCTTCTCCTTCTTTGCCTTGGTCCGCGATCACCACAATTGCCTGATGCAAATTTTCAATCAACGCGCCAGCCCAAGGTGCAAATTGGCCATTCAGCCCAATAAACCATGATCCTTTGATGTGACCATCTCTGTAGTCATTTTGGTTTCGCGTATCCAATATGAGATTACCCGCCATCAAGGCCGCTTCCACCTCATTGGCCGTCATCGGGCGAACAGATTGTTTCATTACATCGTCAAAAGCCTTATAACCCGTTTTGTTTTGGGCCGCAGCTTTCGCAAAATATTGAGGCGGAGGTGCAATGCCTGTCGTTAATTCTTTGATGAATTCGTCTCTCGTTAAATCTCCCAAGGCGTAGTTGTCGCGCTTTTGATCGCCTAGCAATGCAGAGCGTTCATCGGACATTTTTTTACCGCAAGCCGACCCAGCTCCGTGTGCGGGGTAAACGATAATATCATTGGGCAAGGGCATGATTTTGCTTCTAAGCGAGTCATATAAAGAACCCGCCATATCTTCTGCCGTAATTTCTCCCGTTTTCTGGGCTAAATCTGGCCGACCAACATCACCGATGAAAAGTGTATCACCCGAGTATAAGGAATGCGCTTTGCCATTTTCATCGGACAATAAATAGCAAGATGATTCTGGAGTATGCCCTGGAGTATGCAGTACTTTTATCTTTAATGCTCCTAGTTCGAATACTTGGCCGTCCGTAGCTTCTATGATGTCATAACCTGTTTTGGCTGCAGGTCCATAAACAATGGTTGCACCTGTTTTGGCGGCTAAATCGATGTGACCACTTACAAAGTCGGCATGAAAATGCGTTTCAAAAATGTACTTGATCTTAGCTCCTCGTGCTTCCGCTAGTGCGATATAAGGTTCTGTTTCGCGCAGTGGATCAACGATAGCCGCAACGCCATTTGATTCGATGTAATAAGCCGCTTCGGCTAGACATCCAGTGTAAAGTTGTTCGATGTACATAATCTTATAATTGACACGAAATTAGGAATCGCTGGAAGAGATGCAGGTTTTTCAAGACATAAAAAAGGCCGCCCAGAGGCAGCCTTTCCATAAACTTTCAGTACTCGCCTACAATTCCGAAGCTGGAATCAGCGGCTTACTATTCTTTCGGGTAAAGCGGATGCTTAACATCACTTCGTGGGAACCGTTGGAGGCTACTCCAACTCTACCTAAGTCGAGATCATAGCTATATCCGATCATCATGTTGTTTTGAAACTGATAGCCGGCTAAGAAACCGATAGCCGAAGCTATTTCTTCCTGAATAGGCATACGAACGGAAGCACCCAGCGAAATGGATTCTTTAATGATGCCTACGAGTTGAAATTCTTGCATGAAGACTGGACTAACATAACGGCTAAAAAAGTTTCCTTGCAAGCCAAAATTGTCGTTGAAATCATGGCGATAGCCCAAGTTCACATAATAGTGACGCTCCAACGCATTGCCCGTCATGTGGTAGTCATTGAACAACTGAATTTTTGAATTCGTAATCTGAGGGATGTAGAATCCCGCATGAAACTTTTTGGTTGAAAAGCGCGCTCCAAAACCAAAATCTGGAATCCAATCCACCATGTTTCCATTGCTTATGGCAATGTCGTTTTTCTGGTCCAAATCCAATTCAGCTCCATTCACCGACCATTGAAACAATCCACCCGAAAGCGACAAGCTGAGTTTTGCATCTGGCGTAAGCTTCAGATGATAGGCATAAGACAATTGCATTCCTGCCTTTCGAATGGCTCCTGTAACGTCATTGATGACAGAACCTCCAATGCCCATTCGATCGCCCCAAACGGGACCATCGACACTTAGGTAATAGGTTCGAGGACCATCGGTAATGCCAGCCCATTGATTTCTGAACATGGTCGTGGCATGAAAATACTCGTCCGCACCAGCAACGGCCGGGTTGACGGTATATTCATTTTGCGCAAACTGCGTCCACTGCGCCAACTGCTGAGCTTTAATGCCCAGCGCGGCAACGATGCAAACAGATAAGATGATTAGCTTTTTCATATGCTTTTTCCTTTCAAATTATTTCAATATGCTGACTGCTCCAGAGATCGGCTCTTTCACAACGGCATCTTTTAGGTCAATGATGTAATAATAAGTTCCAACGGTGAGGGCGTTGCCCTTATATGTTCCATTCCATGGCTTGGTGTAACCTGCTGGCGAAACGTAAATCACATTACCCCATCGGTTTACAATAGTTACCACAGCGTTCGGGAAGTTGGCTATGCGATCGATGACAAAGAAATCGTTCACTCCATCACCATTTGGTGAGAAGCCACCCACAGGATCAATGATTTTCTCGACCGTGATCTTCACGCTATCCACTCCGTAACACTCGTCTCCATCAATTCCACTTACGTAGTAAATCGTTGTCTTCAATGGGTTCACCATAGGATTCATAACCGTTGTACTAGTGATGTCAATGTTTGGTGTCCAAGTCACGACCACGCCATCGCGGGCTGTTGGATCACCTCCTATGGTCACCTCATCGCCCGGCTCTATCGAACGATCTTCACCCGCGTAAATGCCTGGCCCATCGGTCTCAGAAATGTAAATGGTGTCTCGGCTGATGCAGATGCCATTTGTTCCTTCAAAGACGTACATGACAGTCGAATCAAGGACATCAACAAAGGCATTCTTGCCATTGCTCTGAACGATTCCTGCTGCATTCAACCAGCGCACCGCTGTTGCCAAAGAGTCTTTTCCTGTAACAGGAACGCCTCGTGATTCTGGACATACTTCAAAGTCTTCTTCATTGATCGATACATTCACGAAGAACAATGCTCCGATATCGAAAGTGTCCATGACAACACAGCCATTGGCATCCGTCAACGTCAACACATACGTTCCAGAAACCACATTGGTCAAGTCTTGACCTCTCAGTGTGTCTGTACTTCCATTCGACCATCTGTAGCTGTAACCTGGCGATCCGCCTGTTACGGTTACATAAACATTTCCATCGCCTGTGTATTCGCACGTAGCATCATTGGTGGAGTCCAGCGTAACGACCATGGCCGTTGGCCCGCTCACATTCGCTGAGCTGCTCACCGAACAACCATTCGCATCGGTTATGGTCACACCATAAACACCCGCACAAAGGTCTGTGGCAGTCACTCCAGTTGCACCATTGCTCCAAGTAACTACATAAGGCTCAGAACCACCAGAAATGTTGGCGGTAATTTCTCCATCGCAAGCCGAACCACAGATCACGCCCGTTACATCGAGGCTTTCGAGGATCAACTCTGACGGTTCAAGCACTTCATAAATGCCAAAGGATAAACACAAGTTAGAGTCAGCAACGGCAATGGTATCTATTCCAGCACATAGGTTGGAATCGTCTTCCATCGTTCCACCGCTAGACCATTGGATGGTATAGGGCGTTGTTCCACCTGAAAGGGTAACCATTATGGCTCCATCGCACTCGCCAAAGCAACTTACGTTGACGATGGAATCGAGGGCAATATCTGCCGCGTTGTTGTTGTTTAAGATGATGCCAAACGTGTCTGAACAACCATTTACATCACTCACAACCACGTTGTAAATTCCTGCGAACAAGTTCACTGCTGCACTTGTCGTTTGATTTGGAAAGATTGGATCAAACGCAAAGTCTAACCAATTGTAGCTGTATGACCCGCCATTTCCACCGCTACCGGTAACGGAAATTGATCCATTAGCCAACTGACAATCCGGCTCTGTCATACTATCAAGCGTGATCACCAAGTCTGGTGGACTCAATAACTCGAAGGTTAAGCTGTCGTTGCAACCAGAAGTATCCGAAACAATGACGGTATAAGTTCCAGGGCATAAACTGTCTATCATAGCCGTGGTGTCGCCCGTACTCCAAAGAATACTCGGCAATCCATTTCCAGTAATGACAAGTGAAATCACCCCGTTACACGAATTCGGACATTCAATTTCAGTCACCGTTGAAACAATGGTAAATGGACTTGGACTGTCGATGGTCGCAGAGTCGATGATGATGGTTCCATTGATATCGGTCACGGTTACTACATACGTTCCACCGCAAAGCGTGTCAATCGTTTGTGTGGTATCGCCTGTACTCCATAAGTAGGAATATGGTGCAACCCCACCAATGACATTGGCCGTTAACGCACCATCGCATCCGCCACCTTCGCAGGTTGCATCAACAACATCGAAGTCGATGCCCAAGGCGTCTGGTTCGTAAATCGTGATCGTATCAACCGTAGAACATCCGTTGCTATCCGTTGCCGTAACAATGTAGAGTCCAGCGCAAAGCGTATCGGCCGTTGCCGTGGTATCGCCATTGCTCCAAACGAAGGTTACGGTTCCAAGCGAAGAATTCACTGTTACTGTGGCCTCACCATCACACTGACCCGAAGCCGATGTGTTGATTCCAGTTAAACTGATGTCTGGTCCGCCCGTTTCAGAAACTGGGTAACCAAATACTTCGAAACAGCCGTTGGCATCCGTTACGGTAAGCTCATAGAATCCAAAACAAAGTGTGTCGGACACATTCGTATTATCACCATTTGTCCAAAGGTAGCTGAAGCCGCCAGCGCCACCTGAAATCGTTGCGTCAATGATGCCATTGCAATCACCGCATGTTGCATCGGTTACTGTGGCTGTATCTTGAACGATTTCATTCGGCTGTGTAATGTTAAACGTATCGATGGTTGAACATCCGTTTATGTCAGAAACCGTAACGATGTAATCACCTCCACACAATCCAGTTGCTGCCTGAACGCCTTGTCCATTTCCTGGAATCGGATCCCAGTTGTAGCTATAAGAACCTGCGCCTCCAGATGGAGCTAGGCTTACGCTACCATCGCAGATGCCAAAACACGATGTTCCGGTTATGGTTTCGTTTAAGGCAATTCCTGTTGGTTCGGTAATGTCAAATTCGGCAATTGAATCACAACCAGCATTATCTGAAATGGTTACGGTGTATGTACCGGCTGTTAAACCAGCGATGGTGTTGGTGTTTCCGCCATTACTCCAAGTGTAGGAATAAGTGCCACTGCCTCCCGTTGTTGCTAATGCGATGCTACCATCGTTTGATCCACCGCACGAGGCTGGTGTGATTGTTTCGTTTGGATCGATAGGATCGGGCGCGTTTACGGTTACTTGATCAACACTGACACATCCTCCATTGTTGGTCAATTCCACAAAGTAGACTCCCGCACAAAGTGTGTCGATCGTATCTGTGGTGCCCAAGACAGTTGTTGAACCAAAAGCAGTCCAAGAAACCGTACAAGGTCCATTGTTGCAATTGTAAGTCGCATAGGCTAAACCATCGCAAGCTCCACAACTGGCATCAATGCTATCGGCAAATACAGTATCGGCTCCATCGGCATCGATGAGGACGAAGTCTTGCAAGGTACATCCAAGTGAATCGGTGATGGTAATGTTGTTTACACCTGCACATAAGACATTGTTGGTGTCGGTTGTTTGACCGTTCGACCAAGCGTAAGTGTAATTGGTTCCATTGCCCCCCGTGACGATGGCCTGAGCCGTTCCATCACATACGGTACAGCTCGAATTCGATACGCCAGCATAAGTAACCGACATTCCTATTGGACCAACAATGTTGACACAAAGGATATCCTCACAGCCAACGGCATCAGTAACCGTAACGCAATACGTTCCATCGGCTAATCCCGTTTCTGTTGTTCCAGTGTTTCCACTTGGCCAAGCATAAGTGTAGGTTCCTGAGCCACCCGTTCCATGTACGGTAGCCTCTCCATCCGCATTACCTGGACATGTTGGGTTATCGGTTGAATCAAGCACCACAACAACTGGTGTTGGTTCCAAGATTTCTGTCGTGTCTGTAGCCGAGCAGCTTCCTCCATCGGAAACAACTACGGTATAGATTCCAGCAGTCAATCCTGAAATGTTGGATCCGTTGAGCGAACCATTCCATGTATAGGTCAGTGTTCCGGAACCTCCAGATGCAACTGCCGAAGCCGCTCCATTATTTCCTCCCGAGCAGGTAACGTGTTGCGTTGCTGAGGCAACTACACTCAATCCTGTTGTTGGTTGTCCAATGACTACTTCAGCCGTATCGCCACAACCATTCGCATCCGATGCGGTGACGGTGTACGTTCCTGCGGTTAAGCCCGTGGCATTCGCACCCGTTTGACCATTGCTCCAAGCAAAGGTTATTGTTCCATTTCCGCCTGATCCAGTAGCTGTTGCTGATCCATCGTTGCCTCCAAAGCAGGTCACATCAGTGGACGATGGGATTGCTGCTAACACTCCAGCTGGGTCAACTATTTTAACCGTATCAAACGATGAACAGTTGCCGGTATTGGTCATTTCTACGATGTAAGTTCCAGCACAAAGTCCAGTAACTGTATCCGTAGTTCCGACCGTTACATTCGATGCTGAATCGATCCAAATGAAGGTACAACCTACGCAAGTGTTGGAAGTAAATACCGTTCCGTTGCATGAGTCGGCACATAAAGGAGCTGTTCCCATGGCGATGACCGTATCGGCTCCGTCCGCTGGAACAACTACATTAAAGGAGTCAACACATCCATTGCCATCCGTAACCGTAACGGCATTGATGCCATCGCACAACAATGTAGCCGATGTGCCCGTCTGTCCGTTTGGCCATAAATAAGTGATGGTTGCTGCACCACCTGTTATCGTCACGGTCGCCTGGCCCGTGCAACTTGTACAACTCGATTCTACGATGCCATTAAACGCAGCCGACATTCCTGCTGGGTTGGATAGAGTTACATCGTCTGTGGCCGTACAGCCGTTGGCGTCTGTTACTGTTACCGTGTAAGTGTCTGCGGTTAATCCTGTGATTGGTGTACCTGTGGCTCCATTGCTCCAAACGTAGGTTAGTGTGCCTACACCATTGGTTACGGTAGCTGCCGCATCGCCATCATCTTCTCCGTTACACGATGGATTGTTGCCCGAAGCAACAACCGACATACCTGCCGGTTCGAAAATCGTTGCTGTAGTGGATGCCGTACAACCTGATCCATCCGTAGCGGTTACGCCATACGTGCCTGCGGTTAATCCAGATGTTGTCATAGCTGTATTATCGCCATTGCTCCATAAGTAGGTGATGGTTCCTGTTCCATTGATGGCCAGCGCTTCCGCTAATCCATCGTTGCCTCCGTTGCAATTCACGCTATCTGTATTGACAATAGAAATAGTCATGCCCGTTGCAGGCTGTATGATTACTGCCGTTGCTTGATCGGTACATCCGTTGGCGTCTGTTATGGTTACTACATAACTGCCAGCCGTTAAGTTCATTGAAGTGTCAGCCGTTGAGCCGTTTGGCCAAGCGAAGGTGTATGCTCCTGTTCCACCTGTTGCCGAAGCGTAGGCAATTCCATCGGCTGCTCCAAAACACTCAATGGTGTCGGTCGAGTCGATGTTTGCTGTTAATATTATCGGCTCAGTTACGGTGAAGGAATCTACATCCGTACATCCGTTACCATCCGTTGCCGTCACATAATAGGTTCCAGCGGTGAGCGGGCCAATGGTTGCTGAGGTGGCACCCGTTGTCCAAACAAATCCTATGGTTCCCGTTCCGCCCGATGCGGTGGCCGTAGCCGTTCCGTTGTTGGCTCCGTTACATAGAATGTTCGTTCCTGAAGCGACTACATCGACCAAGGTCGGCTGCGTCATATTCACTGGGAAAGGCGTGGCCTGACATCCGTTGGCATCTGTAACCGTTACGGTGTAATTTCCTGCAATAAGGCCTGTAACACAAATTCCATTTGCTCCGTTTGACCATGAATAGGTGTAGCCCGGTGTTCCTCCGCTTGCACTAACACAAGCTCCACCTGTTCCGCCATTACAAGGTATGGGCGTTACGGTTCCGAGGGTGACGGTAATAGCCGTTGGCTGCCCGATAATAACCGATGTCGTTGCAGTACAACCAGATGCATCGGTTGAAGTAACTTGGTAAGTTCCAGCCGTCAAACCAGAAGTGGTAGAAGGTCCAGTATCACCATTGCTCCAAGCATAAGTCACCGTTCCCTGGGCATTCGAAGCGAGTGCTGTTGCCGCTCCATCGTTTCCTCCAAAGCAAGAAGCGCTATCCGAACTTGTTATGGCTACCGTCATGCCTGTAGCAGGCTGCAATACCGTTGCCGTTGCGTTGGCAACGCATCCGCTGTCGTCTGTCACCGTTACGATGTACGTCCCGGCTGTTAAGTTCATCGATGTATCGACTGTTGAGCCATTTGGCCAACTGAAGGTATAGTTACCTGTTCCGCCAGAAGCAGAAGCATAGGCAATTCCATCGGCTCCATTAAAGCAGTTTACAGAATCTGTAGAATCAATAACCACAAGTAAAACTGGAGGCTCTGAAACGCTGATGGTATCGGATATGGTACATCCGTTTGCATCTGTAATCGTTACTGTATATAACCCAGCTGCGAGGTTAACGCCACATGCTGTTGTCGATCCGTCACTCCAACTATAGGTATAGTTTGGTGTTCCACCGGATATTGATGCACAAGCCTGACCAGTGCTTCCGCCATTACAAGCTACATCATTCGATGACATATTTAGTACAAATGGAGTTGGCTCCAATACTTCGGTTGAGTCAACCGCTTCGCAGCCACTACCATCTGAAACGGTTACGGTATAAGTTCCAGCGGTCAAGCCAGTAATTACAGCACTTGAAGCTCCATTGCTCCAGCTATATGTTATTGTTCCGGTTCCACCAGAAGCTGTTGCCGTTGCTGTTCCATTATTTCCACCGTTGCAGGCTATGTTGTTGCTATCTGCATCAACGGTCAAGCCGGTTGGGTCTATTAAAATTACGCAAGCCGTGTCCGAGCATGTTCCGCCACCGTCATCTACTGTTACACACCATGTTCCAGCAGGTAGATTAACCGTAGCCGTTGTTTCGCCTGTAGGCCATGTAAAGTTGTACGAACCAGAACCTCCGGTTGCAGAAGCTGTAACCGAAGCTGAATCCCCAGGACATGCAATCGTAGAATTGATTGCAATGGCAGGAACGATGGCAGGAAGAATATTTACATTAATTGTATCAGGCTGACTCCAGCACAGACCGTTGTAGTTTGCGTAGTAAAAACTTGTGGACGTTGTTGGTGAAACAGTAACCGTATCTCCAAAACCTATTGCCAAGTTCGGATCCAAGTTCAATGGATCGGCAAACCAATAAGCCGTGTCTGGTGCAGTTGGGAAACTGAAGGTAGCTTGCACACAATAAGTATTTCCACTGCAATTCGCACCCAAGAACCCAACAAAGAAACTCGCATCAAACACAAAGGATACCGTGTTGTTGGCCGCCCAGTTATTAATGTTGGCTTGTGTTAGTGTAAAGGATTGAACGGAAGTGTCGCAGTTAACTGTGGCTCCGTTAAACGTTCCAATGTTGCCAGAATTTTCATCCGTAATGGCGATTGTTCGGAAGTTTCCAGCCAAGTTTCCAAGACCAGTAACGGAAAGCGTTCCGTTGCCAACTGCAGTGGGTGGGACATTCGAGAACACCACCACGACTACACCGCCTTGAGTTGTAGTACACTGGAAGTTGCTTGTTACGCTAAAGGTATTGGAGCTGTTGTTCTGACCTTCAAGCAACAAATCAGTACCCGCACAAATCGAAGTGTCGTTGGTTAAAATAGTTGGCGATGGAATGGACGAATTGATGGCGGACAGGGTAACCTGAGCTGTATCCATACAACCATTGTTATCTGTTACGGTAACGGTATACGTACCTGCAGCAAGATTCGATATAGAAGTTCCTGTTGCCGCGTTGCTCCATAGCTGCGTATAAGGACTAGCTCCACCACTTGGCGCAATACTCAATGCTCCCGTGTTAGTTGTGCCTGAACAAGAAACGCCAGCATCGACCGTTAAGTTGGCCTCTACCGTTGAAGGCAATTCGAAAATGTCAAAGTTTACGATGTCCGTGCAGCTGTTTCCGTCATCAACGGTTACTGTATATGACCCGGCTGTAAGCACAGTGGAAGACGCTCCCGTTCCAATGCTTGACCAAGCGTAGCTAAAGTTTTGCGTTGCTGGTATGAAGGCAACATAATCGTTGTCTGCATTGAAAATGGCATTGTTTCTTCCAGCAACACTATAAGCCAAAGTTCCGGCCTGGTTTTCAATTCCTTGAACAGCATTTCCACCATCGTGGCGAAGTTGAGTGGAATGAATTTGAATGATGTTTGAATTTTCATACAGTACAATCTGGAACGTGTTGGTATCGTCATTTCCACCTGCTGCAAAATGCGTCACATCAATGAAGTTTACAACCCGAGCCCTGTTTGGAGCTGTACCAATTTCATACGTTTCTATTTGTGCGGCACCAAAACTCGGATCTAAATCCGTCCAAAATCCAGCGATGAACTCTTTTGGAGTGTTTGCTCCAGCGCTCGGAATGGCGGATGTTCCTGAGAACATTCCATTTACTTGCCCAGAATTGATGTTGGTTGCATCAAAGGTTATAAAGCCTTGGGAGCAAACCACAAAGTGGGTTTCTGCGCTACCAAAGAAGCTAAAGCTACCTCCATCAAAAATCTCTATTGTATCTCCAAGGGCATCGTCTGCTAGGGTGACCACTTCGTAGCTGTTGGCATTTAGTGGCTGACCGATACCATAAGGTTCGTATTCGCCCTCGCTTGTGTCTATTATATAAGTACTCGTTGTTGTTGAGTTGGCGAATCCACCGTGAGCGGATACATAACCGGCTCCGTCTGCTCCGCCACAAGTAGCACTATCCGTGCTATCAACAGCAGCCCAAATAGATGGTGGCTCGACTAGGGCAAAAATGGCTGTATTTGTACATCCGTTTCCATCTGTGGCAGTTACAGTATATGAACCTCCACATAGCGAAGAAGCTGATGCCGTGTTAGCGCCTGAGCTCCATACATAGTTAATGGATCCGGCTCCGCCAGATGCATTTGCTGTTCCTGCTCCATCGCAGGCATCATCGCAACTTACTTCACTGACATTCGTGAAAGCACTAAAAGCTATTCCAGCCGGATCAACCAGTGTAATACAAGCTGTATCGTCACAAGATCCGTCATCAACTGTTACACAATAACTGCCTGCAGGCAATAATACAGTCGCTGATGTTTCGCCACCTGGCCATAAGAAAGTGTATGTTCCACTTCCACCCGTTCCAGATGCTGTAATTGAAGCCGAATCGCCCACACAGGTGATTCCTGAGTTAATCGAAATTGCGGCAGTAATCGCACAAGCACATGTATCAAGAATTGCCACCGATCCAGTATCTGTACATCCGTTTCCATCGGTCACTGTAACGGTATAAGTACTCGCAGAAAGGCCGGTTATCGTTTGTGACGTTGCTCCGGTAGTCCAACTGAATGTTGGCGTTCCTTGCGCATTCGTTACCGTAACTGTAGCTTGACCATCGTTGGTTGCACAAGTTTCATATAATAATGGTGAAGCAGTCGCAACGAGCGCTGCTGGGTCAGTAACTGTAGCCGTGTTCGTTGCGGTACATCCGTTGGCATCCGTTACGTTTACCGTGTAGGTGTTTGCTGTCAATCCAGTAATTGGAGAGCCCGACCCACCATTGCTCCAAGCAAAGGTGTACGCTCCAGTTCCTCCTGAAGCTGAAGCCGATGCTGTTCCGTTGGCTCCTCCGGCACACGATGGCGCGCCTGGAGTGCATGTAACCGAAAGCAGCGTTGGGTCAGCTATGGTTGTTGAAGCCTCATCTGTACAACCATTGGCATCGGTAACCGTTACCGTGTACGTTGCTGCTGTAAGTCCAGTAATGTTTGCTGTAGTTGCGCCATTGCTCCAAGCATAAGTTAATGTTCCAGAACCAGATGCAGTAGAGGCAACCGCGCCCGTTGATCCACCATTACATAGAGGTGGTGTTCCTGTTACGGAAACGTTCGCCCCTGAACCTGAAGTGATGGTCAGACTTGCCGTTTCTGTACATAAATTGGCATCCGTAACCGTCACAGAATAAGTCCCTGCCGTGAGGTTAAATATCGTGTCGTTGGTCGATCCCGTGTTCCATGAAAAAGTCAATGTGCCTGTTCCACCTGTTGGAATAACCCAACCTTCCCCATCAGCTGCCCCTGAACAAGATTCGCTATTCGTGTCTGTTGTTAGGGTGATGGCGTTTGGAGCGGTTAAGGTTTCGTCTTCTGTATCTGTACAACCATTGGCATCCGTAATCGTTACCGTATATGTGCCTGCAGTTAATCCAGTTATGGATTGAGTCGTGCCGCCATTACTCCATGCATAGGTATAGTTTGGTGTTCCTTGAAAACCAAAAGCCTGAATTTCTCCATCTGCTGAAGTATTACAGGTTGGTTGGTCCACAACTGATGTGAACGCAAACAATTGGTTTGGTGCTGTAATGGTCACATCGTCTGTGGCTGTACATCCGTTGGCGTCTGTGGCCGTCACCGTGTAAGTCCCAGCAGTTAGACCTGAAATGGTAGCGCCCGTTCCTGCATTCCATACATATGTTATCGTGCCTGTTCCTCCAGAGCCAGTGCCTGTTGCCGTACCATTGCTTCCTCCAAAACAGCCAGGACCAGTACCTGTTGCAGTAACCGAAACCGAACTGGCTGGTTGAATAACCGTTGCTGTGGTTGTAGCTGTACATCCGTTTCCATCGGTAGCGGTTACAGTATAAGTTCCTGCAGTTAATCCAGAAATAGTAGCTCCTGAACCCGCGTTCCAAGTATAAGTGAAGGTTCCGCTTCCACCTGAAGCCGTTGCAGTTGCTGCACCATCGTTTCCACCAAAGCAACTCACCGTATCCGTTGAAGTGACAATCGTAATGGCTGTTGCAGCGTTTATGGTAGTTTGGTTTGTAGCCGTACATCCATTGGCATCCGTTGCTGTTACTGTGTAGGTTGCGGCAGTAAGTCCGGTAATAGTAGCCGTTGATCCGCCATTGCTCCAAGCATAAGTCATGGTTCCAGTTCCTCCAGCTCCTGCAGCAGTTATTTGTCCATCGTTGCCTCCAAAACAATCGACACCATCAACCGTGAAGGAAACAGTAACCGCATTTGGATCATCGAGCGTAATGGTCATGGCTTCCGTACAACCCGAAGCATCCGTAGCCGTTACGGTGTATGTTCCAGCCGTTAAACTTGCCAGTGGCGTTCCTGTTCCGCCAGTGTTCCAAGCGAACGTATATGGACCACCGTCTCCGCCAGTGGCGGTTACAGCGATTTGACCATTATTACCTCCTTGACAAGTAGGTAAAGTAAGTGTCGTATCAATGACGATAGGATCTGGTTCTTCAATTACAAAGGACACCGTATCGCTGCAACTTGCTGCGTCACTCACGATCACCGAGTACGTTCCAGCAGTTAGGTTGGTAGCAGATGCGCCCGAACCAATGCTAGACCAAGAATAAGTAAACGTCTGACTTATTGGAATAAATGCCACATAATCATCAACGGCATTCCAATTTGCTCCATTTCTGCCTGTTACAAAAAAGGCAGTATCTCCAGCCGTGTTTTCAATCCCTTGGGTATGAATTCCTCCATCGGATGGAAGGCTGTCGCCAAAAATCTGAATGATATTTGACGTCTCATATAAGGCAATTTGGAAGGTGACTTCGTTTCCTCCTGGGTGATGAGGAATACCGATAAAGTTGATGATTCTAACTTCATTAGCGCCAGAACCCATTTTATACGTTTCAATCGTTCCTCCTAGAGTTGGATTTAAATCTTCCCAATAGGCCGCTATCACCGTTTGTGGCGATGCTGAATTGTCTGGCAGCGTCTCTCCCGAACAACATCCATTGTCCGTATTGGTCGTCCCTAGGGTAATAAATCCGTTTGAAGATATTTTGAATTGGGTGTACGTGGGTCCCAAAAAATTCGAAGGAAAAACCAATGTTTAAACTGCTCGAAACAGCATCATCGCCTAAGGTTACCGTGGCATAATTTGCTGCTGCGACATTCCCTGGTTTACCATAAGGATAAGGTTCAAAACTTCCTTCTGTTTGATCAATAATGTATTTAGAAGTTGAAATGGAAGCGCCTCTACCTCCATGACCGCTGAGATATGCAGCTCCATCCGCAGCCCCATTACAACTGGCACTGTCGGTGCTATCTACAATAGTGAATAGCGTTGGCGATTCAAACAGAGCCGCGGAACCGTTTAAGATACAGCCCGCAGTGTCCGATACGGTAATACTTCTTGTTCCTCCGCAAAGCCCAGGGGCTGTTCGCGTGGTTTGACCGTCATCCCATAAATACGTGTAGTTGGTTAGCCCTCCAACACCGAAGCTGTTTGGATTAACACGTAATCGACCATCGCAAACTCCGTCACAAGAAACCTCATCCAGAACCGTAATACTGGAAATAGCAAATGGAAAAGAAAAAATACTATGAATAAATGCTAGTTCTGATGTGTCGGCACCTGTTCCTGAATCAACAATCGTAATCTTATAATTATCGGAAGGGATTCCAGTAAAAACAGGCGTTGTTTGCGTTATATCCGTAGCGGTAAACTGACCTTCTATTTGGAAAGAGAATGGACCTGTACCACCGGAAAACAACACAGTTAAAGCACCATTTAATGGATTCAGGCAAGTGACGTTCGTTTCATTTGAACCAAGTAAAAGCAACGGTTGATTCGAGGGTTGTACTACAACCACTATTTTATGGGCGCCTTTTCCGGAAACAGGGGTGACATTATCCACCGCAGAAATTGTGACAATGTGAATGCCAATATCATCACCATCGGGTGTCCAAGAAATCTGCGAATTCGATGTATTGAAAGTCGCATTTCCACCTAAAACGGCTATAGCATTCGATGAATAAGAATTAATGCCATTGGCATCAGTGAATAATAACCTAAATGAAGCCGCAACTGCGGTGTCCAAGACCACCGTATCGTTACCTGTCGTGCTATTCACATTCGTCAAACTCGAAAAAGCCGCAGCTGGAACAGGACCATCATTAACACACGTTGAGTCAATATGAAACTGAAAATCGCGATAAGTCCTGCTAAGTTGATTTCCTGAGCTTCGGTCGTATTCGCTAACCGCCACAACCACTTGATAGTTACCTGAGTCCGTTGGAGAAGTGAAATTCAAAATTCCGGAAGTCGCATCGATGCTAATACCAGCAATTGGCGCTGTTCCACTCCCTGAAGAATAAGTTAAGTTGGTCGCGTTGGCCGTTCCTCCTCGCGTTGTGGTTAAGGAAAATACCAAACTATCCCCATCCACATCTGACACTTGAGGGGAATATGAAACGGAAGAAGTTCGACACACATAAGGTATTGGCGTACCGCCAAAAACTGGTGAGGAATTGGTCGCATCGTTTTGAACATACAAATCAGCCTGAAGCCACATCCGCTGAGAAGTTGAGCTAGAAAGATTTCGAGACGTGTTTCGTGTATTTGGACTAACCGTAAGTCGATAAAAGTTACAAGCTGTGCCTAATTGGGCTGAAATATCTATGGAGGAGGTGTAGCTATATTTTCTTCTTCCTGCCACGCTCCCTGATCCGCAATTGGTGGATTGAGTCGTATTTGAAATGTTTGTTATGGTCGCTGTACCCATGGAATGAAACCCGATTGGCGTACCTGAACAGTTACGAATAATTAAAACTGGACTTGTTCCTGGCGCACCTCCACCACAATCAATGTAGTAGTTTAAGGTTACGATTATCGTGTCGCCATTGCCCATTTGATAAGACAAATCGCCACCTGCATAGCCGCCAGTAGCGGTTTGCGCCTGCAGCGAGGCCGAACAAAAGAGTGCAAATATTAAGGCAACACAAGAGTGTTTCAGTAGGTTAAGTAGGGATGTCATACGCTTCATGTCAAAAACCCAAATTTATGGTGAAAAACCGCTGGTTTTGCGGCACGAGCTTATTTCACGCAGATCGTTGGGTTTGGGTTGGGTTTGATTGTTAAAAATCCAGTAAAAAAGTAAGTTATTCCAAGACCCGAGTTAGGTTTCGACATGTATTGCGAATCTAGACCGAAGGGAAGTGGAGATAAAAAAACAGACTAAATGGAGCAATAACTCAACCGAGTCTCCGACTAATCAAGCTTTAAAACGGCCATAAATGCCTCTTGCGGCACTTCAACGTTACCGATCTGGCGCATGCGTTTTTTACCCTTCTTCTGCTTTTCAAGCAATTTGCGCTTTCGACTGATGTCACCACCATAACATTTGGCTGTCACATCCTTTCGCAGGGCTTTAACGGTTTCTCGAGCAATAATTTTCGCTCCAATAGCAGCCTGAATAGCTATTTCAAACTGCTGCCTTGGAATTAATTCTTTCAACTTCAAGCAAATCTTCTTACCCAAATTGAAGGCGTTGTCTTTGTGAATCAACGCTGAAAGCGCATCTACCGGATCACCATTTAACATCAAATCGAGCTTCACCAAATTTGACGCTTGATAGCCAATCGGATGATAATCAAATGAAGCATAACCTCTAGAAATGGATTTCAATCGGTCGTAAAAATCAAAGACGATTTCGGCTAAGGGCATTTCGAAAGTCAACTCCACACGATCTGCGGTCAGATAAACTTGGTTTTTTAGGATGCCACGTTTTTCAATGCAAAGACCCATAATCGACCCAACATATGACGACTTTGATATGATTTGAGCATTGATAAATGGTTCTTCCACCTTCTCCAATTTAGCCGGATCTGGAAGGTCAGATGGATTGTTGACTACCTCCTTGGTGCCGCTGGTAGAATAGGCATAATAACTAACGTTTGGAACTGTGGTTATGACAGTCATGTTAAACTCTCGCTCCAATCGTTCCTGTACAATCTCCATATGTAACATGCCCAAGAATCCGCAACGAAATCCAAATCCAAGTGCTGCCGATGATTCAGGTTCAAACGTCAAGGACGCATCGTTCAATTGCAATTTTTCCATTGCATCTCGTAGCTCCTCGTATTCATCTGTATCAACGGGATAAATTCCAGCAAACACCATTGGTTTCACCAACTCAAACCCTTCAATTCCCTTATCGCACGGATTGCTTTTGCTCGTGATCGTATCTCCAACTTTAATCTCTTTCGCCTGTTTCACTCCCGAAATGATGTAACCAACATTTCCCGCGCTAATCTGCTGACATTTCTCGGGTTTCATGCGCAGAATACCAATTTCATCGGCATGATACGATCGACCAGTATGAAAAAACTTAATCTCTTCACCTTGAGTCAACGTGCCGTTCATTATTCGGTAATAGGCAATTACGCCTCTGAAAGGATTGAAAACACTATCAAAAATCAAAGCCTGAAGTGGCGCCTTCGGATCACCTTTGGGAGCTGGGATTTTATGAATGATAGCCTCCAGTAACTCCGCTACACCTGCTCCTGTCTTTCCACTTGCCGCCATGATTTCATCGCGCGAACAACCTAAAAGATCCACCATTTCATCCTTCACTTCTTCGGGCATAGCCGTTGGAAGGTCCATTTTATTCAAAACCGGAATGATTTCAAGATCATGTTCCATAGCCAAATACAAGTTGGAAATGGTCTGGGCTTCTATTCCTTGACTTGCATCTACCAATAAAAGAGCGCCTTCACATGCTGCAATGGCTCTTGAAACCTCATAGGAGAAATCCACATGCCCCGGTGTGTCAATCAAGTTTAAGACGTAATCTTTCCCATCCAACGAATACTTCATTTGGATGGCATGGCTCTTAATGGTGATGCCGCGTTCGCGCTCCAAGTCCATGTCATCAAGGGTTTGCTCCTTAATGTCGCGGTCAGAAACGGTTCCCGTAGCTTGCAGCATTCTGTCAGCTAGGGTGCTTTTTCCGTGGTCAATATGTGCTATTATGCAAAAATTTCGAATGTGCTCCATGCACTAAAAAATTGGCGGCAAAGCTACATGAATTTTAAGGCTAGAAAAGGTAAAGAACAGCTTTGTGTTTTTTCATTTGATTCCAAGCCTCGACCTTACATTTGCGACTCCGTTTATGAAAGTAATTGACACACTCAATAAGGCAAAGGATACGGTATTATCTTTTGAAATCCTCCCTCCACTTAAAGGGAAAGGTATCAACTCGTTATATCAAGGAATCGACCCCATTATGGAGTTCAATCCTCGATTTGTGAATGTGACCTACCATCGTGAGGAATACATCTATAAAAAGCGCGAAAAGGGCTATTTAGAAAAGGTGAGCATTCGAAAACGACCCGGTACGGTTGGGATTTGTGCAGCTATCATGAATAAATATGATGTTGAAGCGGTGCCACATTTGATTTGCGGAGGTTTTTCGAAAGAAGAAACCGAGAACGCCTTGATTGACCTTAACTTCTTAGGCATTCAAAATGTGCTTGCGCTTCGAGGTGATGCCCGAAAGGCCGAAACGAGCTTCATGCCTGAAGATAACGGAAACAAATACGCGTCCGAATTGGTGCAACAAGTCGTCAATATGAATCAAGGCAAGTACCTGGAAGAAGAAATGAAGGACGCCAATAAAACCAACTTTTGCATTGGAGTTGCTGGTTACCCAGAAAAACATTTTGAGGCGATGAGCCTAAAGGCCGATTTAAAAAACCTGAAACGAAAAATTGAATTGGGTGCGGAATACATTGTGACACAAATGTTCTTTGACAACGCCAAGTATTTCGACTTTGTTGATCGCTGCCGAAAGCATGGGATTGATGTGCCAATTATCCCAGGAATAAAGCCAATAACATCTTTAAAGCAGATTCAGTTTATTCCGAAAACCTTCCACATCAGCTTTCCGGAAGATTTGTCGGATGCGCTTGAAGGTTGTAAAACAGATTTGGATGTTGCCAAAGTGGGAATCGAATGGGGAATCCAACAAAGTCAGGAATTGAAGGCTGAAGGCGTTCCTTGTCTACACTATTACACGATGGGCACATCAGAATCAGCGCGAAAAATCGCAGCCCACGTTTTTTAGCTCTCCTCTCTCGCTGCTATGGTCGCTTGGATGTATTTTCCAAGAATGTCAAACTCAATATTCACAAAATCGCCTGCCGTAAGTTGATTAAAACAGGTGTGTTCAAACGTGTAGGGAATAATGGAAACCGAGAAGTTCTTGCCCTCCGTGTGCACGACCGTCAAGCTAACTCCATTGATGCAAATACTTCCTTTTGGAACGATTAAACCCTTTGGATTCGAAGCGAGTTCAAAACTAAAATTCCACGATCCACCGCGTTCCTCTCTCTTTGTAACCTTGGCAGTTGTGTCCACATGACCTTGAACAATGTGTCCATCAAACCGACCATCCGCCTTCATGCATCGCTCCAAATTCACTTGGCTATCAATGCATAAATCGCCTAAGTTGGTACGATTCAACGACTCTTCTATGGCTGTGACTCGGTATTGTTGCCCGCTGATTTCAACTACTGTTAAGCACACACCATTGTGCGCAACACTTTGATCGATTTTAAGTTCTGGAGTTAGCGTTGACTCAATCCAGAAATGGCGATTTGTCCCTTCCTCTTCGATGCGCTTAACTTCACCAAGAGACTCCACTATACCTGTAAACATTTATTTTGCTATTTGCTTGTCGCGTTCGCGAATGATGGTAAACGAGCCACGAATTTCCCGAGCAACAATGCCCACCAATCGGATTTCATTTACTGTGCAAACGTAAAAATATGTACCGTCTGGAACGGGGTTACCACCGCGCATATCTGTACCATCCCAATTAATGTCAGGGTCGGTGGATTCAAAAAGCACATTACCCCACCGATTGTAAATCGTAATGTTTATGCTTTCAATAAACTTATATGGGAAAGGAATGAAGTAATCGTTAGTCCCATCATTTCCTGGGGTAAACACATTAGGAAGCTCATAAATCGGGCAATTATCTATGCAGAGAGCTTCTCCTGTTTCACTCTCATTATCGAAGCTATCAATAGCCGTAACAAAATAACATCCCGCTATCGACTCTAGGTTGCTCGCGACATAGATGGTATCATCTGCCGATGCGTTAACCTGAACCAACTCGGTAGTCTGACCCAATTGAGGTGCATAATATATATGGTATCCCAACACGTCATCCACTCCCTCACAAAAATTGTTCGGGTTGTTCCATCGTATGGTGGTTTGATCAAGGTTGCAATCGCCTTCAATTAAGCGGTTTGGTGGCGTGCAAGGCGCTTGAAGATCCTTTGGAATTCCAGTATGAATCTGACTGAAATTGACAAGCGTATCTCTCAAGTCCTCAGCGGAATAACTTCCGATCGACTTTACAAAATATCGATACTCTTTTAGATTAACCAACCCTTCATCCACGTACGTAGTTTCCGAGGTTCGCGCTAATTCATAATAGACATCTAACGAATCGGTATCTGTTTTGAATTTATAAATTACATACTCCGTATTTGACCAAGGAACATTTACATTCCAATTCAAAGTCAGTGTGTTATCAGACGGTGCTGATTCTAAGTAAATGGTTGCAGCATTGCGAGATTTTCCAACCGACTCTTTATTTGGACCAGCCAATAATTCGATGCTGTAGAAATATTGAAGTTCCTCTGTATTCAAATCATTCACCACTACCTGTGTATCAAGGCTCAAGAAATCATTCGATTCAGGGCCATTGTAGATTATTTCAAACGGCCCTGCACCATTTGTTGCACGCGAAAGTTGGTAGCTGTATGGCGGAGCGAACGTATTTGTTTTAAGCTCGATGGGCTTATACCAGGCTATCGAATCTACCCCAACTGAAAGATCAGTTGCTCCAACGCTAGCCTTGTTTAGAATCGGCACATCGCGGATAAGTTCTCCGCAGGCTTCAAGGCTCGCATAACTTTCCGAACGATCTGGATAAGTAGCCACGATCATATAACAATACCGCTGTCCGTGAATCAATCCATTCCCGTTGCTATCATCCGTAAAACTTGTGTTATCAATTCCGTTGTTTCGCCCAATCTTAATGTAACCTAAGGATTCAGGTACACCCGTGTTGCAATTACTTGCCACATAACCTAGGCTGTCATTGTAGCGATAAATGTCATATCCATCTGCCCCCTCGCAAGGAGCTATGGTCCAATTTAGAATAAGGGAAGCACCGGCTGGGGTTACACTTAAAATATCAACCGGAGGTGCAACAACTTGAATCTCCAATTCCTCGAAATCAACCAATTCTTCCTCACTCGATCCAAGGTTTTCTTTTGCCTTAAAGTAAACCCAATAAGATTCGTATTGAACGTGGCTGCAGTTTGTGTTCCATATGAACTCCATACTCACTGGCGACTCACCTGCAGTGATGCCGTCTGGATCAAGCGAGCCACCTTGGTCTGGTTCTAAGGGATATCCCGTTGCGCTAAAGTCTATGTTATCCTGATCTTGGTCTGATGCAATCGCTAACACACGAAGCACTTTCCCAGCCTGCACACATTGTTTCTGCATGTCATTGATAACTGGTGGAGATTTGTCTTCACAGGTATTGATATTGATCTGCATGTCGCGCAGGGTCGATCCGACAAAGGCCATATCGCCACTGTTTTCGTTATAACGCCACTCTTCAATTCGGATGGCAACGTTGTATTCTCCTTGTTCTCGAGGTGCATCCCAGCTTAAGGTGCCCGTGCGATTGTTAATGGTCAATGTGCTTGGCACTATGCTCACTTGATTTGGAAAAACATACCCCGGAATAGTAGCGCCATTTTGAGTTTTAGAGGCGACAAGGCTATATACCAAACTATCGCCATCGGGATCAACCGCCCCCGGATTGTGTAAGAAGACTTGATTAACGCATCCATTATCAATCGGTGGATTTTGAAGACGAGGCGCAGAATTTCCACCTGAATTGAGATCAATCACAATTTCACTTTCAATGTAGAACCACACATTGTCTGAGTTTGGAATATTCTTCACGCCAGCATTTCTGTTTTGATCTTGCATGAACACAGTGTATTTACCCGCTCCGGGGTAAATATGCGTGGTTATGTAGGTGTTTTTCTTTGTGTTTCCGCCAAGGTCTTGACCTAGGTGATTGCAATTTGTTCCGGACGGACCATTGTTTCTATAAACGGTATCACTCTGTCCGTCTCCATAATTTAACACCAAAAAACATCGGTCGGCATCATCACTCTGACCGCCAGTCTTAGTGTAGGTGATAATGGTGATTTGATATTTAAACGGATTAGAATCAACCCGCTGATATACAATCTCCCCAGCTCTGTTGTGAGAGGCGAAAATCACTCCATTAAGTGTTAACCCAAATAGAAAAAGGAAGATATACTTTAGACCTTTCATTGATAAATTAAGACGCAAGAAGTTCAATTTCGTTGATCGACCAATCCTTACTTTTGCTGCTTCATTTTCAAAGTAAGACAAATTTCAACACACAAATGTTGATATAACGCGTAAATGGCGTAATAATTTAACGAATGGGAAAGCACAAAAAGCTGCGTGTAGCGATTTCAAGTGGAGACATTAACGGCATTGGACTCGAAGTGGTACTTAAAACCTTGAGCGATGCTCGAGTTTATGAGCATTGTGTACCAGTGATTTACGCCTCATCCAGCACCGTGAACTTTCATATGAAAACGTTAAGCTTGGAAGGCCTTCATTATCACCAATGTAACGATGCCGAGCATATCGATTTTAACAAAATTAATGTGCTCGATATTTGGAAAGAAAAGGCCTTTGTCGAATTTGGAAAAGTCACGACAGAAGCGGGTGGGTTTGCATTTGCTTCCTTAAAAGCAGCCGTTGAGGACCTCGCGTCCAACAAAATGGATGTACTCGTTACCGCTCCCATTAATAAGGCCAATATTCAATCAGATGAGTTCAACTTTCCTGGGCATACCGAGTACTTAGCTTCTTATGCGAACGAAGAAAACCCCTTAATGATTTTAGCGCACGACAATCTTCGAGTAGCCTTGGTTAGCGGTCATTTAGCACTAAAAGATGTGGCATCTTCCCTTTCGAAATCAAAGATTATAACGAAACTTGAGGTTTTCGCCCGTTCCTTAAGTCAAGATTTTGGCATTTCGCGACCTCGAATTGCCGTTCTTGGACTGAATCCACACAATGGAGATAATGGCCTAATGGGCGATGAAGAAACATCCATTATTAGACCTGCTATCGAAGAGGCGAATAGAAATGGCATTCTGGCATTTGGACCTTTTCCGGCAGATGGTTTCTTTGGATCAAATGCACGGTCAAAATTTGATGGAGTGCTTGCAATGTATCATGATCAAGGTTTAGCCCCATTCAAAGCGCTATCGTTTGATGGAGGAGTGAACTTTACGGCTGGCTTACCTATAGTTCGCACTTCGCCCGATCATGGAACAGCTTATGACATAGCAGGAAAAGGAGAAGCAGACCCAACATCATTCAGAAACGCATTGTTTATGGCTTGTGATATTTATAAGCAACGCAAGGAACACCGAGAGCTTGTGGCGAACGCCTTAGAGTTCACAAATGAGAAAGGTTAATAATACTGTGAAAAGTGTGATTCGATTATTTACATTTGCAACCCTTTTTGAATCAGCTCTTTGAAACCAATATCGAAATATGAAATTCAGTTTAGTGGGTTACCACTGGGCATTCACGATTTTGAATGGGATCTAGAGTCGGTGTTCTTTGATGAGAGAGAAAGCGTTGAAATTGAAGGTGCGCGGTTAAAAGCCGTGGTTACATTAACAAAGGAAACGCGTGTAATGATCTTGCAGTTTATCATTACGGGCGAATTGAAAACCATTTGTGACCATTGTGGTGACGAATTATGGATAGATATTCAAACCGAAAATGAACTACATGTTAGGTTTAGCGATGAAACCGATTTATCGGGAGATGAGGTTATTTACCTCGGTACTCATGAGTATAAAATTGACATAAGTCAATATTTATACGAGTTTGCATTTTTAGGCCTGCCCGTTAAAAAGCTGCATCAACCAGGGGAATGTAATCCTGAGGTTGAGCGTTATTTCGAACTCGAAGAAGGCGACAAAAAGAAAGAAAAAGAAAAAGACCCACGCTGGGAAGCATTAGAAAAATTGAAAAATAAAGTTTAGTCCATGGCACATCCTAAACGTAAGATATCCAAAACCAGGAGAGACAAACGTAGAACGCATTACAAGGCAGAAATGCCAACTATTGCTACTTGTCCAACAACTGGCCAACCTCATTTATTTCATCGCGCTCATTGGTATGAGGGTAAGCTATACTATAAAGGTAGAGTAGTGATGGAGAAAGAATCAATGGCCTAATCCGCAGCATGGCCATGACAGTAGGCCTTGATGTATCCGGTGGAGATTTCGCTCCAGAAGCTAATGTCTTAGGGGCTATCCTAGCCCAGAAGGAATTGGGTGACCGGGCTAAAATATGTCTCATCGGCCGAGAACCTGATATTATATCCATACTCGATCGGGAGAATATTTCGCGTGATTTATTCGACATTGTCCATACGGATGAAGCGATCGAAATGGGCGAACATCCAACTAAGGCTTTCCTAAAAAAACCAAACTCAAGCGTAGGCATTGGCTTTAAGATGCTTGTTGAAGGCAGTTTGAATGCATTTGCAAGTACTGGTAATAGTGGCGCCATGCTCGTTGGAGCTATGTACACCATAAGAACCATTCCAGGTGTTATCCGACCATGCATTACTTCTGCACTTCCTGTATTAAACGGAGGCGTAAGTATCATCCTTGATGTCGGAATAAATGCTGATTGCAAACCCGATGTGCTCTATCAGTTTGGAGTTTTAGGTAGCATTATGGCTGAGCAGATTTATAATATCGAGAATCCGAAAGTTGGCCTTCTCAATATTGGTGAAGAAGATGAAAAAGGCAATTTGCTCACTCAATCGGCTCACCAAGCAATGAAGGACTCGAAAGATTTCAATTTCATTGGAAATATTGAAGGCAGAGATCTTTTCAACGGCAAAGCCGATGTTATTGTATGTGATGGTTTCACAGGCAATATCGTTCTTAAGCAAGCTGAAGCACTCTATACATTAATGCGCAAACGAAACATCGAAGACGATTACTTTGATCGATTCAATTATGAAATTTATGGAGGCACTCCTGTGCTTGGTGTAAATGGAAATGTTATAATTGGACACGGTATTTCAAATGAGAACGCGATTAAGAACATGATTTTGCTTTCCGTAGATACGGCTGAAGCAAAGCTTGCTGATCGCATTCGAAAAGTGTTTAAATAATCTATGACTAAGATTAACGCAGCCATAACAGCTGTTGCCCATCATGTTCCTGAGTATGTGTTAACCAACGCAGAACTGGAAAAATTGGTAGATACAACGGACGAATGGATCACCTCCCGAACTGGAATTAAGGAACGGAGAATTCTTAAAGGAGAAGGAAAAGGCGTAACTGAAATGGCGAAGGAAGCCATTGAAAAGCTTCTCAAAAAAAGAGGCATTGGACCAGAAGAAATTGATTTGGTCATCTTTTGTTCCGTCACCCCTGACAAAATATTTCCAGCTTCTGCTAATATAGTGAGCGCAAAAGTTGGGATGTCCAATGCTTTTGGATTCGATTTAAACGCAGCTTGCTCAGGTTTCATGTACGGATTGGTAACTGCCTCAAAGTTTATTGAGAGTGGAACGCATAAAAAAGTAATCGTTGTAGGGGCAGATAAGATGTCAACAATTATTGATTACACCGACAGGCAAACGTGCATCATCTTTGGTGATGGTGCAGGTGTGGTTCTTCTAGAGCCAAATAACGATGGTCTGGGCATTCAAGATTCCATTTTGAAAAGCGATGGTACTGGAGAGCCTTTTTTACATCAAGTTGCTGGTGGTTCTGAATATCCTCCAACAGAAAAAACCGTTGCTGAAAAGCAGCATTACGTCCACCAGGAGGGAAAAACAGTGTTCAAATTTGCTGTATCTAATATGGCTGATGTGAGCTACGAAATCATGCAAAGGAATAAGCTTACAGCTGATGACGTTTCATGGCTCGTGCCTCATCAAGCCAATTTGCGCATTATTGATGCCACTGCCAACCGAATGGGTCTTAACAAAGACAAGGTTATGGTGAATATTCACAAATACGGCAATACTACCAACGGAACCATTCCCATCTGTTTATCAGAATGGGAGTCTCAAATGAATAAAGGAGATAACATCATTCTGTCCGCGTTTGGTGGAGGTTTTACTTGGGGCGCTGTTTACATCAAGTGGGCCTACAATACGATTTAATAATTGAAAATTAACTGCTAAGACATACTTTAGCCTACCCTAAAAGAAAGAATATGGACTTAAGTGAAATACAAGCTCTAATAAAATTCGTGTCCAAGTCAGGAGTGAATGAAGTTGAATTGGAAACAAAAGATTTCAAAATCAATATTAAGGCTGGTTCGAGTACCCCGGAGATTCAGCAAGTAATGACCATTCCTGCAAATTACGGACAACCTGCAATGCCTGCTGCGCCCGCTCCCGTAGCGGCTCCTGCACCAGCAGCTCCTGCAGCGCCAGCTGCCAGTGAACCCGCGGAAAACAGTAAATACATCACGATAAAATCGCCCATGATCGGAACGTTTTATCGATCTGCTAATCCAGAATCCCCTTCATTTGTAAGTGTTGGAGACGAAATTCAAGAAGGCAAAGTAATTTGCATCATTGAAGCAATGAAATTGTTCAATGAGATTGAATCCGAGGTTTCAGGCAAGATCATTAAATTCCTCGTTGATGATGCGTCACCAGTTGAGTATGATCAACCACTCTTTTTAGTTGACCCTTCTTAAGAATATTCCCTCCAAAACCATTATCTCATGTTTAAGAAGATATTGATCGCAAATCGAGGGGAAATAGCCCTTCGAATTATACGAACGTGTCGAGAAATGGGCATCAAAACGGTGGCTGTATACTCGAAGGCAGATGCTGACAGTTTGCATGTCCGCTTTGCCGATGAAGCCGTTTGTATAGGCCCAAACCCAAGTAGTGAATCCTATTTAAGGATTCCAAACATTATCGCTGCAGCTGAAATAACCAATGCTGACGCCATTCATCCTGGTTACGGGTTTCTTTCAGAAAATTCTAAATTTTCTAAAATCTGTCAAGAAAACAACATCAAATTCATTGGTGCATTACCCGAGCAAATTGACGGAATGGGCGATAAGGCGAGCGCCAAACAAACCATGCTGGATGCAGGAGTGCCTTGTATCCCAGGATCTAAAGGTCTATTAAAGGATCTTGCAGACGCAAAAAAGACTGCCAATGAAATTGTGTTTCCTATCATCATGAAAGCCACGGCTGGCGGTGGTGGTAAAGGAATGCGCATTTGCCGAAACGAGGCCGAAGTGGAAACTGCGTGGAGTTCTGCTAGGCAGGAAGCCAAAGCCGCTTTTGGCAACGATGGCATGTATATGGAAAAATACATTGAAGAGCCAAGACACATTGAAATTCAGATTGCCGGAGATCAATTTGGAAAGGCTTGCCACTTGAGCGAAAGAGATTGCTCCGTTCAACGAAGACATCAAAAATTAGTTGAAGAAACTCCATCGCCATTTATGACTAAGGAGTTGCGAAAGAAAATGGGTGAAGCAGCTATCAAAGCAGCAAAGGCGGTTAAATATGAGGGAGTTGGAACGGTAGAATTTCTCGTAGATAAGCACAAAAACTTCTACTTCATGGAAATGAATACTCGGATTCAAGTCGAGCACACCATTACTGAAGAAGTCATAAACTACGACTTAATCAAAGAGCAAATCAAGATCGCAGCGGGAATGCCTATTAGCGGCAAAAACTATGAGCCTGTTGGACATGCCATTCAATGTCGAATTAATGCCGAAGATCCGCTTAACGATTTTCGACCGAGTCCGGGGAAAATCACTGAATATCACTCCCCTGGAGGTCATGGAATAAGAATAGACACGCACGTATACGCAGGCTATACCATACCTCCATATTATGATTCAATGATTGCTAAGCTCATTACGGTAGCTCAAACCCGAGAAGAAGCTATTACAAAAATGGAGCGCGCTTTAGGTGAATACATTATTGAAGGCGTAAAGACTACTATTCCATTTCATCAATTGTTGATGAAGCAACCTAAGTTTCGTGATGGAAAAATCACTACTAAGTTTTTGGAAGAGTGGGATTACAAAACCGATTTGAAGAATAGTATGAAATAAGAAAACTACGTTTTCTAAAGAGAAAGGAAAGCCAGTCACGATTGCGACTGGCTTTTTTATTTTAATAAAGATATGGTGCCTTCTTTTTTAAGCTTCAGCCCAGTCTCTGACTTATAAGTAACAACCCAATAATAGGTTCCTGTAGGAGCGACTCGATCGCTATTAGGCTCTGTTCCATCCCAACCAATGTCTAAGTCTGAGGTCTCAAACAACAATTCGCCCCAGCGATTATAGATCTCTAAATGCGGAGAAACTACTCTGTAATGAACTAGTTTAAAGTCATCATTGCGATTGTTATATCCTGGCGTAAATGCGGATGGCGCATAAATCAACGTGAAGCAATCGGCATTTACTTGGACCGAATCAATGCTTAAACACCCATTTCTATCTTGAACTTCAACTCTATAAGTAGTGAGTTCTGGATTCAAAACTACCGGATTTGGACTGAACGGGTCATCTAATCCAACTTGGGGAGACCAATAGAAAACCGCGTCACTAGGACCCGTTGGGGCTCCTCCAAGGGTTACTACGTCTATTTCACAATTTTCGATGTCATTACCCGCATCAGCTAAAGGCCGCGGAAAAACTGTGGCTCGCACCCCTGCAACCGAATGACAATTATTTGTATCGGTAACAGTTACCCTATAATCGGTGGTAGTGGTGGGATAGGCCATTGTGATCCGAGACATAGAGTCAGCCAATGTAAGGCCATCAGACCATTCATAAATGGCACCTCCAGTAGCTTCTAGCTGCATGGAATCCTTTTCACAAAGATCAAAGTCATCCGTCACTTCTATCGTTGGTAAAGGCAACACTATTACCTCGAATGATGTCGTAGCCTTACAACCACGCTTATTTACTACGCTAACCGTATATGTCTTGTTGACTTCTGGATAAACAACAGCCGAATCCTGATCAATTGACAAGATCTTGCTGTTTGGAGTCCATAAATATGACTCGTAATTATTAGTTACCTTAATAACGCCAGAATCACCAAAACATATCGGTAGTAAAGGCTCAACGAGTTTAATCACAGGCAAGCTATCTACCGTTACTTTCATCCGGGCTGAATCTTTGCAGCCCTGAGAAGAAGTTACCGTAACGAAGTACATTTTCGTTTCAGTTGGTGACGCGATAGGATTGGCTGCACTTGAATTATTCAAGCTCCCACCTGGTGACCATGAATACTGTGACCCAGGAGGTCCAGTTGGTGTTCCGCCAATTTTGATTGAATTTCCTTCGCAAATTCGAACATCGGGTCCGGCAGCCGTCAACGGCAATGGGAAAACCGTAATCGTAATATCATCCGGTTCGGAGCATCCATTTGCATCGGTAACTGTAACAGTGAAGGTCTGCGATGATACGGGATACGCCATTGGATTGGGCACATTAATATCACTCAAGAATAGTGGTGTGCTCCATTCGTAACTAACACCGCCCGTAGCATTTAAGGTAATGGTATCCTGCTGACAAATACTCACATCTGGACCCGCATTCGCAGGTGTTAATGGGAAAACGTTTAAAATGGCACTTGAGCTTGATGCACAGCCATTGACGTCAGTAACTGTAACGGTATACTGCGTGGTTTGTGTCGGGAATGCATTTGGCGTAGCGGAATTAGATCCTGTTAAGGAAGAGTCAGGGGACCATTCGAAGCTAACCCCACCAGAAGCTGATAAACCTAACGTTTCACCCACACAAATTGTAGTTGTTATTGGACTAATAACAGCCGTTGGATCCGTTAACACAGTAACAGTAACCTGATCAATACTCACACATCCATTTCCATCCGTCACATAAACCTGAATTGGATACGTTCCTGGATTGATTCCAATTGCCATGAAATAAGGATTCGGCACCAAGGAATCATTCAGATTGTTATATGGCCAATCGTAAGATGCTCCAGCTGGTCCGGTCGGGTTTCCTCCCAATTGAATAGAGTCATTGAGACAAACATCCTTATCGGGACCCGCATTGGCAGGAGGTAGAACATTAACAAAAATGGTCAAGGAATCGGTGAATGAACAACTGTTAGCATCCGTCCCCTTTACGAAATACTCTTTGGTTACAGATGGAGATGCATTTGGATTCGCAATGTTCGGGTTGCTCAACCCATTACTTGGAGTCCATTGATAGCTAATAGCGCCAGTAGCGTTTAATCCTGTTGTCCCACCATTGCAAATGGTATCATTTGGCCCTGCTTCCACCACAGGAAGAGGATAGAAGTCAACGTTTATGACGGCTGTATCAGAACAGGAATTCGCGTCAGTCACAGTTACGATGAAGGAAGTATTGCCTGGAGGTCCAGCTTTTGGATTTGAAATGGCTGAATCATTGAGAAAAACGGCATTACTCCATGCGTATGTTACACCTCCAGACACCTGAAGTTGCACCGAATCATTCAAACATTGTTGGGTGTATGGAGTGACGTTAATTGTTGGTAGTGGATTGACAAAAACAGTAACCGAATCATAATCAACACAGCCCTGAGTAGATGTTACTGTTACAAAGAATAGTGAGTCTTGCGTTGGAAATGCTTTTGGATTCGTAGCCGTACTGTCCGTTAAAAGTGTTCCATATGACCAATCATATGTTCCGATCAAACTTGACGTAGGGTTTCCTCCTAAAGTGGTTGAATCACCTATGCAAATGGTCTTATTGTTGCCGGCCTCAACGATAGGGAGAAGATTCACAATAGCTAGAACATTGTCAAAATTCTGGCAACCATTGATCGGCTCGGTAACGGTAAGAAAAATAAAATAAGTGTCATCACCGGTTAAAATTGGATTGGCACTTGTTGAATCATCTAAGTCTAAGCCTGGCGACCAAGATAAGGAGTTGCCCAATGCCGTTGTTGGGCTTCCCCCTAAGGTAATGGTATCTTCTTGACAAATAATAATTGTATCCGCTCCAGCATCAACAAAGGGCAATGCAAACACTGTAATGAAAGCTGTGTCTAATGTGGTACAACCCGTTATCGTATCTGTAACAGCCACTACTACCATAGTGTCTTGCGTTACAGTAATAAAGGGATTCGCCACAGTTGAATCGACAAATAAACCTCCCGGCATCCATATATAGGTTGCATTTATTGGACCTGTTGGACTACCTCCCATTTGGAATTGTCCATAAGCACAGACTGTAGTATCATTCCCGGCATTCGCGACCGGGGGTGTCTTAATAGAAACATCAACCGAATCATTATACGAGCAACCAAAGGTGTCAACCAGATAAATATAATACGTGGTGAAAATGGTTGGGGCCGCCATAGGATTCGGGAAAGTTGACGCGCTTAAATTGCCGCTTGGGGACCAAAGAATAGAATCAAAATTTGTGGCAGTTGGGTTTCCGCCTATCATAACTGAATCGCCTAAGCAAACCGCAGTATCCGGTCCCGGATCAAGTGCCGGAGGCGCAAAAATGAAGACAAACATGGTGTCTGTGAATTGGCAGCCTAGCGTATCGGTCACAACAACTTCAAAACTTGTACTTGCAAATACAGTGGCCGTTGGGTTTTGAAGGGTGTCATCATCCAAAAGCGATGAATTGGACCATAGTACACTAGCTGAGGCTGGAGCCGTAGGCGCGCCACCAATAACAGCGCTGGCGCCATTACATATTGTTGTATCGGGACCCGCGCTTATCGGAGTTATAGGGAAAACACTGATATCGACCGTATCGGTGTTCGAACAAGAATTTACGTCAGTTACAGAAACAACGTAGCTAAATGTACCGCTCTGGGTAAAATATCCAACAGGATTTGCTATCGTACTATCGTTTAAATAAATTCCTGGAGACCATTCAAATAATGTTCCGGTAGCCGAAGTCGGACTGCCTCCCAAACTATATTGCATTAGGCCGCAAATGGTAGTATCGGGGCCAGCATTCACAATTGGAGCCGCATTCATAACTACAGACAAGAACGATGTATCATTCAAGTTGAAAGTGTCGTTAAGGCCGTTAGGCATAGAAGAGTATGCGCTAATTACATCCCCCGTAGTCAATAAAACATTCCCGATGCAAACAATCGTGTCCTCTCCTGGACCAAGTGTGTCAAGAAAAGTATATGCGGAAAACAGCTGACTGCCATTCAATGTCGTATAAATGGTTACAGAGTCAATGGGAAGAATCCCGAAGTTCGACAGTTTTAAGCAGATGTTACTCGAATCACCTTGACAAAAACCGTTGGACGACTGAATACTATCGGTTCCCGCATCAATGATTTGAATACCGTGGAAAGTAAAGTCATCAACTGCAAAGTCATTAAAGGCATTTGCCGTGATGAACATGATTCGAAGTTTGATTACCTGACCGATAAACGAACTCAACCCAATGGTATCATACACCCATGTGTTGGCCGAGGTATTATTTGGGCCGGTATAGGCCACACTCCATGTTGCCCCACTATCAGTACTAATAAGAACATCAAATGTATCGGGGATCGTTGTGGCTGTCAATTGATGGTGCCAAAATGTAAACCCAGGAGATTGCACATTCGTTAGGTCGATAAAAGGAGATTCGAGTAAAGCTGTGTCAGGATTACACGGTGCTGAAGATTCCACATAGGCGTAGACCCCGCTGCTTAATCCGGGATTATGATCAACCGAGGGTCCTGTACTTCCTGTTGGAGTCCCCGCTGTGTCTGGCCTAAAGGCAATATTGCCTTGATTGGACCATCCGCTTGAAATATTGCACGCAACGCTGCAAACTTCGCTACAAAGATTCCATGTTTCAAGATCATCGTAATAGGGAAAGGTGTCAATGACCTGAGCCCCAAGATTCAACGAAACGACCGAGAAGAATACTATTATTAATGAACGCATTAGGTTCTTTGGTTCTGTTCGAAAAAGACGTGCAAAAGTAATAAGAGATGCCGGGCTAGCTAGCAATTCCCGAAGACTTTGTAGTCTTTACAGCCGACATCATGTTTAGACCTTCTCGAACGATGGCATCAGCATCATACTGACACTCGGCATAGAGTTGAGATTGCGAACCGTGTTCAATAATTTTATCTGGAATCCCGAGTCGAACCACTTGAGATTTATATCCGTTATCTACCATAAATTCAATAACAGCAGATCCAAACCCACCCTGAATGCAGCCATCTTCGACTGTTATGACATGATTAAACTTTCCAAACACCTCATGAAGCAGAATCTCATCGATAGGCTTCACAAAACGGAGGTCGTACACCGCGGCACTGCAACCTTCTGCTTGCAGCTTTTCGGCTGCGATTAAGGCTTCGTTTCCGATGGGGCCAATGGTCAAAATAGCGACATCTTCTCCATTTTTAACTTTACGCCCAGTTCCGATTACCACCTTTTTCATTGGTGTTTTCCACTCTGGCATAACGCCTTCCCCTCTAGGAAACCGAATTACAAAGGGCAACGATTGCTCCTCCAACTGGGCTGTATACATTAAGTTCCGAAGCTCTTCCTCGTTCATTGGAGAGGAAATTACAAGGTTTGGAATACATCTCATGTACGCAAGATCGTAGGCGCCATGGTGCGTTGGTCCGTCTGCACCAGCCACACCTGCTCGATCCAAACAAAAAATAACGGGTAGCTTTTGAATAGCAACATCGTGTATTACTTGATCATAGGCACGCTGCATGAAAGAGGAATAGATGTTACAGAATGGCCTCATCCCTTGTGACGCCATCCCTGCCGAAAAAGTCACCGCATGTTGTTCTGCAATTCCTACATCAAAAGCTCTTTCGGGCATTGCTTTCATCATGATATTCAATGAACTTCCTGAAGGCATAGCAGGAGTTACACCAACTATTTTTTCATTCTTCTCGGCCAGTTCCACGACAGTATGTCCAAAAACATCTTGATATTTTGGCGGCTGTGGAGCATTTGGCGTGACCTTTATTATTTCGCCCGTATCCTTATTGAAAATTCCTGGTGCATGCCATTGGGTAGGACTGCCTTCCTCAGCCGGCCCATAACCCTTGCCCTTTTTGGTAATACAGTGAAGAATCTTAGGCCCGGGTATATCACGCAAATCGGCCATGACTTTGGCCATGTGAACCACGTCATGCCCATCTATTGGGCCGAAATACCTAAAATTCAAGCTCTCAAATAAATTGGAGTGCTGCAATAGAGCAGTTTTTATGCTGTTTTCAACTTTAGCTACTATGTCACGAGCATTAGGTCCAAAACGACTCATTTTACCCAGTAAATGCCACACTTCATCTTTCACCTTATTGTATGTGTGGGAAGTTGTGATGTCGGTCAAATAATCTTTCAGGGCTCCAACATTCGGATCAATGCTCATGCAATTGTCGTTGAGAACCACAAGCAAATTTGTGTTTTCTACTCCTGCATGGTTCATCCCCTCGAAGGCCAAGCCAGCAGTCATTGCTCCATCACCTATGACTGCAACATGTTGCCTTTGAAGATCGCCTTTGGATCTACTCGCCACGGCCATGCCCAACGCTGCAGAAATTGATGTTGAAGAGTGTCCTACTCCAAAGGTGTCATATTCACTTTCCGAAATTTTTGGAAAGCCACTTATACCTTTATACTTTCTATTCGTATGAAAAACTTCTCTTCGACCCGTTAAGATTTTATGACCATAAGCTTGATGGCCAACGTCCCACACTATTCGATCATAAGGTGTATGGAACACATAATGTAATGCTACCGTCATTTCAACCACTCCGAGGCTTGCTCCGAAATGACCGCCCTTTTGAGAGACGACATCTATGATGAACTCTCTTAGGTCGTTGGCAACTTCAGGTAGCTCCTCCACTTTGAATTTATCCCTTAAATCCTTGGGAAATTCAATTTGTGAGAGGTGTGGTCCTGGATTAAAACTTTGATCTGACATGTTCACTTATTCTATACGATAACATCTTAGGAAAACATTTGTTCTGAACTGCTGCTATTCAAATAACTTATTTCTCCAATGACAAAGAAAATTAAACGATTACTTCTGAAAGAATGCTTTCGAACATTTTTCGACCATCAACATTTCCGAGTTCTGGATCTGCCGCCCTTTCTGGGTGGGGCATCATTCCAAACACATTGCGGCCAACATTGCAGATTCCTGCTATGTTCTCAAGAGACCCGTTTGAGTTCGATTCAGCATTAATATTTCCATTTACATCGCAGTAGCGAAACAAAACTTGATCGCTATCATTCAAACTTTTAATTAAATCCGATGGGCCGAAATAGTTACCCTCACCATGAGCAATCGGTATTTTCAACACCTCCCCTTTTTCGATAGCACGGGTTAAAATCGAATTTGTTGATTCCGTCTTTAGATAAACGTTTTCGCAAATGAATTGCTGACTTATATTATGCTGAAGCGTTCCTGGAAGTAGTTTTGATTCGCATAATATTTGAAATCCATTACAGACGCCAAATACATATCCACCTCGATTTGCATGCGCAACAACCTCCTCCATAATAGGTGAAAACCTTGCTATGGCTCCAGAACGTAAGTAGTCTCCGTATGAGAATCCCCCCGGAACTACAATAAAATCACACCCTTTAATATCGCGATCCTTGTGCCACAATCGTTCAACATGCTGGCCCATAAGAGACTCAAGCACATATATCATGTCTTGGTCGCAGTTCGATCCAGGGAAAGTTACAACTCCAAATTTCATAAGCTATTTTTGAGAATGCCAAAGGTAAAAATACCCACAACAGAAGAGGCTAGGCCAATAGGTTTATTAGACAAACTGCTAACAAACCAAAGAATAGACCCCTAGCTATCCATTTATTCTGAATAAGTACAAAGTTTTTTGACAAAATAACCACACTCGGAACCATGGTGGAAATCACAATAAATTCAATTGATCCTAAAAAAACAGACAAAGAGAGCGCTATGAAAAACATCATAATCCAATGCCATTTTCTCCTTTCACGCAGGGTAGATGAGCTTGCTGTCAATGCGTTTCCAAATAGAATTGAAACAAGCATCAAGGTCAAAAAACTGATTTGAGTAGGAGAAATGTTCATAAGAGAATCGGACACGACTAGCAAATCATTGAACGCTTGAACCTCTGTTGGGTTAAACAGAAAAACCAATCCAAAGACCAAATAAATCGGGGTTAATAAGCCGAGTGCTGCCAGCAACAAACGCTTTACACTGACCACTCCCGTTAACAAAAGCAAAATAATTAGCGAAAAAAACATGGGAAAATAGAGGGGCTGAACTAGGATTAACCCGCCTGACAAAAACGAAGCATTAAATAGCGCTCGATCAGTGTGGACCTCGTTTAAAACCTTGAGTGAATAACTCAAAACTATAATCACCACTGTCGTAGCGACCATGGCTAAAGGTGATCTGAACGCCTCTGGTAAGCAGAGTAAAAGGATTACAAAGATTAAAATGGGAATATTGGACAGCTTTGTAACCAACCCTTCTTGTTGAATTATCCGGTTGAGCAAAAAGGCATTGACAATAGCCAAGGGATAAAACATCAAATAATTTAGCCAACTAGGCAACATCGGACCTTTTGCTCCCATCAACGCAGTTAGGAATGGGGCAGAGTGGAAAAGAGCCATTTCTTGATGGCTAACCATTCCAAAATAAATTGAGATGAGTGCCAATAATACAATTGACACTACGGTTAAAACGCCTTCATTTTTTCGTAAAAAAACTATCAATCCAAAAATCCTTTAGGCAAACTTAGTTTGTGATGAACGTCATTTCGAGTTGATTCATAAATTCGCGTAAAGTTTTTACTCATGAGAATAAACGAAGCACTCGATTGGTTAGCTGTAATTTTTACAGAGACATTTAAGATTTTAGAAGCCTTAGGCGATGGTTTTAATTGGGTGATTATAGCTGTGATGTTCATTATGGGTATTATCTGGCTTAAAACCATGAGCGATTACAACAAGGAAGCCGCGAAAAATGGCACGTTGAAATAGTCAACTTAGCCTTCCCTAAATCGTAATTTTTAATTGGCTTCTTTTAGATCGAACCCAATATCCTTGCGATAGGTCATTCCTTCAAATCCGATCTTTTGAACTTCGCTGTAACTCACATTTAACGCTTCCTCTAGGGTTTTTCCATAAGAGGTAACCGTCATTACACGACCTCCATTTGTAATTAATTCGTTCTCGACCCAATGCGTTCCGGCCTGAAAAATCAGCGATTGTTGAACGCTCTCTAAGCCCATAATTCGCTTTCCCTTTTCATATGTTTCTGGATATCCCCCTGACACCAGCATGATTGACGCCACCGAATCGGGATACACCTCAAGTTCAACTTCGGTAAGATTCCTTTCTCCACATTTGATTAGTGCTTCAAGAAAATCCGATTTGATTCGCGGCATTATGCTTTCCGTCTCCGGGTCTCCCATTCGACAGTTGTATTCAATCACAAAAGGATCGCCATTTACATTCATTAGACCGACAAAAATGAACCCTAAATAGTCGATACCATCCTTTTTCAATCCATCGATAGTTGGTTTAATGATGCGGTCATTGACTTTAGTCAAAAATGTTTCGTCCGCAAATGGAACGGGGCTTATGGAGCCCATTCCACCCGTATTTAGTCCTGTATCGCCCTCTCCTATACGCTTGTAATCTTTTGCAGAAGGAAGGTGCAGGTATGTTTTTCCATCGGTTAGAACGAACACGCTCAGTTCGATGCCTTTTAAAAACTCCTCAATTACAATTACATCTCCAGCCACACCAAACTTACCGCCCTTCAGCATTTCATCAATGGCAGACTTCGCCTTGTCTAAATCATCAAGGATCAAAACGCCTTTACCCCCAGCTAATCCATCTGCCTTAAGCACGTATGGTGGTTCCATCGAGTTCAAAAAACTCTTGGCAGCTGCAATTTGATTGATATTGAATCGACCATATCTAGCCGTTGGAATTTGGTGCTTTTCCATAAACTCCTTTGAAAAGGCCTTGCTGCCTTCAAGTTTTGCACCTTGTTTTCCAGGCCCAATGATTAGGACATTTTCTGTATCCGAATCACTCTCTATATATTCTCGAATTCCCTTTACTAAAGGTGCTTCTGGGCCCACAATGAGTAACTGCACATCATGCTCAATAATGGCCGCCTTTACCGCAGGGAAATCGGTTTCTCGAATGTTAAGATTTTGACCTATCAATCGAGTGCCCCCATTACCTGGAGCAATGAATAGTTTTCCGAGCTTTTCGCTTTGCGCGATTTTCCATGCTATTGCGTGTTCTCGTCCACCGCTACCTAACAACAAGACATTTAGTTTCTCCATCAAAATGGTTTTTCAAAAAGATGCAAAGATTACCACTTTGAAATGGTAAATCGTTGGCTAATTCCAAATTGCTTTATATTGAAATCTAATCGGTCAAGCAGCATAAAAAAAGGGCGCTTTGGCGCCCTTCAATGCTAACTTTTCAAATATATTGTTATTGACCTACTCGCTTTATACTACAACCAATAGATCGAGTCGTGTTTGGCTCAATTGGTTTTCCAGCGGACATAGCTTTAATCGCATCCATTAGGTAATGCTCACTCACTTCTTCGCTGTTTTCGCTATTGTCATCTATTGACCCTTTATAAGCCAACATAGCGTTCTTGTCGAACATAAAAACGTGTGGTGTAGTTCGTGCGCCAAAAGCATCTGCAACTTCATGATTTGAGTCCATCAAGTAAGGCATCTTGTATGCTTCTTGACCAGCCTTTTCTTTCATTTTCTCCAATGAATCATCCCCTGATCGTTTTGCTTCGTTGCTGTTAACCAACACCATTCCAATTTGGTTGGCAGCGCATAAATCATAAATCTCATTGTAACGATCTTCCCACTGCAAAACGAATGGGCAAGTGTTGCACGAGAATACAACCAACAATCCATTCATTTTCATTTCCTGACGAAGGAAAGTTGGATTTCCATTTACATCAACCATTTCGTGCTGAAACATCGGTACTGGATCGCCAATTTCAACCTGAGTGGCCGCTGGATTTATCCAAGATATTAAACCCGAAACCATCAATACAGCAACAGCTGCTAAACCTAAATTTCTAACTATTTTCATTTGAGATATTCTTTAATTGTAGCCTTTTATGGCATGTAAATTAGACGGCAAAGATAGATTTAGTTGCCAACTATTATTCTACATATCCCGAGCGAAGCGCATATCGAATTAGACCAGCAATATTGTGCACATCTAGCTTTTTCATCAAATTGGTGCGATGCGTGTCTACTGTTCGATGAGAAATAAACAATTGATCTCCTATCTCCTTATTTGAATATCCTTGGGCAATGAGCTTTAGAATCTCTATCTCTCGATCGGTCAGATCATCGCTGAGCATAACATTTTGATAGGCAACATTTGTGCTGTTCGCACTTCCCGCTAATGTCATGGTTACATCTTCCGAAAAGGCTTTGCCTCCTTCATAGACCTTTTTAATAGCGGCAATCAGATCAATTTGATCTATGTTTTTTAGAATATATCCCGAAGCTCCTGCGGCTAAAACCTTCTGAATCATCCCTTTTTCATTATGCATAGTCAACGCCATGCACTTAACATCCGGCTTTTCCTGTTTGATGGCTTCAATTGCTTGAAGGCCGTTCATTATTGGCATGTCTATGTCTACTAAAACCACATCAACGTGCACAACGCGAACAATTTCAAGCAAACGTTTTCCGTCATTTGCCTCAGCCACAAACTCGAAATCTGGGTATTCCTTAATCAATGCCTTTAATCCATCTAGGACTAATTGGTGGTCATCAGCTAAGGCAATTCTAATCATGCCAATAAAATATAAATGAATGTAAGACCTTATTCATTTAAACTAAAAATAGCTGAATTAGACACTCGACCTTTCCATGTCTATTTGCATAGACTTAGCTTCGCAGACTAATGCGTATGAAACGACCATCAACTCTTCTATTGATGCCTTTGTACCTGCTACTTTTTTTGGCAGTTGCATGGGCTTTATATGGCAGTCAATTTCAACGCTGGTCATTATTTAGTATTCCGGGTTCAGGTGAAGATGGTGCTAAAAACTATTACACGGTGGCCTATCACATACAGCATGATTCCACCCTTTCGTGGTTTGAAGGCATGAACTATCCCGAGGGTGAGCACGTGATTTATACCGATAATCAACCCTTAATAAGCAATCTGCTTAAAGCTGTTGGTGGCTCTGCAGACTGGCTACCCAGCCTTGTTTTCTTTTCAATGCTGATTGGTGGTTGGTTCCTATTTCGACTGATCGATTTTGAGGGTTCGATTTGGTGGTTCTCCATCCTTGCTTCGTTAGGAATCGTGTTTCTTAGTCCTCAACTGCTGCGATTGGGAGGACACTACTCGTTAGCGTACGTGGGGGTAATTCCGACTTTCCTTTACATCGTTCATATGGAATCACAAAAGCATTCCATCCTTTATTCTTGTCTAGCCGCTTTGTTCGTTCTTCTAAGTGGATTCATTCACCCTTACTTCATGGTGATGCTTGTTTTATATTGGATTTGCATAGCTATCACCGATCAGATTGCACTCGTTAAAAAATTTGAGCCTGTTTCCTTTTTCAAAAGCCTCGGTTTTCCAATAGCATCGCTCATCCTTTTTCGATTGATCATATTTGTCAGTGATCCGGTTATTGACAGACCCGCCAACCCTTATGGATTTATTCACTACAGTGCGACTTGGTCTTCGGTTTTTTTACCCATTGATTTTAATTATTTCAAGTCCTTAGCTAGTTATGTTGACCAATCGACTGAAGGAGGATTCTTTATTGGACTTTTCGCTCTTACAGGTTTGGTTTTTGGGTTAATCCAATGGGTTAAAACGGGTCGAAAAGTTGGGTCACTCAGCCTCTCCGTCAAATTCCTTTTGGCAAGCATTCCTGTCCTTCTTCTGGCCGTAGCATTCCCGTTTTACGTATGGAAATTTGAACGACTATTGGAATTCGTAGGTCCGCTTCGACAGTTCAGAGGTATTGGTCGATTTGCGTTTGTCTTTTTCTTTGCTGCTAACCTTTATGCTGCGACAGTAATTGGAAAACTGATTGTTCGAAAAGCCAATAAGAAATCATTCGCTCTCGCTTTTCTTTGTTTGTTTTTACTCGGGTTTGACGCATATTATTTAAGTGAGCAGGTCGAGGCTCGAACAATTGATGGCACAACAGCCTTTCATGACAGGTTGCGCAGCGAAATCGAAATTTTGAATGTTCAGCCTACCGAATTCCAAGCCATCATTCCGCTTCCCAATTTTCATGTTGGATCAGAAAACTTTCGGACTCCGGAAGTTGAAGGCGTAAAGGAACAATCATTTGCCCTAAGTCTAAAAACAGGGCTTCCGCTACACGCTGTGCAAATGAGTCGAACCTCTTTAAGTCAAACCTTATCACACCTGGAATTGCTCCATTTTCTTGGGCAAAGCAAACTTCATTTATGTTCTTCTAAAAACTGCCATAAGCCATTTTTACTGTTGGTTAAGCCGGATGAGGCTTTCGACACAAACGAAGAAAAACTCATTACATATTCGACCTTTATTCAAAACTACAGGGGTTATGAGCTTCGTAAACTAGATCCTGAAAACATCAAACAAATTGTTGATGAAAACAACCTTGAATTGTCAAGTCGTCAATCGAAAGCAAAACCGGTAAAGGCTGCAATGAACAATTATCGGTCGTTTGATGATTTATCAAGTGAGAAGGTGTTTGCCGGAGAAGGGGCATTGCAAATCAATCGAATAGATTGGACTGATCTTATGCCATCGGAGTCAATGCTAACGGCTGATTCAATGGCCGAATTAAGTTTTTGGTTCTATGCCGGACATCAGCAGGCTGTTAACACTCAAATCTGGCTATGGGAAAAGCGAGGTGATGAGGAAATCCGATTTGAAGTAAGTGAGGTTGGTGATCATCTAGCGCAAGTAAGAGGTGATTGGATTCTCTGCACCATTCCAATAAAAGTTGAATCCGATGGCAATCAAATTACGATTAAAGCGCATCGAGATGGGAACAATATGGTCATTTACCTAGACGAATTGTTGCTTAGAAATGTGGGGCAGGATTACTTTCGGCCCGGATCGCTCAATTTAAATAACCGATACATCGAACCTCCACGCACTTAAGGTGTTATGGATAAGATAAAAACCAATAATGTCGAAAACCACCGTTCTCTTAGTTAACCTCGGAACCCCAGACAGCCCAAGTGTCTCAGACGTTCGCAGCTACCTTTCTCAGTTCTTGAATGATCCCAGAGTCATCGATATTCCTTGGCTCGTTCGCAAGCTGCTGGTCAACTTGATTATCGTTCCGTTTCGAGCGCCAAAAAGTGCTAAGATTTATAAGGATTTATGGACAGCGAATGGTTCTCCAATTATAACACACGGACAATCCGTCAAGCAGTTATTGCAAGCAAAACTCGGTTCGGATTACACGGTTGAATTAGCAATGCGTTATAAAAACCCAAGCGTCCCAGATGTGTTGGCACGAATCCAAAAAACAAATCCCAAAAAAATCATTATCCTGCCTTTGTTTCCGCACTACGCATCGGCCAGTACTGGGTCTGCGTTGCAAGAGGTAATGGACGTGATTCGAAATTGGTGGGTCATACCTGAACTAAGCTTTATAAGCCAATACTGGGATCACCCAGGTTTTATTAATGCATTTATAGCACGTGGCCAGCAGTATGATTGGCGCGAATATGATCATGTTATTTTCTCCTATCACGGACTCCCCGAACGGCATGTAGATAAGGTTTATGACAACGGATTATGCCTCGATCGCGATTGTTTGCACGAAGTGAACGATGAAAATTATTATTGCTATAAAGCCACATGTTATGGAACTACTCGCCTTTTAGCAGCGGGATTAGGAATTCCTGAAGACAAGTACACCGTGAGCTTCCAATCGCGACTGGACAAAAATTGGATTGAGCCCTTCAGCGATAAAATCGTGGAGCAAAAAGCAAAGGAAGGCGCAAAGAAATTGCTCGTTTTCTCGCCAGCTTTTGTAGCTGATTGTCTAGAGACTACCATAGAAATTGGCGAAGAGTATCAAGAGATTTTTGAGGAGCATGGTGGCGAGAAGGTGCAACTCGTTGAGAGCCTAAACGATCATCCCCTTTGGATAGATGCGCTTGAAGATATGGTCAGAACCCGTTAATGAAAAGGCAGTTTAAGAGATATCCATGTATCGAAGGTTTTGCCGAAAAACTGGTCGAATGGATAGACCAGCAACCGAACGGAATTTGCCTTCGAGGAGAAGGCTGGTGTCAGCACTTTAACGAATCCTACGAAGCAATTGCAGGTGTTGGCGTGAGGGAATCCTACACATCCAGTCTCTTAAACGCAGCCACTTTTATTGAATCAAATCAAGATTACGTTTTTGTCCATTTGAACTACGATGTTAAAAACGAGCTTCATGGTTTAGACTCTCGACATTCAGAAAGAGTGTCGTTTCCTCAATGGAGGATATTTATTCCGAATTGGATAATTAAAGTTCAAGAAAACCACATCGAAATTGGCTGGATGGATGACACCCACAGCAGCGCAGAGGCAGATTTACTGATTCAACAAATATCCAATCAAAAAGAAAATCATCAACATGCTGTAGGTCAGAAAAGAACGCAATCAACGTGGTCGAAGGAAGCCTATTTAACGGCATTAAAAAAGACACTTGCCCATATTCAGGCGGGGGACATATATCAGGCAAATATTTGTCAAGAGTTTTATTGGGAAGACGTGGCGCTACATTCGGCCCAAGTATTTAATCAAGGATTTCGAACCAATCCGAATCCCTTTTCCGCGTTTTACAAACTTGACGGCATGCACTGCCTTTGTTGGAGTCCAGAGCGATTTCTCACGTTCAATGGGCGTAAAATCATCTCTCAGCCGATGAAAGGAACATCACCCCGAGGCAATACTGAGGCCGAGGATCGTATGAATTTTCAATCATTGCAGCGGTCAGAAAAGGACAGAAGAGAAAACGTCATGATTGTGGATATGGTTCGAAACGACTTGAGTCACTTCGCAGAAAAGAATTCAGTTGAGGTAAGCGAACTGTATAAGGTTGTTACTTACCCAAAGGTTCATCAAATGCACAGTACGGTCACGGCCGATTTAAAAAGAGATGTGCCGTTTTTTGACGCATTATTAAAAGCGTTTCCTATGGGCAGCATGACCGGAGCGCCCAAAAGACGTGCGATGGAAATAATCGAGCAGATTGAAGCCACGAAACGAGGCCTGTTTTCTGGAACTATTGGCCTTATAACTCCAGATGGCAATGCAGACTTCAACGTTGTCATTCGGAGCCTGCTATATAATGAATCTACAAAATCACTTTCCTGTATGGTTGGGGGTGGAATTACTGCACAGAGCAACATTGAAGATGAATTTGAAGAAAGCCTCGTTAAGTTTGAACCCATTCGCCAATTAATAGAATCGCTGGAAGTACAATCGACCTGAAATATTTCACTTGGAACACGAACTTGAACATAGACTTAACAAAAGCCTTATCAGCGAATCGGATACAGTCCTTGTCGCTGTAAGTGGTGGACGCGATAGCGTTGCATTAGCTCATTTATTGGTAAAAGCTGAAGTGCGTATTGCACTGGCTCATGTTAATTATGGTCTTCGCGGTTCTAATTCAGAAAAAGATGCAGCATTCGTTCAAGCCTTAGGTCTTGTGTGGGATGTTCCTGTTTATATGCATAACGAGATTGGGAAAGATTGGGGAAGCGTAAATATCCAAATTCATGCGAGGAACATACGTTATGCCTTTTTTGAGCAACTATGCAGCGATCATGGTTTCACTAAAATAGCGACAGCCCACCATGCCGAAGACAACATTGAAACACTATTCTTAAACCTGCTCAGAGGAACAGGAATTGACGGAATTAAAGGTATTCCTGAACAGCGCGGCAAGATTATTCGACCCATATTAAGCGCTCACCGAGATGAAGTGGACCGATACATAGCTCGACATAAGCTCCAATATCGGGATGATAAAAGCAATGCGGAAACAAAGTATAAGCGCAATAAAATCAGGCATGACTTGATTTCATTGTTGAAGGAAATTGACTCCGATGCTTTGGCAAAATTAGATGCGAGCATGCGATTCTTGAATGCCGATGCAGTAGCTATTGCGGAACGAGCTTCCAATCAGCTAAAAGTGATTCCCGAAAAGCGCTTTGCCCTAAACTTAGCGGATTTACCACTGAATTCTCGGGCTACTTGGCTTTATCATGCGCTTAAGCCATTTGGTTTTAACCGGACTCAATGCGCTGATTTGGTCGAATCCAAAAGCGGTGGTAGGATTGAAACTGAACAACACATTGCAGCTAAAAAAGGCAGCGAAATTTTCGTAAGTCTAGCGCCCATTCCGATTGAACCGATGTCAATTTCTGGGTTAGGTGTTTACGAAACCCCCAATTTCAAATTGGAATTTACCGAAATGAAATATGAAGCAAATCGGCTACCGAAAGTCGCCAACCAAATCTGGATGGATGCAACCACGGTACAGTTTCCACTCATGCTAAGGCGCTGGCAAGAAGGCGAAAAGTTTCGGCCTATAGGTTCGGAATATGACGTGTTTATTGGCAAATACTTAAAAGATTTCGGACTAAACCATGTGGCTAAAAAAGAGCAACTCGTTTTGGCAACAATTGACAATGAAGTGCTGTACATTGTTGGAGTGCGCTTATCGGATAAAGTAAAATGTTCTGAGGCCACCAAAAAAGTTATTTCGATTAAGATGTATTAATTTTATCGCATGTCAACAGAAGTTAAATACCACGAGAAGCAATACCTTGGTTTCAATCGATTTGGCCTCTTGCGCAGAATCGTCATTATGCTTTTTTGTTTTCTATTCTATTTCGCTTCTGATGACGATCAAGGAGATACGGCCAATTTGTTTTTTTATGTTGGTATCGCCATTTTGGTTATGAGCGGAATCGCCATGCTAATCTCTCATTTGGAAACAAATATTATTGGATCAAAATTGATTCTATCTGGACCTATGACCCACAAAAAGGTTGAACTGGAGTTAAATGGAATAAGCAACATTCACATTCGGCCTTATTCCAAATTCATCATGAATCGGCCGATGTTCAATCTCCATCGAAATAACGCGCGCAGGTTTTACACACACGGAAATATGTGCGTAGAATTCACCACTTCAGAAGGAGAAGTAATTCGATTGGGAAGTCAGCGTCCCGAAGGCCTCAAGCGTTCATTAGAGGCGGCTCTTCGATCTTAAAAAGGCGAGATAGTAATCCCTATGCTCAACCCGTTCTGCGGGTCTACACTTTTACCGGTTTGAAAAAATGTGGACAGCGAATAGAACCCTGTCAACATTACTGCGCCATATCCAAAACGTACAGTTGGCCCGTATCTGAATTTTGAAACATGTGGATAGAAATATAGCTTCGTTTTAAAGCCATTCACATCCTTGATCGTTTCATGCACGTTGATCAAATAACCTACACGTCCACCAACAGCTAATTTCCATCTATGTTCTCGACTGTCCTCGAGCGTTCGAAAGCGAAACTCAAAGGGAACATCGACATAATTCAATGAAATTTTGCCTTTTTCTTTTATAGAACTTGGTTGAATAATAAAATCTGCAAGTTCAGTTGTTCCGGATTTCTTAACTAAGGCGTTGGTATAGTAATTATGGGAAGCAAATCCGCCTCCAATTGCAAAGCTTACTTGGCCGTTGGCCTTTATTGGATAGTCATACATCAGGCTTACTGCAATTCCGCGACCATACCATTTCTGGCGAACTGGGTCTTGTAATCCAATCAAACGATCCCAGTTCAGATCCACTAGGAGCATATCCATATGTGGTTTTTTGCCTAAATTTTTATTGCTGTTTCTATCTGTGGAAGATATGGTGCTATCTACTTGTGCACTAACGCTGAAAGCAAAAAACGCTACGAGTAAGCTTAGAAAAAAATGTCTCATGGTAAATTTTCGATGGCAAAGGTAATGCTTGATCGGCTACGTTAAATATGAATACAACCTCCTAGGCATGAACTTCGTCTTTGTGTGCATGCGCACACAAAACTGGCTCTTATTTTTTGCGATCCTATCGCCATTTTTTGGGCATTCTCAATTCAACATTGGATACGAGCTCAGTAATACCATTCCTGTAATAAAAAATGGAGACAGCCTTTATTTACCTTGGGCGGGTGGACTTAACAATCCGCAGTTCAGTGCCATGAACTTCACCGGGGACGATGCCTTAGAGTTATTTGTTTTTGATCGAGATGGCGCACTGCGAAAAGGTTTTAAGTTTAATAATCAAACTGGAAAATATGAATGGGTGCATACGATTCCTGAAGATTCTATAGCATTTCATAAACATTTTCCAAAATTGGTGGATAGAGGATTCTGTTTAATTCGCGATTTTGATGGCGATGGAAAAGGAGATGTTTTTACAACCCGAGATTACCAAAACATTGGAGTATTCAAGAACAACGGCAGCGTTGTTCCTTCATTCAGCTCCTTCTCTGAAGGGCTAATCACCAAAAATGGAGGTCAAACACATCCGATCCGAATTCTCGGCAATCAACTGCCTGTTATCGCTGATTTGGACAATGATTCCGATCTAGACATTATGTTTTTCGGAGTAAACCTTTATGGGCAACCTTTCGGATGCAACACCTTCGCCACCTTCGAAAATCAGTCGGTTGAAGACTATGGTTCTAACGACAGTTTAAAATTCAAAGTTGCCGACCGATGTTGGGGCAAAATCACGCCTACATCTGGCACTCATCCAATCAGTAACTGGCGTGCATTTGATTGCGACACCACGTGTGCAAACGATGGTCAGCGTCATCAGGACGTTACAATGACGCAACAACTCCATGACATGAATGGCGATGGTGAACTCGATTTGCTCATCACCTATGATCATAATGATGAGTTGTATTCAATGCCCAACACGTCCACTTCAGCCCATGGCACCATTGACGTAAATCAGATCGATTATCAATTCCCATCGAATGATGTTCAGGTGGAAATGAATAATCAGCCCTATCCCTATTTCATCGATGTGGATTTGGATGGTGATGACGATATGTTGTTGGGTGCTAACCAACTTAACAACGCAAGCACCCTAGAGTATGACACGTCAAATGCCGTCATAGTCGATCAATTTTACAAGAACATAGGATCCAATAGCGCCCCAGAGTTTGTGTTAGAAAAGCGTGGGTATCTTTCAGGCGAGATGATCGATGTTGGGTTGCGTTCCTTTCCCACTTTAGCCGATTTGACAGGCGATGGCTTGCCCGATCTACTTGTCGGCAATATCGGCTACAACACCTTCAATGACGCCCTTTCTTCAGCAAGATTGAGTTTCTATAAAAATGTGGGGTCGCTCGGTAATCCCGCTTTTGAACTGATAAATGAAGATTACGCCAATGTCAGTCAGCTTAATCTCAGATTGGCTCACCCAGCCCTTGTCGACTTAGATAATGATGGCGATATTGATTTGATTGTTGGTGATCACACCGGTCACTTACAATATTTCAAAAACATAGGTCACCCGCTTTCCGCAAACTTTAGTCAGTTGACTCCTAACTTTAACCTAATCGATGCTGGAATAGAGGCTCACCCTCAATTTTTTGACTTAAACTCTGACGGATTGCTCGACCTAGTGGTAGGTAATGAAAATGGCACCGTACAATATTTTGAAAATGTTGGTACTTCTTCCGCACCAGATTTTTCGAGCACGCCTACCATATCCAAGCTCGGTGCGATTAACGTTTACAACTCCCTTGATGGCAAAAACCATCCCTTATCTCACTCGAAAGCTGGATAGCACAAACAATCTTTACCTCTTATTAGGAACAGGAAATGGGCGAATAAATATTTACGGACCGATCGCTAGTATAACCGACACATTTAATCTTGTTGACTCCATTGTTGTCGAGGCGAGTCAAACCTCGATCACAGGGGTGAATTTGATCAATGATTTCACAATCGAACTGATCATTGGGCAGCGAACCGGTGGACTATATTTTATGGAGCGTAAAAAACTCATAAGCCTAGGCAATGAAGAGGTTAAATCTAAAATCAACCCTTCCATTCAGCTCTACCCAAATCCAACCAAAGGAATGGTCGATCTAAAACTTCGTACTTATAGCGAAGTTGGTAAACTCATCATTACAGACCTTCAAGGGCGAAACATTCAATCAAAAGATCTACGTCCAAAGGCAGGATTCTTCATTGAGAATATTGACCTTCGCTCGTATCCGAGTGGGATATACCTCATTTCGGTTCAAGAAAATGAAACGATAACGTGGGCAAAACTTATAAAAGAATAATTCTTGTTTTATTGTCCTGTTGGTCGTTCTCGGCTTTCGCTCAATTTAATCTAGGCTTTCAAGAGTCATTAAACCTCGATTTCTCTATAAATGGAGCGCTCCGATTGGCGACAGTTGGCGGATTTACGAACCCACAATTTTCTCCCATTGATTTAAATGCCGATGGAAAAGATGATCTCTTTGTCTTTGATCGCTCGAACGATATCTGGCGCACCTTCCTTTACAACACATCGTCCAATAAATTTGATTATGCGCCATCTTATGAGGCTAGTTTCCCAAACGACTTAGCCGAAATGGTGCTGTTGCGAGATTATGACTGCGATGGATTTCAAGATATTTTCGGTTATAGAAATGGTGGGTTTCAAGTATATAGAAACTCAGGTGCTAACCCTCCGACCTTTGAACTCATAACCCCTTCCTTGCAATCAGATTATGGGTCTATAACCACGAGCACGTTCATCCTTCCTGGCGATTTACCGGCTATTTTAGATGTGGATGGTGACGGTGATCTCGACCTTTTAGCATTTGGAAATGGCGACTCAGAAAACTCTATTGTGTGGCATCAAAACCGATCGATGGAGGAATATGGATCATGCGACAGCCTAGAATTTAAAGTGGTGACGGAATGTTGGGGTGGATTTCAAGAACCCCCGAACGGAAGCAATTTAGAAGCCATTTCTTGTCGGCCTGTGTCCGCGCCAGTTTTGTCAACCCAGTTAGCATCTCGATTTCATCCCGGATCAACCATTTTCATGACTGACATGGACGGAGACGATGATTACGATGTGGCATTGGGCGACATCCAAACAAAGACCATGATTTATGCACCAAACATCGGAGATCAAAATTCACCCGAAATTGATGTAACCAGTCAAAACGCGAATTTTCCGAATGCCATCAACCCGATCAACTTTCAATACATGGCCGCTGGTTACGAAGTGGATGTAGATCAAAATGGAAAATTAGACTTGATTGTTTCGAGCAACAACAACATTGATAGCTCTTGTAACGTTGGTCACATCTGGCATTATGCTAATAGTTTGGCCAATGGAAATTCGTATACGCTAGTGACCAAATCCTTTCTACTGGAAGAAATGGTTGACCTTGGCACTGGAGCAGCACCTGTTCGTATGGACATTGATGGGGATGGATTGATCGATTTATTGATTGCTAAGGATTTTCTTCGATCTCCCACAGATGCTACACGTAGCCGACTGCATTATTTTCGAAATACAGGAACTGCGACTTCCCCATCTTTCACGGAATTGGATGCTGATTTCGCTCAATTATCAAACTATAGTTTCAAAGCAGCAATGCCCGCTTTGGGCGATCTAGACAGTGATGGCGACCTTGATTTGTTGATTGGAGATGCCGAAGGTCGACTGCATTATTTTCAAAACAATCCTTCAGGCGGAACGGCAAATTTCACCTTAGTTGGACCAAATTACATGGGCATAAACAGCATCGGTCAAAACGCAGCACCCGAAATAGCCGATGTGAACGAAGACGGTTTGTTGGACCTAATCGTGGGGGAACGATTGGGTATTATCTCCTACTTTGAAAATCAGGGTAGCGCTAGTTCGCCTTTATTTACGACATCGCCAACCCTATCGCCATTTGGCAATATTGACGTCAGCTATTATTGCTGTATTGGAAATGCTGTTCCCCGATTTAAAAAGGATCCAATTTTTGGCTCGGGTGCTTATCTTTTTGTTGGAAGCAGCGAGAAACAAATCAAAATTTATGAACTCGCTTCGAATCTTAACGATTCATTTCCATTGGTAGATTCTATTTCGATTTTGGCTGACAGAATTGTTCCTTGTTTTGGTGATTTCAACGCAGATGGCATCATCGATTTATTGATTGGAACGGGCGAAGGTGGCTTGAAATTCTTTGATCGACCTGAGAATTATCCCGTTGGTTTAATCCCGTCACACAAAAGTGAGTCAACGACCAATTTTAAGGTTTATCCAAATCCCACATCGGGTTTAGTGACAATCGAAACTGGTGATCAATCAGGTGGTGCAATTCAAATCTATGATATGCAAGGAAGGATGGTTTTAGATCAAATGATTGTCAACCAATCCAATCGTATCGACTTATCTCATCTTCAATCAGGTGTTTTTTTAGTTCGGTTCATTACTAGCGAAAGCATTTCAACCGTTCGACTCCTGTTACAAACGACACGGTAGCAACGGACTGATTTCTTATCTCCAATGAGTAGATTACCTTCTAGACTTTTGCCTACGTTTGGCAACCATTGCAGACCTTGAAAAATATTGATCTTGTCATTCCGGTTTTAAACCCCAATCATGGTTGGGCTGAGGCCACGCTGTCAAAAAAAAAATCATTTGAAAAAGCGCTTGAATGTCAAGTCCGCTTGATCATTTCGGACGATGGGTCGAAGTCTAAAACGGAATTTGATCTCCTGCATCAGCTCGACCCCACTAGCCTAATTGTGCGTTCGGAATCAAACAGAGGAAAAGGGCACTCACTCCGACTAGGAATCTCAAAGTCAGATGCTGATTTCTTGTTATTCACCGATGCCGACTTCCCTTATGAAATCGAAAGCATGGTGTCCATTGCTCGCTCACTTGAATCTGGAGCAGACGTATGTCTAGGCTACCGCGAGGAAGACTATTATGCAAGCGTCCCTTGGTTTAGAAAAGGCCTAAGCGAATCGTTTCGGTTTGTACTGAAGACAATATTGAAATTCCCCATAACTGATACACAATGTGGTTTGAAAGGAATGGGGAAAAAAGGGAAATCAATTTTCATGGAGACCAGAATCGATCGATTTTTGGTTGACATGGAATTCATCAAACTCGCTGTGAATCAAAATGCGAACATCAAACCGGTTGTGGTTTCGCTTCGACCCAACGTTCAATTTAGTTCAATGGGCGCAAGTGTTTTGATCCGAGAGTTTATCAATTTTTTACGCATTCTACTCATTTAACGGATTCGTGTTCGAATTTCTAAATCGGAATTCGAATGTTTGCTATGGTTCCTTTCAACTGGCCTTCTTCATAACTTACTTCTCCGTTTATGGCACTCGCCCGGCTAAAAATATTATTTAGTCCTATCCCACGCTTCTCTCTGCTTTCGCTTGCGTTAAAGCCTTTTCCATTGTCTTCCACATGAAGAATTATGTGTGTTTTGGTTTTATAAAGCTGCACAGCTACTTGTGAAGCCTGACTATGTTTGATGATTTTGTTTACGAGTTCTTGGCAAATTCGATATAGGCTGATTTCGATGTTTTTCGCGAAACGTTGTTCGCCTAAACCAAAATGTTCGAATTGATATTTGATTTGGGAAAAGTCCAGTGTTTTTCCCAACATATCTTCAATGGCCGATACTAAGCCCACTTCTAACAACACTCTAGGCATCATTTGATGACTGATTTGACGCGCCTCGTTCGCTGCGTCATCCACCATTCTAATGCGCGATTCATACTCAGACTTCACTTCTCCTGCTAGCGTCAGTTTGCGACCAACACTTTGAAACCCCATTTTGATAGCCGCTAGTGTTTGAACCAAACCATCGTGCAAATCTTTGGCAATTCGCTGTCGCTCATCTTCTTGAGCATTCACAGTAGCGTCTAGCAATTCTTTTCGAAATTTCAATTCTGCATGATTCTTTTCTCGCTCAGCCTTTTGTCGGTTTTTAATAGTGAGGAAAATAGCGCCCCCGCCTATTAAAAAAACCAAGGCCAGGAGGGCGTAAATCCATTGATTTCGCTCTGCCAATTCTTTCTCTTTCTCCAACTTGATCAATTTCATTTCGGCTATTTCCCGCTCCTTTTCCTCCGATTGAAACTTGGTTTGCCACTTAGCTATCTCCTCTACTCTATCTCGAGCGGATAGGCTGTCGTTTAATTGCAAGGCACGTGCATACCAAAACCCCGCATCTGCATCCTTTTGTCGGAGTAAGTACTCAGCAAAATATTCAGCCACATCAACCATTTCGTTTAAAACCCCAGTCGAATCGGCATAGCGAAACGCCTTTTCATAAGCTAGACGAATCGCTTGAGGTTGAGCCACCTCCTCACTAATTAATGCAAGCAACTTATAGCAATATCCAGCTTGAACAAGACTGCCGGTTGCCTGATAGGTTTTCAAGGCCAAATCAATATGATTCCGAGCTAAATCAAAGTGCTCCCTCTGATACTCGAGAATGCCAAAGTCTAGATTCAGATCGGCTAAATCATTTTCTGAAGAAACGGATTCAAGAGCGTCTTTCGCAAGATTAAAAAAGTAGGCACACGAATCAAATAGTGAATGGCGACCGATTTAGCCCGGGCAGATTCTGCGAGAATAGCAGCTTCGCTCGGTTTTGATGTAAGCAGCTGCATAGCCTGTGCATTTAGGCTATCAATTTCAGATTTACTTTGGGTGTGACCAATGCGGTTGAAAACACCAAGCAAAAGGATAACGATAAATATCCTGCTGGCCATTTCAGTCTACTTCTCGTTACCGACATGCTTTACCGGCATACTTACCTTTTTCTTTCCAACATTTTGACCTGTTGGCTCGTCAAAAATGAAAACCGTCAGGTCCGCACCCGTTGAGTCTTCCGAATAACGCGTATCATGTGGCTGGTTTGGATTGACCAAATGCGTGGCAGTATGGATGTGAATCGTGTAATTATAATGCGTATTCGAATTTTCTCCTGGCGGAATAAAATCGTTGCTGATGTTAAATATTTGATATCCTGAAGGAAGGCTTAGACTAACTAAAACTTCACCTGCGGGACCTGCGGAAAAGATAGGGGCTATGTTTTGCATGATTGATTGTTTAGGTGGTAAGCGAATGTAAAACACTCATTTGGAGTGTTCCCTACGTACTTTACCCCAATTTAATCTAACGGAACACGTACATTAGCTATTGTTTCATGCGGCTGTCCACCCTCATAGTTGACCTCGCCATTTACCGAGCTAGCTCGACTAAAAATATTGCTCAGCCCTATCCCCGATTGCTTCTCCTTTTCTTGGAATTTAAACCCTTCCCCATCGTCTTCAACATGAAGAATCAAGTGCGTTTTTGTCTTGTAAATTTGAATAACACATGATTTGGCTTTGCTGTGTTTCAATATGTTGTTTACCAGCTCTTGAGCGATTCTGTACAGACCAATTTCTATGCTTTGTTTAAACCGTTCTTCTCCGATTCCAAAATGCTCAAAATTGTATTCCATGGCCGACTGCCCTAAGGTTTTATGCAGCATATCATCCATAGCTATTACCAATCCCGACTCCATCAATGCTCGAGGCATCATTTGGTGGCTAATGCTGCGTGCCTCATTTGCGGCTTGATCGATTTGATCTAAATGATCTTGAAACAACATGCGCTTTTCACCTTCAATTCCCGCTTTGTTCAACACGTTTTGAACACCAAGCTTCAAAGCCGCTAAGGATTGCACCAAGCCGTCATGTAGGTCTTTTGCAATGCGCTGTCGTTCTTTTTCCTCTGCAATTACCGTAGAATCGAGCAGATTCTTTCTGAATGATAATTCTTGATCTACTAGAAGCGCTTCGGCTCTCTTTCTTCGTTGATAGATGAAAAAGGCACCTCCGCCCAGAACGAGAATTAAACCTGACACTAAACTCAGTATCAAATTCTTTTGGTTGGAAATTGCAAGATCGGATGCTACTTGTTCTTCACTCAACTGGGCTATTTCTCGTTCTTTCTTTTCCGTTTCATATTTCACCTCAAGTTCCTGAAACTGTTCCAATTTATTTTCATCATAGATTGAATCATTTAAAACTCGAAACAATTTGTAGTTGGCCAAAGCCGATGCATAATTTCCTTCCAACTCAAACGAACGAGAAAGGACTTCATAGATTCTGCGCTCTAGATGCTTTGCTTTTAAAGATTTGGAAAGCACAAGGGCGCTGTCCAAATGAGCACGCGCCCTTTTATGTATGCCAAGATCGGTTAGCGCGTTTCCCAGATTGGTGTGCGAATAAATTTGCCCATAAGCATCTTCTGTCCTTTTGTCAACTGCAAGCGCTTTCGAAAAATAGCTAGCTGCTTTATCGAATTGATTACGCCTCGCATGTATCTCCCCGAGGTTACTCAGTGAAACAGCTTGAGCTTGGAGTAAATCATGCGTTACACTCAGCGCGTAGGCTTTGGAGTAGTACAGAAGCGCTGAATCCAGTTGGTCTTGGGCATCAAAAATGGTCCCTATGTTATTCAAAAGCATGGCCTGGCCATTTGTGTTTTCAGTTTTCACGGCTAGTTCATAGGCTCTCTTGTAGTATTCATTAGCTTTTTCGTAGGACTCCATGGACTTGTAAATAATGCCCACATCATTGCAAACTGTCGCCAAAAAGCCAAAAGCTTCATGTGCTTCAAATATGCTCATCGCCTTTAACTGATGGGCCAGCGCCTGCTCATAGTTGGCCCTATTCTTTTCGATTACTCCGAGCACTTGAAAGCAACTCGCTTGCTCAATCTCATGACCGTCACGTTGAAAAAGGGCCAGCGCTTCATTCAACCAAATGACACATGAATCGGGTTTATTTCGATAAAGCCGCTTGCACAACATGGTGGTGTAAGCACCTTTCAGCGAATCGTTTTCTGAATTTCGTATTAATCTGCGAAGGCTATCTACTTCGTTAGTGGCACAACGTCCTGAAGCTATAGTCGCAAATAGAAATATGGCTAAAATGAAAGGTCTCAAGGTGTAGGGTGTTGATTCGAAAACGAATTTAACACTCCCGAAGGGAGGCATAGCTACGTTGATTACCCCAAATTATCAATAGGAACCCGAACGTTGGCAATAGTTCCATGAGGCTGACCGCCTTCGTAATTAACTTCACCATTCACAGCACTCGCTCGGCTAAAAATATTGCTCAATCCAATGCCACTTTGCTTTTGCTTATCCTCCAGTTTGAAGCCTTGGCCATCATCTTCCACGTGTAAAATGAGATGCGATTTTGTTTTGTAAAGCTGTATTGTGCACGATTCGGCTTTACTGTGCTTAAGAATGTTGTTGACCAACTCTTGTGCAATCCTATAAACACCAATTTCAATGCTTGGCTTAAATCGACCTTCCCCAATTCCGAAATGCTCGAAAGTGTACTTCATTTCAGATTGGCCAATGGTCTTATTTAGCATGTCATCCAAAGCCGAGACTAATCCCGTTTCTGTCAATGCGCGCGGCATCATTTGATGACTAATATTTCTTGCCTCCACAGCTGCTTCATCTACCATCGCCACTTTCTCTGTCAACTCTTTTTCCGCGCTTTCTTCAAGCTTAGACTTTCGCATAAACAGCTGCAATCCAATTTTAATTGCGGCCAGCGATTGTACTAAACCATCGTGTAAGTCCTTCGCAATGCGTTGTCGCTCTTGCTCTTCGGCAATGATGGTTGCATCAATGAGTTTTTTGCGAAATTCTAGTTCTTTCGATGCTGTTTCCGAATCGTGTTTGCGTTTTCGCTGAACATAGATAAACGCGCTAAAACTCGCTAAAATGAAAAACCCTAAGACCAAGCCAATTATCCAGCTTCGATGCTGGGTTATGGCTAATTCGGATTGTGCGTTTTTCTGTCCCAACATGGCGATGGATTTCTCCTTTTCCACCATATCAAATTTTGTTTGCAGCGCGTTTAACTGCTCCAGTCGCTTTTCATTGAGCATCCTGTCTTGTGCATCCCGCGACTTGGTAAAGTTTTCTAGGGCCAGCTTGTAATCGCCTATTTCAATGTAATAATCGGCTAGCCCAGTATATGCTTGGGTCAAAAGATCGTTCGAACCTGTCGAGATGGCTATTTCCAGTCCACGATCAAAAAACTCTTTCGATTCTGCCACTTGCCCCATACTGATTTTACTCCATCCCATGTTCGAATAGAGGCGGCTCATTTCAGATGAATCTTTTAGCGCAATAGCTTTTGACAAACCCAGTTTAAAATGCTCATGGGCTAAGGCAAAATCCCCTCCGTAATAAGCCGCGTTGGCAACATTGTTATGAGACCAAAGCATACCTTGTTCATGTCCGATATGTTCATATACTTTTAAAGCCTTTTCAAAGTTATAACCACTTGAATACCAGTGCTGTACATCCAATTGAAGGTTACCAAGGCTTGTATAAAAATTTGCAAAAAAATCCGTTTCCTTGGTTTGATCTAGATAGACTATACTTTGCTTTTGATAGGCCCGCGCCTTTGGATAATCCTTTATCGAAGCAGCAATTATTCCCATATTATTATAGGCTTTCAGCAAAAAGGTAGTGTCGTTTAAAGCAACAAAAAGCTCTGCCGCTTCTTTATAAAACAAGAGAGCCGTATCAAGTTTCGCCTGGTAATGAAAGGCCATACCCTTGCTGAATAAACCTTGCGCAACTCCTAGATCATTTTCAATGCTTTGAAACTCCACAATGGCACTATCAAATAGCAATACTGCCGACTCGTATCTTAACTTATATCGTTCTGTCGAGCCTTTGGCAAGTAAGCATTGCGCATGAATGAAGGGATAACTTTTATGGGATAGTTTCAGGCATTCTTCACAATAAATGTCAGCTTCATCCACCTTGCGATTATGAGCTAAAATTGCTGCAATTCTTCGCAAGCGAGCATACGGCCGAAATCGTTTCCTGATGCCTTAAATTCTGTTTCCGATTTTCTGAAGGCTTCCAACTGACGTTCCGATCCATTGCCATCCGCATCAGTCAGCAAGGCCTCAACGTATAATAGCCATTCGCCTGATATCCGATTCTGTAGTACGATCCAGTCCGATTTTGGTGCATCCGCTTGTTCCAAGTTTAGCACCTCCTTGCCTACATTTTCCGCTACAGAGTTGGAGCTAAAAAAGCCTATTACGAAAAGCCATATAACCGCAACGCGAAGAAACATCGGATCTATAAAGGGATATTTCCGTGCTTTTTTCTCGGCAAGTTGGCCACTTTGTTTTCGAGCATTTCAAAGGCTCGAATCAGCTTTTCGCGAGTCTGTTCTGGTCGGATCACCTCATCTATATAACCTCGCGCAGCGGCATTGTAAGGATTGGCAAACAACTCAGCATATTCTTGTTCCTTTTCTTTCCACTTCGCATCGCGATCAGAAGATTCATTGATCTCTTTTTTGAAAATAATTTCAGCTGCGCCTTTGGCACCCATCACCGCAATTTCCGCTGTAGGCCATGCAAAATTCATATCGGCTCCAATATGTTTTGAGTTCATCACATCATACGCGCCTCCGTAGGCCTTGCGTGTAATGACTGTAACACGTGGTACGGTCGCTTCGCTGAATGCATAAAGCAATTTGGCTCCGTTTGTGATGATGGCGTTCCATTCTTGATCGGTTCCTGGAAGGAAGCCTGGTACATCTTCAAACACGAGCAATGGAATATTGAAACAATCACAAAAACGAACGAATCTTGCACCTTTTTTGGACGAATTCACATCCAATACGCCCGCAAGAACGGATGGCTGATTTGCCACGACACCTATACTTCTACCCGCAATTCTAGCAAAACCAACTACGATGTTTTCCGCGTAATCTTTATGAACTTCAAAGAAGGTTTCCCCGTCAACTACACCGTCAATTACCGTTCGGATATCGTAAGGTTGATTTGGGTTTTCTGGAATAATGGTATTTAAATCAGGTCGACTTTCATTCCCTTTCTCATACGCCAATCTAGGCGCCTCATCTTCGCAATTGGAAGGCATAAAACTCAGCAACCGCTTAACGTTCTCAATGGCTTCCACTTCGTTTGCACATGCAAAATGGGTAACGCCCGACTTTGACGCATGCGTTTCTGCTCCTCCTAAGGCTTCAGAAGTAACATCTTCATTGGTAACCGTTTTAACCACATTTGGACCTGTTACAAACATGTAACTGGTGTGCTCGACCATCAAAATAAAATCGGTCAAAGCAGGCGAATAAACGGCTCCACCAGCACATGGTCCAAGGATAGCGCTGATTTGCGGTATCACCCCCGCTGCTCAGCGTGTTTCGATAAAAGATGTCGGCATAACCGCCCAAGGATACAACCCCTTCCTGAATACGCGCCCCGCCCGAATCGTTTAGTCCAACCACTGGCGCTCCGTTTTGCATGGCTAAATCCATAACCTTACAAATCTTCGAAGCGTGTGCTTCCGCCAATGAACCGCCTAAAACAGTGAAATCTTGTGAAAACGCATAGACAATTCGCCCTTCAATTTTTCCATAACCCGTAACGACACCATCACCTAAAAAACTGCTGTTTTTCGAGCCCGAAGTTGGTTGATCGGTGTTTCACCAGCATGCCAATTTCTTCGAATGTTCCTTTGTCAAAAAGTAATTCTATGCGCTCTCTGGCGGTAAGCTTTCCTTTTGAATGTTGCGATGCGACACGCTTTTCGCCTCCTCCAAGTTTTGCCTCAGCAATTTTCGATTCGAGTAAGTCTAACTTTTTTTCCATGCGTTTAAATTGCGTTTTCTATTTGCAAATAAGGGTGGCAAAGTTATTCGCTGAACGCTGACAAAAAAGTAAATCCCAATTGGGATAACAGAAAGGGATTCACCGACACAAATCAAAAACCCGTGAATTATGTAACAATTAACAGTCATTGCGTAACATCGGTCAGGGCAAAAGGTCGAACATTGCTTTACATTACCTGAAAAGCCGACCCACTGAAATTATTCATCAAATACATGGTGAGCACCCGTTGCAAAATGATGGTGAAAGAAGAGTTAAAAAAACTCGGCCTTCACTTCATCTTGGTTGAGTTGGGCGAGGTGGAAATAATGGAAACACTTTCTCCAGAGCAAACAAAGCAACTTAAAGTCAATGCTGTCCTAAATAATTTCAAACGAAGATCTAACCTCCTTATTTGATTGAATTAGGGCTAATATAGTAGCCAGTACTAAAAAAGAACCCCTTGGATACAATTTGGTGGTGCTTTTGAATGGTCATCAAAGGGCTTGTCAAGCCATTTTTGGAGTTCTATTTTGACGAAAATATTTAGCCTGATAAATGCAACCAGATTAGATAGCTGCCAACCATATTTTGCCGTTGCTTTCATCACTTTGAGTAGTAAAATAGTGATCAAAGCTGTCCATATTTGGATCATCACCGCGTTTTTAGACGTCCCTATAAAGGTTTTAATGTGTAGCAACTGTTTGATGTCTCTGAAAAACATCTCTATTTCCCATCTTGATTTATAAAGGTCTCCGATTGTTTTTGCGGCCCAGGCCAAATTGTTGGTGATCAGTTCTATGGTCTGCTTATTTTTTTCATCCCATACAGCCACTCGTCTGAGGCTTCCCTGATACTTTGCCTTGGTTTGCGGGTTGACTAACTCAATTTCTTGATCGATTAGGACGTTTTGAGCCGTATTCTGAGGTAAATCCCGTTCATTAAGAACGGTGTATTTTAAATTATGCTTATGCCTAATGACAAAGAACACCCCGTTGCTGTCCCAAACGTTGAGCATAGGAAAGTCGTTGTAATATCTGTCAGCCACCACCACCGAACCTTTTTCTAAAGGGATATTATACGCTCCTTTATTGTCGGCCACACTTCCTTCTGTAATATTCACATAAACAGGTAGTTTACCATCATATTCTAACAGGGTGTGCATTTTAACAGCTCCTTTTTTAGTACGAAATGTAGCCCAATCAAACATCGAAAGGCACAAACTAATGACCGTTGCGTCCAACAAGTAGACAGGTACCTTGATCTTCAGTTTGACTCGTTTCAAGGCAGCCTGCTGTCCTAAACTCTGTAGGAGAGAATAATAGAGTTCTTTGAATAAATCAGCGTCCCTTCGCTTATTTTGATAACTGATACTCGACTTCGATGGAGCTTTAATAATGCCCAAATGGTTGAGATTACCGGTGGCGGAGCGCAGCCCATTAGAAATATCTCGAACTGAGGTGCTCTTCGCAAAATGGCAGAAAAGCATGGAGACAAGGTGTGTCCAGCTATCAAAACCCTTACAACCCTTATCCGTCTGCTTTTGGGTTACTAATTTTTTGAAAATAGATCGATCAACCTTTTGGATGATCTGCGAAAACATTGTAATATTACCCATGAGTGAGGTTGTTTTTGGTGCAAACCCAAAATATACGTTTTGGGCAAAAACTTCAGCCTCTCTCTTTTTTATTTAGGACGCTATTGTCTCGCTCTAAATATGTAAACCTTTACCTGGCTTAAATTCAACCCGGTGATATCAGCAATTTCTTCATAATTATACCCTTCATAATCTCGAAGCAAGACGACTGACTTCTGAATCTCTGGCAGTGTTTTCAGCGCTTCATCTAAAACTTCTTTTAAATCGTGTGTTTGTTGCGTTGTACTCAAATGAATGGTCGTGTTATCAATATCCTGAAATCGTTTTGCCTTGCGGAACATGTCAATGACTTTGTGGTGTGCTGTAGTGAATAAATAAGACTTCACTTTTTCCACATTCACTCCATCTTTCCGCTCCCAAAGCTTTGTAAACGCATCTTGAACCACATCCTGCGCGTCATCTCTGTCTTTGCACATAGAATAAGCAAAGCGAAACAAGCCATCGGCATGTTGATCAACGATCTTGTTATAGGTTTTTACGTCCACTTTGGGTTAGTTGCAAGCGTTAGACTTGGGGTGGAAGAAAAAGTTACAGCCGGGGAAAAATTAATTTGACTCGCTGGCGAAAACCGCTGTTGCGATGCATACGAATACAAGTCCAAATGAAGTAGGTTTGCGAAAAAATTACGAACCATGGGTCAAAGATACGCTGTAATCGGTCTGGGTCAATTTGGAAGAGCGATAGCCACAGTGCTCGCCAATAAAGGCGCTGAAGTGATAGCCATTGACAATAGTCCTGCTCACATAGAATCGATAAAGGATGATGTTGCCTTGGCCATTTGCATGGACGCTACGGATCGAAAAGCCTTGATCGCTCATGGCATCAATGAAGTCGATGCCGTGGTTTTGGCGATTGGAAAAGATTTTGAATCGCTGCTGCTTTGTGCAGCTCATTTATTGGAAATGAATACCAAGCGAATCATAGCGCGTTCACATGGAAAACATCAGCGAATGATTTTGGAACGATTGGGCGTAAGTGAAATTCTAACTCCAGAGGATGAAGTTGGTAAAATCGTGGCAGAGCGCCTCCTTAACCCGTCCATTTTAAGTTTACTCGAACTTCCTGACGGATTCGAAATCGTTGAACTCCTAGCACCAAAGGGAATAATTAATAGAAGTTTGGAAGAAGTGGGAATGAGGGACAAATACAAGCTTACCGTGATTACCATTAAACGTGAATTCCACGAAATAAAAAATGGCGAAAATGTGGTCGAAGTACACGTATTGGGCGTTCCTAGCTCAAAATCCATGATTACTGAAAATGACACATTGATGATTTTTGGACAGGTGAAGGACATCCAGCGATTTACAGATATAAATGAATAAACGAGCTAGAACTCATAGACTCGGTGCCTTTTAGCACAAGAAAGACAAGCGCAATTCCATACTTTCGTCAGACCTAATTTAGACAGCGCGCTTATGAAGCATTTCCAAATAGCGGTGATTGCATCGCTTTTAAGCCTCACATCTTTCGGCCAAACCAATTGCGGCCAACACATTATTGAAAAGCAACTGAGGGAAGCGGACCCAGCGCTAGAATTGAAATTTCAAGCGTTTCAGGAGGAAGTTTTTAGCAACCAAATTCCTTCCGGATCACGAGCTGAACTTCGCATCATTCCAGTGGTGTTTCACATAATTCACAACAACGGTCCAGAGAATATTTCAGATGCACAAGTCTATGACGCCATGCGCATTTTAAATGAAGATTATTCTGCCTCTAACTCGGGATTATCCGAAGTTGTAAACGGCTTCCTAGACGACATTGGAACGGGCGACATCGAGTTTCGATTAGCGCAAAAGAAGCCAAATGGTCAAGCAACTACGGGTATAGAGCGCATTCAATCCAATGAAACATATGTGGGTGATGATGGATCAAAACTTGACCCGTGGCCAAGAGCTAAATACCTCAACATTTGGGTCACCGATGTGATTTACATTTCTGGTGCCGCGGCCTACGCCTATCGACCGCCAGCTGCTGATGCTAATCCTAATGCGGATGGAATAATTTCTAATCATCGCTATGTGGGAACAATTGGCACGGCTGATGGAAATGCTGGAAAAACGTTGACTCATGAAATTGGTCATTACCTTGGACTTCCACATACTTGGGGTGAAACAAATGCCCCTGGTTGCGATGGAACCAATGCAAACGAACCGTGCAATGGCGCCAATAACTGCACCCTAGATGATGGCATTTTTGACACGCCAAATTGCCTAGGAGTCAGTCAAGGCAATTGCGACAAAACACGAACCACGTGCAGCTCATTAGACAACATTCAAAACTTCATGGACTATGCGAGTTGCGATGTCATGTTTACCAAAGGTCAAGTAACCGTAATGCGCAATTCACTGAGCAGCTCGGTGGCACAGCGTAACCAGCTTTGGACTTCAAGCACATTAAGTGCAACTGGGGTTGATGATTTAACTACGGCAAAGTTTTACGTAAGCCGAAGAGCCGTTTGTAAAGGCGATACCGTCAAGTTTTATGACGAATCGACCTATGGTGCTGATAGCTGGGAATGGTCATTCACTGGACCCGAAACCTTATCATCAACGGAGCGAAATCCAAAAATGGTGTTTACACGAGGAGGCATTTACGATGTTGAATTGAAGGTGAAACAGGGCTCGAATGAAGAAGTGGTAATAGAAGAAAAAGCCATTACCGTAGCGGAAAATATTGGCGTGGGTGTTCCCTTCCAAGATGATTTTAGTTCTGACGAGCGCTGGATCATTTATAACAACCAAGAGGAATCGACTTCGAATGTTTGGAAATACAATACTTCCGTAGGATCAGGGGACAACACGAGCTTTCAAATGCAAAATTTGGGAGCTCAGCCCAATAGAGATGACGACTTGATTTTTGCCAGTGTCGACTTTCGGCCATTAACTAAAATCAATATTTCCTTTGATGTGGCCTACGCTCAGATTGGCACGGCCAATGACGACAAACTATCGCTTCAAGTGAGCGACAATTGTGGTGTTGATTGGCGAACTGTTTGGAGCAAAAATGGCTCTAATCTAGCTGGTGCAACACCGCTTTCAACGTCCATTTTTGTTCCGACTGCGAGCGACTGGGAAACATTTGTAGCCAATAACCTGCCCGTAGTTTGGTTTTCAGAAAACACCATCATTCGCTTTCGATTTACAAGTGGCGGAGGGAACCACCTTTACTTAGACAACATCAACATTTCGGGCGATTACGATCTCATTCCAAAGCTTGTTTATCCAGACGATAATGCACCGAGCATGAACAGCGATGTGCGCATCGATTGGCAGGCGGTTCCTGGAGCCAGTTCCTACGACTATCAATTGGACGAGAGCGAGAGCTTCAATTCGAGCGGCATGCAATCCGGCACACTTAATTACATAAGTGAAGCCTCAGATGGGTCGGATACCGAATACAAGTCGTCTGGTTTGGAAACTGGAAAAGAATACTTCTGGCGCGTTCGAGGAACTACCAATGGAAGCACTTCTGGCTGGAGTGATGTATGGAGCTTTACCGTTGCTCAAGATGGAGTTGGTTTTTCTGAAATGAAGCAAAATCAAGAGGTACACATCTATCCAAACCCTGCTCAGAATCGTCTTACGATAGCATTTGATCGAGATCAGGCCAACCTTTCCATTAACATTTACACGGTAGATGGGAGATTGGTCAGTGAACATTCTGGCTTCGAATCCGTTGTAAATTCAGCGGATTTGAATGTCGCTTCGTTATCAAACGGAACGTATTACATACAAATCAACGGCAACGGAGAAACGCGATTTGAACAGTTGATAATTTCAAAATAGAAAAACATTTTATGAAGAAAATGATGATGGCAGCCCTGATGGGGCTAGCATGTGTGGTGGCAAATGGGCAAGAATATGGCTGCGCAACAGATGAGCAAACAGCGATTTTGTTCAATGCGCACCCAGCGTACCAAGCTTCTTTCGAAGCGCAACAAGATCGATTAGCCGAATTGGAGGCGAACGCTTCGAATAGAGCTGAAAATAAGCACATCATTCCAGTTGTCGTACATGTGCTTTACAACACTTGCTCGGGCAACATTTCGATGGCTCAGATTCAAGACGGGCTGCGCATTGTGAATGAAGATTTCAATCGTAAAAATGCCGATAGTGTCGATACCCGATCCTATTATCTTGATGTGGCCGCGAATTCAGAAATTGAATTTCGACTAGCACGCATCGATCCTGATGGCGACCCAACAACAGGTGTTGTTCGTATGGAAACTTCAGCGGCTGTAGATGCTCAAAACAACGTGAAGCCGCTCTCTTATTGGCCGAGTGACGAATACTTAAACATCTGGATTGTTGAATCCATTTACAATTTTACCAGCGGAGGCGGAACCATTCTAGGTTACGCTCAGTTTCCTGGATCTGGACCATGGAACACCTATGGTTTGGTTGTCCGTAACGATGCCTTTGGAACAATCGGCACGTCAAACTCCGATGGACGAACGGTCACGCATGAATTGGGTCATTGCCTAAATCTTTACCACACCTTTCAAGATGGTTGCGGAAATTACTGCACCAACAGCGGAGATTACGTTTGCGATACGCCTCCTGTTTCTGTTGTTACTTACGACTGTGGCACCGCGCACAACACCTGCGGAAACGATGCCAATGGCAGCAACGCATACTCATCCAATGTTCCTGACATGATCGAGAACTACATGAGCTATAACAGTTGTCAAAATCTCTTTACCGAAGGACAAAAATCTAGAATGACATCTGCCTTAAATGGCATCAACACGTTGGAAGACTTAACAAGTGAATCGAACTTAATCGCAACAGGTGTAATCGGTTTAGTTTATGCCGATTTCACGACTACCAATCCGATTATTTGTCAGGGCGAAGCGACTTCTTTTGCTGATGCTTCCTTATACACAGGTGAGCCTCAGGCTTGGACCTTCAGCGGAGAGGCTATTCCTTCTTCGTCCACAGACGTCAACCCAAGTGTTGTTTTCCCTTATTCTGGCCTACAAGAAGTCAGCTATACTATTGCCGATGGATCGGATACAATGATTGTCACCAAAGATGTTTTTGTATTGGACCAAGAAGGTCAATATGCTCCTTTTACCGATGATATGGAATCGTTCAACAGCCTTCCTTCCAACCAATGGTTTCCCGTGAATGTGGATGGCGATGAATACAAATGGAAAGTTTCCAATGAAGCCGCTTATTCGGGTAGCCAATCCTTAAAAATGGACAACTACGGAAGTTGTGGCGAGCGCATCGATGAACTCTATCTCCAGAGCTTCGATTTCTCGCCATATTCGTCTGTGAATATCTCCTTCAAACAAGCTTTCGCCACCACACCAGGCGGCAATAACGTCTATCTCCGGATGTATGTAAGCAATGATTGCGGGGAAAGTTGGGTGCTGAATTGGGCTAAATCAACTTCTGCCTTGACGTCTGTTAATGGTTCCGTGAGCGACCCCTTTGTTCCAGCCGTTCAATCGGAATGGAAAAATCAAAACATTACGTTAGGTAATTCGGCCCACATGCGCGAAGGCCTTCTACTCAAATTCGAATTTGGAGGAACAGGCGGCAACAATTTCTACCTCGATGATTTCGAAATCAACGGCACCTTCAATGGCGACCTTTTGCTTCGATTGCCTGAAGATGGCAAGCAAGGTCTTGCTACAGACGTACTCCTCGATTGGAAGTCGGCTGGCTTTGTTGACTCCTATGAATATCAATTGGATAAGGTATCCGATTTCACTTCAAGTAGTTTGGTGACGGGAACAAAGGCATTTGTGAGCGCAGCTCCAGATCAAAGCGACACCGAGTTTTTAGCCGAAGGACTAGACGTTGGAACAACATACTACTGGCGCGTTCGCTACACGCAAAGCGGCAGCACTTCTGATTGGAGTGACACTTGGAGTTTTACGGTTAGCGAATCAGGGGTTGGCATTATTCCTATTGCATCAGCCGATGTGAAGGTGTTCCCAAATCCGAGTGATGGCTTGATCAACATCAACGCTCAGATTGGCATTCAATCCCTTCGAATGATGGATTTCACCGGACGTGTATTGTTGTCTGAGCCTATCATGAATCAAAAAAATACTTCAATCAACGCTGCACATTTGCCTGCAGGTGTATATCTCATTCAAATTGAGACAGCGCTGGGTATCGAATCGAAAACGATTGTCTTGCGCTAGTTAAGACCTTCGAATACTCACTAAATAAACTCCACTGAAGATTAATAGGGCGGCAACAACCTGAATCCAGTGGAGTTTTTCCATTCCGAGCGCTATGCTCAATATTCCAGCCAACACAGGTTGTAAATAAATGTAGGCACTGACCACGGAAGGACTGACCGTTTTCATGGCAAAAACATTGAGGAAATAAACCAAAAAGGTGACGCCCACAATGACGTAAGCCACACCCCACAAAATGCGAGGTGGCATGCCTGCCCAATCCACTTCTAAAGCTTGATCGTAGCCAAAAGGAAATACCATGACGCACCCGAAGGTGAACACCCATTTAATGACCGTCATGGCTTCATACTTTTTCATCAACGGTTTCACACTGATCAGGTAAAGCCCATAACTCAGTGCGTTGATTAATATCATTAAATCGCCAAGCGAGTTGCCCGCACTCCAGCCAAAAGAACTTCGACCAATAAAAAATGGCAGTGCAATCAAGGCTACTGCCCCAAACAGCCCGAGCCCAACGCCAACGGCCTTCGTAAGCGTAATGCGTTCTTTTAGAATGATGGCCGAAGCAACTAAAACCAAAATCGGATTGCTGGTCATGATAACGGATGAATTGATGGGAGTCGTTAAATTGAGTCCGTTAAAAAAGAACAGCTGATTCATGGCCACACCCAGCAAAGCACATTGGATGAATAAAGGATAATCTTCTCGTTTGATTTTTTCCTTAGAAATGAATCGGTGCACGATCCAAAAAAGAATGGTCGCGCCAAAAACACGGTAAAAGATGAAACCAGACGGACCGATGTAAGTCGGCATGATGCCCTTCGCCACGATATAGTTGATGGCGTAGAAAACAGCCACTACAAACAATACAATGTGGGCCTGGAGCACCTTACTCACCTAAGCGAGCTTTAATGGCTTCCACCGTTTTTTTCAAATTGCCGGCAAACACATCTTCACCAATAAAATAAACCGGCCGTTTTAAGAAGGTATATTCCTGCAAAATCAATTTGCGATAGTCTTTTTCCGTCAAGGTTTTTTCGTTCCATCCTTGTTGCCGAAACTTCACCGCTCGTCTGCTGAACAAGCCTTCGTAGCTGCCAATGACGGCTTGGGCGCTATCCAAATCTTCCGGACCAATGTTGGTTTGCTTGATGTCAATCAACTCAAATCCCTCGGTGCCGGTTTCCTTCATGATACGCTGACAGGTGTCGCACGAACTCAAATAATAAATCTTTTTCACGGTAATCTTTCCTATTGTAAGCGGCAAAAGTAGATTTTCACAGTTCCAATGGCGAAACGTTCCAATCCCATCCGACAACTTTTAAGTCCCAGTAAGGTTTTCATACCCATAGGCATCGGCTTGGCCATTGTGATTTGGTTTTTATATCGCGATTTCAAGGCGCAAAAGGAGGCGTTTGAACTTTTTTCTTGGGGCTGGCACACCACGGGATGGTTGGGTGTAGCGCTTGTCATGGTGGCGCTGCGCGACATCGGTTACATGATTCGCATTCGCATTTTGACAGATAAACACCTGAGTTGGCGTCAAGCCTTTGACGTCATCATGCTTTGGGAATTTGCTTCGAGTGTGACACCGTCCGTTGTTGGCGGTTCTAGCGTAGCCATTTTCATTGTGAATCGCGAAAAAATACCCTTGGGCAGAAGCACGGCCGTTGTTATGATCACCGCTTTTCTCGATGAACTCTTTTATGTGCTCATGGTTCCGACATTGTTGCTCATCGTGGGATGGAATGAGCTTTTTCCGGTTTCTATGGAAAAAGAAATCTTTGGGTTTACGCTTGGTGCTAAGGAAATTTTCATTGTAGGTTATGTGTTTATTGTCATCCTCATTTCCGTTATCTATCTGGCCATATTCCGCTATCCCGAAGGCGCGCGTGCCTTTTTGATTCGCCTGTTTACCATCAAATTTTTGCAGCGCTGGAAGGAAGGCGCAGCAACTACGGGCGATGAACTGGTGGTGACTAGCAAGGAATTGAAAACCAAACCAACATCCTTTTGGGCTAAGGCTTTTATTGCTACGTTCTTGAGTTGGACAGCTCGATTTTGGGTAGTGAATTTTTTGATTCTCGCCTTCACCACCATCGACTTAAGCATCATCGATCACTTTATGATTTATGCACGCCAGTTGGCCATGTGGGTCATCTTATTGATATCGCCAACACCTGGTGGCAGTGGCGTGGCTGAAGTGGCTTTTAGTGGTTTTTTGCAGTCCTATATTGCGCCAGCAGGACTGGCCATAACGATAGGTGTTATATGGCGCATCATCAGTTATTATCCTTATTTGGTTATGGGCGCCATCATTCTTCCACGTTGGATTCAGCGCGTTTATTTGGGTAGAAAACTGATCCGATTTCGAAAGCCGGATTAAAAACGGAAGGTCATGCATAATATTAAAGATCAACGGATTAAAGTTCAATTAAATAGTGTTCATCTTTGCAATCTTGTTATCTTGCTTGAAACTTTAAATAATTTGTCATGAAACCTTCAACGCCCTTCAACGCCCTTCAACGCCCTTCAACGCCCTTCAACGCGCGTTAATTCTCTTAATTCTATTTCTCTCGTTTAACTCGCTTCAGTCTCAAACTATTATGGTTGACAACTACCTTGGCTGCGATATTGAGATTCGGGTTTATAATACTGGGATAGATCCATCCTGCTTAAGTTTTGCATGTGGGCAATGTTGCAACAATAGTATATGTGCAGTGGCAAACACTTTAAGTCAGACATTTAGTTTGTGCGGAAGTCCATCCGCTGTAGAAGTCAGGCCATTCGATCCCTGCAGCTCAGGTTCAAATTGCAGTGGCGGAGCCTACAACGGCATCAGTTATTCGGGCGGCTGTGGTTTCACTACAACCCCATATTCAATTAGTATTACTTGCGGACCATGTGGCTGGCCAACCTTAACCGTTACCTGGTTATCTCCGACACATTTGCAAGTGACGCCTTAACATAGTGCTACGGGAAAAATGGATATTAAGCCCTATATGCTGTTTTTTTTCCTTGTGGTTACTATGGGTCTCCAAGCACAATCCCCTGCCGACAATTGGTATTTTGGGGAAAAAGCTGGAGTGAAATTCACCAATGCTCAAGTTTCCTTGTTGTCCGATGGCCAGCAACAGGCCAACGAAGGAGTTGCCACGCTTTCCGATAAGCTTGGCAACCTCCTTTTTTATTCCGATGGCGACACGATTTGGAATCGGAATCATGAAGTAATGCCCAATGGAACGGGTTTGCTGGGCAGTGCGACATCCACACAGTCCGTTGTCTTTTGCCCCAGTCCCAGCGATTCTTCCCAATACTCTGTTTTTACCGTTGATGACGCTAACGGATCGAATGGCTTGAATTATTCCATTATCGACATTGATTTGGAAGGTGGGCTTGGCGACATCATTAGCTCTATGAAGAACTTGGCTATAGACAGTGTTTCCGTAGAAAAACTGTTGGCCGTGAACCGATGCGATCGGGATGGATATTGGATCATGTGCAGGCCCAAAACAGGGGATAAAATTCATGTTTATGCCTTGACCAGTGGGGGTATGGACACTACCCCAATTATCAGCAATAGTTTGATAACGACCAATTCTTCTGGGCACACAGGCTATGCCAAATCAAATGCACTTAACACTAGAATAGCTATGTGTTTACCTTATCACAATGTAGTTGAACTGCATAAATTCAACGCGCAAACCGGAGCGTTATTCGATCCCATTCTTATTAAAATACCGCGAGCCGATGGCAGCGAATTGGGACGGCCCTAAGGCTGCGAATTCTCACCCGACTCTAAACTTCTTTATGTAAGCGGCCTTGATGTTATTTATCAATTTCAAATTGATGTGCACGATTCCACCTTAATTGCCAATTCAAAATACAAAGTTGCAGATGGACAAATTTTCAACACTAGAAGTATTCAACTTGGCCCTAATGGCAAAATTTATCAAAATTTTTTTGATCATTTAAATGCCATTCATAATCCAAATGAAATTGGGGCGACTTGCGATTTTGAATTAAATGCTATCGATCTTAATGGAGTTGATTCACGCAGCGGACTGCCAAATTTTATAGCCTCTAGCATTATTCCCGTGCTAAAGGATACACAAATGCTTTGTCAATTTGATTCCTTACATTTTTCATTTCTCGATAGCTGTGTTTTAAGCGTGAAATGGATTTATAACCATTCAACTACCTCCGACACGCTCGTTGGTCAAACGGTGGATTATCAATTCGTTGATTCGGGATATTATTTTGTTACAGCAATTTTTCAATTTGGCCAAAAGACAGAAAGCTACCATGGAGTAGTATATGCTACTCCTACTCCAAATACGCAATACACAATGGACTCGGCCTATTTGTGTAAGGATGATTCGGTTTTCCTACTAGCGGGGCCTCCTAGTTCCACCTATCAGTGGTCAACCGGCTCTGTTAATGAATCGATTATGGTAGGAGACACCGGGTGGTATGTTATCACCGTTTCAAACTCATGCTCCACCTTTGTTGATAGTATAAAGGTTCAAATAATGCCGAAACTTATGGTCAACTTGGGTATTGACACCACCGTTTGCCCCGGTGATCAATTCAACATAAGCCCTAAAATTGACGGAATTGAAACTGGTTTCAAATGGTGGGACGGGGACAGTACTTCGCTGTTCCGATCGAACATAAACACGTCAGGAACTTCACTCGAAACGCTATGGATAAGCTATGAAAACCAGTGCGAAGTAGTTGCCGACACGCTTCATATTTCCTATCAACTGCCCCCAAAAATGGATTGGTTCAATGACTCGCTATTATGCCATCGTTTGAGTCCAACTATTACCCTTCCTACAAGCGATTCGATTACCTATTTCTTAACCTATGCAGGTGAGTCAGGCAAAGACACGTTAAACTACCCATGGTTGATTCAGCAATCTGGATTCTATACGCTTGCAGCCATTACGGCCTGCGACACGGTTTCGAAGTCAAGCTACCTATCACCGACTCAAATCATAACAACAGCGCTCGCTGTGGACACAAGCTATTGCCTCGGACATCGGGAGGTTTTGAATGCGTTTTCGAAGGGATCTACCTATTTGTGGAGTTCTGGATCTACCGACAGCGCCATCGTAGTTGATCAATCGGGGCTTTATGAAGTCACAGTTACCAACGTTCCTTGTAAAAGGGCCTTTCAAACCAACGTAATATTCTCACCTGATGCTTGCCTTGAAAATCCCTGTCCGTTTACGATTCCAAATGTGTTTACCCCCAACGCAGACCAAGTCAATGATGTACTTGAAATATCGAATGACTGTTCATCCTTCGCTTTTGATGCGTTTATCTACAATCGTTGGGGCCAACTTGTTTGGTCTCAGCACAAGAATGCACAGCTCAACGCGCTGAGATGGGACGGATATTCAAACGGAAGCCTCAACAACGAAGGCGTGTATTTTATTGTCATCGAATTTGTGGACACACAAGGGAATCACAAAACGCTGCGAACGACCGTAAGCTTGCTACATTAACGTTAATCGTCACTCCCACAACAGTGCTTAAACTTTAGTCCACTATCGCATGGACAAGCACTATTCCTTCGAATCTCCTGTCGCTTCTGGTTTAAAGGACGCACTTCCATATCGTGTTTAAACATTTTCTCCAATGCCTTATACAGCTCAGGATGTTTTGTTGCCAGCAACTTTGGGCGCTCAAAAAAGTATTCGCTCACCACAGGCAAAAACTCTGATTTGTCTGTTGCGCCATAGGGATTGATGTCAGAATCATCCGCATGAATTTCGTCCATTTTCTGCTCAATCAACTTCAGCCAAGGAAGGGCAAATTCTCGGGAGATGAGCGCCTCTGGAATGCCGTCTATGGTTCCATCTTCCTTGTCAATCAGATGAACAAACTCATGAATGGCCGTATTTCTCTTGTCTGTATCGTTCGAAAATCCGAGACGCAAGGCTTTTTGCGATAGGATCATTTTTCCGTTCATATAACCCGTTCCAACCATACCCAAAATGGCGCGCTCTTTTCCCGAAGTCTCAAATTTTTCATTGAAAGTGCCTGGATATATCAACACTTCAAATAAATTGCTGTAGCGCCAATCTGGAAATTGAAAAATTGGAATGATGGCGCTGGCAGCGACCAACACGCGATCCACATCATCGATTTTAACGTCAATTCCCGTGACGCGGTGGTTCAATAAAAACTCTTGTATTTCCGTTTCAAAACGCTTTTTTTCCTCAGCCGATAGGGTGTTATAGAAGCCAACCCTTTCCATCAATATGTTACGGTAGCTTGCGGGAAAGGACGTTTTCGCTTCCTTCCAAGCCGATCGTTTTTTCGACCTGAATAAGATCCAAAATCCTCCTGCTGCTATCAGAAAAATTACCACTGCCGCCATCACTCTATGATTTTATGCCACCAACAGCGCGATTCGCCTTCGCCCACTTTGCGCTTGCATCTTCTGTCCGACAAGGTTGTTCCAGCGCATTGACCTGCATCATCTTTCAATTGATTTTGATGAAGGTGGCAATAGCCATTGGCGTTTGTTGTTCGATTGTCGCAAGGTTGTTTAGTAGATGAAGAAATTCCCGCGCACAATCGCGTAGCGGTTGCAGCAACCAGTTCATCTTCTGTTGATTCGCTCCAATCTAGCGCATCATAGTCGAATTGTTCGTCCCAGAATTGCCGCTTTTGCTCCAAAACCACTTCGGCTTTATCGGGCAAGGCGTAAAAAAAGTCGATGCCGGTCCTTGCTTCAACTTCATCAACGGAAACCACATATTCGGAAAGTTCACCACTCAATTTTTGATTGGGCATAATAAACGCTATCATTTTTTGTTCCTCTGTTGGGTCGTAAATCACCTTGTAATAAAACCCCGGAACAGTTACTTGATTTGCACCAATTGGTGCAGCATTATTTTCAAAAATGGGCCCTGAAACAACATGCAACTTTTGTTCTTGTCTAACCCAATCGCGCACCTGTTCTTCGAGCGATTTCCATTTCCCTCGATTGAAACTGCCGTTTTGAGGCGACATATTCGACATAAAAAAACTTTCATCCATAGCCACTTGGTTAAGCGTCATGGCGGCTGCAGGACACAGGTGACCTCTATCATACCCCGACCTCACATAGTCGCTCAACTCAGCCGACCCCGTTTGAACCAACGGATCAGGCTTAAAATTGTCTTTTCGAACCCCTGGTCCATCCAAAAATTCAGGTGTAATGGTGTAATACAACCACTTCGCCTGTTCGTGTTCCTCAGCATATTCCAGCTGATAATATTTATGTTGAATCACAGCCGTTGAGGCAGATGGTCGCAGGTCATCATCACTTTGGGCGAAAACCCCCAACGCAACAAATTGGGCAATTAATAACGTGAGCAGATAAAACCCTACATGCTTTTTCATACCGATCAAACATACTAGACATCCGAAGAAAGCAGCAATCATTTTTCGATTTCATTTCGCATTCGTAGCCGATAAAATACATTCGCAACATGCGAGAAGAGAATATGAAATTTGAAACTAAGGCCATTCATGCTGGGGTACAGCCAGATGAAGCCACAGGCGCCATCATGACGCCAATTTATCAAACCACCACGTATGCGCAACCTCGCCCGGGAGAAAATAAAGGCTATGAATACAGCCGAACGCTAAACCCCACACGACATGCGCTCGAAAAAAACCTTGCCGCCCTCGAGAATGGAAAACACGGTCTGGCCTTTGGCAGCGGCCTCGCAGCCATCGATGCCTGCATGCGCTTGCTTAATCCCGGAGATGAAGTTATCAGCACCAATGATTTATATGGCGGAACGTATCGGCAATTCACGAAAGTGCATGCTCGATATGGCATAAAATTTCGCTTCGCTGGCATGCAACATGCAGCAGCTATTGAGCCGTTGATCAGCGCAAACACCAAAATGCTTTGGGTGGAAACACCCACCAATCCAACGATGAACATCATCGACATTGAGGCATTTGCCGCCTTGGCAAAAAAGCATCAATTGATTTTGGTCGTGGATAACACCTTCGCCTCGCCCTATCTTCAAAATCCCTTGGATTTGGGAGCGGATATCGTCATGCACAGCGTCACAAAATACATTGGTGGCCACAGCGATGTCGTGATGGGATTCTTGGCCCTGAACGATGATAAACTACGCACAGATTTGGCCTTTATTCAAAATAGCGTTGGAGCTGTTTGCGGTCCGATGGATTGTTTTCTAGTCTTGCGCGGCATCAAGACGCTTCACTTGCGCATGCAACGCCACTGCGAAAACGGAGCTAAGGTGGCGCATTGGTTAAAAGCTCATCCCAAGGTTGACAAAGTCTATTGGCCGGGCTTTGAATCGCACCCCAATCACGAAGTTGCCAAACGCCAAATGCGCGATTTTGGAGGAATGATCAGTTTCAGTTTGATTGGCGATAAGATGGAAGACGCCTTCGATTTGGTCTCTAGGCTGACCGTTTTCACCTTAGCCGAATCTTTGGGCGGAGTGGAATCTCTGGCTGGACATCCTGCCACCATGACGCATGCCGCTATTCCGAAAGACGAAAGAGCTAAAACGGGCGTGACGGACTCATTGATCCGCATAAGTGTTGGCATCGAACATGTTGATGACCTTATCGCAGATTTGGCGCAAGCCCTGGGTTAGGTTAATCTAAAGGAGATGGAAAAATGCCCTGGGTTAACTGAAGTGTGTCGTGACTTGCATTAAAGCCAGCAAAAATGCCAAAGCCTCCATCAATGTTGTCGTACACTTGAACGGGCTGGGCAAAAGGGTCGCCATTGGAAAATTGATACCGTGAATAACTTGATTTGAAGGCAAAGTAATCGGTGCTCAGCGTGCGCAGTTCTGTAACGAGGTAGCTCGAAAGGTAATTCGTAACGATGGTCGTGTCGCCCCCGCCATCCTTGAATTCATTGTAATAGTTGACCAGCGCAGTATAAGTTTTTCCATCAAACAATTCATCGGTGAAAATCAATTCACTGGAATAATCGCTATTGAAGAAATCATTGTTTCGGCTATAGGCATATACTTCTTGAGTGGTGGGATAATAAATCAATTTCCCATCCAGCGTGTCAGGATAATAAATCAAGACATAGAACTTGAGTTCATATAGGTTTCCTATTCCAGACGGGTCGGTTAACGTTATGCTCAGCTGGCCTTCTTCATATCCATCCGTGAAAACGGTACCCGTATCGACCCTTACGATGTCCACTGGTTCGGGAATGCTTGTAACGGAAACCACTGGAGCGTATCCCTCAGCGCTAGCCGTGATGGTATAAACCACACCTGCTTTAGCCTTTATAGCAAGTTTATATACAGACTCCAGCGTGAATACATCAATGCCGAGTTTGTTCGTAGTCGCTACTTGGCCATCCGTTCCGCTTACCGTTATGGTGGCATTTTCAATGGCCAAATAGTTGCCCGACTCAAGCGCTTCTTTACTGGGGTACAAACTCACATTCATGATCGAATCTGGGCCAAAAAGGGCGTTCAGGGTCAGCTTGCTTTCGCGCTCAGGCAAATCTATATCCACGACCGTTTCGCAAGCCGCCAGCGATAAGAGCAGTACAAATCCAATGGTATATCGTTTCAATTGCATCAAAATTCAAAACTGTATGAAATGTAGGGAATGATGGGAAAAAGACTGACAGAAACCAATTGCTTTTCCAAATATCCATTTCCGTTTTTATCCAATTTATATTCTTCTCGGAAGTAAAGGAAAAACGGATTCTTTCGGCTATAGGCATTGTACGCACCCACGCTCCAGGTGCGTTTCCAATACTTTTTTTCCTTATGGAAATTGAAACCAACATCGAGGCGATGGTAGGCAGCCATTCGATAGCCATTTCGGTTTTCATAATACTCGATTTCTCCGCCATAAAAGCCGCCTAATAAGGACACAGGAGCTAGGTATTTTTCAACTGGCAAGCTCACCGCGTTGCCCGTACCATAAACCCAAGTCGCGGCAAAATCGATGCGTTTGTTAATCTCTTGAAGAAACACAATGCTGATGTCGTGGCGCCTATCATATCGATAAGGGAAGGGTTTACCAAAATTGAGGTTGTCGAATTGGCGATTAGTCCAACTCAAGGTATAGCCTATCCATCCAGAAGTTTTACCCACCTTTTTCTGAAGAAAAAACTCAGCACCGTATGACCAGCCTCGACCAAACTCTATTTGATCTTCCCAACTGGTTCCAGTAGTGAAAAACCCAGCGCCCTCCTTGTATTCGATCAAATTCGACATGGTTTTGTAATAGCCTTCGATGCTGATTTCATATTTTTCTCGGAAGGTTTGTGCAACGCCAAGAGCCACTTGTCTTGAATCTTCCGGTTTGACCTTCGAAGTGGATGGCACCCATAAGTCGGTTGGCAAACCAATGGTTCCGTTAGTCAGCAAGTGAATGTATTGTTGCATTTGCGCATACGATGCCTTAACGCTTAAATGCTCATTGATTAGGTAACGCGCTGACGCCCTAGGCTGCAAGGACTTATAGTTGTTTTTGGAAGTTAGAAAGCCGGAAAAATGTAAACCCAAGTTGATTTTCAATCGAGCACCAAGCTTAAAATCGTCTTCCACATAGGCGAAGTATTCATGGGCATAAACGGGCTTTGCACCAAACGTGGTGTCGATGTCTGTGGCTGAACCTGTAGATCCGTTGTAGACCGTAATACCCGGCACGAAGGTGTGATAGATGTCGCCCGCGCCAAATTTGATGTAGTGATTGGGTGACGGGATGTAGTCAAAATCTAGTCGGCCAGACCAATCGTAAATTCCAGATTTATACTCAAAAGCAATGTCTTGGGCATAAACAGGATCAGCAGGGATGGAATAGGATTCGCTCGTTTGACCAACAGCAAAGTTATAACGGCTGTATGTGGCAGAAAGATTAGCAAATAGTTTCTTGTTTATAACGCGGTTATAGCGCAAGGCTGTCGTCATATTCCCCCAACCAAGGCTGGCGCCCATGTTGTCGTGAATGGCTTTACTTGTGCCCAAATCATACTCATCTTCTAGGTTGAAATAGAAATTATCATCTCCAAAATAGGAGCTGAGATAGATGCGATCCTTGTCCGAGATTTTCCAGTTTACCTTGCCATTGAGGTCATAGAAATAATAGCCCGCTCCTCCACTACCACCCCCTTGTTTGAATTGCTGCTTGATTATAGGTCGAGCCAAAATATCGATGTACGTTCTTCTCCCTGAAACGATGAACGAAGCTTTGTCCTTAACGATAGGCCCTTCAATGGTCAGCTTTGAAGCCACCAAACCCGTTGAACCCGAAGCATGAAACTCGTTCATATTTCCTTCCTTCATTCGGATGTCGACAACGGATGAAAGGCGGCCACCATAATGTGCAGGAAACCCGCCTTTAATTAGCTCAACACTATTAATAGCATCGGTGTTAAACACAGAGAAGAAGCCAAAAAGATGGGAGGCATTGTAAACTGGCACTCCATCCAAAAGAATCAGATTTTGATCGGGTCCACCACCGCGCACATAAAGTCCGCTCGACCCTTCACTTCCACTTTGAACCCCAGGCAATAGTTGTAACGCTTTAAGCACGTCTTTTTCGCCCAACAGGGTTGGGATTTTTTCTATGGTTTGAATTGGAATTTCGATCACGCTCATTTGCGATTCATCTTGAATCCGTTCGCTTTGAGTAGCTGTTATTTCAACTGCATCAAGATCGAGTGCACCGCCCATTTTGAAGGTGAAAGTCGTGTCGTTTTTCAAATCGAAGCTTCGCTCAAGACCTGTGTAACCAACAAAGGATGCAGAAATGGTATAAACGCCTGTGGGCAAAGTCAAGCTGTAAAACCCGTACACATTGGATGTGGTGCCCTTAAAACTCTTGACGTCATAGATGTTGGCTCCAATGAGTTTCTCCCCACTTTTTGCGTCTTCCACGAATCCACTTATGGTGTAAGATTGGGCAGTGGCAAACTGACAGAAAAAACAGACGATCATGGCTAACGTGGCCAACAGACTTCGAAGCATAGGGCGTAAAGACGCAACACAAGTCATAGAAGGCCAGTATTTTTGAAGTCCGTTCAAGAGGGGCGAATGTCATGATAGATTACCGTAAATACAATAGCTCGAATTGAAGAACAGGTTGAATCAGCTGCTATCGTTTGTTCGCTTACCCAATTTAGTGCTCATCGCCCTTTTCATGTGGAGTTTTCGAGGCTTTGTTCTTCAACCATTGTTTATGAAAACCGGCCTCGAGCCAGCCTTATCGAGCGTTCATTACTCCCTTTACATACTCGACATTCTTCTGGTCACGCTTTTCGGATATTGGATAAACGACTGGTATGATCGCAGCATTGATGCCATCAACAAACCCAATCGATTTTTAGTAACTATTCGAATCTCCCAACGACAGTTCGTATCGTTCATCACCGTTCAAATTCTCCTAATCTTTTTGCTGAGCTACTTCATTGCCCAAAAAACCGGCAACATGAATAAGCTGTGGATTTTACCCAGCGTTTTGCTGAGTTTGTGGATCTACGCAAAATGGCTCAAGCGAAAAAAGCTTGTTGGAAATGTTTTGGTTAGCCTGCTTATTGGGCTTTTAGTCGGCATGGTGTTTTTGAGTGAGATAGACAACATCGTTCAATTGCGATCCCTATCGTTAGCAACTTTTAATCAACTCCTTTATTGGTCATTGACTTATGTAATACTGATTGTAGTAGCGAATTACATTCGAGAATTAATCAAAGACTTAGAAGATGAATCGGGGGATAGACTGCACCATGTTTCCTCTGTTCCAAGTAAAATCGGAACAAAACCAACTCACGTACTAATTCAAGCCTTACTCCTGATCTTGATGTGTTTTGAAATAACTCAAGTCCTGTTTATTCAAAAGACATACAGTTCGATACTTTTCGTTTTCGCTTTATGTACTTTATGCGCAGTGCTGGCTTTCAAGCTGAAAAATCCTCTTAAAAACCCAGAATATTCAAGCTTAAGCAAATGGGTAAAATGGCTCATGTTGATCGGAGTTTTGCAGATGTTTATTATAGAATTCTAGGAGATTTTAAAAAACACTTATTTTGCAACAAATTGAGGCCATGAAACTTTACACTTTAACTGGAATATTTTTAATCGCATTATTAACCGCATGCGGAGGTGAATCTAAGACCGATGAAGCCGAAGGCGATGCGGCTAGTGATTTACCCGCAGTGCTTCAAACATCCGTTACCACGGCTGATTTGTCAGAACATTTCATCAATGCGTCCATCATTATTCCTGACTCTAATCGCGCCAAGAGCCATGCAGAGATTTATGTGAATGACTTTGGAGAAACACGGGTTCAGGTCGGAACAATTTACAACATCGTCATTGCCGAATTACTTGAAGGCGACTTAAACAGCTATCGCCAAGGGCTTGCTGATGATTTGACCTACACCCATGAAATCATTGAAGAAGGAAGTGATTATGTTTTATATAAGTCCGTCATCATCGATTCTCACCTTGATCCCGAGTTTCACTTCTATGCAATCAAAGACATTGATGGCGTGAAATATGAAATTCATGACTATAGCGAAGAAGGTGGTTATGCTGAAAGTATTGCGCGTATGATGCTTGAAAGTGTGAACCATATGAACGTAAATAATCCAGCAACCTAACGCAGGTTAAAATCTAATATTAAATTTGTCCATGCACTAAGCATTGGTGACCCTCAAAATGACCCGAATGACATCTTTATTCAAGACTACACTCCTTTTAGTTTTTGTGCTTTGCACGACTGTTTCTCTAGCCGGAAACATCGTACTGGAAGGAAATTATCAAGGGGAAAATTTATACATCAAAAATCCTTATGCTGGTACCGGTGTTGGATTTTGTGTTTTTGAGGTTACAGTAAACGGAAGCGTTACCACAGATGAATGGAACTCAAGCGCATTTGAAATTGATCTTTCTATTCACGATTTAGACTTGGGTGACCAAGTAGTAGTCGTAATTAAGCATAAAGATGACTGCCCTACTCCTAAGGTGCTCAATCCTGAGGTTTTAAACCCAAAAAGCACATTCAAAATTTCAAGCATTAGTGTCTCCAGCGATGGAACATTAAAATGGTCGGCTTCGGACGAAGCTGGTGTTTTGACCTTTGTTGTTGAGCAATATCGATGGAGCAAGTGGGTTTATGTTGGTGAAGTTGAAGGTGCGGGTCGAACAGGTGTTACTAATTCGTATTCCTTTAAGGTAACTCCACATTCTGGAGAGAATAAATTCAGAGTGAAACAACTTGATTACACTGGTGTGCCTAGGTATTCTCCAACTGCTAGCTATACGTCAAATGTTTCCACGGTAACTTGGGGACCAACGAAGGTTACAAGCAGCGTTGATTTCTCTGCTGACACTATGTATGAAGTGTACGACATTCACGGAAACATTGTCAAAAAGGGATATTCCAATAAAATTGACGCGACAAACTTGAAAAAAGGTCTTTATTACCTGAACTACGACAACTCAACTACGGAGTTCATGAAGAAAAACTAATTCCATCTTTTGGAATTCATGAACCCCTCCAAGCGAGGGGTTTTTTATTTCCCAACGTCATGAAAAAAATCGAACATATTGGTATTGCTGTAAAAGACCTGAAGACAGCAAACATCACTTACAGCAAACTATTTAACGCGCCACCCTATAAACTCGAAACGGTAGAGTCTGAGGGAGTATCTACGTCATTTTTTCAAGTTGGAGACACCAAGATCGAATTGCTGGAAGCAACACATAGCGATAGCGCAATTGCCAAGTACATTGAAAAGAGAGGCGAAGGCATTCACCACATCGCGTATGATGTAGTTGATATTCATGTCGAACGAGCACGATTAATAAACGAAGGCTTTCAAGCCATAGGTGAAATTAAAAATGGGGCCGACAATAAACTCGTTTGCTTTTTTCACCCAAAATCGTCTCATGGCGTTTTAATTGAACTTTGTCAAGAGCGGAGTTAGTTCCTGCTCTAGCGCATGAATCGATTTTAAATGCAGGGTTTGTAATCCCAGGGCATCAGCCGCTGCAATATGCTGAGGCAAATCATCAATAAAAAGTGTTGTTTCTGGGTTGAGGTTTTGCTCATCCAATATCAATTGGAAGGCATCGGTATTGGGTTTTCGCTTTCTTATTTCGTGCGATAAATACGCCTTATGGAAACCATCGTGAATGCTATTCAATTGGTGCTTTCGCTTAAGAATTTGATTGAAATACTCCAGATGAATAGCGTTTGTATTACTCAGTAAAAAAGTGGGATATTGCTTTTTGAGTTCTATAAGAAAGCTAATTCGATTAGCTGGGAAATCCATAATAATAGCGTTCCAAGCCTGAGCAATTTGCTCCTTAGAAACAGATGGAATGAGAAGCTGTAACTCACTTAAAAACGCATCATTCGATAATTGGCCGGTCTCCATCTTATCAAACAATCCCGATTGCACGGACTTATTATAATGCGCATCAAAATCGTTGATTCCGAGTGCCACAAATGCGTCAATGGTTCGCTGATAATCTACCTCGAGGATAACGCCTCCGAGATCAAAAATGATGGCTTTAATTTCTCTTCTTTTCATAAGGTGTTGGAAATGTACGAATGTTTAAATTCGCAGCCCTTTTTGAAATGAAGGTGACTTGGTTTTTCGGTAAACACGAATCAGATTAGCACTAATTTTCAAGAGGTTTGTTCTTAACACTTGGTCATATAGTTCTCCCGATAGTTATCGGGATGGTTAGAATGCCAAAACGGTCCTATAGCTCAGTTGGTTAGAGCACCTGACTCATAATCAGGTGGTCCCTGGTTCGAGCCCAGGTGGGACCACGAAAAAACCCTCATCGTTTTGATAGCGTTGGGGGTTTTTTATTATGAGCCAGAGGTCGTCTTAATTTTATTGCAAGTGTTGGTACGACTAGGTTTCATGATTGTTTAAAAAACAATCAATCACCTTTTTGCTCCACCAACTTTCGCTAAAAACAGAGCCCAATAATCGTTCATAGTAGGCTCACGCATTATACGGCTCGAAAAGTACAAAAAACATCGTTTTGGACAGTTTTCAGACAGTTATGAGACAGTTAATTTACCCTCAATGACGATGTCAGTTTGATGTATTACCCCTTAATATTTCAACCTGATGCTTGTGGACCATCTGCCTAGATATATTTAACAGTTCAGCTATACCAGAGTGACATTTCAGGCATAGTCTTCATTACCATTCTAATCTTATCCCTTGTCTTCAGTTTAGGATTTTCTCTAATCCTTACCATTCTAGCCGTGATTGATAGATATCGCTTCAGTTCACGGTAGTGTAAACTATCCTGTTTTGATTGTCTTTCAGACAGTTCTTTTCCGTAATTGTATGTCCAGTAATGAATTTCATGTAATGGTTTTCGATACTCAGCGTAGCAGTCGATACTATGTTTCTCCCATTTATTTCCCTTTAGACGATGCTCCCAGATGTAATTATGTCCGTTGTATCTTACCCTATGGTTCTTCTTCCTAGACAGCTTCTCCAGGTCGTCATCTGACCAACTTGTTCTTGACATTATAAGTGAATTTTAAGCGTTCACTTATATAATTACCTGGTTTACAAGAAATTTGTGAAGGTGTAAACCTTTTTCATGTTAACTCACTGAATATCAATAAAATAAATTTAAAAATAATGTGCCTTATAGATATACATATCTAAGTTTATTTATCTCTTCGAGATGGTTACAGTGATTACATGTAATGAGATGTATTGAGTAAAGACTATTGTCACCTATAACACCCCTTACTACCACATATCTGGGTTAACAAATACTACCCTTTACTGCATTGAAAGAAATAGGATTCCACCCTATGGTTATGTTATACAGCTTAGCCTTATCTGCTGTACTATCTCATGAGGTTTCTTCAGTCAGGGTTTATTTTTTTTCTTTTAAAAAAATTGAAGACCAACATGTTAAGGTGACTATGCTATATGTTGAATCTCTAAAGGTTTGATTCTTATTTCAATTAACTCTACACCAAAGTATTGTGAAGACGGTGCTATATACCCAGATATGGGGTTATACTATCCCTGGAAATCATATCGAAGACAGAAAACGGGTTTAAATAACACCTATGATGTATGCAATTGCAATACAAATGCAATGCAGTCGCATTACGCTCGAATTATTAAAACCTAAAGGTGGGGGAACATAATTCCTATATTGAAAAATAAACTATCTTTAAGTTATGAAATCATCCCTTACTGCCGTCATAATCCTATTCAGTGTGATTATCACAAGTTGCACGTCTTACACTCCGTCAATGCTGAGCGTTGAAAAAAGTCCTAACTCAGTTCTTCTTAAGAGAATGGAAATAGTCTCGAAAGGCAATTTCGCTTCAGTAACCGAAAAAACCATAACAACTCAGGCTCCAGATTATACAATTTTCCAACGTAATTTGGAAGATAATTGGATGGAAAATTCAAAAAAAAGTTTTGGGGAAATTGAATTGGTTTTGGTTGGAGAAGGTTACCCAAAGAGAGCGTTGATATGGCCCGCCTTAGCTGGTTTCACCCTTGGGGGTTCAATTTTAATAGGATTGCCATATCAACATACTCGAAAGTACTTCTTGGAGTATCGAGTAGATATTTTTGATGTTACTGGCAAAAAAGTCAAGTCTTACAACTACATATCGAATAAAAAGTTTGCTATGGCTTTATATTATGGACAAGACCTACAGTCTTACAAGATATCCGTGATTCATGATATAATGTCTCAAATATCAGAAGACCTTTTGCGTGATGCTGCCAACATTAACGATGAACTTATTGACGCCATTGAATAAGTTTATCTCGAACTCTTCATATTGTCGGTATGCGAGCTAATGTAGGAAAGCAGCAGATGACCTGGTAAAAAACATGGGAGGAGCGCAATACGCTGACATTTCCCTAGATAAAGTAGGAGCCGCTTATGGGTCATACGCACAGGTCAGACTAACCATTGTCGTTCAAGATTATATGCAACAACCTGTGCTAAAAAGAGGAGAGGACAAAGAAAATGCGATTGAAAAAATCAAAGAGTTGAACTCTTTAAAGGAGCAAGGAATAATTTCAGAAGAGGAGTACTATAAAGCCGCTGCACCATATAAAGCTATCATTCTCAAATAGGCCACGAATCTGGATTAGGACAGGAAACCGATTTAGAACAACCCACCCCCTGAGGTGATTTGAAGTCTTAGGTTTTAGGGTTCAGGTTTTAGTTAGTTTAAGAAGAGTATTTGAGGTTTTACCCACCCTATTTGTACATTATTTGTACCCTGTACAGCTAACTATTTCATTACCAGACTTAGTTACTTTTAATCTCGGAAAGTAACCACCGATAAATAAAGGAATACAAAACCACTACTAAACGACCTGTAACCCCTTCTATTGTTGTTAATAGATGTGCAAAACTCTATTTTTACTTTGTGATGATATTCTCTTATTATGTACATATTTGTACCTTATTTGTACCTCAAGATTTCGAGGTACAAATAATGAAGAGTTAATGCTTGTCAGAAATATTCTCTGAAAGCCCGACTTTGAGTAAAGAATATCAAAACGATGGCAATTGTAAAAGTTACGCTTAGAGAAAAGAAAATCAGTCAAGGGCGCAAGAGTTTGTACCTCGACTTTTATCCAGCTATACCAAACCCAGAAACGGGCGAACCAACACGCAGGGAGTTTTTAGGGCTGTACATTCTCGAGAAACCTAAAACACCGTTTGATAAACAACACATTAATGAAACTCTTAAAATAGGCGAGAGTATACGTCAAAAGCGTGAAAACTTCCTAAACAAGCCTGAAATCTACAGCCAATACGAAAAGAGCCCAACTCAGGTTAAAGGAGTTAGGTGAACAATGTTTTATTGAATACTTCACAGAGTTTAGCTAACAAACGCAAAGCCAGCAATCACGACAACTGGATTTCGGCACTCAGATACCTGGATAACTTTACAAATGGCAATTTGAAGTTTGCCGACCTCAACCAAAAGTTTTTAGAGGACTTCAAAGAATATCTGCTTACTACCAAGAGCAATAGGAGCAACAAAACCACCCTTTCACAAAATTCAGCCGTTTCTTATTTCAACAAGGTTAAAGCTGCGCTGAAAGCAAGCCTACAAAGACGGGATTTTGCAATCCGACCTAAACGCCAGAGTAAAGCCCATACAATCAGCCGAAACAAGGCGTGAATACTTAACCATTGACGAACTCAATAAACTCGTAAAAAAGGATTGTAACAACCCTTTAATGAAACGTGCTGCCCTGTTTTCAGCACTTACAGGATTGAGGTTTTCAGATATTCAAAAAATGGTTTGGGGTGAGCTGGAGTGGGTAAAGGAGCAAGGGTATTTCCTGAACTTCAACCAAAAAAAAACCAAAGGCGTGGAGGTATTACCAATTTCTGAGCAGGCATACCTATTTACAGAAGGCCCAGACAATCCAAAGGATATGCCACAGGATAAACGCGTATTTGAGGGGCTTAAGTATTCAGCATACCATAATAAGCACCTATTTCAGTGGATTGGAGCAGCTGGGATAACAAAGGATATTACCTTCCATTGCTTCAGACATACCTATGCCACATTGCAACTGCATGGCGGCACAGACATTTACACCGTTTCCAAAATGTTAGGACATAAAGACCTGAAAACAACTCAGATTTACGCCAAAATAGTTGATGAAGTAAACGAACAGCAACAAGCAGAATTAAGCTGGATATGTAAACGGTAAAGAATTTTAAAGCACACAAGAAAATGGAACACTTAGGGAACAAGAGTCTTTTTACCTCACACTTTGTTTTGGGTGGCACAGAGGTTAATCGGAAATTCACAAAAACCAAAACAGATGTGCTTGAAGCTCTGCACAAGTGGCTGAATTTTAAGGATAATGACCAGGGAATGGAAAACTATAGTTCGATGAGAACGAGGTCTGTAGATTTTCTTGAGATTATAGAGCTTGAAACGTTTAAAGAAATAACCCAGGAGCTACATCGGTCGTATTGTTTAGAGTATCCCTACTCTAGTCGGAAAGATTTCTTAGAACATGTATTTGAGTATACAATTCATGATTTAAAACGGTTTTTGGAACTGGATTTAATTTGTCATGGAGAGGTGCTAAATGACAAGACATATTGCTTTTACAGCCATTTTATTGACGATGCCAAGCAGTTCAAAGATTTCGCAATTAGTGGCGAGAAGGAGATAGAATACTATCAGCAATATTATAGGGCGGTATTGTATTATTTAAAATCTTTTGAAGAAGAAGAAGAAACAACCATAGCGCCTCCTACAAGTAAAAATCAGCCACCTGAACTGGAAACCCCTACAACGTTTGATGAATTATTCCACCATAGTGATTTGGTTGCGCCTTGTCTTGACATTTTAAAAGAAATTGAACCACCTTTGATTGATACTGAAAACAACTACATAGGCGGATTAAAGGGGGCATTTTGTATTTGGGTTGATGAAATGCAAAGACAAGGAATAGTGAAATACCAATCAGATAGAAAGGTTTATGCTTCTTTGATTCCACAAAAAATAAATGGGTTTTCTATTGATGAAAGTATGTTTGGCAAACACCATAATAAGGCCGAAAACAACTACAGAACAGACATTAAAACAAAGGTTTCAGCAATTAAGCTTTCCCAAAATTCCCATAAAGGAAAACTGGGAAAATAGGGCAAGTATATAGCGGTTTGTTCGTGTCAAATTTAATTTTGATATGGACAGAACAGTATTTATTTCCCTACCGATTGACGACCTACAAACGTTAATTATTGATTGTGTTAATTTCTGTTTAACAAGCAATAAACAAGAACAAACACTCTCCGAATCCTCTGAAGAATGGCTTGACCTCAACGGCCTTCTTAAGTATGACCCTGAAAGGCGCAGTAAACCCACTTGGTACAGTAAGATTTCACGGAATGAAGTGCCACACTATAAACGTGGCAAAAAGCTCTATTTCCTGAAATCTGAAATAGATGAATGGCTAAAGCAAGGAAAATGCAAGTCAAACGCTGAAATTGAGCAGGAAGCCCAAGTGTATTTGTTGAACAACAAAAAAGGGTTGAGCAATGGATAATCAAACAAACAACCTCAACAATACATCTCGACATAAGGGAACGCAAAATGATGCAGAGCCAATAGAGATAAACCCTCAATTTTCTGACTTAGAGCAACCTGAGACGTTCTTAAACCACGTTAAAGACATTCAAAATATATCTGAATCGGAAAAGAAGAACAAGGGGCTTCTCAAAATAAAAACAGCCAACGAATGGTTGATTGAGGCTAAAGCCACACCAATACCTGAAATGCTCTTTAGTGAATTTTGGCACGAAAATGAAATATGCATCTTGTTTGCAGATAGCAATCTGGGGAAGTCAATTTTAGCCGTGCAAATAGCTGATAGCATAAGTAAAGGCAAACAAATTCCAGGGTTTAAACTGGAAGCACAAAAGCAGCCTGTTTTATATTACGACTTTGAGCTTTCACCCAAGCAATTTGAGTCAAGGTGTTCTGTAAAAAGCCAAAGTCAAAAGGTGTTTGAAAATCATTATTCATTTGATGATAACTTCAAACGAATTGAAATAAACCCTGACTTTGAACTCTCCAAGGGTATCGACTTTGAAAATCTCTTAATTCAATCTATTGAGCAAAGCATAATTGAAACAAATGCGAAAGTTTTAATCATTGATAATATTACATACCTCAAGACTGAAATGGAGCAATCAAAGAACGCCTTGCCATTAATTCAGCATCTGAAATCATTGAAAAGTAAATATGGGCTTTCAATACTAGCCCTTGCACACACCCCAAAACGTGATTTAACTCGCCCAATTTCTCAAAATGATTTACAGGGCAGTAAAGCGATATTCAACTTTATTGACAGTTGCTTCGCAATAGGTCAAAGCACTACGAATAAAGATATACGGTACATCAAGCAGATTAAAGAGCGAGAGACAGCAAAAATCTATGACAGTGATAATGTCATAGTATGTCGGCTGGATAAGCCACACAACTTGATTGGCTTTGAGTTTATAGGCTTTGGAGCAGAATGGGAACACTTAAGACAGGTTACTGAAACAGACCGTGGAATTATGATTGAAAAAGTTAAAGATTTGAGTGAAAAAGGAGACAAGCAAAGGGCAATAGCAGAAGAGTTGGGTATTGCAGTTGGAACAGTCAATAAGTATCTAAAAATGTGACAGCGTTCACGGTGTTCACACCCTAGGACCGTGAACACCGTGAACATCAATACGAGTAAAAGTGAGTACAGAATACCGTTACATATTTAACAAGGGCAGTAAAAAACACCATTGTCCGAATTGTGATAAAAAACGTTTTGTAAGGTACATTGATAAACAAACAGGAGAATACCTACCCGAACGGTATGGACGTTGCGACCGTGAAAGCAAATGCGGTTGTTTTCTTAACCCATACGAAGATGGCTATGCTAAAGCTGTTTGGGAGCAGGAACACGGCAATAAAAGAGGCTGGAAGCTACAACCACAGCAATCAATACAGAAGCCTTCAAACCAGCCTGAAAGGGCCTTTATTCCCTTTGATGTATTTGACCGCACACGTGCTGGTTATCAGCATAATACATTCATTCAAAATATGCTCTCCAGAATTGCCTTTCCTTTTGAAGTAAAGGACATTGAAAGGGTAATCGCATTATATCACTTAGGGACGGTACAACATGGCTACCGTAAAGGGGCAGTCACCCTCCCTTTTATTGATGTTGATGGCAATGTAAGAGCCGTTCAGGTAAAACATTTTAACCATCATAACCACACCACAGCCACTGACTTTTTACATTCAATAATTGAAAAGCATAACACCCAAAACAATAAACCGCTTCCTGAATGGCTGGAGGCTTACAAGAGGAACGAAACGAAGGTGTCTTGTTTGTTTGGAGAACACCTTCTAAGGCAATACCCACACAATCCTATTGCGCTAGTTGAAGCGCCTAAAACGGCTATTTATGGCACATTGTATTTTGGTTTCCCTGAACAACCTGAAGACTTACTCTGGTTGGCAGTTTACAATCTGAGTAGTTTAAACCTTGGTAAGTGCATGGCTTTGAAAAGCAGGAGTGTCTGTCTATTTCCCGACCTATCCAAAGACGGCAAAGCCTTTGACTTATGGAGTAATAAATCCACCGAAATACAAAAGCAACTACCAGGCACATACTTTCAAGTCTCAGACTTACTGGAAGAACATGCACCACTCCAGGACAAGGAGCAAGGCAAGGACATAGCTGACTACCTAATAAAACAAGATTGGCGATTATTCAGAAACAAGCAGAGGAAAAGAGTTTAGTCCGATGCAAGTTGGTAGACTTAAGAAACGAATTACGCTGTTAAAATCTGAGAGAAGTGAAGGCGCTGAATTAGCTTTTAATTAATTTGCAAGGAATTAAAATATACTGATATGAAAAGATTACTGAATTACATAATTATACTTTCTCTGCCGTTGTTCGTTTTTGGTTGTGACACTATATTGAGTAGTGGGACCAACTATTGATAAGGATTCTGATGAGTTTGACTATATCGAAAAAACTAAAAAAGGAATAACCACTACAAAGGAGTCCCTTTTAATGGAAGTGTAACGAGACTTATACTAACGGTCAGTTACGAGAGAAAACAACCTACAAAGACGGAAAATGAGATGGTCCTTATGAAGCTTACTATGAAAACGGTCAGTTAAGAACGAAAGGAACCTACAAAGACGGAAAAGAGATGGTGCTTATGAAAGTTACTATGAAAACGGTCAGTTAAAAGGAAAGGAACCTCAAAGACGGAGAACAGAATGGTGCTCTATGACTGCTACTAATGATGCAAACGGTCAGTGACGCTGTAATGGAACCTACTATACAACGGAGAAGAGGATGTTACTTATGAATTGTATAATGAGGACGGCACGAGAAGTAATTAGTCCTCCCACTCTTATGATATAAGAATTGACGATGCAATACGTAGGTGAATTGGGTTATACTATACTTCTGAAATCTTAAGCAAAAAAGGAAATTGATTTACTCAGACCTACCCCCCTACTGATTCAGGATAATGGATTTTTAGGTTTTAGGTTTTCTGTTTGTTTGTTAAACGATGAGGGTTTTGATTGCCCCCCTCTGACTATGTAAAGGAGCAAACGATTAATCCCCCTTTTGGCCGTCCTTATCCTTATCAAACCATATAGTTTTTACTGCCCAATAGATTACAATGTAGCCGACAAGCATTCCAAGAAGTAAGCGTCCACCATCATCATAAATATCAGTTTCCCAATGGTCTCTTAAGTAAAATTCACCTCTACTGAGGGGGGTGCGTTTTGTTTCTTGCCCGAATACAGAATCAAGAATTTGATTTACTATAAACCACAGAATCCCAACTCCTGTAAGTCCTAATATGTGTTTGGCAATAGTCTTCTTCATAGCTTAATCATCATTCAAATCATGCATCCAACTAATGTAATCACTTCTATAATTAGGTGAATCGTTTTTGGCTTTGTCTGCTTCATAGCTTAATTTTTATCGAACCAAAAAGATTGATATTACGATTGCACCCACCGATAGCACTGTCATCCATATCAGGTAATTTTTTAAGAATGTTGTATTCTCTGCAGTCACCTTTGCGCATAGAACTGATTTCTCAAGTAATTCTCTGTCTGTATAATCTGTGATTTTCTTAGGCATTGTATCTGATTTATCTTTTAGTTTTTTCTGCTCCCTTATTAATCGTGCTGCCAACAATACAAGTCTCCCTTATTTGAAACACAGTGCTTGCATTGATTACCTGTGCTTTTAGCTATAGCCTGACATTGACTGTATTTGCATTCTAAGGACTCACTGAGGGTGGTAGCGTAATCGTTTGGTATGCTGGAGTTCTAAAACAGGTTTTATCTCATCAAGTTCTCCTGCAGGCGTCCAATCATCAAGACCTTCAAACCAAATCAAAGTTTCTTTTGAAATATCCTTTTGTTTTAGTTCATCGAGACCCAGAGGTCCATGTTTTTCTTTTCCATTAGAGTAAAAATATTTCTTCATCACTTAAGTTCTGGGTTCGAGGGGTGCTTACTCTCTCCTATGATTTTTTGTTTTCAAGGAAGCTACTAAGAATGTAAACTCCACCTAACCCACAGGCCAACATACATTGAAATGTGCTCATTCGAGTAGGAACTAACAATCCATAAATACCCATAACAATCAAAAAAAGGCTAACCGAAAGACTTAACAACTTGACTAACGGTCTATCTAAAAATGGTTTCTTCATCACTTAAGCTTTAAATTTATAAGGATATGCGTATTGCTTCTAAGGCCGTGACTCGCTCGAAAATAAAGTTTTGATTCTTATTGCACCCGACACAACACCAGAGCATTGTAAAGACGTTGCGATAAAAGAATGTATGAGGTCACATTAGGTGCTAAAAAATTCAACCAGATACTCATAGAAAACTGCACAGGAAGCCAACACTGCAATATTCACAATGATGATAAGCAGCCAAGGCACTAATCCGAGTATAGGCTCTATATCTCCTAAATTGAAGAGTTTGGGATGTTTCTCTTTGAGCCACGCACCCTCAAATCTGATTATGTATACCACGAGAATCAATAACGTTAAAGGAACAACCGTATTCAGAAGACTTTCCATAGCATGAATTTACATATAATTCAAGTTCTGCTTCCAGCCAATTCAATCAGTTCTGTAATTAGACTGTTTCATGAGTATTGTTAGTCTAAGCCCTTAATAGGAAAACCAACACGATTAAAAAAACTAAGGTAGTAGCCAGTGTTGTTTTTAAACGCTTCGCTCGGGAGGCTTAAGGTTAGGGATGTTTCATGGTTACATCGAAAAAATGAAAACTGAACAGTGGTCATAGATAAGGTCATTTCCATATTTGAAACTGTAAATGAAGATTGCGTCTTTATGCAAGGAATATTTCTTAGATAAGAACATTCCGTTTTGAAATAGTCTAAAGTTGCTTGGAATTGGCTCTCTATCTGTTTTTTGAGAAAATCATCGTTTTTAGCCTTATTCAAATTGTAATGTGTGCAATAATTTGATTCGGAAATTTCAATGCTATTTGAATTTATCGAAAAACTAATACCTGAATCTCGCTCCACGTATTTCACTAAAGTTGATGAATTGAAACCATCTGTCTTTTCAAAGTGTGGAGGAGGAACAAATGCGATGCAATGCGGTTTACTGCGAAAAGTTTCAGTTTCTTGTCCGATGAGATTCAATGAAGCCAATAGGAAAAGCGCTGATAGGATGGTGATTCGCATAACTGTGTTTCACTCAAAAATAAAGTTTTGATTCTTTTTTCAATTACCTCTATACCAAAGGATTGTAAAGACGGTGATATCCACCCACATTTTAGGTTATACTATACATGTGCAAGCATGTCTAAAACAGAAACCCGATTTAAAATAACCCACCCCCTGAGGTGATTCGACACCTTAGGTTTTAAGTTTTGTTGATTTTGAGGGATAATTGATGTTTTTGAGTGTTTTTGAGTCAAAAAGAGGTGAAAATGATGCGTTTTAGGTTAAAATGAATTTGTCTAAACCTTAGGCATATCCTCCTCGGTTAATTCAGCCACCTCTAAACCCCTTAAATACGTCAGGGATATTTCAATCGCTATGTCCCATTGCTTGCTGTAGCTTGAGCAGAGAGCCTTTGTTTTCAAAGACTTTGATAGCTCATGTATGTCTAAAGCTGTAGAGGGGTTGGTCTCTTTCCAAGAGACTACTCTGCCTCTTATACCTTGACCATAAGGTCTTAACTAATCTCTATGAGGTGTTTGGTTGTATCAACTAGCTGCTTTTTCAAATTAACAATAGAGTCTAGTTCATCAGCCTCATGCTTTTCACCATCTATTTCTACAAACATCTTACCTTTTGAGGAACTGACCTTAGCAATTAAATTTCTATTACTAGAGTCCAAAATGATGTTGAAGCTTCCTTTAAATCACGATAAGAGATTCGATTTGCATCAAGATTTTTGATTGCTGCTATTAGGATTGTCTTGATTGAATGGTAAATCTTTAACTCTTCGGCTGTGGTAATGACAATGCTTCCATTCTCAGACTCTCTCCCCATTACTTGCGGGAGTACTTCTTGAATTGCTCTAGCATTGACCATGTCTCTCAACTTATTTTCAATTCTTGTTGTCAGCCTGTTTCCTCCCATCCTTGTGTAAAGGGCCTTAATAAAATTATCTGATGGGTCCGCCAACTCAGCACAAAGCGCATCAGAGAAATTCTCCAGGAAGAAAAACTCTTGGGCTTCTTCTACCAATTCTTTTAAGTCGATACTGTTCTTATGAAGTTTTGCGAAATTTTCTATAAGCGTTTCATCTATCTCACTAAAGTCTAATGACATAAAGGGCAGCTCATAGAGCTTACTTTCTCTTTTAGATTGGTTAGGCGCATAAATCAACCATTCAAGGCCATTTGTCAAAATTCCAATTTTTGAATGTTCCGTATTTACAAAGTAATTGCTGAGTTGCGATGCTTCTTTATCAGTGAGATTTTTTCCAAATTTCTTACACTCAATTATCACTTCAGGTTTATTCCCTCTGAGAATTAAGCCAATATCAGCCTTGTCATTTTTTTTCCCCCAACCCGCATTAATTTCAGTAGCCATATCGTCAATACGACTATATCCCAAAATTTCGAGAAGTGGCTCAATTAGGTTAAAGCGTGTTTGAGCTTCATTTGAGCAGCGTTCGTCAAGATTGGTAAAATCTAAACTCGAAAGTGATTTTTTGATTGACCGAATAATTTGTTTGTTCATCATGTTTTGCATTGCTATGGCTTTCAATATTAATTATTTGCTCTAGAATCATCTTGAGTGATTTCTATGAATGAGCCTAAGAAGTGGAATGATATGTAGCGAATGATATCACAAGCAACATCACATATGACTTACATCATCAATTGTTAGAACATATCCTAAGGGTGTCAATAACACCCCTTACTACCACATATCTGGGTTAACAAATACTACCCTTTACTGCATTGAAAGAACAGGATTTAAGCTATTCTAATGGGTCAGGTATTTGCTTATCTAAATTAGGGTTGTTACACCTTCTAATTCGCTGGTATGCTAGTAGAACTCCTTTTATTAAACCATATTTTTCTATCGCTTGACGAGAATATTCCGAGCAAGAAGGAGAAAAATTACACTCTACACTCAACAAATGCTCACCACCGCCTCTCGACTGATATAACGCTATTAGTTTTAGGAGTAGCCATTTCATTTATCGACCAAATGTCACTATCATAGATTCTCGAGTCCAGAAAAACCACAACCTCTTAGTTTCAACTAACTGAAATACAACTTGCCAACCTTCGGCACCGTTTGTATTGAGTACGGAGTTAATTTTTTTTCAGTGGTAAGTTAGCTGAGCCAAAAAGGACTGCACTGCACCCGCTTTCTGATATCCGAATCACCTTGTATTCTTGGTACTTAGTATCGTTCATAACCTAATTAGTTTTTTATAAATATAAATATTAAGACCTTAGACATTATGATTTTTGTTAAAGACAAGCAATTGCTTAATATACGCAGACAATGGGTTATACTATACCCTTGAAACCCATAACCAAAACGAAAAACCGATTTACTCAATATCCAATTAAAAAAATTAGATTTGACAGCCATGACAAAAGAACAACTAATAGAAAAAGTAGGTAAAAATGGGTTCCTGTCTGACGACAAAACACTTGCTGCGAAACTCATTTACGTCAGTGGCATTAATTCATTTGACGAATATTTTGACACTGAAGGACTACTTGGAACTGATGCAGTCATACATTTAACCAAACATCCAAAAGGACTTGCTATTAAAATTGCAAAAAACTTTTCTTCCTTCCCTTTTGGACTTGCATTTACAGAAATCAAAAGGACTGTTGTTTCTGAAACATCAGACAGTTCTCATTTAATTTTTGAGACGATAGACGGGAAAATTATTTTTTCAATAAAGTCTGCGAAGAAATCTGAAGTAAAGCAATTCCTAGAAGATATTCATCACAAATACGAGAGTGATAAAGTGAAGGTTGAGAATAAGCAAAGTCAGATAGTTATTGAAGTTGATAGAAACCGTGTCCCTGCATATGGAGCAAAGAAGATAATAATACGATTGGTGGTTTTCATCTTGTTATACTTCCCTTTGTTCGCAGTAAAATATATTGTGTTTGGAAATCAATCTAATTTTTTGGTTCCAACCATTGTCCTTATCTCGTTTTTAGCCTCAAAACCTATTGCAAGACATGTGGTTTCTAAATTCTTTCCGGGGTTAAATGAATAGAGGGTCTACACGTTTTTATTCTCTCGTATTATGATATGAGGGTCAATATCTTTCAATTAAAACTTATATGAACAAAAAATATTATTAATTGTTTTGAGTTTAGGCCTCTACGAGTTTCTTTATTTTATTCAATTATCTATGTTTGTCTGGGTTGAATTTTTTGGTTTTTAATCGCAGTGTTGGAGCGATTAGTGCTTTGGGAGGAATTGTTCCAATATGGACATCTTATAAGTTTACGAAGTTGATTTGTAAAAATTTTTTTTATCCTAAACCTTCGGCATATCCTCCTCGGTTAATTCAGCACCTCTAAGCCCCTTAAATACGTTAGGGACACATTCAGGCTTGAATGACCCATAACCTTCTGTAGCTTCACTAATGAGCCTGTACGCTTGTAGATTTCTATAGCCCCATGTTGGCTGAGAGATTTGGGTAATTTCCTGAATTACTTTATCCTCTTTCAATTGGTTGGAAACCCCTATTTTTACTTAAAATCAATCGTGTATGAAACTTGTTGTTAATACTATTCTATTAAGCTTCTTTTATTTCCTGATTTTGGCGATGGGATTTGCCGCTTTTAAAGTTACAGGCCCAGACCAACCCCCAGTTGGTCTGTGGATTGGGATGGTCGTTTTTTTTATTGTCTGTTGTATTCCTCTTTGGATTTGGAGGAGTCGATTAAATAGAAATCAAGAAAAAGTATCGATAATTCATTCTCCCATACTATGGTGGAAAAGTCAACCGGTCTACTCTAACTTTCTATTGATTCTTGTGCCTGGTTTATTCATTTTAGTGTTTATCATGGTTGGTTTAGACACAACAGGGCTTCTAAATGGGATTCTTGCGTTCCTCCTTGTTGCTTATGTGGTGGCATCTGTTTTGTACCTATCCTGGGATTTACTTGTGAAAAAGAAACTTCATAAAAACCCAGTGTTTTGGGTTGTAATTGGTGTGATAGCGTTAATGATTTACTTGCCCTCAATTATAGGCACAGGTACAGGCAGTTCAAATAATTATGCGGCATGTTCTCAATATGGCTCAAAAAGCGCTGTAGAAGAAAGAATAAGAAGTCTAGAATACAAGAAGGTCTCAATTAGACTTAACAGTGAAGGGGATTGTCGTTATCAGTGGTTAGTGCAAGTTATTTCAGACAACGGTAACGATGGATGGTGTGAAATGACGACTGATGGAAATAGCGGCAGTGTAGAAATTGTTAGTGCTACTTGCAATTAATGTTTATCCGCTTACTAAATCCGAAGATTTACTTATATATTTATGGAGGACATCGAGAAAATGATGCGACTTGATTAGACAGCTACCAACTATTTTCTTTGAAATTTATTGAATTGATTAATCTTTTAAAGAATGACGGGTACAGTGAAATTTTTTTGGTGTTCATTGCTGTTTTTTGGACTTGGAAGTTGTGAAAGCCGAATTTATGAGGGAACTCCTGAGACAGCTTGTCATGGAGGAGAATGTGAATATAACTTTGAAATTAATCCTGAACAACAACCAGATGCCTATTTAGATAATGAAGGTTATTGGCATGTTTATACAGGAGGAATGTCATATTTTCAAATTATAGGTGAATTAGAAGGACCTTATGATTTTTACCACATTAATGGCACCCCTGATGTAAGGGTTGCAATGGATTCAGATTATTGGATAACTTTTGATACTATCTCATTTACTACCCCTATGTATGGGGTTTTAAGTTGGTACAGTTCACCTAATATGGATACTCCTCTACCTATTGGGGATACAACATATTCGATTAATGGGTTGATTTTAAATGATGAAAGTATAACGAATCTAGTGGGATATGAAATAACTCCCCATACTTGTATGGATTGTCCATATTCCAGTACTTTATTTGGTGTTTACTCTAGTTACAACACCCATCCAACTTTCAATATTTTCAATCTAGGAGAATTGAAAGGAGATACAGCTACATTTTTTATTGAAATTGAATATGCAAGTGAATGGAGGTACTCAGGAAACCCTATTGCAAAAAATGCTCAGTAGTTTATACAACAGATTTAAAAGTAATTTTTGAATAACTGGATTGATACCAGAGCATTGTAAAGACGATGCTATACCTAGGCATATAGGGTTATACTATACCCTGTGAAACCGTATCCAAAACAGGAAACCGATTTAGAATCACACACCCCTGAGGTGATTTGAAGTCTTAGGTTTGAGGGTTCAGGGTTTAGTTGGTCTGGAGTGAGTATTTGAGGTTTTGAATCTTTTAAACCTTAGGCATATCCCCCTCGGTTAATTCAGCTACCTCTAAGCCCCTTAAATAGATTAGGGACTTGGTCAGCTATGCAATTATCCATTTTTATTCTTAATCCATTGGAGCAACAGTAAAGCTGCAGTCAGATGTATAGCAACTATCATTGCCAAGTTTTTCAGTTAGATGTGCTGTGAAAATATTGAATACAGAATTATTTGTAGTAGTCATCAAACCTTTCTCCCTTTACTTGTTCACTTTTTGAGTTTTTAATAGCTGGTCTCATCCGTCCGAAGATTTCATCTGAAAACATGAATAATACTATAAGGGCAATAAGACCTCCAAATTTTTCTTCGTGAATCAGTACAGAAGCAATAAGAATGAAGATTAGGTACTTCCATTTCTTTTGCCACTTAAAGAATACCGTATATAGAACTCCAGAATACCAAAAAAAAATCAAAAAAGCATTCCTTTTCATTTTACTTGCTTTACTTGACCACATTTCATCAAGGTGATTGGGCGAGACTGATGGTTGTAGATGCTTCCAATAAGATACAAATTCACTTTCTGCATCTTCTATAGCATCCAAACTCCACACTGAGTAAAGCACAAACCCAACGACCAGGAGTATTATGAATAAACTGATTTTGAAGAATATTTTCATGGGTTTTAATATTTTAATTAACCTCTATCAAATTCCGTTTATCTCAAAATTAGAAAATAGTTTCGGCTACAACCTGATAACCAAAACATACAACCCACCCCCTGAGGTGATTCGATGCCTTAGGTTTTAGGTTTCAGGTTTTATTTAGTTTAAGAAGATTATTTGAGGTTTTACCCACCCTATTTGTACCTTATTTGTACCCTGTACAGCTAACTATTTGATTACCAGACTTAGTTACTTTTTTGCTAGAAAGTATAGTAAACTAGATTTTTTTTTTGAATCTCAAGTCTGACTCATACGATATTATTCCAGGCTTTTCCCTTCCGTAGCATCCAGCCAATCAAAGAAATCTTCCAGTTTCTGTGAATTTGTGGCTAACCATTTCATTGATTCATCATCCGTGCTCTGGAGCACAAAATGTACGAAGGTCTCCATGTGCTCGCTTTCAGCAATTTTTGCGAAGAATGGAATATAATAGTTGGTGTAAAAATCTTGCCTAGGTTTCAAATCAACTTCTGAGAGATAATTAAACAATCCCTTCAGTTTATCTTCATACAACTCATATTCCGATTTTCCGACATTTTGCTCCAGTGACTTGGAAACTTCCAGCATGGAAATCATCATGTCACTTGACTGCAGTCCGATATTGACGTCTTCTGGAACAGATAATGTAATCGTCACATTTTCCCCGGCTTCCATTGACACTCCTTCAGACCATAAGTCATTCAAAGTGACCAGTGCATTTCTAGAACGGTCAGAATCCGGCTCTAACAACAAGAAAAAATAAAGAGGTAGCATAGCTTCAGCTCTCCTACCCTGAACTTGCATCATGGTACCCAAGGCGTAATGACTACTTCCATGATCAAGTCGGTTATTCACCGCTTTTTCAAATGCATGAGCCGCCAAATCATAATCACCCATCCCATTGGCCGTTACGCCTAGGTTAAACCAAATCAAGTAATAATCACTATACTTTTTGGCTGCCTTCTCAAATAGTTTAATTGATTTCTTGCCTTTTCCCTGTTCGTCATAAATGGTCCCTAGCAAGATAACTGCATGCACTCCGCTTTCGCTTAAATCTTTCGCGGCAATCACCGCGTGATCTTCAGATTTGGCTTTGTCACCCATGTAATAGTAAGAAAGGGCCATTTCATAATTAAGCAATGGATTCGTGTTATCAAGTTTCAAGGCCTTTCTGTATTCAACCAAAGAAAGCTCGTACTTACCCTGATTATGTAAATCAACACCCCGATCTATAATCTTTTGAATGGAATCCATTTGTCCAAATGACTGTCCAATGTTGGACAAAATCAAGAACCCACAGACTATATAAAGCAAGACACTTTTTGGCATTATTCTATTTCAAATTCGACATACACATTGGACTCGAAGGCCATTTTTTTAAATGAAACCTGAAAGCTTGATCCAACTTTATCAATGCTTGACATTTCCAAATCGTAAGCTCTAGAGCCATATTGTTGGTTATAGACCGGTTGCTGATTTGAGCCCGTTTCCCTGACTAAGAGGGTCTTCCCTCGTTTTGAGTCAATCGCGTTCAACATGTAATCTGCCTTGGTTGCAGCATCTTTCATAGCGGCTATACGCACTTCCTGTTCAAATTGTTCTCTTTTACTATGATCCAAGCGGCCAATTCTACAACTACTCAGGTCCAACTCGTCCGTTGCCTCAAATATTTTCGCGGCCTCTTCGGCCGTTCCAACCATGATTTCATAATTAGCACTAGCTAGCACATCTTTTTTAGATCGCCAAGGAATTCGAACATACGAGGCATATCCATTGGTCAGCTTCATTTTATCGATATCTAGACCTTTCGCTTTTAGGGCGCTGATTAAAGCCGCCTCTTGCGCTTCAAGTGTAGACTTTTCTTTACCGTCATATCGCTCAACGATGTGCACGGTTATGTAGATTTCATCGGGAGTTACCTCCTTTTCAGCATGACCAGATAGTTCGATTGTTGGTGCCTTAACCTTTTCAAGTTGGGCGTATGAAATGCTGCTTGAAACCAAGCAAAGCGACAGAATAGAGAATTTGAAAACGTTCATGTGAGTTTAGATTTTGAGTTAATACTCAACCGATGCACCGAATCCAATTTTCCATAAAAAAGTTTCTGATTCCCCCGCAAATTACCACAACGTAAATAGATTACATTCTGATATGGTTGATTCGTGCTTCTAAATAAACGAAAGCCCGATGAACATCTTAGAATTCACCAAACAATTTCTCACATAGATAAACTGTAAAGAACACTGGGTGCGTATTGCTATAAGTAACGCCAAACGCACACTACTGGGTATCTTCCACAAGATAAAGGGAAGGTACTTACAGAACTATCTCAATGAGTTTTTGCTACAAACTCAACCGCAGACGATTCGGTGAAAGGATTTTCGATAGACTTACTCTGGCGGTTGCTAAATCTTACTGGTAAGTTCTGGGGGAATCAGTAAAAGTTTTATGCTTTTGGAATCCGTTTTAACGTTTCCATTAAAAATGACCAATACTTATGGACAGAGCTGATTTGAACCCGCTCATCTGGCGAATGTGCGCCCTTAATATTTGGTCCAAACGATATCATCTCCATGGTTGGATAGTTTGTACCTAAAATACCACACTCTAATCCCGCGTGACAGGCCATAACGTGAGGCTCATCATTGAATAATTCCAGATAAATCTCATTCATGACCTTAACGATATTCGCTCCAGGTTTTGGCGTCCAACCTGGATATGAGCCTCCAAATTCCACACTTGAACCGATTTGTTCAAAAACACATTTGATCATTTCGGCTTCGTCCATTTTCTCCGAATCAACCGAGCTTCTCGTCAAACATTGAATGGAGTACTTTCCATCTGCTATGAGCACTCTTGCTAAGTTGTTTGACGTTTGCACCAATCCATCTATGTCTGGACTCATCCTATAAATTCCTATCGGACACGCGTAAATCGCCCTTAAAAGCGCATCCTGATCTTTTTCAACCAAGACAGTCGTAATTCCATCGCATGGTTCTAAAATCACTTTGAGGTTTGGGTCTGTGGTGGAATGTTCGGCTTGAATAGCTTCCATTTCCATTTGAATGAAAGCATGAAAACCGACATCGACCGTTGATTTGACCACAATTCGAGCTGAAGATTCTCTAGGAATGGCGTTTCGTAAACTACCACCATCAACCGAGTTTAAACGAACACCAAATTTTTCACGCGACTTCCACAATATTCGATTCATCAGTTTATTCGCATTACCACGACCTCGATGAATATCCATGCCGCTGTGCCCACCAGTGAGCCCTTTGACGCTGAGCACATATGAAGAAACACCTGAACCAGCCGGTTCGCTCGAATAAGTGCCTTTGGCGGTCACATCAATACCTCCAGCACAGCCAATGGTTAATTCGTCATCGTCTTCCGTATCGAGGTTGAGCATAATCGTTCCATCGAGAAGGCCACCCTTCAATCCCATCGCACCTGTCATACCCGTTTCTTCATCTATCGTAAAAAGCGCTTCAATGGGCGGATGTGCAATGGTTTCAGATGATAAAACAGCCATAATAGAAGCCACACCGATGCCATTATCCGCACCTAATGTCGTTCCATCTGCCTTTACCCAATCTCCTTCAATGAACATTTTAATTCCTTCCTTGTCGAAATCGAATACTGTGCTTGCATTTTTTTGATGCACCATATCTAAGTGGCTCTGCATGACAATCGTCTGCCTGTCCTCCATTCCCTTCGAAGCCGGCTTTTTGATAATGACATTTCCAACCTCATCAACGATGGTCGATAAGCCAAGCCTTTTCCCAAATTGAACCATGAAATCAATGACCCGTTCCTCCTTTTTCGAAGGTCGCGGAACAGCATTCAGGTCTGCAAAATGATTCCACATTACAGTCGGTTCTAAATTTCTTACTTCTTGGCTCATATCACTCGTTTTTTATTGAATTCACGCAATGTTAAAATAATTGAGGTAACGAGAAAATGATTTTAGTTACTTGCTAGGAAAGTAACACCACGAAAAACTGCATTAGAAAGCCCAATGAAAACAGTAAGGCGCCAATTATAAGCGCTTGTTTTCGCACTTCACTTCGTGCTATTAATCCATCAATCAGTCGGTTAGCTATCTTTTTCTTGAGCCAGTCCTGAATCCGCTTATATAAAAACACGAAGGGCAAATAAATGGCAAAGACCACACCTAGGGTCAGCATATAGCTCATAAACGCGCTATCATCCATGCCGGATTCGGCTCCCTTTAGTCCTGTGTAAATACCGTATCCTGCCGTACCTATGGCATAAAGCGCTATCACTAGGAAAATTATAATAATGGGAAGTGCTGAAATCAATCGTTTTAGACCAGCCTCGAATTTACGCATGGCCTGTTCTCCAAGTAATTCTGGAGCCGCAAACCAAAAGGCCAAGAATTGAAGCGTTAGGCCTATGAGATTAATCCACTTCATATGGTGGTTTGAAATGCTTCCAATTTTGACATTAGGGTGTTTTCAATGGGCATCTTTTTGCCCGTTTTGAAATTATAACAAACGAGCACGTCTTTTCCAACGGCCGAAATCTTCTTGTTTCCACTGACTATTACATGCTCCAATTCAAAACTCGAAACGGAAATGTGCGAGACCCGGGTCAAAACGGTAATGGTATCAGGAAATAAAAGCGGACTTAAAAAGTCGCATTTTGTAGAAGCCACCACAAAGCCCGGAGCGTTGGTATTTCGATCCCAAGAAAAACCTGAGGCAGTGCATAATGCGATTCTTGCAGATTGCATGTATCTGAAATAGGCCACGTTATTAATGTGTTCAAACACATCCAAGTCGGCCCAATCTATTCGGATTTCATGCACATGTGGATGATCTAATTCTGGTCTTACTGACATGTGCCAAACATAACTAAAGCTCAGGTCTTTTTAGCAGTCTGTATCACGAATAACTTCAAATAAATCTGAATCAAATAAGGCACCGGGAGCTATCATTGGCTCGTCTAGTGGTATGCTTTTCCCGTAGCGTGAATTCATTTGTTTTTGAACCTCTGGATGCGATAAATCATAGGCCTTCAGGGGTTTTAGTTCACTTATTTCGAGGCCTGTAACCTCTTTGTAAAGCTTCCAAACCAATTCCGAGCAGTACATCTTTTCATCGCTCCAATCGAATAATAGATCGTAGTCTTTACCTACGTGCTTTTTGACGAAACTATTCACTTCTTGTTTCCGTTGGTCCGTCCAAATTTGATCCGCATTTTTCAACCGAGAAACAACAAAATTTCCGCCCTCTCCTCTTTTCACGAACTCACTCATTTTAGTCAAGCGAACTGGCTGAACAGCCTCAAAAACCATGATTTCGCCTCCTTGCTCGATCAACATTCCCACATGACTGAATTTCGAACCTGTAGCCAACTGAATAGCTAGCCCCTGTCCCGATTTTGACGACTGAAAAATGATGTCGCCTGTTTGATAATCTACCTCGCTTATAGGCGGTGTTTTCCAAGAAATCAGACTCGGTTTAAACGCGTTTAGGGCCACCGAACCCGTCAGAAAAATAAGCGTTAACGTAAAAATGAATAAAAGCTTCTTTAGCATAGGGATATTATGATTATTGGAAGCTAAGGTGCCTAAAACTCTTGATGACTTCCTACCTGTTAATGGAAATTGGGAAGCTTTTAGCATTCCTTGTGATGAAAGTGTCGATACGCACTTCACTCCTTCCCAATTAAGTCTTCAATACGACTTTGGAGATAGGGAACAATGTCCAACTCGAACCAAGGATTCTTCACCAACCAAAACCTATTTCGGGGGGACGGATGTGGCAATGCCAGGAACTTAGGCAAATAATGATCAAAGTGCCGGACCGTTTCGGTCATATTCTTTTTAACGTTTTCACTCAAATAGTAGCGTTGGGCATATTGACCAATGAGTAAGATCAATTCAACTTTTGGCATTTTCTCGAGCAATTTTGAGTGCCACATTGGTGCGCACTCTTTACGAGGCGGTAAATCACCCGAGCGGCCCGTTCCCGGATAACAAAAACCCATAGGAATGATGGCGAATAGCGCCTGATTGTAAAATATTTGCTCAGGAACACCCATCCATTTGCGTAAAACCTTACCACTTTGATCGTCCCAAGGTATTCCGGAGGCATGAACCCTCGACCCAGGGGCTTGACCAATAATGACGACCTTACTGCTCGTTGCGGCCCTCAATACAGGCCTGCAACCATGTGGAAGTTGCCCCAAACAAACTCGGCAATCCCGCACTTGACTCAATAAATCATCCATCCATCAAATATGTCCATTTTCAAGTTCAATTCAATTTAGCACAGTATGTTTAGCCAATGGAAAAAGAGACGCTGGAAGATACATTTAGACAAGGGTTAATTGGCAAGCGTATTTTGGAAATCAAGCTCTATTCTATCAACGGTCTGTCCTTCAATATAAAAGACTGTGATAGGCAGATTTTGGATGCTGGAATTGAATTCTCCTTAGATGAGGGCGTGTTTTCCTTCGGGTGGAATTCAGCCCATGAAGTATTGAACGCCACATTGGCTCCAATGAGTGAAATGTGTACAGAAGAGGATATTCAAACTTTTAGCACTGCGAATGATCATTATTGGCGCCAACAAAAAGGGAAAAAAATTGCCGCTGTAGATTTTCACTTCAACTGGATTCAATATCCCGATCAGCCAAAAATATTCATACCGGATATGGTGAAAATCCGCTTGGAAAACAATTTTGAAATGCTCATGGCCGCTATGCAATATGAAATTGCAGGCGAAGGTTGCCATGATTTTGCGCTGAACTCAGAGGAGGATATTGTCGTTTTTTTTGATCCTGAAGAAGTCGCTGAAATGTGGGATGAACACAGTAAAAAATAGCCCTTTACCGTTGAAATAAATCAGTGAATCCGCTCATGAAGTGTTTTACATTTGCCGCCCAAAGCAAGCCATGAAGTTTTTACTCTCTTTCCTAATCCTCGCCTTTTCCCTTCCACTCGGGGCGCAATCGTTGAAAAAAGTCACCGTCAAGAACAAGGATAAAGGTGAAAAAGAAGTTTACACCGTTTTAAAGTCTGATCGATCCATAAAGCAGGGAGAATACGTTAAATATGGTTTTAATAAAGCCATTATTGAAAAAGGCAGTTTCGATAATGGAAAGCGTTCAGGGTCTTGGACCTATTATTCGCCAAATGGCCTGAAAGCGGTGGCCAAAGGAAGCTATGACGCAGATGTACAATCGGGCGTTTGGGATTTCTTCAATTATAAAGGTGAATTGGAGCAGCGCTATGACTTTACCAAGGAAGAATTGCTTCATATTGAACTAGACGAAGACGCTAAAAACCATGAATTTTTGTTAGTCAATGGCATGGATACCATATTAACGAAACTCGATCAAGCACCTGTGTATATTGGCGGTTCGACCAGTTTGTTTAAACCAATTCTACAAAATATTAAATATCCGATTGAAGCAAAAAACGCGGAAATCACTGGCATCGTTTTGATTTCTTTCTTGATTGATGAAAATGGCAAAACTCGTGACCACAAGGTGAAACAAGGCATTGGATACGGTTGCGATGAAACCAGCCTTAGCGCCATCCAATCCGTTCCTGATCGTTGGATACCAGGCCGCTTAAACGGTGAGGCTGTGAACGTTGTTTACATTATTCCACAGCGTTTCCAATTGAAATAAACCTTCGAACATTTGAGGCAACTGCCTCATTGAATAGCCTATAGACTCCAGGTAGATTTACAAAAATTTCTACCATGAAGCAGCTAACCTACATTCTACTCTTTTCCATATTTCACTTTATTGGCCAATCTCAAAGCGTCAATTACAAAATAGACGTTGACGATCCCGAATATTCAAACCTTATGATTGGGGTTGAGGCTTTTTACATCGATATGTCTCGGCTAAATTTTCCAATTGGGGCGGGCATTACCGCACAATATGTAGGAAAACCATTTACCGTTTCACTGATCGTGAATCGGGCCTTGTTCGATTTCAATAAGTATACCTTAAATGCACTTCCAACGCTTAAACCTCAAAACAGCTTTGAATTAGGCATAGGCCTACCATATAGTTCTCGAATAAAGAACAAAGAAGTGCGGGTGAACCTCAGCTCTAGTAGCTCGGGTGGATACACAACAACTACTTATTTAAACGTGCCTGCACGCATTAAACGGGTGAGCAGTCTGCGCGGAGGTTTGTACCATTACCGAAGTTCGTATGACAACGAACCCTTTGGTGACATTGTAATTGACTCCGTGAATATGGTCGCCAGCGTTCAGGATTATCAGCCGGGTGTCAACCAATGGGAAGCTTTTTTGAGCAACGTTACGGTCAATGGAATCTATGCCGGTCTGTCATTAACCAGCATTAAAAATGTTCAAATCTCTTCAGAATCAGACTTTCGCGGTATCCGAAGCAACAGCGGTTTTAGTATGGTTTACATCGATGCCATATTTGCACCTTTTGTCAATGTTGGGAGCTATTTGCACGCCCCAAATCCTGGTGATGCCTGGAATTTGCTCACACCAGGGCTTTATGATTTAAACGACAGCTATAAAAAAAATCGCTTCGGAATGCGACTCGGCTGGACCTTCAATTCGGGCTTTGCCGGCTGGAAAAACCAGCGTATTGGACTCTATTCTCGTATGGAAGGCGGCATTCGTCCAAGTATAAAAGGTGGAGGCCTTTATGGGCTCTTGACCGTAGGTATCGGATTTAATGGTAAAATAGGAAAGGGAGCGACTGAATAGGACGGTTTACCGGTATCAAAATCCAGACATTGTTATCTTTAAACCTTGTTAATCTATTTTCTGATAGCGACTTTTTTCATACAAGTATTGCTTTACTTGCTATGCGATAAACTGCGTTTTCCAAAAGCGAAGTATCTGGTTCTTATCGCCTTCATAGCTGGCCATATCCTGTTTTTTCCGTCATATTTTACTCCAGTAATTGAATCCGATGAAGGGATTTGTTTATTACCCTTTTTTGCCGTTCATATCCTATTTGTGCTGGTAGGCTTTTTCGGAAGCATACTCATTCATTTCATTTACATCATGCTGAAAAAAACTTGGTATGCACCGTGGAAAATTGGATCAAACGAAGCTTCAGAAAATTCCATTAAGTGACGAGAAATGGTCATCTTCGCCCGCTCAACAAAAAAGAATAAAAATGGAAATAGTGAACCCTAAATGTTTTTTCGATGTAACAGCCGATGGCGAGGCTCTTGGTAGAATCGAGTTTGAATTAAGAGCCGATGTGGTTCCGAAAACGGCAGAAAATTTCAGAGCCCTTTGCACCGGTGAAAAAGGCATGGGCTTCAAAGGAAGTGGGTTTCACCGCGTGATTCCTGAATTTATGTTGCAAGGTGGCGATTTCACCAACCACAACGGAACAGGCGGAACTTCGATTTATGGAAGTCGATTTCCTGATGAAAACTTCACGTTAAAGCACGAAGGTCCAGGTACATTGAGCATGGCCAATGCAGGTCCAAATACGAATGGAAGCCAGTTCTTCATTTGTACCATCAAAACAGACTGGTTAGATGGAGCCCATGTTGTTTTTGGTCATGTTTCCGAAGGTATGGACGTGGTAAAAACCATTGAAGGATTTGGATCTCGAAGTGGTCAGACTTCTAAGAAAATCGTTATCGCAGACTGCGGTCAGCTTTAATTACAACACGAAGTCGGTGAAACAAGAATCGCCAGTTGTCCCAGTTCAGTGGTTGTATGAACGATTAAATGATGCGGAATTAATCGTACTCGATGCAAGTCCAGAATCCAACGTATCCGGATTGGTTCCTGAATTTATCGGTGTGCGCATTCCAAATGCTCGACCCTTCGATATTAAAAACCACTTCACAAACAAAGCAACAGACGTTCCCAACATGCTCCCAAGTCCTGTTGACTTTCAACGCGAAGCACGGGCTTTGGGAATCAATAAATCGAGCACCATAGTCGTTTATGACAACCTTGGCATTTACACCAGTGCCCGCGCCTGGTGGATGTTTCGAGCCATGGGTTTTGAATCCATTTTTGTTTTGGATGGTGGATTGTCGGCTTGGGCACAAGCTGGGTTTTTACTTGAGCGAATGAGAATTTCAACTTATGAATCGGGTGATTTTGAAGCCGACTTTAGAGGTGATTTAGTCTCGGAATACAAAGAAGTGGCGGCCAGTTTGGATAATCATGAAACAAGCATCATTGACGCCCGTGGCGCTGGCCGTTTTGAAGGATTATCGCCAGAACCACGTGAGGGACTCCGAAGCGGCCACATTCCTAGCTCGGTTAATGTAGCTTACAAGGACGTATTGGAAAATGGTAGGCTAAAATCCCAAGCAGAATTGAAGCGATTATTTGCGAAAATCGATAGCGATAAACCCATGGTATTTACGTGTGGATCGGGACTGACGGCTTGCATTGTTATGCTGGCCAGCGAAATGGTTTGTCCGAATGTGCAAAAATCCGTTTATGACGGCTCTTGGTCTGAATGGGGTCAGCGCTATGAATTACCTATAGCCATAGGCAACGCATAAATTCCTTCGACTAATCCCGAATCCATTTCCCATTTTCATCGACAGATGGCAAGCGAATGCCATAGCGATAGGTTAAGTGGCGAATGAGAAATACCATGATGATGGCCAATGGAACGTTGATTTCATCCGGTAATCCAACATAGTTAAAAGCAAAGTAAAATCCGCCCCCAACGGCACTTGCAATGGCGTAAATTTCCTTTCGCGTTAGCAACATAGGCGGTTCGCCAGTGATGATGTCTCGAATTAATCCCCCAAAAGTGGCTGAGATGGTACCGAGTGATATGCAGATAAAAATATTGAGCTCCCACTCTATCCCTTTTTGAATGCCGGCCATCGTGAACAAGCCCAATCCGATGGCGTCAAACAGATAAACGAAGTAGCTCATTTTGTCGATGTAAGGGTTGAATAACAAGGCTGCACCGGCTCCCACCACGATCGTAATAATTAGGGCGGTGTTGCTCATCCAATCTACCGGTGTATTGCCGATCAGGACATCGCGCACAGTGCCGCCTCCGATGGCAGTCACAAATGCCAATACAAAAACTCCGAATAAATCAAAGCGCTTTTTTATGGCTAGTGAAGCGCCAGAAACTGCGAAGGCCAAAGAACCCAAAAGGTCGAGGACAGAAAAGAGGGTCATTTCCATGCTGCGAATGTATTTACAGCAAAGCAGCAATCATTTGTTTTGAATATTTGATATTCGATCAAATCCTTATTTTTTGCCTTCAAATTCCTCTAAAACCATGAAACGAATCTTATTCTTATCGCTTATCGCCCTATCTGTGGCTTGTTCCCATGATCCCAAACCAACTGATGCAGAAAACAGCAGCGAAGTCAAAACAGCGTTAGAGCCCAATGTTGTAGGCGAAGAAGTGACCTACACAGGCGACAGCATCACCATGAAAGGATACATAGCTTATGACGCAAACCTTGAAGGTCCACGCCCAGGAGTTGTAATTGTGCATGAATGGTGGGGACACAACGAACACACACGAAACGCTGCCGATAAACTGGCAAAAGCTGGATATGTAGCATTTGCTGTGGATATGTATGGCGATGGACAAACAGCAGAGCATCCATCAGACGCTGGGGCTTTTGCAAGCTCGGTAATGAGCGATTTCCCGGGAGCAAAAGCGCGATTTAATGCTGCCTTAGAACAAATGAAGACAAACCCCATGTGTAGCCAAACGGATATTGCTGCTGTTGGATATTGCTTTGGTGGTGGCGTGGTTTTAAATCTTGCGCGACAATCGGCTGACTTGGATGCTGTGGCCACCTTTCATGGCAGCATAGGGCCGATTGAAGAGGCGACTCCGGGTTCGGTAAAGGCTAAGCTTTTGGTCATGAATGGCCAAGACGACCCCTTTGTTGATCAAGAATCCATTGACGATTTCAAAGCGGAAATGGACGCTGCTGGCGTTGATTATGAGTTTGTGAATTATGCCGGTGCCGTACATGCATTCACCAACCCGATGGCAACAGATAAGGGAATCGAATTCGATCTTCCTCTAGCCTATAACAAAGAAGCGGACGAGCAGTCTTGGGCCAAGTTGGAAGCTTTTTTGGCAGAGGTATTTGCTAAAAACTAGCCTTCTACACCCAACTCCTTCCATCGATTTATTGCTTCGTTGATGTTGGGATTTGTACCATGTTTTTGCTTTAGCGTTTCGGCCAGCGCAGCAGCCGCCTGACAATATCGGCTTTGACTTGAGCATAGGTCTATGTAAAGATTCAAAAGTCGAAGTTGCGCATCCCAACTTTGAGGAGAACAGCGAATGGCGTATTCGTATTGAATGATGGCCTCGTCAAATCGGAGTTCAACTTTGGCCAATTCCGCTTGTTGAATGTAGGTAGGATACATTTCTTCACTTATGACAATAGATGCACCCTTAGAGGCTTCTTCTTTCACTTTGTTGTTCCCAACTTGAATAAAAACCAAACTGACAATTACTACAACTAAGGCCGACAGTAAGAGTCCTAACACTTTTTTGTAGCGATAATCACGCATCCGCGCTTCATGTTCGATACGGAACTTTGCTAACTCCTTAGCAGAAGCGCTTTTAAATTTAAGCGGCTCACCAGTTGTTGCCTTCTCAATTTCACTTTCAAAGTAGCTTGACTCCTTTTTGAATAAATGCCTACGATTGAGTAAAGCCTTATTGGACTTCAAACTCCGCATCATTTCGGTCATGATTCCGTGATAAGGCATGGATCAAAAGTAAAAACTGACTTCGATCGCAATTTTCCTCATAGAATTTAGATGCCTTAAAACACAATCTCAAGGTGTTCCGACCCGCTAGCACGTACACACTGTCCGAGCCTCCCATCGCATGTTCTTGTTCAACCACACCAACTTTTTTCGCTATCCTTACTCTTTCGTTTTAAAACGGGGTGAAGCACGGATTTTTGACCAATGTGGTGATCGTATAAAATGGAGTTATTAAAAATAATTTATGGCACCACGCGAGAGGCCTCGCGCGGCAGCGGGGGAAAAGACAACTTGTTTTATACTCTAATTTTGATCGTATTGATTGCTTCATGCGACTCAACTAAATTCAACTACACCTATACTGCCTCGAATCAAATAGGTAGTAAAACTGTAGTTGTAAAAGGTAACCTAGATGAAATGGAAATTCCCAACGGGCTATTTGAATTTTATGATTTAAATGGGAATTTAATTGGAGGGGGAGACTACCTTGACGGAATCAAATCAGGAAAATGGTTTCACTCTATAGAAAATGGCGATATTCAAATAACCTGGAAACCCTTCTTATATCAAGACTTATTCTTTTCAATTCCATTTGACTGGGGTATAGACACATCAAAAAGTCACGAATTTCAAACATTTCTAACCGACAGTGCGGATAGGATAATAAAAAGAATCAATGTTAAAAAGCATCAATTGAATAACATGAGTTTCGATGAGTTTAACTTGGATTATTTCACCGAAGTTTCGAAATACGATTTTTCATACTCCATTGACCTAAAGAGTTTAATTCAACCGTTCGCAAAGTCGAATTCTGGTGTTAATCTAGTTCAATACGTTACTAACAACACAGACTACGAAAATCCAATTACAGCCTACTTTTTATTGATTGAGGATAAACGAAATAGTCAAGTTATTGAAATAACAGCGTTATCTGATTTAGACAATTCTGAATCCTCATATCGGATTCTTACTGAAGTCGCGTTAGATACTCAATTTAAGCGTGTGCCACTATTTAATCGTTGGGGTTTAGAACACGACTAGCACGTGCACACTGTCCGAGCTTCCCATCGCGTGGTCTTGTTCACCTTCCCAATTTTTTCGCTATCCTTACTCTTTCGTTTTAAAACGGGGTGAAGCACGGACGGAACGTCCGAGATAGCAACAGCAAAACTGATAAATGAAAAAGTATACACTTCTGATAGTGCTTATTCTGAAATTAAACTTTACAGGATTCGCTCAAGATTGGGGTCTAGATTGCAATGAACCTTTTACAGTTTCATGGTTCAATGAATTACTAGCAATGTCAGATAGTCTAAGATTATCCCGAGACTCTACATTTTGGAGCCCAACGCTTGCACACATCAACTACAGTAGAAATAGAGTTTTCGTTGAATACCTTAACCCAAATGAAGACGGCTTCGAATTAAAGTTTACATCTGGTGATATTCTAATTGAAATCAATAGCGTCCTAAATAAAAAAGAGAGAGGCTGAAGTTTTTGCCCAAAACGTATATTTTGGGTTTGCACCAAAAACAACCTCTCTCATGGGTAATATTACAATGTTTTCGCAGATCATCCAAAAGGTTGATCGATCTATTTTCAAAAAATTAGTAACCCAAAAGCAGACGGATAAGGGTTGTAAGGGTTTTGATAGCTGGACACACCTTGTCTCCATGCTTTTCTGCCATTTTGCGAAGAGCACCTCAGTTCGAGATATTTCTAATGGGCTGCGCTCCGCCACCGGTAATCTCAACCATTTGGGCATTATTAAAGCTCCATCGAAGTCGAGTATCAGTTATCAAAATAAGCGAAGGGACGCTGATTTATTCAAAGAACTCTATTATTCTCTCCTACAGAGTTTAGGACAGCAGGCTGCCTTGAAACGAGTCAAACTGAAGATCAAGGTACCTGTCTACTTGTTGGACGCAACGGTCATTAGTTTGTGCCTTTCGATGTTTGATTGGGCTACATTTCGTACTAAAAAAGGAGCTGTTAAAATGCACACCCTGTTAGAATATGATGGTAAACTACCTGTTTATGTGAATATTACAGAAGGAAGTGTGGCCGACAATAAAGGAGCGTATAATATCCCTTTAGAAAAAGGTTCGGTGGTGGTGGCTGACAGATATTACAACGACTTTCCTATGCTCAACGTTTGGGACAGCAACGGGGTGTTCTTTGTCATTAGGCATAAGCATAATTTAAAATACACCGTTCTTAATGAACGGGATTTACCTCAGAATACGGCTCAAAACGTCCTAATCGATCAAGAAATTGAGTTAGTCAACCCGCAAACCAAGGCAAAGTATCAGGGAAGCCTCAGACGAGTGGCTGTATGGGATGAAAAAAATAAGCAGACCATAGAACTGATCACCAACAATTTGGCCTGGGCCGCAAAAACAATCGGAGACCTTTATAAATCAAGATGGGAAATAGAGATGTTTTTCAGAGACATCAAACAGTTGCTACACATTAAAACCTTTATAGGGACGTCTAAAAACGCGGTGATGATCCAAATATGGACAGCTTTGATCACTATTTTACTACTCAAAGTGATGAAAGCAACGGCAAAATATGGTTGGCAGCTATCTAATCTGGTTGCATTTATCAGGCTAAATATTTTCGTCAAAATAGAACTCCAAAAATGGCTTGACAAGCCCTTTGATGACCATTCAAAAGCACCACCAAATTGTATCCAAGGGGTTCTTTTTTAGTACTGGCTACTATATTAGCCCTAATTCAATCAAATAAGGAGGTTAGATCTTCGTTTGAAATTATTTAGGACAGCATTGAATTGAAATAAACAATTTTGAAGACTGGAAGAGTTATACTCACTATGGCGTGGTATACGACCTTCTAATTCTTAACCTTGACAAAAAGGTAATACGGTTCAAAATTGAACCTGAACAGGGAATTACATCTGAAGTCTATCCTCCTGTGACACCAACGGGTGAATTAATTGAACGATTAAGAGATGACATGCTATTGATTGACAAATATCCCGGCAAAACAATTCTTGTTTCAACAATCAATAACTGCAACATTGAGACTTTCTTATTATCTCCGACTTCAACATCACTTAAATCAATATTGTCCGAACTTAATCACGACTAGAGCGCATATGTTTCCACTTACCCGCTAGCTCGGACATGCTGTCCGAGTCCCCCGCTTCCGAGCTTTCCAGCGCATGATCTTGTTCAACCACCCCAATTTTTTCGCTATACTTACTCTTTCGTTTTAAACCCAAACATCGAATACAGACCACCACTATTTCACTTTACATTGCTCGATCGATAATGACAACGAGACTTTTAAATTCACACGCCCCGAGTATCGGGGTGAGGCACGGACGAAACGTCCGCGCTAGCAATGGGTTCAAATGATATTGGTTTCTAGTAAAAATAGGATACTTGCCTTCTTAAGCATAGTCTTGACAGTATTGTTTTTCATTATTGATAATGAAGCATATTACTATGGAAAGCATTGTATCGGAATCATTAAAAAGGGGATACCGTTAAATGTTCAGATAAATCGGTTTGAAGGACAATACAGTGTTTTTGATGCTGAAAATGATAATTGGCCTATCGTATTGGTGGGTGAAGATTTTCCAATAGCAGTTAAGGGGAAAAAAGAATATCAGACCTATCATATAAATCGAATTCTTGCGTATAAAAAAAGAGGTGAGATTTTTAATTGTATCGCAAGCACTAGCAAAGGCTTACAATTCATAAGTATATCGGAAAGATGGTCAGGCAATACGATAATTAATTATGACATAGAAGAAATAACTAGTGATGAGATTGAGTTTTTAGATGATGATTGGATAAACTTGATGTCAGTCCCAGTGTTTTTTCTTTTTTGGAAGTTTGTAGGATACCCGATTTTGGTTTTTATAAGCCTTCTCCTTTGTGTTGTAATAATTACCCAGCTGCCGCGCGTGTCCTCACGCGTGAGTGGTGAGAATTAATAGAAAAAGAGAATCCCGCTTGCGCGGACATGCAGTCCGAGCTCCCCCACTCCTGAGCTTCCCATCGCATGGCCTTGTTCAGCCAGACCAATTTTTTCGCTATCCTTACTCTTTCGTTTTAAACCCAAACACGTGAAATTCGAAACCACAGAAATTGGCGTAACCGGCACCAACATATCGGGTGAATACCACTTCATGGTGGTGATGAACGTACCCCCAAACTTTGTGCCTTGGAAAGGCATAAGCATAGAAAACTGACAGCTTAGCGTGTTGGACAAAAAAAGCACTGCCAACGACAAGCGCCTCATTTAGTAAGGTCATAACCTTACCTTTTATTTGTTTTTGTAAGGCTATAACCTTACTTTTGAATCAGGAATATTTAATAAGGATATCGGATTATGAGTAAAAACAAGCTTCAAATAGCGCAATTAGAAGAAAGATTAACTGGCTTTAGTTCGGCTAAAAAAGTTCAAGTACCACTTACAGGTTGGTTGAAGGCCGTCAGGGTTTCGTTAGGTATCACCTTACAACAACTTGCCAATAAACTTTCCATCACTAAGCAAAGCGTTCGAGAAATAGAACTTCGCGAAAAAGAAGGCAGCATTACACTGAAAAACTTGCGTGAAACAGCCGAAGCCATGGATATGCAGTTGATTTACGGCCTGGTACCAAAAGATGGAAGTATAGATGCCTTAATCGACCGAAAAGCTCAAGCGTTGGCAACACGCATTGTGTCAAAAACCTCTCATTCAATGAAATTAGAAGACCAAGAAAACACTCCACTTCGCTTAAAGAAAGCTATTGAAGAAAGAACGGCAGCAATTAAAAATGAACTTCCAAAAATGTTATGGGACTAAACTTGGATTACAGTGAAGGTCAAACACCGCTTGATGAAGAAGAGAAAGAAGGGCTTAGGTTAAAGACCATCTCAACCAAAGGCGAATTGGACGAATTTGAGCAACAAAATATAGAAGAAGCCATTCAATGGGTAATCGGAAAAAGATTTCAAGCCAAGGATGTCTTTACCAAGAGATTTATCTGCAACCTACATAAACGCATGTACAGCAGTATATGAACTTGGGCCGGTGAGTTTAGAAAAACGGATAAAAATATTGGAATCGATAAGTTTCAAATACCCACTGAGCTAAAAGTGCTTTGTGATGACGCGCTGTATTGGTTTGAAAATGACACCTATCCACCACAAGAAATTGCTATTCGATTTAAGCATAGAATTGTGAGTATTCACTGTTTTTCGAATGGAAATGGAAGACACAGCCGTTTGATGGGTGATATAATCAATGAAAAGCTCTTTGACCAGAAAGCATTTACTTGGGGTGCAAATAGTCCATCCAATTCAATTGACTCACGACATCTCTACCTACAAGCAGTAAAGTCGGCCGATCAGGGTAACTACGCAGCATTGATTGAGTTTGCAACATCCTAATCCATGACCTGAATGGAGCCGCGATAATTCACGTTTTCCTTATCCAAACACATCGTTGTGCCATCGATGAGGTAATAATACACGCCACCTTCCAGCAGGTCGCCAGAATAGGACCTTCCCTCCCACCGTATGGTTGGTTCTGATGAATGATAAACCAATGTTCCCCATCGGTTATACACCCATAAGTTCCAATGCGTATAAACGGTATAATCGCGAATATCAATGATGAAGGCATCGTTCATTCCATCGGCATTTGGGGTGATCACATTTGGAATGTAATGACTGACGATTTTGGTTGCATCCAAATAGGAAACCTGAAATTCCTCCCTTGTTTCGCAACCGTTGTTGTTTACACTCACCCAATATTTTCCCGAATCCTCTACCACTATGGTTTTGCTTTGTTCACTGGTCGACCACAGATAAGCACCATAAGTCGTATCAATCGGCACACGATATTTATCCCCATGACACATTTCCACATCGGCAATTTCAATTTCAGGTGAAGTTGAAAACAATAGGCTAAACGTGTCTTTCCACAAACATGCACCCTGTGAAATAGTGACAAAATAGTCCCCCGATTGGGTGGCAAAAATGCTTCGCGTTGTTTCGCCATTCGACCACAAATAGTTGGCTCCTGGCAAACCAGCTGCGGTTAAAAAGGCATTGAGCGTATCGCAATAATGCTGTAAGGGGCCGGTGTTCGGGAAATATTGAATCAAGCTGATGAGCATGGAATCTCGATCTGTGCAATAACCATTGTTCACTTCCAGCCAAACAACACCTGGATCGACAACGGTTATCGTTGAATCTGTTGTGCTGTCGCTCCACAAATACGAAGCATAAAATGGCTCGCTGATGTCGATCAACAAGGGTGCGCAGATGGCCGTATCCTTAGGAAGTTCAATGATGAGTGGCGCGAGATTTACGTTGATGGAATCGAGCACGGTGCAATAGCCATTTTCTAGCAAAACCCAATAAAGACCTGAAGTGTCGATGGTGATGGATGGCGTGGTGTCTCCTGTTGACCATGTTATGGCTCCATCTTCATTGGTGACCGTGAACACGGCCGAGTCATAGCAAATCACAGTATCGATGCTTGAAAAATTGGTGTAGGAAACATTGATGTAAACCGAGTCGGTGTCGGCACAAATGCCATCGTCTGCAATCAGAATGTATAATCCCGTGGATGGAATACTCAAGCTTTGCGTAGTGTCGCCCGTACTCCAATTGTAATTAACAGCCGAAGCGGGTCCTTCTAACAAAAAGGCCGGGTCGCAAATACCCGTGTCTTCAATCAATTCAAAAAGAAAAGCCTCTGTAAAGTTGATTTCAACCGTGTCGTAATAGGTGCCGCACACATTGGTCAACTCCAACCAATACGTACCCGCAGTATCCACTTCAATGGTTTGTGTGAGTTCACCTGTTGACCATAAATAATTGGCGAAAGCCGCATCTGCCGCTAGTTGCACAGATTGCACACATTCGATGGGTCCAACAATAATTTCAATATCTGCGGTGTCGTAAACCGTTACAATTAAAGTAGCTGTATCACTCAACACGCATCCGATCGTGTCATAAATGACATAATCCACTTCATACGTGCCAGGCTGAGTAAACGTGTGTGAAGGCGTTTGTAAGTTCGATGTGTCACCGTCTTTAAAATCCCAATAATGGCTTAGCCCGTTGCTTCCATAATTGGAGAAATTCACCGTAAATGGAACGCAACCCGCACTGTTTGGAGCGACTTGAGCGTTGGCAACGGCAGCATCCACCTCCATGTCAATTTTGAAAACGGTTAAATCATACGATCCACCGTTCACATTGCCCGACCAAGCATTTCCTGTCAAAGGGAAATAACCAGAAGAACACGTAGCTTGATAAACCGCGCCTCGTTTATCGAAGCGACTCGTGCCGCCATCAACATGCGATCCTCCAGCACCATAATAAGACCCCATAATGATGGAATCGGCTTCAGGAGCCAAGACCATGACATAAAACCCACCTTGTGCAGTTTGCACCGCGTTAACCGTATCCACCTGACCTGGGCCGTTTCCGGCCGCGTAAATATTTCGACAGTTATCCACCAAAAAGGCCGAGTGCGATAAATTCGTGAAGGTTGACGTCCAATAAAGGCTGTCAAGCGTTGGACTATATTTCCGAATATATGACCCTGTTCCGGGTCCGGCATATTTGTTTGTGTCAGCAACAATCACGTTGGAAGATCCTAAAATGTACACATCTCCAAATCGATCCAGCTGCAAGAAAAAGGCCTTGTCGTCACCATTCGAATCGGATTGCACGTACGTGCTGTTGATGATGTTTTCGCCATGTTGGTCAAACCGAGTAATGAAGGCATCATGTGCCCCAAAATTCCACGATTGATCGTGGGCGCTGCTCGACACTGGAAAATCTGCTCCGGCTGTGGCTCCACACACATAGACCGTATTGTCTTTGGCTGGTTTTAAATTGAAGGCCGCATCATTTTTATCCGTACCCAAATACGTGCTAAAAACCATACTGCTCAAGTTGTAGGTCATTTTAAATACAACACCATCTTGCATGCTGTCCAGCTGAGTTTGATAAGCATTTGCCGAAACCGGAAAATCTTCGCTGCTCGATGTGCTGGCCACATAGACATTGCTATAAAGGTCGCAAACGACCTCACCTTTAAAGCCAGCATATGAAGAAGAAATGATGTTCTGTCCGTCATCGGCAGCACCTCCTATATACGTTGAACCAATAACCGAGTCCCCGCTGTCTGATAAGACAGTCAAACAAATGTCTTGAGCACCGTTATAGGACGTATCAAAAGCATTCAATGAAACAGGATAATCGTTCGAAGCTGTCTTTCCCAAAACAATAGTTTGATTGAAGCCGTTGACCACAATGCTGTGCACATATTCACCTCCAGCTGCTCCACCAATGTATGTGCTCCAAATGAGGTCGCTGCCATCCTCATTCAATTTTGAAACCCCTATATCGACTCCACCTCCTGCGAAATTCATCTGGAAAGACCCGGTATCTGAGGGATAACCTTGACCAAAAGGTCGGCCACCACCCAAAATATTTCCAAACTGATCGAAGGTGGCAGAATGCCCGTAAGTGGTTACTGCAGCGCCTATGTTCGTGGATGCCACCACTATAGGATCGACATACAAATCTAGCGAAGGATCGAATTGCTCAAGGTGATAGGAAACTCGATTCCCGTTTACGCTAAAAGAGCTTGGCACTTCCACTTCCTCTCCATTTACGATTTGATAAACGTAAGGTGCCATTTCTTCCACTTCCAAGTTAGGTAAGCTAATAACGAGGTTGCCTTCGACCAATCTTAACCCCCTAACGGCTTGATAATCGACAAAAAGTTGACTGGGATCAATACCCGCATCGAGCCGAAAAGTGTATTTCATTCGACCTGCATCCATGCTCCAAGTCAAATCAACTCCATCGCGCACCTCATGCACGTTAATCGCATTATAAATCCCTACTCGACTCGCCCATTTGCTACGTTGCTTTCCAATAAAGTAATTGACGTAATCGCTGTGTTTTCCTGCAAACTCAACCTGCTCAGGTTGGTTTACTCCATAGATCATTTCGTAACAATGCCCATCTACCCAGAAATCTTCAGTCGGATGATCGTGGGCAAATTCCTCGGCTTCATGATTAACATTTTCTTCAATGAGCGGGAATCGGACGCGATCTTTCATGATCCAAGCCACGCCATTCGCAAGTTGAAACTTTGCTAAAACGGCATCATCCCATTGGCCTTTATTCTCGATATAACCACGCGATTGACCAAGGCTGGACTGCATCAGCGAGAAAAAGAATACAAGAAAAAGGATGTTTTGTAGGGTTCTTTTCATAGGCAAGCCAAACTTACAGGAATTCGTCATGCAAAAGCTATAGTTTGTCTGCTAGTTAGATGGAATTATCGGATTCTTAGTTGCCTCACTTGGTTATTTCACTAAAGTGACGTTGTCTTTCACTTCAATCAGTGGACGCTGCACACAAACCGTTTCCACTTCCATTAAGTAGAAGAAAGTACCATCATCGGCTGGTTTACCCGAAGGTCGAATTCCGTCCCAATAGGCTCCAATTTCATCGGTCTCGAACACTTTCAATCCCCATCGATCATAGACAATGAGGTTGAAACTTAGAATCAACGACTCGTCTTCAATGTAATATTTCAACTCATCGTTCAGCCCATCGCCATTGGGCGTCATAACGTTGTTTATGAAAGAGAAGGAATCGGAAAACAGCCTCCGAAGCTTTATGGAAATGGTATCAAAACGGATGCAACCGTCAAAGGTTTGGGCAGCCCAAATTTCACCCGATTGTTTAAGGGTTATGCTTGTTCCTGTGTCGCCTGTGCTCCAAACCGTTTGGCTATACATGGTGTCGAGTGGCACCGATAACGTTTCTCCAACACACATTGACGTGTCAGGCCCTAGCGAGAATGATGGCGTTGTTACGAAGCGTACGAGCACCGAATCGACCTTTTGACAATGTTCGGTACGGACATCAACCCAATAATTACCTGGTGCGAACACCCAAGCTTGATTGAGCGTGTCACCCGTTGACCAATAATAAGATGCGCGCTTTGGACCAGGCGCGATAAGCAATCCACTGTCGGCATCGCAAACGGCAATGTCATCGGTGTTGAAGGCCAAATTTTCGACCACAACGCGCAACGTGTCTTCATCCGTGCATTCGCCATCGCCCACCTTTACCCATAAGTTGACCGTTGAGTCTATATAAATGGAGTTTCCGTTATTCCCACCGCGCCACAAATACGTATCGAAACTAGAATCCAGTTCAATGACAAATGGTCCACAAACCACAGTATCATTACCTAAATCAATCATTTGCGGGTCGAATTCCACATCTATTGTATCGCTGCTGATGCAAAAGCCGTTAGATATTGTAACCCAATAAACTCCGGATTGCGAAACGGTAATGACAGGCGTTGTTTCGTTCGTGCTCCAAAGCACGTTGCCTCCATCCTCTTGGATTTCCAATTCAAGGCTTTCAAAACAGGTGCTGGTATCATCTGTAGCAAAACGAACATAAGAGACGTTCACTTGCATTGTTTCAACTTGTTCACATTCGCCATTGCTCGCTGTCAGCGTGTATTCTCCCGTTTCGGTTGCAATGGTGTTTTGTGTTGAATCGCCAGTGCTCCATGCGTAATTGACCGCACCATCAGGACCAAAAATCGGAAAGTTCAATTCGCAAATTCCTGTGTCGTTTAAGGTAAAGTGATAAGCTTCTTGAAAGCTAAGATGGATGGTATCGGCATGTTCGCAAAAGAGATTGGCCGTTGCCGTGACGATATACGTGCCTTCATTGAAAGCATAGATTGTAGCTGTATTCTCGCCTGTACTCCAATTATAAGCCTGAAACATGGACGTATCTACGCTAAGGGAAACGGAATCCACACAAAGCGTATCACCAATCATAATTTCCGGATAAATAGCGGCTACAATAGTCAGATCGAGAAAGGCCGTATCATATCCATAACAGCCTGCACTGTCAGTAATCACGTAGAAAATGTTGTAAACTCCAACCGAATCGTACAAATGCGTTGGGGTGGAATCGGTCGTAAACGTACCATCGCCAAACCACCAATAGTGCACATTGCCTTCGGAACCTGTGTTATCAAATTCAGCCAAATATGGAGCACAGGCAGAATCGCCCGGAGTTATGGCGGCAAAAGCCACATTAGACTCAAAGTCGATCTTAAAGACGGTATTGTCGTAGGTTGAACCATTCGTTTGGTTGGTAGTCGAATAAGCCCAGCTTGTGGTGGGAAAAACACCGTTCGAGCAAGTAGCTTGATAAACCACTCCGCGTTTATCAAATCGACTCGTACCGCCATCTACATGGCTACCACTATTGCCATAAAACGAACCAAATTCGAGTGATGCAGCATCGGGCGAAAGTTTCATGAGATAAAATCCAGCTTGAACCAGATTATTTACCGGATCGAGCGTATCGAAATTGTTGATGTTTAACACGGTTGCTGTCGCTCCCTGTCCCGAAATGTAGATTCGATTGCAATTGTCCACTAGAAACGCTGCTGGCGCGAGATCTCCAAAGGTCGTCACCCACTCAATGGTGTCGAGGTCGGAAGTCGTTTTATACACATAAGCTCCATCAGAAGGCCCCACATACTTCCCAGTTGTGGCGGCAATTGTCCCAGCGGTTGTTCCGAACAAATAGACTGCGCCATCTTGATCTAATTCAACAAAGAAGTTTTGATCGCCTGAAGCCGTTCCGTAAAAACTAGAAGCCAGCAATTGAGCACCATCGGGACTTAGTTTACTCACAAATGCATCCGTTTGGCCGCCCAGATATGTTCCAAACGCACTGTTTCCCGCCATCGGATAAGTCGAACTCTTGGTTACGCCAGCCACAAAAACATTTTCATCCTGGTCCAGTTTCAATGCAAAAGCTGCATCATCTAAGCTTCCACCGATCATGGTCGCCCAAATGAGCGTATCAAGACTGGGAGTCAGTTTACAAATCACTCCATCTTGCCCACCAGAAAGCGAATCTTGGAAGCTTCCAGCTGTAGCCGGAAAATTAGCCGACTTGGTGAAGCTGGCTATGTAAATATTGCCTGAAGTATCCAGCACCACTTCACCTCTATAATCATCGGCATAATACTCTTCTATGCCGTTTACCCCATCTAACCCCGAACCTCCGATATAGGTGGAACCAATGAGTTGAGAGCCATCGCTAGATAGGCTTGTAATGACGATATCTTTTCCGCCATTATGCGTTTGATCATAAGCTCCAGTTGAAACAGGATAATTTGTTGAGTTTGAAGAACCTAACAAAACAATTTGATCTTGCTCATTTGCTATCATAGAGTGCGGTAAATCCTCGGCATTCCCTCCAAGGTAAGTGGCATAAATAAGCTCAGAACCATCTTGATTATACTTCGACAAACACATGTCAACCATCAGATAGTAGTTGCCCGAGAATGGACCACCAAAATTCACCTGAAAAGCTCCCGTATCGGTTGGATACCCCGTGCCGAAACATCGACCAGCAGAATAAATCTGAGAAGCTTCATTGAAGGTTGCCGTGTGACCAAAAGCCTCTGAAGTACATCCTGAATTGGTGGATGCGATCACTGTTGGATCGATGTAAAGCACTTCGTTTTTGTTGTAAACACCCAACTTGAATGTAACAAGATCTCGGCTCAACTTAAACTGGCATTTCACAGGAGTTTGCACTCCATCTAGCAGCTGATAGGCCATTAAACCAGTTTCAAGAATAGTTCCTATGGATGTTTTGATATGGAGTTCGCCTTCTTTCACAGACAAGCCTCGATGCCCCTGATATTCAAGTTGAATAGTAGATGGATCAACTTGTGGATCAACGATATAGGTCATTTTAGGTCGGCCGTTTTCTGACTCTACTTCTAGATCAATCCCCGCATAGATATGAGAAAACTGAACGCGGTCAAACAGGGGCACATGACCCTGCCATTTACTCTTATCATTACCAATAAAATAGTTGTGGTATGCGCTTCGCTCCTCCGAGTTTTGAATGTTATCCGGTTTTTGCGACTCTTTCAACCGAACCTTTAAGACATGACCTTGAACCAAGGTGCTTGCTCCTATTTCTCCATGTAAGGCATGCAAAGCTTCTTCGCGCTGCTCAGCGTGCATCACACTAAGCGACCAACCGCCTTCATCCAACCACAAATCACCATTGTTTAACGGAAATCGATGCGAAACAGACGCGTCCCATTGCCCTTGATTTTTTATAAAGGCTGAACCCTGACCGACTAGGCCGGAAGCGCACAAAAGACTCAAGAAAATGCTAAGAATTAGCTTATAGTGCATGTACGTTTTGTGTCGATTTCAATTCGTTTCAAAGTTCTCAAAAGTTTTAAACATTAGACCTGCTCCCGATAGAGCGCTTCTATTTTCGCACTTCATCTCCTTTACCCTATGAGCGATATTAATCAACTGGAAGAACTTGCAACCCAAATAAGACGAGATATTGTTAGAATGGTGCACTCGGTTTCGAGTGGTCATCCGGGCGGATCACTTGGTTGCACCGATTACTTCACGGCACTTTACGGTGAAATTTTGCGTTACGATCCAAGCAATTTCACTATGAATGGCGAAAACGAAGATTTGTTTTTCCTTTCCAATGGACATATTTCACCGGTTTGGTACGCTACGCTTGCGCGACATAATTACTTCCCTGTGAGCGAGTTGGCCACATTTCGAAAAATAGATTCAAGACTTCAAGGGCATCCTACGACTGCCGAACATTTACCTGGAGTGCGCATGGCATCTGGCTCGCTTGGACAAGGCTTAAGCGTTGCAATTGGTGCCGCTTTGGCTAAGAAAATGAATGGCGATAATTCCATCGTTTACTCCTTGCATGGCGATGGAGAGTTACAAGAAGGTCAGATTTGGGAAGCAGCAATGAGCGCACCCCACCACAAAGTGGACAACCTGATAGCAACTGTTGATTACAACAACAGGCAGATCGATGGAAACGTTTCCGATGTGCTATCCTTAGGCGATTTAAGAGCCAAGTGGGAAGCTTTTGGATGGCTGGTGCTTGAAATGAATGGCAATATCATCGCGGACGTCCTTAGCGGCCTAAAGCGGGCAAAAGCGCTTTGCGGAAAAGGTCAACCGGTAATCATTCTAATGAAAACGGAAATGGGTGCGGGCGTTGATTTTATGATGGGAACCCACAAATGGCACGGGGTTGCACCGAACGATGAACAGTTGGCACGCGCCTTGGAACAACTACCCGAAACCATTGGTGATTACTAAATCGACCCATATTGCGTTTAGACCTCATGTATAAATTCTTACTCTTCTTCGCTTTCGCCTTTTCAAGCTTAGGCCTGACTGCCCAGCAAGAAGAACCGTTGACCCGCATACTTTTCATTTTCGATGCATCCAATAGCATGAATGGAGTTTGGGAGGATAAACCGAAAATCAACGTGGCGACAAAGCTGCTCAGTCAGGCGCTAGATTCACTTCGCGGGGTTGAAAATCTTCAACTCGGTATGCGGGTTTACGGCCACGAAAAGAATTACTTACATGGTCAAGATTGTGACGACACAAAGCTCATGGTGCCACTTGGATACAGAAATGTTGACAACATAAAATCATCGCTTAAGTCGCTGAAGCCCAAAGGAACAACCCCGATTGCCGCAACCTTAGAGAAAGCTGGCGGAGACTTCCCAAAATGCCCGACAGGCGACTGCCGAAACATCATAATTCTCATCACCGATGGCATTGAGGAATGCAATGGCGATCCATGCGCTGTCTCCATGGCTTTGCAAAAACGCAACATCATTTTAAAACCATTTGTTATTGGAATTGGACTTGATTTAGAGTTTCGCGAATCCTTTGAATGCATGGGTTCATTTTACGATGCCAGCGATGAAAAGAGCTTTACAAACGCCTTAGGCATTGTGATCTCTCAAGCGTTAAACAACACCACCGCTCAGGTCAATTTGCTCGATTACAGTGGGAACCCGATTGAAACAAACATCAACATGACATTCTACGATCGAAATACGGATGCCATGATTTACAACTTAGTGCACACCATGAACAATCGCGGAAATCCAGATACGCTGCAATTGGATCCAGTACACACCTACCGAATCATAGCACACACGATTCCCACACGAGAAAAAGACAGCGTCACGATTACTCCAGGACAACACACTATAATTGGCATTCCTACCCCGCAAGGAAGCCTAGAATTTAGGATGAAAGGAGTTAATCCTGAGGCCGATAAGCTGCAGATAATCGTTCGTCAGGATGGCCAAATGAAGACCTTAAACGTCCAAACATTTTCAGAAATACAGAAATACATTGTCGGAAAATATGACCTTGAAATCTTAACGCTGCCCCGCACCTACATTGACGATGTAGAGATTTCACAAAGCCACACCACGACTATTGAAATACCTCAGCCTGGTGTTGCCACCTTCAGCAAGTTAGGCCATGGGTATGGGAGCGTTTACGTGGTGCGAAAGAATAAATTGGAATTAGTCGCCAATTTGAGCAAGACTCAGGAACGTGAAACCCTAAACCTTATGCCAGGCGAATACATTGCTGTATTCAGGCCGTTACAAGCGCGAGAGAGCGTGTTTACTGTAGAAAAGAATTTTCGAGTTATATCGGGTGCTTCAGTAGCCGTGAAACTCAATTAAACCATACTTATGAGCCTAAACGATTTTAATCCAACCGAAAAGAAAGATACCCGAAGTGGGTTTGGTGATGCCCTGTTCGAACTTGGAAAACAGGATAAACGCGTAGTCGGACTTTGTGCCGACCTTATCGGATCATTAAAAATGAATGCTTTTGCTGAGGCGTTTCCGGAGCGGTTTATTCAAGCGGGAGTGGCTGAAGCCAATATGATCGGCATGGCCGCAGGCCTTACCATTGGCGGTAAAATCCCGTTTACAGGAACGTTTGCCAATTTTAGCACAGGTCGCGTTTACGACCAAATTCGCCAATCGGTGGCATACTCGCAGAAAAACGTGAAGATTTGCGCTTCTCATGCTGGATTGACATTGGGCGAAGATGGCGCAACCCATCAAATCTTGGAAGATATTGGCCTAATGCGCATGCTTCCGAACATGACGGTTATAAACCCTTGCGACTACCACCAAACTTATAACGCCACCATGGCTATAAAGGATTGGGAAGGCCCCGTTTATTTGCGATTTGGACGTCCAAGCTGGCCCATGTTTTCTGGAAAAGACAGACCGTTTGAAATTGGAAAAGCTTGGAAAATCAGTGCTGGTTCTGATGTCAGCATCATAGCTACAGGCCACATGGTTTGGTTTGCAATACTCGCAGCAAAGGAGCTTGAAAAACAAGGCATTAGCTGCGATGTAATAAACATACACACGATAAAGCCACTCGATGAAGAAGCCGTCTTAGAGTCGGTTGCAAAAACACGCTGCGTTGTTACCGCTGAGGAGCACAATAAGCATGGCGGACTAGGAGATGCAGTGGCTCAAGTTCTAGCCATGAATTTGCCAACACCACAAGAATATGTAGCGGTGAACGACAAATTTGGCGAAAGCGGTAAACCCACCGACTTGCTGAAAAAATATGGCTTAGATGTTTCGGATATTGTCGCAGCGGCAAAACGAGCGGTCGAACGTAAATAGAAGGACTTAACCACTTGGCTACCCTGCCATTTAACGAGAAAATGACATGCCGAAGTTGAAAAAAGCACGCTTAGAATCAGGAATTGAAATTGTTGACATCGGAGCAAAAGGAACCGTTATCGGCAAGAAGGAAGGCAGGACCTATTTGACCAAAGACGCTGTGCCTGGAGACGTGATTACGATCGAAGTCAGAAAAAAGAAAAAGGGTTTTTTAGAAGGGCGATTGATGGAGGTTACAACCCCTTCGCCCATGCGAGAAGAGCCGCGCTGCGCGCATTTCGAACATTGCGGAGGATGCAATTGGCAAAACCTTCAGTATGCGGAACAAATCCGGCTTAAGGATCGCAGAGTAACGGAACAGCTGCGAAGAATTGCAGGCATGACCGATTTTGAAGCCTTGCCTATTCTCGGATCAGAGGAGATTTTCAACTACCGGAATAAGATGGAATACACCTTCGTGAGCAGTCGATGGTTGACCCCGGAAGAAATTGCAACGGAGGAAGATATTCCTGACAGGCAGGCGATTGGCTTCCATGTGCCAGGGCGATTTGATTGGGTCGTTCATATTGAAACATGCCATCTTCAACGCAATGAGCATAATGACATGCGACAGTTCATATTTGAAAGGTCTAAGTCGCTGAATATCCCGTTTTATCATCCAAGGGAAAAGTCGGGAATCATGCGCAACGTGCTTTTTAGAAACAATCGCAAAGGCGATTGGATGGTGTTGCTTGTGGTTCAAGAACATAGTGATGAAGTGAAGACGCTATCCAAGGACTTTATCGCTGCATTTCCAACGCTGCACTCCCTTTGGGTGATCGTTAACGAAAAGGTGAACGACAGTTTTAGCGATTGTCCGGCCGAACTTGTTCATGGCGAACCTCACCTGATTGAAACCTTTAACCGCCCAAACAATGCAGGAAGTGTTGAATACATCATCGGGCCTAAAAGCTTTTTTCAGACCAATTCAGAGCAGGCAGAACGACTTTACAGCATCATCTATGACTTTGCCGCATTGAGTGGCTCAGAAGTCGTCTATGACCTTTATACTGGAACAGGATCGATAGCGCTATTCGTTGCTGATAAGGCAAAAGAGCTTGTTGGCGTTGAATACATTCCGGAAGCCATTGAAGACGCTCAGACGAACGCGCAGATGAATGGTGTAGCAAACGCCAAATTCTTTGCGGGAGATATGAAAGATGTTTTAACTCCTGCTTTCATCGCCACGCATGGCAAGCCCGATGTGCTGATCACCGACCCACCTAGAGCCGGCATGCACGCTGACGTTATCGATCGAATTTTGGAAGCTATGCCAAAACGGGTCGTTTATGTAAGCTGTGATCCAGCTACTCAGGCGCGAGACATCAAAATGATGGAAAGCAAATACAAATTGATTAAAATTCAACCTGTTGACATGTTTCCACACACCAGTCATGTGGAGAATGTTGCTCTGCTTGAATTGATTTAGAATATTGGATGTAATAAACCTTTATTTAGGACAATGTAACAGACTGGTTAGCCCACGCAGCTAGATAAACCATAATGTTGCAAAAACGCATGTAGTAATTTGGAACGAACAGACATCATCACGGTATTTCTTTGGAACTTGCGCATTGACGAACCCATTGTCTCCTTGACGGATTTCATCGTTTCCTTGGTCTGCTTTATAAGTTTTTGGAAGCTGCATAAACAAGGGAAAACCAATCGATCCACTACCCTATTTAAGTTCTATTTCCTAACGATGGGAGTGGCTACCATGTTCGGAGGAATTTTTGGCCATATGTTTCTTTACGCCTTGTCCATGTCGTGGAAGCTTCCAGGTTGGATTGTCAGTATGTTCAGCATTATGTTGATCGAAAGAGCTGCTATCAATCATACCCGAATTTTATTCAATGAAAAGATTATCAAGACCTTACAAATAATTAACATCGTTGAATTGACCACATTCATGTTTCTGTCCATCTACTTTTTGAATTTCTTTTATGTTGAGTTTCACACTGGTTACGGACTCATGTTCGTGGTGCTTGGATTAGAAGGTTATCTCTATTACAAAACAAAAAACGAAGCGAGTAAATTCATACTTATCGGAATCGGAATTGCGGCCGTGGCTGCGCTTTTCTTTATGAATCATTGGGCGATACACCCATGGTTTAACCATATTGCAGCAAGTCACACCCTTATGGCTGTTGCGGCATATTTCTTCTATGTTGGTGCTTCAGAGGTGGATTTGACGGTTGTAAAAGATTCAGTCCAAGCTTAATCTGACCTTGCGTTTTATAACTTTGATCCATGCGCAATGCCTTGCTTTTTTTGAGCTTACTTTTCGGGGTCAACATGATCTTTGCGCAAGCTGCCCCAGTTTCCAATGCAATAGGTAGCATTCTGCCCGACAGCATATTTGCTCGACTTTTCCCTTCTTCCACACTAGATGATTTGGGTGTTTCGTTTCCCGTTTTTCGAACTTATTGTTTTACTGATAAAGGCGGAACTTATTACCTGTTGCTCACTGAAAATCAGGTTGGTGCGGCTCAAGAAATCAATGATTCCATCCGTGCGTTTTGTTTTAAGACAGCCAATAACACCTATACGCTTGAATGGACTCTAGGAGATTTCATTTTACCAAAAGGCAATGAATTTTCAGAAGAGTTTGGAATATGGTTTTGGACCAAATACACCAAACTCGAAGACATGGATGACGATGGGCTTGCCGATGTTGTTTTGGCTTATGGGACAAATGGCATCAACAATTTAGGAGATGGACGCATAAAAATCATGGTTTATTATCAAGGTAAGAAGCTCTTCATTCGGCATCAAAATGGCGAGCTCGATTTTGAGCGAAATACACAGGTGGATGCTGGTTTTTATGAACTTCCCGATTCCATCCAAATGGCTACAATTCAAATAATGGAAGAGATGACGACTAACCAACATGCGATTTTCCCTTTTGGTTGGCAGACCGCCATGAAGCAGCACAAAACCTATTTTGACGAACGATAAACGTTTCTCGTTTCAGTGAGATGCGGCTTCTTAACACTCGCTCCTACTTAGACTGACTTAATTTATTCCTGATAGGTTTCTTGAATCATGCTGACCTGAATCATGTTATTGCCAACGCTTGCCCCTTAGTTTGGTCGCTCCCTTACTAATTTGTAAAGCCAATCAACACCAATCACTTATGGGCGAGCACCTTAACCCGAAATTGGACGTTCAAACCAGAAAGAAGTTCATCAAGCATTTATTGAATGACGTGGAAGCATTGGAACAAATGATTCGCGAGGGCCAGATTGAAAAGGGCATATCGCGCATAGGAGCAGAACAGGAGTTTTGTTTGGTGAACCAAAATTGGCGGCCTTCAACTGATTCCCATTTGGTGTTAGAAGATTTAAACGACAGGCATTTCACCACCGAATTAGCTCGCTACAACCTTGAAATTAACCTTGACCCAATTGAACTTGATGCCGAAGCCTTGAGTCGAATGGAAAGGCAGTTGATAGATTTAATGGAAAAAGCAAATGCATCAGCGCGTAAACATGACCTACAAACCATTCTAACAGGCATTTTACCCACCATAAGTAAAGATGAATTAGGGCTCGACTTCATGACACCAAACCCTAGATACTCAGCTTTAAATGAACGACTTAAAGAACTTCGTGGACGGGACTTTGAACTTAAAATTCGCGGTGTTGACGAATTAAGCTTGGTCCACGATTCGGTGTTATTTGAAGCGTGTAACACAAGTTTTCAAATGCATTTGCAAATCGATCCTGATGACTTTATTGCCAACTACAATTGGGCTCAAGCCATAGCTGGACCTGTCTTAGGTATTTGTGCCAATTCCCCGTTGTTGCTTGGCCGCGAACTATGGAGCGAAACTCGAATTGCTTTGTTCCAGCAGAGCATCGACACACGAAATTCATCCTATGCCTTAAAAGAACAACAAGCGCGCGTTTCTTTTGGCAACGATTGGGCAAAGGGTAGCATCGCAGACATTTATCGCGAGGAAATTGCGACATACAAGATCATTTTAACCCGCGACATAGAACAAGATGCGCTAGAAGAATTAAGGCAAAATCGAATTCCAAAGCTTTCAGCCCTCGGCCTTCATAATGGAACCATTTACCGTTGGAATCGCGCTTGTTATGGCGAAGCAAATGGAATAGCTCATGTGCGCATCGAAAACCGTTATATACCCGCTGGACCGAGCATAGCTGATGAAATGGCCAACTTCGCTTTTTGGATTGGTCTGATGAAAGGTCGGCCGATTGAATTTGATGACATGGCCAGTGCAATGGACTTTCGTGAAGCAAAAGAAAACTTCATCAAAACTGCTCGAACCGGAAAGTCCTCAGTCTTGAGTTGGCAAGGCGAATTGATTTCTGTCCGTGACTTAATCGTTCAGAGACTCCTTCCAATTGCTCGATCTGGGCTTTTATCTTGCGGTATTCCTGAGATTGAAATCAATCGACACCTCGGGGTAATCGAAGCAAGGGCTGCAGGTAAAACAGGCGCTCAATGGATTATATACAACTATCGAAAGCTTCGCAAAACGTTTAAACGAGACGAAGCCCTTCTTCTTTTGACCAAATCGATGCACGAAAATGCGGAAACCAACCTACCCGTGCATACCTGGAAAGACATTGATTCTGCCCTACAAAACTTGGATTTTGCCCAGCGCGTTCGGCATGTAATGTCCACTCAATTGTTTACCGTTCGCTCAGATGATTCAGCCGATTTAGCTACAAGCATTATGCGTTGATGCCAAGTCCTAGCACGGATCAATTATCCATCGATATAGTGAATGAAGAAATAGATGAAGACCAGTATATCAATGAGGTGAAATTGCTTGAAGTCATCCACAACAAAAATGTTTCAATCATACCTGACCAAGACGGTAATGTTCATACGATTTCTGCTCCGATCCACGCGAAAAACGGTCGAGAAGAACTAACAGCAAAGGGAGATGGACTGAGCTTCGATTTCTCGGAACAACCCAACAAAGATGGCTTGTATGAACTCGACTTGGAATTTGATCGATCGGATTTAACGGATAAAGCCAAGCTGATATTAAATGTCAAGAACACCTCATGGTCTGGTTATGTGCTGCAAGAATGGTACGGCTTATTTGGTTCGGGACTGGAAGCTAACCAAGAACGAATGGCAAAGCGCAGTGCAGAAGAACTAAACGAGTGGCGCAAAGATCAAGGCATTAGCATGTCGGTTTTTGTAAAAACGGGCGAAAAATGGGTGTTTCAGCAAGACATTAATGTGGTTGGTAACACGGTATCGAGAGATATTGTGATTCCGATAGACTTAACTGCAGTTGAGGGTGACATCACCCAAATAAAGCTCGTGGCAGGCTTTAAACTGTGGGAAATAGATTTTGCACAATTGGATTACTCAGATAATGAAGCCGTCAGCATTCGTGAATTAGAAACAACGCTAACTCAAAACGATGACGACAAGGACATCGCATCAGACGACAAGTTGTATCGACACCTCCAATATGGCGACACCTTATCGTTGAACTATGAACTACGAAGCCCAAATTCAAATCAAAGCGCCTCATACGTGTTGAAGACGAAAGGCTATTATGACAAGCATTTTAATCAAGACGGCTCCATGGCTGTCCGCGAAGTCATGAGCTTTAAGAAAAAGGGACAGATGTCTCTATATTCAAGGTATTTGATGGAAAACATGTTTTCCGAAATAGAAGCAATTGATTAGTTCGAACAGCGCTTTCTTGAACCATAAATTACCAGAGAAGTGAAGGATCAGCATGTCACTTTTCGGCCCGAACCCGATGATTTTTATGCTACGTTAAGGCAAAAAGTTGACGCCCGCTTTGCTGACCAAAACGAAAGCAAATTTGGCAATCCAGCTTTTTTCGCCAAGGCCTTTCTATTGATCGGAAGCTATGTCGGATTGTATATTACTGTCCTTCTCACGCCATCCACAATCCTTGCTATGATTTCCTTGGTTCTGATGGGCCCCGTTGCCATTTTGATTGGCATCAATGTAGCGCATGACGCGGCACACGGCAATATTTCGAGCAGGACATGGATAAACAAAAGCTTCTTAACCCTTTTTGATTTACTCGGGACAAATTCCTATATGTGGCAAAAGCGCCATGTGTTTTCACACCATGTTTATCCCAATATTTTGAACAAGGATGCCGACCTCAAGCAAAATCCCATGATTCGAATTTTTCCGGGTGATGAGGTTAAGCCTGCACATAAATATCAATTCCTCTACGCTCCTATTTTTTACTTGCTCTACACCATAAACTGGCTCTATTTCCGCGACTTTAAGGACTTCACAGAAAAACGCATTGGATCGCTTGAAATAAGTGGACATAAGACCAAAGAAATCTTCAAGTTGATCGGATTCAAACTATTTTACCTCAGCTACATCATGGTCATTCCCATGCTGTTTTCGGTGTTGTCGTGGAAGATGGTTTTACTTGGAATGATCCTAATGAATTTTGCAGGCAGTTTATTGATCACCCTGGCGTTGATTCCATCACACGTGGCCGAAAACTCGCTGTTCTTGTTGCCAGATGAACAGGGCGTGATGCCCAATTCGTGGTCGCATCATCAGGTGCTTTCTGTTATTGATTTTGCCACAAGCAATTGGTTTTTGAACTTCCTTTTTGGTGGATTTAACCACCACATTTCACATCATTTGTTTCCGAACATCAACCACATTCATGTTACGAAAATCACGCCCATCATAAAAGAAACGGCACTTGCTTATGGCCTTCCTTATAATCACGAAAACAGCTTTTTCAATGCCTATTTATCGCATATCAAATTGTTGAAGAACAATTGGGTAAAACTGAGCGACATCGAACTATGATATTATGGACCGCCTTCATACCGATCACTGCCCTATTCTTCATCGTCTATTTTGACAAAATCAACGTCATAAGTCGCGGTAAAAAAAGCGCCTTTAAAATCGATGACCAAAACACATTAAAGGCAACAAAAAGGGAAGTCAAACTGACCTTGCTAAGCTTGTCCATGTTTGCTGCCATTGGCCTAGTCATGGATATTTGCTTAAAAGCAGGTTACGGGGCTATTTATAACGACTACCATTTCGGACTCCTTGAAACATTGTATTTGATTGCTTCTTTTTTCATAGCCTTGGCCATGCACGACCTTTACTTTTATGCAACCCATCGACTGCTTCATTCAAAACTGTTTTTCAACCGTGTGCATGCTGTGCATCACAAATCGCATAACCCGAATGCTTGGTCGGCATTTTCATTTCACCCAATAGAAGGACTTTTTCAAATTGGCATCCTTCCCTTGATCTTTTTCTTTCTTCCCATCCACAGTTTTGTGTTTGGCCTCTTCACGATATTGTTACTGTTTATTTCGGTTTATGGCCATTGCGGCTACGAACTGAGACCAAATAAGGTGGCGGCATTTCATATGTTCAATACATCGCTGCACCACTATCAGCACCACCAGTTTGTGCGCTACAATTTTGGCCTATACCTGAATACTTGGGACAAGCTTTTTAAAAGCAACTATCCGAAATATGAAGAATCCTTTGAAAAGTTAAGGGATACCATCAATGCCGCCAATCGCGCACAATGAAATAGGTCGTAGGCTGATTGCCGCCTGGCGAATACGTGTCGTAAACCACAAAGCCATAACGGGTGTACATATTGAGCGCGCTTTGTGACGTAGCTTCAGCTACAATGGGCAATTCCTCGGCTTTGGAATAGCCAAAACAGAAAGTCGCGAATCTCTTTGATGCGAGCAATGTCTCTAATCTCATTGTCAAATCCCAACAACCAGAAATACAAGTGCTTGTCTTTCTTTCTTCGTTTTTGAATTTGGTATTCTCTCCAAAGCATTTTTGGGGTTTTGACCCAACCGATGCCGCTGTTAATCAACTTAAAGTAATAGGTAATGGTTTTGCTTAACGAAAGCTTTTTCCAACTCTTGAAGAGCAAGGCGACACCGCGCGCTCATCGGTCGTCACAGAAGGCACCTTCTTTTTCCATTGCCACAGAAATGCAAAAATTGAAGAGCACTTTTAGTCTTTCTGCTTTTTTATGATCGTTTTTAACCCAGAGAATTGGACGGCAGCAATATCCTTAAAACGCGATAAAAGCGATCTTTTCTGCTAGGGCCTTATTTTCTGAAGTTATCGTCTTCATCACCACTTATTTTGCAAGACAAAGTTCCTCTTGAATTTTCCTGCGTTGCAATTTTAGGCATCTTCACCTTACAGAACGGACATGGATATAAAGTCCCGTCATAATCGAGCATCAAATAAGACCTGCCACCGCCACAAGGAACGCTCGCTCGATATGCTGCCGGAAACAACACCGTTGGATAATCTACCAAGGCTGGATCAAAATTAAACCGCTCGCTCAAAGACCTCATTTTATCCATATGTTCAGGATGAAACTCAACGTCCTTATGTTCAAAATTACCAACAGCTCTCGGCTCGAGGATGTTGACAACAGGCACGTTCAACGATTTAGCGAGCTCAATAATTTTTTCGACTCCACCAGATTCAACTAGTTCTCTGCTCGGACATACATTGATGGAAACCATTATGCCTTCTGCCAACAAATGTTTAATGCCTTCGAGCACCCAGAAATAGGACTTTTTATTGCCTCTGAATGTATTGTGCCCCTCTTCATCGAAGTGATCCAAGCTTATTGCTGCTCCGTCCAAACCGGCTTTCTTTAATTGGGAAGCAACGTTTGCCGTAAGTCCAAAGGCAGAGGTGTAGTATCCATTGGTCGCAGCCGTCTTTGTAATGATGAATCACCTCCAGCATATCGTCCAATCGACTCAATGGTTCTCCGCCAGAATAGACAATCTGCCCGATTCCTCCGCGTACAAAGGGATCGATTTTGGCGATGTATTGATCGACCGTCATGATGTCTTTTTGATATAAGGTGGCAGCTTCCGAACAATGCGCGCATTGCAGCGGACAGCGCTTGGTGATGGCGACCAACAACCGCCTTAGCGTGGGCCGTGGTGGTGTTGTTTGCCGTTCTTCCAACAAATGGGCTGTATAAAAGGCATTAAACCCCTGAGAGGGCCAACCGGGATTGAACATATCCCAATAATATTTTTCCATCCACCTTGAACCCTCTGACCAACTGTTTTACCGCCCCATTAAATCGGAAAAACGCATGATAAAAGTCTTGGTAGTTTGCAGCGCAACCAAAGGATTACCGTAGAGTTTGACAGCCAACCACCAGATATTGCCCAGCATCAAAACTCGGACAAGGTCATACTCAAAATGCGTTACCCTTCTAGGCTTCATCTAGCAAATTTAAACTTGCGTATGATTTGCTTAACATGGGTCAAAGCTAGTTTAATGTTAAGGTTGAAAGGGAATGAATGACCCATTAAACATATTGCGGACGTTTGATTTAGATCGATGCGAATTTTCTTTCCTGTAGTTCGAATGTTGAAAACGCTTTTCGTTTTTCTTTATGTTGCGCTGGGAGCGTTAGGCTAGAATAATCTAGTTTTGGGTAGGTACTATTTAATCTAAATCGGTCAATTAAAAGCAAATGCAACAAAATACAGCGAGAATAAGCGTATTGCTCGGAACATGGTTACTCCTTTTGGTGCCTTGCTTCGCCACCACTCTTCTTTTGGTCAATGTTGTCCTTATTTTGATGAATTATCAATTATTCCAGAAAACCCAACAACAGCGGACTCTATTCAGTTTGTCTCCTTGATAGTAACTCCTCAACTTGGTAGGCAACTGCATTCCAGTTTTAGTTATACTAAAAATGGAACATTCAAACTCGAAAAATGCTTTTGGTGGAATACCTGGGAGGCATTAGATTATTCTTAAAGACACGTTCAGTATTGGACAATTGGAAGCAGGCAACTACACTATCAAGGTTGCGGCTTTCAAGGGCACACTCCATAGATTCATGTTTTCAAGAACCAACAAACGATACGATTTTCTCTTTTTATGTTGCCGTCAGTGAATTCCATTCAAGCATTTAACAAAACGGAAGAGGTCGGCCTTTTTCCCCAATCCAGTTATCGGTGAATACATTCATATTCAAAAAAAACGTTGAATTCGATCAGTTGATTTGCATGGACGCCATGGGAAGGATCGTCAAATCTTTGGCCACAGGTCGAAAAAAAATGACACTGAATTCAATGTCTCTGATCTAAGACCTGGTATGTATTCCATTTTGCTATTAAGTCAAAACAATATTGTTTCGAAACAGAAATTCATTATCCCCTAAAGCCTCATCCCTTGACTCCGACCGCCTTCTCTGCACATTTTTTCACCATCAATGGCGGCCGAAATAATACCGCCAGCGTATCCAGCGCCTTCCCCGCAGGGATACAATCCTTGATTTGAATGTGCTCTAAACTGTCTCTGTCGCGCGGTATGCGCACGGGGCGATGACGTCCTTGACTCTGGCGCATGCACAACGGCTTCGTTCGTTAAATAGCCCTTCACTGCTGTCGTCAAATTGTTTAAAACCCTTGTTGCAAGGCATCATAGATGAAATCGGGCAAGACTTCACCCATTTCCACGGAAAGTAGTGCCTGGCACATAGGAGCTTTTGGGAATATCCATGGATCGCTTTCCACGCGTAAAATCCATTAGTCGCTGGGGTGGGAACACGCCTGGGTTTCTCCAGCCAAATGCCAAGCACGCTGCTCTATGGCTTTTTGAAATTCAACACCTGCCAGCGGACCATGTTTGCTAAACGCCCTTAAAATCTTCGGTGCGCAACTCAACCACGATACCCGAATTGGCCGTGCTTTGGTCGCGTTTGCTGGGCGACCAACCGTTGGTCACTACTTCTCCTGGACTCGTGGCGCAGGCGTGCAATGATGCCTCCCGGACACATGCAAAAGGAATACACACCTCGCCCATCCACCTGCTTGACCACGCTATATGGCGAAGGAGGTAAATAAGGTCCACGGATTTCGCATTTGTATTGAAGTTGATCGATGAGGGCTTGCGGATGCTCGACCCGGACACCTAGTGCAAAGGGCTTGGCTTCAATGACAATATCCTTAGCCAATAGCAATTCAAAAAATGTCACGTGCGCTGTGGCCTGTGGCCAATATGACCTTATTCGCTTTGATGCTTTCGCCACCGTGTAAAACCACGCCTTTTATAGTAGAAGCAGCAAGTATTAAGTCGGTCACTCGGCTTTCAAATCGGATTTTCTCCACCATGTGCTAAAATGCACTCGCGCATGGATTCAATAATGGCAGGCAGTTTATTGGTGCCAATGTGCGGATGAGCGTCAACGAGTATGTCACGGCTGGCGCCAAAAGCCACCAAAAGGCGCAAAATGCGATCAACGTCACCGCGCTTTTTTGATCGTGTGTAGAGCTTTCCATCGCTGTAAGTCCCTGCTCCCACCTTCACCAAAACAATAGTTCGAATCGGGATTAACGATGTGATCAATGTTAATGGCTTTCAAATCTCTTCTGCGATCACGAATGCGTTTTCCGCGCTCTAAAACAATGGGTTTTTTACCCAATTCAATGCAACGCAAAGCCGCGAATAGTCCTGCAGGACCAGCGCCCAACGATGATGACTTCTTCGCGATTAGCAACTTGCTCATAAGCTCGGTAATGTGATGGATTCTTCAATAAAAACTATCATCGGTAAAGTAGCGCAACTTCAAGTTGATTTTCACCTGTCGTTGCCGTGCATCGATGGATCGCTTCAA
>CALSPD010000008.1 GCA_943788145.1 uncultured Flavobacteriales bacterium
GACGAATACAAAAGCTTTGAAAACGGATTTCCATCGAACGAGAATAAGAGTCGAGATTTAAATGACCCCGAAAATTTCTCCGTTTTCGGGCGAATACCTGAAGGCCAGCAAATCGTTAACGCATTTGATAACAATCCGGCAACACGTGAATTTCAGGATGTAGGATTGGAAGGACTGCGTGACGAAGAAGAACGCGTTTTTTTCGATGATGCTTATGTGAAACCGCTGCAAAACAAATATGGAGCGGGATCCTCAATTGTACAGAAGTATCTCCAAGATCCGTCTCATGACAATTACAACTTCTATCGAGATGACGATTATGATAGACAAGAGAAAAACATTTTACAGCGATATAAGTACTACAATGGGCAAGAGGGTAACAGCCCAACCTCAGAGCAATCTCAACAGTTAAACGCACAAGGATATCCAACGAGTGCTTCGCCTATTCCAGATGCGGAAGACATTAACCGGGACAATACGCTCGATAACGTAGAGTCATACTTTCAGTACAAGGTGGATATCTCACCAGAGGCATTGGCTTCTGAAGGTCGAAACTATATCAATGCGATTGTTGATGCTGAACCTCAAGGTCAGTCAGGCGAAACGGTTCGTTGGATTCAGTTCAAGATTCCAATTCGAGATTTTGAATCACGGGTAGGAAACATTCAAGATTTCCGATCCATTCGCTTTATGCGGGTTTATATGCAAGGATTTGAAAAACCAGTTTATTTGAGATTCGCTCGTTTAGAACTTGTTCGTGGTGAATGGAGGCGATATACGGGCGACTTGGATGAAGAAGGTGACAACATTGCCGATGATCCAAATATCCTTTTCAATATCGGTGCTGTAAACATTGAAGAAAATGCAGAGAAAGAGCCCGTAAACTATGTTTTACCTCCCCAATTACAGCGAGAAATTCAAGCAGGATCTCCAAACCTTGCGCAGCAAAACGAGCAATCGTTGGCATTGCAAGTTCAAGGACTAGAAGATGGTAAGGCACAGGCAGCATTTAGAAATATCCAAATGGATATGCGGTCTTTTAAGAAAATGCAAATGTTTGTGCACGCTGAGTCCATGCCCGAGTGCGATCAAGTTGATGACGATGATTTACGTGTCTTTATTCGGGTCGGAACCGATTTTACCGAAAACTACTATGAGTATGAATCGCCTGTAACGATTACACCCGAAGGCAGTTATCAAAACGATGTCATTTCGGATCAGGAACGTGTTTGGCCTCTGGAGAATAACATTGTCATCGACTTTGAAGATCTATTTGCTACGAAGCGCGAGCGAAATGAAAAACTCGGTGAAGGAGGGGGAGTGCTGTTGAATCAACGCTATTTGAAAAATTTAGAGGCGGGAAGAAAAATATATGTAGTAGGGAATCCAAATCTTGCCGATGCTCGAGTAGTCATGATTGGGGTCCGAAACCCTGCCAAGAAAGGAAATCCCTTGGATGACGGAATGCCGAAATGCGTGGAGGTTTGGGCCAATGAGCTCCGACTTACCCATTTTGATCAAAATGGCGGTGAAGCGGCAATGGCTCGAATATCAGCCAACCTAGCAGATTTTGCCACGGTGAGCCTTGCAGGCAGCATTACTACACCAGGCTGGGGTGCGCTAGAATCAAAAGTTAGTGAACGACAGCGGGAAACCATCACCAATTTAGACGCATCTGCTCAGGTCCAACTGGATAAGTTTCTTCCAGAAGAAATAGGGTTAAAAGTTCCAATGTATGTCGGTTATTCTCAAAACGCAAGCACACCACAATTTGCCCCTGCCGAGCCTGATACGCCAATGGATGTTTATCTAGAAGAACGCAGCTTCGATGAAAAGGATAGTTTGTTGGAAATATCGCAGAAAGTCACAGAACGAAAGAGTTTGAACTTCACCAATGTTCGAAAAGAGAAGACAAGCGAAGGAAAATCGCATTTCTATGATGTCTCGAATTTGTCGGCAACATATGCCTATACGGAAATGAAGTATCGAGATTACAACACAGAATACGACTACACTAAGAATTATAGGGGAGGCTTGGCGTATAGTTTTTCGTCCAGTCCAAAGTCTATTGAACCCTTTAAAAAGGTTGGCTTTGTCAAAAAATCAAAGTATTTGAGATTGGTGAAAGATTTCAATTTTACGCTAGCTCCTAAAACAGTCGCGGTTAGGAATGAATTTGATAGAATGTATGGCGAGCGGAAAATCAGAAACCTTAATTCAGAAGCGACAGTTTCGCAACCTCCATTTGTAAATAAAGCCTTCAATTGGAATCGGCAGTATAACCTATCATATGATTTGAGCAAGGCCATTAAAATCGATTTTAGCGCAAACAATCGAGCCTTAGTGCGAGAGTATGAAGGGGAGCGAATCGCCCGACCAGGAGACCTGTCCACGAAGTTCGATCCCGAACAGGACGGAGCCGGGGGAGTCGTTTATGACCCTACTACGGGGCAACCGACTTACAGTTATGAGTTACATAAAGATTCTTTGATAAGCAGCCTGAAGGATTTAGGTATGACTACGAACTATAACCATAATGCTAGTGTCTCCTACAATGTGCCGTTAAGCAAGATTCCAATGCTAGATTGGACGAGTTTAACCACCAGATATACGGGAACGTTCGATTGGCAGCGTGGCCCATTGCTAGAGCCGGGAATTGATGACACGCTTGGACATACCATATCAAACGGACAACAAATTCAAGTTAATGGATCTTTGAACATGCTCAGTCTCTACAATAAAGTGCCGTATCTACGGGATATTAATCGAGGAAAAACGAATAAGCCAAAATCTTCAAAACGCAGTTTGTCGGCAGACGAGAAAGCGACTGACAAAACGGAAGGCGGTGAGGGCGGAGACGAAAAAGAAAAGAAAGAGAAGGATCAATCCATTGTGAAAGGGGCGCTTAGAGCAGTGATGGCTGTTAAGAGCCTTTCGGGAACATATACGCTCAACAGAGGAAACACGCTACCCGGATTTGGCGGGCAAACTGATGTGATGGGAATGGACCTTGGAGCGGATCGGAGTCATGGTCGAGAACTGCTAACTTACGGTGCTCCTGGTTGGGGGTTTCTATTTGGTCAGCAGGAAGATTTTAGCGGTACTTCCGAACATTTTGCGGATTATGCGGGCAACGAAAAGCGATGGCTGGTTCAGAATCCGAACCTTTTTAATCCTTATTTGAGAAGTAGGAGTGAACAATTGAATTTCCGCGCCAGTGTACAACCGGCAAAAGACCTAAGAATAGACCTGACTGCAAATGAAAGTCGGTCTCAAAACTTCAGCGAATATTTCAAATACGATTCAACGGGAAATTGGTCTAGCGGAAATACGTTGCTGGAGACGGGGAATTATAGCGCTTCTATTATCTCCATTAAAACGGCTTTTGAATCCATCGATTCGTCAAACTACACGATCTATAATCAATTTCTTAAGAATCGGGTTACCGTTTCTCAGCGATTAGGCGATAAGGCAGGTATAATGTCACGCGACCCCGGAGGCTACACGATCGGATACGACAGTGCGCACCAAGATGTAATTATTCCAGCCTTTTTTGCCGCATACTCGGGACAAACCGCAGGTGATGTAAGCACCAATCCGCTAAAAACGTTGATGCTTCCAAATTGGAGGATTAACTACACAGGATTGAATAAGCTGGAATTCATGAAAAAATACTTCAAGAGCTTTAGTATTAATCATGCCTATCGCTCGACCTATACAGTAGGCGGCTATCAACGCTCAGTAGCCACAACCGACACCTTTGAACTGACTCAAAGAATTCAACCCAAGTATATCATTTCGCAAGTATCCATTTCAGAGCAGTTTTCCCCATTGATCAACTTTGATATGACTTGGCAAAACAGTCTTTTAACTCGATTTGAGATCAAAAAGGATCGAAATATTATGTTGAGCACTTCGAATGGTCAGATTACAGAAATTGGAAATTTGGAGTATGTGATTGGTTCGGGATATACGCTGAATAAACTCAAACTGCCATTTTTGATTCGTGGCAATACGGTCACGAGTGATTTGATTCTACGGGCAGATTTCAGTATCAGAAACTCAACAACCATCATTCGGAAAATTGTTGAAAACGAAACACAAGTTACGGCTGGGCAGCGAGTATATTCTTTAAAAATCACAGGCGATTATTCGCTAACAAAGTCGCTGAATTTGCGTCTATTCTACGATTGGGTGGCCAATCGCCCTGCTATTTCTAACTCTTTTCCAACTTCAAATGTCAACGCAGGATTCAGTCTTAGATTTACCCTTTCAGGTTAATCAATTGCCATAGGCTTATCCTGATTCAACTTTTATATTTGCCTCAAAGTAGAACCTTATATGAATATTCCTGCCGACCTAAAATATACCAAAGATCACGAGTGGATTAAAGTTGATGGAAGCACTGCAACTATTGGCGTTACGGACTACGCTCAAAGCGAATTGGGCGATGTAGTTTACGTTGAAATCGAAACTGAAGGCGAAGATCTAGCTAAAGAGGAAGTGTTTGGAACGGTTGAAGCCGTTAAAACCGTCTCTGATCTATTTATGCCAGTGAGTGGAACAGTAACTTCAATCAATGAACGATTAAGTGACGAACCAGATCTGGTTAATAAAGATCCATATGGCGAAGGTTGGATGATAAAAGTAAATATGAGCGACCTTTCTGAGCTGGAAGCGCTTATGTCAGCTGACGAGTATAAGTCTGAAGTAGGAGCTTAATGTTTCTGAAGCATAATGCTTTAGGAATAATTTGGGCCCTTTTTATTTTGGTCCTTTGCGGGATTCCGGGCGACCAGTTTAAAGACGCCAAGCACGAGCACTTAGATAAGGTGATTCACATCATTCTGTTTGGCGTACTATTTCTGCTTTTGGTTGTTGGGTTTATTAAACAAAGAGCTTATGGCTTCTTGAGGAGTTCTGTGATTCCTAAGGTATCGGTCATTTGTGTTGTTTACGGAATCATGATTGAACTCGCTCAATGGTTGATTTTCACAGGTAGAAGTCTGGAGGTGAGTGACGTCCTTGCGAATGCTGTAGGAGTCGGTTTCGGACTCGGAATTTTTTATCTGGTCTACGGCCGAGCCTCATATACTTAACCGTTAAATAATTGAACGGAAGATTTAACGTTAATGATAGCTTAAAAAGAAATCAACTGATTATTTTGGTCGCATAAAATCCATCGAACTATGGAATTGAAAAAAAATCCGGAAGCCAATCTTGAAAACAAGAAAGGCGTTTACTTTTTAATAGGACTGTTGCTCTCCTTGGGCGTAGTGTTAGTCGCATTTGAATGGACTCAATACGAAGGAGAAGTGGATGGACTTGGATCATTAGATATCGTTCTTGAAGAAGAGGAAATGATTCCAATTACTCAACAACAACCGCCCCCACCCCCACCACCCCCACCACAAACGACCATCATTGAAATCGTTGAAGATGACGAAGAGATTGAAGATGAGTTGGAAATCGAGGATACGGAGATGGACGAGAATGATGTAATCGATTTTGTCGAAATGCCAGAAGAGGTGGCCGAAGCTCCACAAATTTTCCACATCGTGGAAGAACAACCAGAATTTCCAGGCGGTCAAGCTGAGCTGATGAAGTGGTTAAGTTCAAAAACAAAATATCCACCTATTGCAAAGGACGCTGGAATTACTGGAGTTGTTTACGTGCAGTTTGTTGTGCGTGAGGATGGTAAGGTTGACCCAGATGATATTACGATTTTGAGAGGTGTGCATCCAGCTTTGGATAACGAAGCCATTCGGGTAGTGAAAAGCATGCCAGCGTGGAAACCAGGACGCCAAAGAGGTAAAGCGGTACCTGTTTATTACAAACTTCCATTCAGATTTAATCTGAAATAAGACTTTTTAATCTAAGTTAAGGGCCTGAATATTTTGTATTCGGGCCTTTTTATTTCCATTCGGTTTACGATTTGAACCGTATTCTCATTCTAGTTCGAAAAGTATACGAAGGGCATGGTTATAGTGTTTTTACGGGAAACAATTTAACCATGAAAAGACAGAAAAAAAATTCAACCCCGGAGCGACTGCTACTGGGGTTGGCGATGGGCCTAGCCGGCTCACTTTGCGCTCTTGAATATGGGCGTCCGTTAATCGAGCAGCATAAATACTTAGGGGCTATTGAGGAATCAATAAGCTATATGGAAGATCTACCTCCATTAACTTTTCCAAAACCAAAACAGCAAATGGAGCCTGAAATAGTTAAGTCTAAACCCAACACAACTGAATTTGCCATTTTAGAGGAACCCATTGAATATTTGGATGACCGAAAGGATTTACCAGAATTCGATTTTGATAATTTGGATTTGAATCAGGTGGAAAACGGAGACGCTCCTGGTATAGATCTCGTTCTTCCATTTTTTAAAATAGAGAAGCATCCAGAGTATAAGGATTTGTCTGTGTTTTTAGGAAGGAATCTGCGTTTTCCAAAACGAATGAAGGCTCAAGGTATGGAAGGTACAGTAGGCGTTGAATTTATTATCGGTACCGATGGAATGATACGCCATGAATCGATAAAAATTCTTGGTAGCCCTCATCCCGACTTCAGCCGAGAAGTTATTCGTGTAATGAAGCTGATGCCAGCTTGGACGCCAGGTGAACAAAGGGGAAAGAAAGTAGCCGTTATGCATCGACTACCCATTAATTTCAAATTGGAGTAATTAAATAAGCATTCCCGCGCCAACCGTTTCGTTGGTCGCCTCATCGATAAGGATTAGACTGCCCGTGTTTCGATTGCGCTGATACCGGTCTGTAAATAACGGAATGGTCGTGCGAATCTTAATCCGGGCAATGTCATTCATCTGAATGTCTTTGTCTTCCTCTAGGCGATGCAATGAATTGATGTCCACTTTGTATTTAATCTCCTTAACGATGCAACGCGCATCTCGGGTAGTATGCTTGATTGCATACTTACCGTTTAACTGGATCGGGCGTTGACTCATCCAACAAATCATCATTTCATGATCTTGCGAAACATTAGGCTGATTGTTTGTTCTGACAATCATATCCCCGCGGCTGACGTCAATGTCATTTTCAAGCATAATCGTACATGACATAGGAGGAAAAGCTTCGGTAATTTCTCCGTCATAACTATCTATCTTCATGATCTTTGAAGTAAAACCAGAAGGAAGAACAGTCACTTCGTCTCCTTTTTTGAAAACTCCTCCGGCAACACGGCCTGCATAACCACGGTAATCGTGATACTCCGTGGTTTGAGGTCGAATAACAGTTTGAACAGGGAAACGACAGTCAACCAAGTTTTGATCACTCGCAATATGAACGGTTTCCAGCGTGTATAGGAGCGTTGAACCTTGAAACCAGTCCATTTTTGTGGATCGATCTACAACATTATCTCCAAATAATGCGCTGATTGGAATATAGCTGATATCGCTTACCTCAAGCTTCGAGGTGAAATCTTCGAGTTGTTTTTTGATTTTATCAAAAACCTCCTTGGAGTAATCAACCAAATCCATTTTGTTGATGCAGTAAACAACATGCTTTATACCCAATAATGAGGCAATAAAGCTATGTCGAGCTGTTTGTTCGACCAAGCCATGACGCGCATCAACCAAAATGATAGCTAGGTTAGCTGTGCTTGCTCCAGTTACCATGTTTCGAGTATACTGAATGTGACCCGGAGTATCAGCAATTATGAATTTACGCTTTGGTGTAGCGAAATAACGATAGGCCACGTCAATCGTGATTCCTTGCTCGCGTTCAGAACGAAGGCCGTCTGTAAGTAAGGCTAAATTAACCTCACCCGTTCCGCCAATTCGCTTACTAGCCTTCTCCATGGCCTCCATTTGATCTTGGAAGATGGCCTTACTATCATAAAGTAATCGGCCAATTAGAGTGCTTTTACCGTCATCTACACTACCTGCCGTAGTGAATCGGAGTAACTCCATGTCTAAATAACCTGCTGTGCTCGTATCGCTCATCTGAACTTTTATTATCTAATGTCTATAACTAATGTTTTGGCTGGCTGATCCTACTTCGTCTAGAAGTAGCCTTGCTTTTTTCGGTCTTCCATTGCCGCTTCAGATCGCTTATCATCAGCGCGTGTGCCGCGTTCAGTGGTGCGAGTAGCTGCAACCTCTTCAATGATCTTCTCAAGATTGTCAGCGGGTGACTCAACAGCTCCAGTGCAACTCATATCGCCAATGGTTCGGAACCTCACGATCCGCTTTTCGATTTTTTCTTCTGGTCTTCTTCGCATGAATTCACCATCGGCATAAATTACTCCATCTCTCATGAAAGTATCACGCTCATGTGAAAAATATAGGGTCGGTAAATCAATCTCCTCATGAAGTATATATTGCCAAACATCCATTTCAGTCCAGTTGCTAATCGGGAAAATTCGAAAATTTTCACCCATATTTTTCATCCCATTGAAGATGTTCCAAAGTTCAGGTCTTTGATTTTTTGGATCCCATTGGCCAAACTCATCGCGGTGTGAAAAGAAACGTTCCTTGGCTCTAGCCTTTTCTTCATCTCTTCGAGCTCCTCCCATACAAGCATCGAACTTGTACTTTTCAATGGTGTCAAGTAAGGTGACAGTTTGCAAGCCGTTTCGGCTGGCATTGTAGCCTGTTTCCTCTACTGATTTCCCTTCGTCAATACTCTGCTGTACTGACCCTACGATTAATTCAACTCCATCTTTTGCGATAAGCGCATCTCTAAATTGAATGGTTTCAGGGAAATTGTGTCCGGTGTCTACATGAACCAATGGAAAAGGAATTTTGCCTGGCCAGAACGCCTTTTTAGCTAGGTGATAGCATAAAATGCTGTCCTTGCCCCCTGAGAATAATAAAGCTGGGTTTTCGAATTGAGCTACTACCTCACGAATGACGTATATGGCTTCCGATTCAAGCTCTTTTAAATGCGTTAAGTTGTATTTCATGATGGTAGCTTAATGTAGGGTAGAAGCTTCTCATAAAGTTCGCTTCCACTTTCCTCAATGGTTTTTCCTGTCGTTTTTATTTCAATGTGCGGATGCTCAGGCACCTCGAAAGGTGCTGATATACCTGTGAAATTCTTGATTTGTCCTGCTCTTGCTTTAGCATATAAACCTTTCACATCACGCTGCTCACATTCTTCAATTGGTGTATTGATGAATACTTCTATGAAATCTGAGTCACCGATTATTTTCTTAGCATGTTCGCGAATTTCTCTTGTAGGGCTAACAAAACTGTTCACACAAATGATTCCGCAATCCACGAAGAGTTTTGAAACCTCTGCGATTCTTCTTATGTTTTCCGTTCTATCTGCCTCGGCAAAACCAAGATCGCTGTTGAGTCCGGTTCGGATATTGTCGCCATCTAGAAGTTTTGAAAACCCGCCTTTACGCAAGAGTTGATTTTCAAGGTGTTTGGCCAAGGTGGTCTTTCCAGATCCACTCAGGCCTGTCATCCAAACTACGCATGATTTCTGTTTCAGGAAGCTTTCTTTTTCTTCCCGTGAAATGATTTCATCAAATACGCTATAAACGTTATTTCCTTCGTCCTTCATAAATGAGCGCGCAAATGTAGTTATCCTGCTTTGGATTTTCGATGCATTTGGCTAGTTTGCAACAGTCGGTTTTATAGCTTTGATGCCAGATGAATTCAAAAGATTTACTCAAGAATTTTAAGAGCGTCCCCGTTGATTTAATGGGCGTAAACGATCGAATTGCACGGATAAAAAGTAGAAGTGTTAAGGCGGAAGCAAAGATCCAAGGCCTTCATATGGCTTTGAATATGATTGACTTAACAACGCTAGAAGGTGCTGATACTCCAAATAAGGTTCGCCAATTGTGCTATAAGGCCATGCATCCCCATGATCAAATGAATGGAATTCCAACCGTAGCAGCAGTTTGTGTTTATCCATCGTTAGTGAGAACAGCCAAGGAAGCTTTGAAGGATTCCGATGTGAAAGTGGCCGCTGTTTCAACGTATTTTCCAAGCGGCCAATCTACCCTGGAAATCAAATTGAAAGAGACTCAATATGCCATTGATGAAGGAGCGGATGAAATCGACATGGTCATATCAAGAAGGGAGTTTCTTCAGGGCAATTATGAATATGTGCTGAGTGAGATTATCTCGGTTAAGGAGCTTTGTCATAAAAATAATGTTCGATTAAAAGTCATTTTAGAAACCGGTGAAATTGGGTCTTTGGATGAGGTGCGAAAGGCGAGTGATATTGCCTTATTAGCCAATCCAGATTTCATCAAGACAAGTACAGGTAAAATTGGTCAAGCGGCCAACATGCAGGTTACTTTAGTCATGTTGCAAGCTATTTGGGATCATTATCAAAAAACGGGTGTTCAAGTGGGGATGAAACCTGCTGGGGGTATATCCGATGCTAAATCGGCCCTGCATTATTTGATCATGGTTAAGGAAATTCTCGGAGCCGAATGGCTGTCTAATAAATGGTTTCGTTTTGGGGCGAGTCGCCTAGCAAATGATGTTTTAATGCAATTGGCAAAACAGGAATCTGGAGTTTATCAAGCTCCTCAATATTTCTCAAAAGACTAAATATGGAAGATTGGAATTTAAGTCCAGCACCTGAAAGTGCTTCGCATATTCAATTCAAAAAGCGATACGACCTCTTTATAAATGGCGCATTTCAAAAGCCAAACTCAAAGCAGTATTTCGCGACTATCAATCCTGCCACCGATGAGGTTATTGCTGAAGTGGCTGAGGCGAATGCTAATGATGTGGATAGTGCAATGAAGGCTGCTGCCGAAGCGCATAAGTCATGGAGCAAACTTTCCGGAGCCGAACGAGGAAAATACATCTACCGCATTGCACGAATGATTCAAGAAAAAAGTCGCGAGTTTGCGGTGATTGAATCATTAGATGGTGGAAAACCAATTCGGGAGTCACGCGATATTGATATTCCATTGGCTGCCGCACATTTCTTTTATTATGCCGGTTGGGCAGACAAGCTGGAATATGCGTTTCCCATGCGAAAACCTAAATCGCTTGGAGTTGCAGCTCAAATCATTCCGTGGAATTTCCCCTTATTGATGGCGGCTTGGAAAATTGCCCCAGCATTAGCTTGTGGAAAATACAGTCGTTTTGAAGCCAGCAGAGACAACACCGCTAACGGCATTGAAATTAGCTGAGATTATTCAAGAAGCTGGGTTACCACCGGGCGTGGTTAACATCATTACTGGGGCTGGCTCTACTGGCGCTGAAATGTGTGCTCATCCAATCCCAAATAAACTGGCGTTTACAGGTTCTACCGAGGTAGGGAAGTTGATTTACAAAGCCGCCCTAGAAGGGAATAAGAAAGTGACCCTAGAATTGGGAGGAAAGGCCGCGAACATCATTTTTGATGATGCACCCATCGAAGCCGCTGTGGAAGGTATAATCAATGGAATTTACTTCAACCAAGGCCACGTATGTTGCGCTGGTTCGCGTTTGTTTGTTCAAGAAACGGTTTACGAAGAGGTTTTGGCCAAATTGAAGAAACGAATGGACACCTTGATCATAGGTGATCCAATGGATAAAAACACGGATATAGGAGCGATCAATTCGAAAGATCAACTGCAAACGATAGAACGATATCTGAAAATTGGAAAAGAAGAGGGAGCAGAGATTTATCAACTAAAATGCAAGCTGCCGAAAAAAGGCAATTGGTGTCCACCAACGCTTTTTACGAATGTGGCTCAAAGCAATCGTATCGCTCAGGAAGAAATCTTTGGACCCGTTTTGGCCATCCAGACTTTCCGAACGATAGAAGAAGTGATCGATAAGGCGAACAATACTCCTTACGGATTATCGGCCGGTGTTTGGACGGATAAAGGATCGAAGATTTTCCAATTAACCAAGGGGCTTAAAGCCGGGGTGGTTTGGGCGAACACCTATAATAAATTTGATCCTACTAGTCCATTTGGAGGAAATAAAGAAAGCGGTTTTGGTCGCGAGGGTGGAATTCACGGTTTGGAGGCATATTTAAAATTTGAGGGTTAACCACAAAGGGCACTAAGGCCTCGCAAAGGATGCGGAGATGACGGAAAATGAAATTTCATATATAGTAATTGGATGCGCGATTGACGTGCATAAGGCTCTCGGGCCGGGACTCTTAGAAAACGCAAATCAGGAGTGTCTTTTTTACAAATTGAAAAAGAAAGGCTTAGTCGTAGAAAAGGAAAAATCCATGCCTCTTGTTTTCGAAGAAGTAAGGCTCGATGTTGGCTATAGGATTGACCTACTTGTAGAGAATAAATTGATTATTGAATTGAAGAGCGTGGACGTATTAAATGACATTCATTTGGCTCAAGTTCTCACTTATCTGAAACTAGGTGACTTTCGATTAGGATTACTGATCAATTTTAATGTTGACATATTAAAAAAAGGCATCATGCGTGTTGTCAATAAATTGGAAGATTAAACTCCGCGAAATTTGCGCAATGCTTTGCGCACTTTGCGGTAAATAAAAAATGTATGACGAGACTTAATATTCAAAAGACCTACAAGATTTTCATTGGTGGCAAATTTCCAAGAACGGAGTCCGGTAGATTCTATCCAATCAACAATTCGAAAGGTGAACTCATTGCTAATATGTGTTTATCATCTCGGAAAGACTTTCGAAATGCGGTTGTTTCAGCTAGAAAAGCACAATCGGGTTGGGCATCGTTGACGGCCTACAATCGAAGCCAGATATTATATCGCTTGGCAGAAATGCTCGAAACCAGGCGAGCATCCTTCATCGAAGAAATGTTGCTGCTCGATTTGTCAAAGAAGCAAGCCGAAGCCGAAGTGGATGGCGCCATCGATCGTTTGGTTTATTACGCTGGTTGGTGCGATAAATACACGGCTGTATTCAGTTCTGTGAATCCAACAGCGAGTGCTCATTTCAATTTTTCAGTGCACGAACCAACGGGTGTTGTGGCGGCCATCGCTCCAGAACATTCTCCACTATTCGGATTGATTTCTGTTGTAGCACCGGCTATTGCAGGCGGAAATGCTGTGATAGTGCTGGCCTCAGAAACTAAGGCAACATCATCCATCAGTTTTGCGGAAGTAGTTCAAAATTCAGATGTTCCTGGAGGGGTAATTAACCTGCTCACGGGAAACATGGCTGAACTGGCTCTACACATGGCTTCTCATATGGATGTAAATGCATTCGTAATCGCCCGAAAAGGACTGGCTGAAGCTTCGAAAATGGCCGTTGTTGAGAATGTGAAGCGCATGATCGACTGGACCGGAAAAATGAATATTCAAGATCCGTATAAAATGCTTGAACTTCAAGAAGTGAAAACTACTTGGCATCCTGTGCAGACCAGTGCTACGGGTGGCGGTGGATATTAACTGAAACGGAACGATTTCCCATAGGTAAATATGCCCATGCCTTTTTGACCATTCCACTGATTTAGATTAAACTTCTATCCTTGCACCCATGAAATTTGAACGACTTTTAATTGAGGCCTCTTTGAAGGCAGGAGCTGAAATCATGAAGGTGTATACCCGTGATTTTGATGTGGAAACGAAGGATGACAAGAGCCCTTTAACCGAAGCCGACAAAAACAGCCATTTGGCCATCATGTCTTTTTTAGAACAAACGGGACTGCCGATTTTAAGTGAAGAAGGCAAGCACATGGATTATTCTGGGCGAAAAAGCTGGAATCAGTTTTGGTTGGTTGATCCATTAGATGGAACAAAAGAGTTTGTAAAAAAGAATGGTGAGTTCACCGTCAATATCGCTTTGATTGAAAATGGATTGCCCATTTACGGCATTATTTACGCCCCCGTTTTAAAGAAACTGTTTGTTGGAAACGTGGGTCACGAAGCTTGGATAGCGGAAAACGTAGCAACCGATACATCGGTCGATTCCATTCTTGCAAGCAAGATTTCAATTCCAAAAACAAAACCTTCATCACCTTATATCGTTGTTGCGAGCAGGAGTCATTTTAGCCCTGAAACTCAAGAATATGTGGATGAGCTGACAAAAACAAAGGGTGACATTGACTTTGCGTCAATGGGTTCGAGTCTTAAAATTTGCTTGGTTGCCGAAGGTGCAGCTGATATTTACCCTCGATTTGGACCTACGATGGAGTGGGACACGGGAGCTGGACATGCCATAGCCAAAGCTGCCGGAAAAATGGTGACGGATCATGCAACTGGGAAGGAAATGCGTTACAATAAAGAAAACCTGTTGAACAACTGGTTTATAGTCGAATAAAGCTAGTTTTCGATTTTACCATCTCGCATTCTAACAATTCTTTCGGCTCGTTGAGCCACTTCTTCTTCGTGCGTCACCATAATGATGGTGTTTCCAGCTTGATGCAATTCATAAAATAGATCTAGAATTTCCTCCGAAGTTTTTGAATCGAGGTTTCCTGTTGGTTCATCTGCTAAAATGATGGATGGATTATTAATCAAAGCGCGGGCGATGGCGACACGTTGGCGCTGACCTCCGGAAAGTTCGTTAGGTTTATGATGTCCACGATCGCTCAGTCCTACGCGATTGATCACGCGTTGAGCGGCTTCGATGCGTTCGGTTTTTGACTTTCCAGCATAGATAAGCGGTAGCGCCACATTTTCTAATGCCGTGTACTTAGGCAACAAATTGAACGTTTGGAAAACAAAACCGATCTCCGCATTCCGAATTTCGGCTAATTGTTCGTCATCGGCTCCACTTACATTTAGGCCATTCAACACATATTCACCGCAAGTTGCGGTGTCCAAGCAACCTAAAATGTTCATTAACGTGGATTTACCAGATCCCGATGGCCCCATCAAAGCAATGAACTCACCTTTATTGAATTCTAAGTTAAGCCCTTTTAAAACCTCGACACTGAAAGCGCCCATTTCATAGGTTTTGCCGACCTCAGTTAGCGATATGATGGGATGGTTAGTCAATACTTAAAGGTTGATTTGTTTTAAAATCATAATGTGTGAGCTTTCGAATTTCGAAATAAGCAGCCCAATAGTTGTTGAGTGTAGCCACATAGTCCATACGGGCTTCCGTTTTTCGAGCTACAGCACTGTTCAGTTCGAGTAAATCAATTTTACCAATCATGAATCGTTGCCGAGTCACTTCATAACCCTTGTTAGCCACTTCATCGGCTCTACGCGCAATATCCACTTGGTTTTGAAGTAAAATGAAATTGCTGACCCGTTCAAAAACAAGTTGCTCCAAAGCAATTTGGTTAAGGCTAAGTTGGTCAGACAATATCTCTCGATTGAGCTGCGCTAAGTCCGTTCGGGTTTTATTCAGGCCAAATTGATACAAGGGAACATCGAGCTCAACTACAAGGAGCTGCCGGTCTTGCGTATTATTGATCACATCGCTTAGATGAGCTCCGCTTTGAGTTAAGCCATAGCTTCCGAAAAGGCTTACGGTAGGGCGTGTGTTAGCTCTAGATCGCGCAATTTCTCGTTCGGCATCTAACAGCTGCAACTCATAATTATCGAAATCCGACATGTTTTCACGAGCAAGTAGCAGTGCTTGTTCAATGCTTACATCTACCTTGTTGATGGTAGTGTTTGGAGTCGGGTTTGCATCGCCAAGGTCATCGTTGAGGAATTGCTCCATACGCATTTTAGTTAGCCGCAAGTTGAATTCCGTTTGTTGGAGGCTGATATCTGAATTCAGGGCGTTGAGCTCTGCTTGGAGTAAATCGTTCTCAGCAATTTTACCCATTTCAAATCGCCCTTTGCTGATCTGAAAGATCGTGTCGTTGTGGTTTTTAAAAATAAGGGCGAGCTCATATTGCATTTCAGCCGTAAGCCAGTTGTAATAATACCGAACAGCTTGAATAGAAACATCTTCCTTGTTTTCGAGGTTTCGTTGTTCGGCCACTTGAAGCCGCAATGGTTCAGTTTTTCGCGACCATTTATACGGATTAAAACCAAAGAGCGGTTGAGAAAGTCCGAAGCTGACTGGATTTCCCAGATAGGTAGTGTTCGCATTGTTTCCAAACAAATCAATGCGCTGTAAACTCGGATTGAAATACACATTACCACCTGTCCATATGAGCGGTTGATTGATGGTTAAACCAGCGTTGCTAAACATTTGACTTCGTTGAACAAATCCGTCCGTTCCATCGGGTTTTGTGATTTTATCTAACGATCTATTTAAATTAGGCAGCGTAGCGTTGATGCCAATAGATGGCAACATCGATTTGTAAAAGATGTCGTAATTGAATTTGCTTGCAGCAAAATTCGAAGCATACATCCGACTTTGGGTGCTCTGTTTTTGAGCCAGTTCAATCACTTCTTCCAACGAAATGTAAGTCTGAGAATACCCCAACAAAGGCAAGTAAAAGACCAGCGAAACAATTGATATAATCTTATTCATAGCGCAGGGATTGAACGGGGTCTCTATCGGATGCGTTTTTTGCTGGGAAATAGCCAAAAATCACTCCTACTAACGCAGAAACGGTAAAGGAAAAAATCACGGATGAGGGCGAAATGATGGTTTGAATGTCAAATAAAGACTGAATCAAGTAAGCGATCGAAAAGCCAAGAATTACACCCAATATACCGCCACCAACACTAATGATCAGCGCCTCGAACATAAACTGCATTCTGATGTCGCTCTTTTTTGCACCTATGGCCATCCGAACGCCAATCTCGCGGATTCGCTCCATGACTGAGGCGAGCATAATATTCATAATGCCAATGCCGCCAATCAAGAGGGAAATGCCGGCTATCGCACCGAGAACTAAGTTGAAAATCTTTTTAGTGTTTTGTTGTTGTTTCAACAGGAGCTCGGGCACTTTAATTTCAAAATCTTTGCGATTGTTGTGCATCAATAAAAGCTTCCGTTCCAGCCATTGAACCGTTGGGGCAATTCGAGAGGCGTCATCCACCTGAACTGTGATTTTTGATAATTGATGGTGATCTTGTTTTTCTTTTGTATCCGTACTAGTGGCATCTTCATCGCCTTCAGATTCATGAGCCGCATTGATCATTTGCTCTGTGATAAGGTGCTTGTTTTTATATCGAAGCAACAAGGTTTGTATCGGCACCAATACTTCATTCGCGTAGCGACTTACGCCCATGGCTTCTAATTCCTTTCCTGCAACCGATTTTCCACTCAACACTCCAACAACGGTGTACCAAACCCCTCCACATTTAATTTGCTTATTGATGGGGTCGATACCTGGGAAAAGTCGCATTCTCAATGCATTACCGATCACACAAACAGCCTTGTTTTCTTTAACCTGTTTTGAGTTGAACACTTGACCTTCGCCAAATTCGAGATTAAACACTCGGAAGAAATCTGGGTTTACCCCTATGATTGAGCTGTTTATGCGTTTTCCATTGGCCACAATGGCGAGCTCATATTTTATTTCTGGACAGATACTCGTAATGTCCGGAATAGTCAGGGCAATATTCTCTACATCGTTTAAGCTTAGTCCAGGCGAATACTTTTTTTTCTGTTTACTCCCTTCCTCACTGTCTTCATCTTCGCCTTCAAAAGGTTGAATGACAATGTTGTTTGATCCGACCAACTTCATCATATCCATGACTTCCTTCTCCGCACCATTGCCAACCGCAAGCATGCTGATCACTGCGGCAACACCGAAAATGATCCCTAAAGCAGTTAAAGTCGACCGCATTTTATTCGACCGCACAGCCTCAAGGGCAACCAGCAGATTATAGAGCCAAACATGAAGGCGGAAATGCTTCATGATTTAGTTTGAGCTTACTTCTTTCACGTTAAGATAAATAGTGTCGCTAACGATTTCACCACTTGGCACAATCAACACTTCTTCGTTCACGGTCAGTCCTTCGACAATGATGATGTAGTTGTCATTCGATTCTCCCGTTTTCACTTCCTTCAGCTTCAAGCCACCAATACCATCTTGATAAACGGCTTTCATGTCACCTATCGAATAGACGGCTTCTATAGGTAAGTAAAGTACATTGGTAAAGCTCGCAACGTCAATTTCATTGCTGGTCGTCATTGCTGGCCTCAAAATACTGTCGCTTTCAAGGAGCTCGATGGTGACTTCAAAAACCTTTGCATCGGTGTTTGGCATTTGTTCTCCAACGTTTGCCACTGCGGTGATTTTACCTTCAAATTGGTGATCAGCAAAAGCGTCAATGCCAATCCGAACAGATTGTCCAATTTTTACTTTGCTGATATCCACCTCGTTCACGTAAGTCACGGAAACCATAGTGGATAGATTTGGCAATGTGGCCACAATCGGGTTCCACGTTGAAACACGCGACCCAACCTGAATTTTCTTCCCATCCCAATCGCGATGATAAATGACCATTCCTCGTTTTGGCGCGTTGATGGTGAATTCCCCTAACAGCTTTTGGGTGAATTCATAATTGTTTTTGATTTGTGAATAGGAGGCAAAAACCTCGTTTGTCTTGGCCTCTGCTTGCTCCACACGCAATTTGTAATTTTCAACCGATTGAAGGTATTCTCTATCGGCCTTTTCCATGTCGATTTGAGCCTGTCGTTGCACAGTCGGAGCCTCATATATTGATTGGCCATAAATGAGCTTTTTCTCCTCCATGCCATATTTTAAGTTGATGAGGTTGTTTCGAGCCTCTCTCAATGTCAAGGATGTATCTAGTTTTTGAGCTATGTATTGCGATTGAGCTTGGTCTAGTTCTGACGCGTAGTTTTTTACCTTATCCGCTACTTCCGTTCGATCAAGCGTTGCAATGTAATTTCCGGAATCGACTATGGTTCCCTCAGCCACCATATCGGTAATGTTTGTTTGCCAAATATTTGCTTTACGCATGCCAGCCGGCCCCATGATTTTTTCAGATTCCTTAGCCTGAAGTTCACCAGTGGTTTTGACACTTATATCTAACTTACCTTGTTGAACCGTTGCTGTTGCCTGAATGCTGTCAGGGTCTTTCTGAAAGAAAAAGTAGAGGGCAACAATTACTAGGATACCAGCACTTATCCACAGAATTTTACGGTTAGGCATAGTTGTATTTGTTTGGGGTGCTCAATATATTGATAGTCAGGGTTAAAAATCGAGTTCTTCAGAACATTTAATAACTATTAGCAATTAAATCTGTTCGGTAAATTCAAGACTTATCGCATCAATTCCAGTTTCTTCGTCACTATTCGCCCATCCGCAAGAATGCATTGTATTAAGTATGTGCCAGAATCCATTGACGTTAGATCGAAACTAAGTTCGAAGGAATTGTTCCCATCGATAGACTTTATTAATGACCCGTTCATGTCTGAAATAGCAACATTTAAAACGGGTTGGTCGCATTTTATGGTCGTATTTCCCAAGCTAGGATTTGGGAAAAGTGAAACATGAACTGGCTTGATATCGATTGACTCTAAACCAACAATTCTTGGAAATAAGCTCACATTATCCATAATGGTAAGATTAGATATCACTTCATTATGACTGCATGCAAAAACGCCAATTTCAATTTCAGATGTCATAGGAATCGTAACTGATTCCACCAATGACCACTGGTCGCCATTTGCAGACATGTAACCTTTAAAGTCGTTCCCAGATCGACTCAATTTAAGCCAGTAAGGCATTCCGATTCCTTCAATGTTTGCGTTCTCCGAATTACCGAAAGCCGTGCTGCGCCACTGCAAAGCAACACCATTACTCGGAGTCATGCAGAGCATTGCGTGCTGAGATTGAGCCGTTCGAGATTGTCGCATCATTAATCCAGACTTTGCCCAGCCGCTTGTGTTTCCAACCTGCGTAACCCGTGCTATTATATCAAGATCGCCAGCTATAGGTTGACTGATGAAATACATTTGATCTGAAGTCCCCCAAACATCGGTTCCAGTGGACGTGATGAAAATTTCTTGTGTGGCAGGATTAAAACAATGGCTTCCTTCATTTGCATTGCTGCCAACATCGTTGGCCTCCCAAACTTCAGGCAACTGTTTTCCCTCAACTTCGAAGCGCGTAGGAATGGAATAAAGCCCTCTTTCCGATCCGCAAAAGGAAGCAACTCTTACCTCATAGGTTTGGCAATGTTCTAACCATTTTAACCAATATTCATTGCCACTCGTTGAAGTTGTAATCCAATTTGTACTTCGGGTATTTCTATACTGAATGCTGACGCTGTCGCTTCCGCTCCAGCTGCATTTTGTCGCAATTCCATCTTGTTCGAGGGTGAAATCTGCTGGGGGTTCACAACCGTTCGAAGTGAATAAAGAAGTCTCAAAAACGCCCCGACCGTAATATGAAACCCGCAATTTTCGCCCAACACTTACATCATCATACAACATGAAATCCGTAATGTTGGCAATGGTTGGAAGACCTTGGTTGAACGCCTTCCAATCGGACATCTCCTTGTTTCGATAATAAACACCAATGGCAGTTGCTAGATAAACGGATTCATCGTTTCGAGCGCTGTCTAAAAACATCTTTTTAACGTTAACCGAGGGTAGGGTGCCGGTGATATTTTCCCAGTTTACACCATCATCATATGTTCGATAAACTTTTGTGCCGAGTGCTACATACATGATTTTATCGTCATTGATGTCCATTGCCAAACTGGATGAATTACCCGAACCAGTTCCAAGTTCGATGGCATCGAAAACGGGTTCAGCATCCAATGCATTGTGCGTTTTATAAATCCGGTTGTTGAGCATAATTACGGCAACGATTTCCGGATTTCGAGGATGAATTTGAATCGATTTGACTTGAAATCCTTCATCATGAACCAATTCCCATTCGGGGTTTGGGTCGCTTAAATTGGTCGTTCGAAAAAGTTGGGTAGTTCCAGCAAAAGCTAAGTCATAGTTTCGATGAGTAAAGGCCATCTGCAAGTTATTGCTCGATTGAACTGCTGGCAATCCAAAATCTTGATTTCCGCCATTCACAGGATTTCTACGTTCAAGACCATCGTGATAATACACATATCCATTGGGGGTGAAATCGAAGCTCATTGCCGTGTACCAATCTCCACCTCTATTCGTAAACCAACCATCGTTTTTATGGTACAATTCTCCGTTGTCTTGTGTGCCAATGCTAATGATATCTTGTTGAGTTGGACTTGTTGCTGCATGCACGGCTTCGGTCGCTTCTAGTCCATCACTCTTGATTTGCCAGTTTGAACCCCCATCTTCACTGAGCCAAATTCCACCATCATTTACATTAAACATCATATCGGTATGGTAGGGCGAAAATTCCATTCCATGCATGTCTGTGTGGACCACCAGCCACCAATCGGTGAGTTTAGTCCAATCAACCCCGCCATTGGTGCTTTTCCAAACCACATGCGCCACCACGTAGAGAATGTCTTCATCGGTCGGATCAGCGCACATTCCAAAATTGTAGTTTCCTTGACCACCTCCATCTTCGTTATAGCCGACTAAACTTTGAGCTGGATTATGATAAACGGTTGAAAAGCTTAGCCCAGCATCATCCGATCGAAAAACCGTTCCTTCGTCCTTTATCATGCTGGCGTAGACAACATCTTCATTGGCTGCGGAAATTGCAAGGCGCATTCCGCCACCATCGCCACCTCCAGGCACAGCGATGCCATTGGTAATTTCGGTCCAAGTTTCACCCTTATCAGCAGATCTGTAGAATTCAGAGCGGGTAACTGCGTAATAAATACTGTCATTTTCAGGATGCTTTTTCATGTCTGTGAAAGCCTTGTTCGCTAGTTTTTCAACCCAAGAAATTCCGCCATCCGTAGTTTTAAAAATTCCGCCATTTGTAGCAGCAACAAGTTTCAGGTGATCTTGAGGATCCATGATCAATTCAACAGCCATTCGGTTGGCGAGGCCTGTTGTGTACTGGTCCCAGCTAATACCTCCGTTTGTACTCTTCCAAATTCCGAATCCAGATGAATAATAATTCGGATCGCCTGTTCCAACATATAGGATCTGATCGTTCGTGTGATCTATGCAAACAGATGCGAGTTGTGTGTGTGGCATGCTGTCCGTACCCAGCACAGTCCAATTTTCACCTAAGTTATTGGATCGGTACAAACCGCCTGAAGCAGACGTGGCATAGAGCACTTCTGAATTCGTTGGGTGAAATTTTATTTGAGTGATTCTGCCAATGCCATTGATTTGTCCACTGACGTTGTCAGGAAAGGCGATTGGTCCAAGTGATTTCCAGTCGGCATCTTGAGCGCAAAGATTCGGAGCAATACATCCTAAAAATATCCCGAAGATGAAGGTAATTTTAGTGTACATCATTTTCGGGTTTTTTCCTTTTTCCAAATTTCCAATTGCTGATCTTTAGTCAAAATGCTTCCATCATCTTGCACATACGGTTCAACTTCCATTTTCCAGAAATCAAAGCGTTTATATCCATCAAGTATCGCTTGATCGGTTTCTTTTTCTCTTCGAAACATACGTTTGATAAATCGAGTTTCGGTGCGATCTTCAAGGTGTTCTTCTGATAGAACGGCATCTCTTTTTAATGGCTTCTCGTTTTTCTCCCAATACAATTCATACGCTCGTATGGTTTGAAAATAATTCGCATTAGGATCATCCATCATCTTTAGCCAATCTGCATTCACTCGATAATGTCTATCCGATTTAGGCATTTCTATGGGCAATGATTGGGAGAACCCAATGGAATAGATCATGCTAAACAGCAGAATTGAGGCTGGGGTCGCGTATTTACTTGACGGAAAGTTCATGTGAGCAAAAATGGGAAAAGCAAGGCGATTCTGTGAAAACAATTCCTTAGAAGAACATATCACAAGTTCGGCCGTAAGCAAGCCCAATAAATTTATCTTTGACGCCTATGTCAAAAGTCGCATTAATTACGGGTGTTACAGGTCAAGATGGCGCCTATTTATCGGAGTTGTTACTTGAGAAAGGTTATGTGGTTCACGGGGTGAAACGTAGGAGTAGTATGTTCAATACGGAACGCATCGACCACCTTTATCAAGATCCACACGAAAAAAATCTCAGGTTCCATCTTCATTATGGCGATCTGACGGATAGTACAAACTTGATCCGGATTGTTCAAGAAACGCAGCCGGATGAGATTTACAATCTTGCCGCACAAAGTCACGTGATGGTTTCCTTTGAGACACCAGAATATACGGCTAACGCAGATGCACTTGGAACCCTTCGCTTATTGGAAGCGATTCGAATTTTAGGTTTGACAAAAAAGACCAAATTTTACCAAGCTTCTACATCAGAACTGTATGGACTAGTGCAAGAGGTTCCGCAATCTGAAACGACTCCATTTTACCCTCGAAGTCCGTATGCAGTGGCGAAACTCTATGCCTTTTGGATATGTAAAAACTACAGAGAAGCTTATGGGATTTTTGCCAGCAATGGTATTTTATTCAATCATGAGTCTCCGCTTCGAGGTGAGACTTTCGTTACCCGAAAAATTACTCGGGCGGTTGCAAAATATAAACTAGGGCTTCAGAAGCAGTTATTCTTGGGAAACCTAGACGCGAAACGCGACTGGGGCCACGCGCAAGATTACGTAGAAGGAATGTGGCGCATGTTGCAACAAGAGAAATCGGATGATTTTGTGCTCGCAACTGGAACAACCATTACAGTTCGATCATTTGTTGAGCTTTCATTTAAGGAAGTTGGCGTTTCCATTGAGTGGACTGGAGAAGGAGTCAACGAAAAAGGCACGGATAAAGCCACTGGTGAGGTCATTGTTGAAGTAGATCCAAAATATTTCAGACCTACCGAAGTTGATCTCTTGATCGGAGATGCCACTAAGGCAAAAGAAATTTTAGGATGGGAACCAAAGCGCACGGTTGAGGAACTTTGTAGCGATATGGTCAGGGCAGACTTAGAACGTTTCACCCGCGATAAGCATCTAATGGAGGCTGGGCACAACGTGATTCAATCGCATGAATAATGAAAAAACAAGATAAAATTTTTGTCGCTGGCCATCGTGGCATGGTGGGCTCGGCTATTGTGCGAGCGCTCCAGAATGAAGGCTTTGAAAATATTTTGACACGAACCTCGACAGAGGTTAATCTGAAGGACCAAGGTCAAGTAAATGCCTTCTTCGAAACTGAAAAACCTGACTATGTTTTCATGGCCGCGGCTAAGGTGGGCGGTATTGTAGCCAACAATACTTATCGAGCTCAGTTCTTGTATGAAAACTTAATGATCGAGGCCAATGTGGTTCATGCTTCATACGTCCACCAGGTTAAGAAAATGCTTTTCTTGGGTTCAAGTTGCATATATCCCAAACTAGCCCCTCAGCCCTTGAAAGAGGAGTATTTACTTCAAGGATATTTGGAGGAAACGAACGAACCGTATGCGATTGCGAAAATCGCTGGAATAAAAATGTGCGAGGCCTACAGAGATCAATATGGTTGCAACTTTATTTCGGCCATGCCGACTAATTTATATGGCCCCAATGATAACTATGATTTGCAAAATTCTCATGTGCTGCCTGCGCTACTGCGAAAATTTCACTCGGCCAAGCTGAATAATGACGCGCGAGTTGAAATATGGGGTACGGGCAAGCCACTTCGTGAGTTTATGCATGTCGATGACTTGGCCAGTGCGTGCATGTTTTTGATGAAATCCTATGACGAAAAGCAATTCGTGAATGTTGGTGTGGGATCGGATGTGTCGATAAAAGAACTTGCCGAAATGGTTGCGAAAGTTGTTGGGTTTACCGGACAGTTAATGTTCAACACAACTAAGCCAGATGGCACGCCACGAAAGTTAATGGATGTGTCAAAACTTCACAATTTGGGGTGGAAACATCAAATTGAATTGTTTGATGGCATATCGTCTGTTTACAACTCGGTAAAAGACAGAGAACCATTTGTCATTTCAGCCTAATTTAGCGTTTATGCTAAGGTCGATTTCCATCGTTGTGTTCGTTTCTTCTATGATGTCGCTATCGGCTCAGGATCAACGCGCATATATAATGGTGCCTTTGAACTACCAGCAGACGAATTTGATTCAGGCGAATACTGCTCGAAATGAACAATTAAAACCTACAGGGTTTGCGCCTTATTTAGTCGAGATAAAGGAACTTGATTCCATCCTTGATGTGGATACCAAAAACTGGTCGCGAAAGGAATATGACAGTTGGGTTTTACGAAAACTAAAGAACGAACACCTTTTTGAAGTGCATACCAAGGATTTCAATCTTCAAGGTGATGCTGCACTCAATTTGGAATTAAACCCTAAGAAGGATGCCACTGGTAGAAACGCGTATACCAACACCAGAGGGTATGTTTTTAATGGAACGGTGGGGTCTCGTATTTTTTTTAGCACAAGTTTTTATGAAACACAGTCAATTTTTCCGGTTTACATGGATAGTGTGGTTTCTAGACGAGGAGCTTTTAACAACGGACCTGATCCGGAACGAGGCTCGGTTCCCGGTTATGGACGTTGGAAAGGGTACAACACTTCTTCAAGTTATGACTATGACTACACCTTAGCCACAGGTAGTTTTGGTGTTCGATTATACGACAATAGCTTTTTGCAATTTGGACATGACAAGCAGTTTGTTGGTTATGGATATCGTTCTATTCTGCTCTCTGATGCATCTACCCCTTATCCTTTTCTCAGGGCGCAGTTCAGCTTTTGGCAAAATCGCATTACATACACGACCACCTGGGCTGTGTTACAGTCTTTGGATCGGATAGCACCAAAATCCTATAATTCGAAAGAAGTTATGTTCAGGCGATTGGGTGCGCGGTTTTCTTACTTGAGTTTTCAACCCGCTTCATGGTTTAGCTTAGGTTTATTTGATGGAACCACTTGGACTTGGCGAGGCAACAGTAGTCCAGCCAGCATTGAGTATTACACGCCTCAGGCATTCTTATACACTGGAAATGGAATCAGAAATCACATTTCGGGACTAAATGGTCAAGTCACACTTTTTAAAATGCTGCAGGGCTATGGTCAATATGCTATCAATCATGGAGGACGTGGTCAAGCCGCCCAACTTGGTGTCAAGTTATTTGGCCCCGTTCGAAATATGATCATCCAACTTGAATACAATAAAGTTGGACAATCATTTTACTACTCTTCTGCCGATTCGAATGCGACAACCTTCATTGATGAACCCTTGCAAAAGGGAACCAATGAATTGGATTATTACCAGCATAATGATTTGATCTTGGGTCATCCGATGGGCGTAGCGCTGGATGAAGTTATTGTGAAAACGAGTTATCAATTACGCGATTTTATGGCGAGTTTCTCCATGAACTACACGCGTCAGAATGCAGTGAATAATCCAAAAACGATTCGTTTCCTTCAAATTGAAGGGGGTTATATCATTAATCCAAAATCGAATGCGCAAATCGTAGGTGGATTGATTCAACGCAGTGAGGTCACTCCAAATTCAGCTCAGTTGAATGAGCTCTATCCTTACATAGCATTCAGAACCAATATTTTTAATCGATACCTAGATTTTTAGACTATGATCAACATTTTATTGGCTTTTGGAACATCGCTAATGGTTTCTATTTTAACTTTCCCTTCGTTGATCAAAATCGCATACCTCAAGCGATTAGTTGACGAGCCAGGTGAGGCGAGGAAACTTCACTTTAGACGCATCCCAACCATAGGCGGTATTATCATTTTTGCGGGAACGCTTTTTTCGTACCTCATGTGGTATCCCTTCGGAGAGATGGGAAATGTGGGTGAAATGGGGCGAGCGCTTAAAGATTTTCAATACATCGGTGCGAGTATGATTATCCTGTTTTTTATCGGGATAAAGGATGATATAATCGGCACTGCACCAGTTAAAAAGCTTGCTGGACACCTTGTTGTGGCGTTCATACTTGTTATAATGGGAGACATCCGAATTACCAGTATGCACGGCATTTTTGGCATTTATGAATTGCCAGAGTGGGGTGGAATTTTCTTGTCATTTTTGACTTACACGGTTGTTGTGAATGCAATCAACTTAATTGATGGAGTAGATGGATTAGCAGGAGGAATTGGAGTCATCGCTTCCGTGGCCATGGGGTCTTGGTTTTTCTTCGCAGGAGCTATTGAACATGCTGTCTTAGCCTTTGCAACGGCCGGTTCATTAATTGGGTTCTTGGTGTACAATTTTTCACCCGCTAAGATATTCATGGGAGATAGTGGATCGTTGACCATCGGGCTTGTTCTTTCTGTACTTGCCATAAAGCTTATCGAACACCCTATTGACAAGGTTCCAAACGAATTACTTGGAATATCAAAACCAGTATTCGCTATGGCTGCACTTGTATATCCGCTGACCGATACCCTGCGCATCTTCATCTATCGCATCATGCGAGGAATGTCTCCTTTCGCTGCCGATCGTAATCACATTCACCACCGCTTGTTGGATCTCGGATATGGTCAAAGGAGAACGGTTTTATTGATCTATGCCTCATCCATTTTCATCATAATGTTAAGCACAAGTTTGCATGAAAACCCAAGCGTAGTACTGGTTATTACGGGTGTAGTCTCTATTGTAATTTCTCAATTGCCCGGAATATTGGTCATTTTTAAAAAACGTAGAGAAACTAAAACGTGAGGTTTTTATTCGCCATAGTATCATCGGTGATAAGCGTTATGACATTTGCGCAGGATGCGCGCGTGCCACTTAATATCTATTCTACTTGGAAGGCTGAACGGAATATGAGTGATTCGGCTTTTTCTGTTCACCCAGAAATGAAACCTTATAGCACGTGGACTACTCAGAAATTTGAGGAATACGATGGCGAAGACAAACATTGGCGATATGCATCATATCGGTTGAAGGAACATAAAAACTATGTTGAGATTTCACCTCGTGTTAATGCCACAGGAACAAGCGAGTCAGGTAAGTCAGCTGGTCTTGCGCTCGAATCTTATCTCGGAGCCAATATTTCTGCTGATTTACAGAATAAACTAAAGCTTAATGCCGATGTAATTGCTGGATACAATGAGCCTGTGTCTTACCTTTCTAAAATTACTGATAGTCTGCACGCTGTTCCTGGTTATAGCTATGCGAATAGACAAGGCGGGTTTGGATATCACCAGTCAACAATCAATCTGACATGGCATCCTAGCGATAGAGTGGAGTTAAGCGCTGGAAGGGGAAAGCACTTTATCGGTGAAGGATATCGGTCGCTTTTTTTAAGCGATTATGCGCCAAACTACAATTTCTTGAAAACAGACATCAACGTTTGGCGCATTAAATACATGGTGCTTTACACGCAAATGCGGTCTCCTGAAAGCTATCCCAGCGCTTTTTATCCATTGAAGAACAAATATGCATCGATGCACTATTTGAGTTTGAATGTCACTAAATGGTGTAGCGTTGGAGCCTTCGAAGCCGTAGTTTGGGAATCGGAAGACTCTGTTCAAAACAGAGAATTTGATATAAACTACGCCAATCCCATCATCTTTTTTCGACCAATTGAATATGGTCTTGGTTCCTCAGATAACAGTTTGCTTGGATTCAGTTCAACGATTCGCCCAGCAAAAGGTCTCTCCTTATACGGTCAATTAGTGCTTGATGAGTTTGTAATGAAGGAAGTCTTGGCACCAGTTTTCGCCAAAGTTTATCCTGATTCAGTAATAAAGAATGGCTGGTTTGGCAATAAACAAGCTTTTCAATTGGGCATTAAGTACCACAACCCTTTTGGTTGGAGAAACGCAACCGTCCTAGCCGAGGTTAATGTCGTTAGGCCATACACTTACAGTCATGCCAATCAAAATCAAACTTATACGCACTTGGCTCATCCTTTGGCTCATCCTTTTGGCTCAAATGTTATTGAATGGGTTGCAGTAGCTATGTGGCAACCTACGGATGCATGGAATTTTGGGTTACGAACGAATTATGCTCGCAAGGGGTATACAACATCATTAAGAAACATGGGCGAAGATCCTGCTCGAAGTAGTGCCGATATTATTAGTTCTGGACCCACACACGGATTGTATATGCTCCAAGGACGCTTGGTTGATGTAGGCAATGTTCGCCTTGAAGCTGCTTATACCCTAATCGATCGTTGGAATTTACGTTTGGAGAGTGCATTGCATTATCGATCCGAAAGAACTTCCTTGGGCTCTAATGATAGCTTTATGTTTAGCCTGGGCATTCGAACCGCCCTTTGGAATGACTACAAAGATTTGTAGGCTTTAGCTTGCTTATTCGCACCGCTTTCCTTCAATCAACGATTTGTAACTCTTTTCCATTTTCGGCATCCCATCTTTATTAAATGCGAATAAAGCGCCTTCTGAAAAAGCACATTGTTGGTCGGAAGGTAACGACTCGAAAAGGGTTTCGAAAATTTTTGGGGCATCGCTTATTTGCGCGTTTTCCGAAAACAGGGCTTCCGTAAAGGCCCAGCCATAGCCAAATGCAAGTTCCTGCTTATGGAGCGAGTTTTCATTTATGAGTTTTGTTAATCGTTCTGGATCATCCCCAATTTTGGTTGCTAAAACCCAGCCCGCTGCTTCATATGACATCGAATTTTCCTGTCGCGCTGCAATTATTTCAGAAATGTATCCGATGACCCCAAAACTTAAAACGACAGGAAGAAAAAGGCGGCCGAGGTTAAACTTGGAATATCCGGCAATAACCACAAGGGCAAAAAGCGGTAAAATGTAAGTGAGGTGCCGATAATACATATAGTTAGTTCGATCGATGTGGGGCTCATAAAATGGACTCAATGCATAGGCTATGAGAAAAGCGAAAACCCAACTAAAAGAAAGTATCCTAGCTCTTTGAGTTCCTTTGGTTTTCGAAGGGATAAGGATGTTTAAAAAGCCCAATAAACTTATCCATACCCATAAGCTTCTTATTTGACTATTGCTAAACATCAAGAAACTAGGTAGAAGTGATGACCCGGGTAGGCTATCGATAAAAACTAAGTAAAGGTTTTTATAAGTCGAGGGATCTTGAAGATAATGGTATCCCAGTCCGCGAATGGTCGTGTGTGAAAAACCCGAAAGATGAAATCCCGCATCGAATGAAGTCCGAACAAAGACGTGAAGTGCAATAATAGCAATGAATCCAATGGCTAGGTTAACGAAAAAAGCTCCCCTTTTCTTGATGTACCATAGATAGCCAATAAAAACAGGAATCAATACTAAGTTGTTGTAGCTAAACCAAGTCGTCAGCCCAATGAAAACACCTATGGCCCATGGTTTTAGTTTATCGGTAAGGGATAGGTGAAGCAATAAAAACGGAGTGAAACTTGAAAGCGAATGCAATCCAAAATTTACGGAGGACCATGGGAGAATCGATGGTAACGAAAAGATCGTCCAGATTCCGAAAATCCAAAAGACTCGTTTATCGAAGTGCTTTTGCACTACCCAAAGTTGTACAAACCGAGCAAGGGCATCTACCCCAAATGCCACCCAAACTAAGGATTGTTTTACTCCGAAAAATTTAAAACAAATTGCAAGAAGAGAAAGAATTATAGATCCGCCTTCATGTGGGTAATGAATCAATTGATCGTAGCCTTTTAATCCATTGGAAACGACATCGGTTATCATCATTTCCCAAGCTAAATGATCTGGCGCTCCAAACCACAATTGAGTTTTTAGGGCGTAAATCAACCGAGCCGCGCTGCCAAGAACGACAATAAAAATAACATAAAGTAAGGGCTGACGAACTAGTAATTTCATGTGCTTAGCTCGTGAAAGTAGGCCTAAAGCAGCATTTTAATGCTTTAGTGGTTCAAAATCTAAGACCACAGAATTCATGCAGAAACGCTTATTGGTGGGAGGTGGTCCATCATCAAAAATATGCCCCAAATGCCCCTCGCATCGGCCGCATACAACCTCAGTACGAATCATGCCGTGTGTTATATCTCTGTGATACTGAACACTGTTTTTAGACACTGCTTCAAAGAAACTAGGCCATCCGCATTGGCTGGAAAATTTCGAATCTGAAATGAAAAGATGGTTTCCACAAGCCGCGCAGTAATAATTGCCCAATCCTTCGTAGTCCCAATACTTACCAGTAAAAGCACGTTCTGTTCCTTTCTCTCGAGAAATGTAATAAACGTCTTCAGGCAAGACCTTTTTCCATTCAGCATCGCTGACATTCAATTTAGACATGTCTGTTCTTGAGTAGTAAGGGTTGTTCATTGGATGTTCCGTTTCGTTGGCTGAATTGGTTTGACCACAAGCCGATGCGATCAAACTTAAATTGAAGAGGGAAAAATAAAGCAGCTTTTTCATACAAGTCCTAATGACGGGTTGGAGTACGCAACCTTTCATGTAAAAATAAACAGATCAAACTTGGAATGGTTCAGGCGTTTAATTCGCTTGAAGATCGTCTAGCATTTCTTTGAAAATTGCAGGATAAGTATAATACTCAGAAACTAAGCTTCGTGCACTTAACGCTTGATTGCTAGCCTCAACCCTGTTCTCTAAAAGATAAATGATGTGTTCGGCAAATTCAATTTCATTATTCGCGATTCGTACATGATTCCCGTGTTCTACCGTTAATCCTTCCACGCCTGAGGTAGTTGAAACAATAGGTAAACCGCGAGACATCGCATCTAGGGTTTTGATTTTCATTCCGCTGCCAAATCTTAGGGGAACAATCGCTAAAGCAGCTTTTCCCATTTCTGCGGCTAAGTCATCCACAAATCCTAAATACTGAATGCCATCTGTTTGTCGCATTAAACTCATCAAAGAGCCATCAGCCCCTCTACCACAAACATTCAATTCTGCATTTGGGACTCGCATGAGAATATATTTCCAGCAGTTTCTAATAAACCAAACCAATCCATCACGATTTGGCATCCAGCTTAAGGTTGCTCCGAAAAACAAAACAGGTCCGTTAGAAGCAATATTTACTGGCCCTAACTTTAATAGATTTTCATCACCAAGATGTAACGTGTTTTTGAGTTTTTCACGCGGAACATCCATGTTATCAGATAAATACACAGCATCATTTGGTGAAGCAAACGTGAATTTTGATTTACGGATAACCCATCTTTCAAAAGCTTTTACTCGATTTGCTTCGAGCTGAATGCTTAGTTTTTTAATTGGGTTAAGCTCGAATTGAGCAAAATCTTCCCAAGTTTAAACTCTGCGTTATGGCTGTGGTAAATCACCTTCGGCACCATCTTAGCGGGAATCATTTCCATCATTTCCAAGTGGTCAATGATCACTACATCAGACGATTCAATGCCCCATTTCATCATTGACTCAATGGATTTTGAATAAACTCGAAACGCATTAAACGTTGGAAAACTTATCAACGCCATGAAAAATTAAATGCAGTTCGTGGCTTGTGGTTATTGAACGCTTGCACACTAGCAACTCCTGACCTTTCTCGAAGTTCGGCTAAGTCCTTCGGTCTTTCTTCACCATAGGCGCATAGAACCCGAACTTCATAATGTTCAGCAAGAAATTTTATCAGCCGAAACGATTTGATTTTCCCGCCACTATCCGCGGGCCAAGGAAGCTCTGTAGTCAGGAATAAAAGCGATTTTTTAGTTGACACTTTGGTGTGTTATAGACCAAAAGCCTTTTTAATGTCACTAACCATATTCAACTCCTCCCAAGGAAAAAGCTTCACTTTCTTTTCGATCTTTTTACCACTTCCATTCACGAATTCCTTAGTCACTTCCTTGGTCTCTCGGCCCATGTGTCCATAAGCGGCTGTCTCGCTATAAATTGGGCTTCGAAGTTGGAAGCGTTGCTCAATAGCGTATGGTCGCATATTGAAAATGGATTGAAGCTTTTTAGCAATCTCACCATCTTTCATATTCACTTTAGATGTTCCGTATGTATTGACATAGAGGCCAACAGGATCGGCAACACCAATTGCATATGCAACTTGAACTAGAATTTCATCGCAAATACCAGCGGCAACTGCATTTTTGGCCATGTGACGAGTAGCATAAGCCGCAGATCGATCAACTTTACTTGGATCCTTTCCACTAAACGCACCTCCACCGTGTGCGCCTTTGCCGCCATATGTGTCCACAATAATTTTTCTTCCCGTTAAGCCGGTATCACCATGAGGTCCGCCAATCACAAAAATCCCTGTAGGATTAACGTGATATGTAATGTCATTGGTGAATAGGTTTTGAATATGGGCAGGCAGCTGAGCTTTGACTCGGGGTACAAGTATGTTAATTACATCCGATTTTATCTTGTCCAGCATTGTTTTTTCATCCGTCCAGTCGTCATGCTGTGTAGATAATACAATTGCAACGATGCGCTGTGGCTGATTGTCATCGCCATATTCGATTGTAACTTGGCTTTTGCTATCGGGTCGGAGATAAGTCATCTCTTTTCCAGCTTTGCGAATTGCTGCGAGTTCAATCAAAAGCTTGTGACTAAGGTCAGCCGCCAAAGGCATATAGTTGTCGGTTTCATTCGTTGCATAACCGAACATCATCCCTTGATCGCCAGCGCCCTGTTCCTCCTTGTTTTCGCGATCTACTCCTTGATTTATATCTGGGCTCTGCTCATGGATAGCCGAAAGCACTCCGCAAGACTTCGCCTCAAACATGTATTCGCTTTTGGTATAACCAATTTTCGTAATCACCTCGCGAGCAATAGATTGAACATCGAGATACGTAGTTGTCTTAACCTCACCGGCAAGGATTACTTGACCTGTGGTAACGAGGGTTTCGCATGCAACTTTTGACTCTGGATCAAAGGCTAAAAAATGATCAACAAGTGCGTCTGATATAGCGTCAGCTACTTTGTCTGGGTGGCCTTCAGAAACTGATTCAGATGTAAATAAATATGGCATATGTATTGGGCGTGTATTCTTTGCGAGCAAAAGTAAGTTTTGAAATAGACTTTCAAACCCAAGAAATCTTGTGAATAATTTAATCAGAGGTTATCCTGACTTTCAATCTTAGTTAGCCTGATGTCAGCTTTTTAAAGATATCCTCTAGTTTTTGTTCATCTTTTTGGATGGTCAAAACATTCAACTGGTTCGCAGTAGCAAATTCAATGATTTTGGGTCTAATGTCCATATCGGCATTGCTGCCTAAGAGCCATATGTTATCGCCAATTTTCTTGACGTCACTTACACCTGAAATGGTGGTCAATAAATTTACAGCCACGACTTTGTCAAATTCCACTTTTACCACCTGCGAATGCTGGTAAGACTTTAGGTTTTTAGCATTATCGTTTGCTACGATCACACCTTTGTTAATGATGATTACACGGTCGCAAATTGCTTCAACTTCTTGCATAATGTGCGTGCTCCACATGACCGTTTTCTCCTTGCCTATAGTTTTAATCAAGTTGCGAATTTCTACAATTTGATTTGGATCTAATCCAGTGGTAGGCTCATCTAAAATCAACACGTCTGGCTCGTGAATCATGGCTTGAGCCAATCCGACACGTTGTTTGTAGCCCTTACTAAGTGCCCCAATTTTCTTATTGCGCTCTAATGATAATCCGACTAAATCTATCATTTGCTCCACCCGGCTGCGAACATTCTTTATATGATGAATGCCAGCCACAAATTCTAGATATTCTCGCACATACATTTCCGGATATAGCGGGTTGTTTTCCGGCAAGTAGCCTAGTCGCGATCGAACTTCTAGAGGGCTTTCATTGACGTCAAATCCGCAAACAGACACGCTGGCCACTCGACTGAGGAATGTAGCACGATATGATTTTCATCATCGTTGATTTACCCGCACCATTTGGACCTAAAAACCCAATTAATGCTGCCATTATCGATGTTAAAACTGACCTTATCAAGAGCCTTTTGCGCTCCATAGAGCTTGCTCACACCATTTACTTCAATTGACATTTGGCGAATCTAGGGATGAAGGTTGAAAGTTAGCTTTCAGCTTTAGATTTTGACGTAAATTTTATCGACTAATTAGAATCAAACAAGCGAAGCTTATGCTGGATTTCAAATCCTTCAATCCCTTGAAGGGCCGCCTGTATGAATGAATAAAATATTGGCGTTGGCTGGAATTTGTTTCTTTTCCAGCAAATCAAACATTCCAAAAAAAGGCTTTTCCTGTGTAAATAGGGTCGAGCTTAATGGTCGTTTGTTCATGAAACGATCGAATGAAATCAAGTAATTCGTCCGTGTACTTGGCGTAGCCGCCAAAATGATAGCCGCTAACTATTTGATGACGATGATGATGGATAGCCCCGAATTTAGGGTCGATTTTTAGGATGTCGTCCAAAAGCTTGTCGTGCTTATGAATCGGCAATCCAATGATGGATTGCCCTTCATAGGCTGCCTTTACTAGTCCAGCATAAGTGGTTCCAGTACCCATTGCAACAAACACATAATCGAACTTAGCCGTTCGTTCATCCAAAATAGATTTACAGCCTTCTATTCCTAAATAATTGGCTCCACCTTCTGGAATGACAAAGGCATTTTTATAGGAGCTCAAAAATTTCAATTGAAATTCAATTGATTCTTTCAATCGGTACTCGGCCCGGGAAACATACTTCAATTCCATCCCGCATTGCCTAGCAAACCTTAGTGTTGGGTTCAATACGGTATGCGCTTCACCTCGAATGATTCCGATAGTTTTTATCCCTTTTTTTTGAGCAAATGCTGCAGTCGCAGCAATATGATTTGAGTAGGCACCACCAAAAGTGATGATGGTTTCATCTCTATTTTTCAAGGCCGATTCAATGTTGAGTCTAAGCTTGTATAATTTGTTTCCGCTTACAAATTCATCGATTAAATCATCGCGCTTAATGGAAATGCTGTATTCCACAGAATTTTTGTGATTAAAAACAATTTCTTGTATTGGGCTGTTTGTTTTCAATTGAGCAGTGATTCATTCAAAAGATGGCAAAGAACGTTATGTTTGGCGGTATGAGTAGTGTAGGAGGGAAATCAAAACTTGACCCAGAGGATTATTATATGAGTGATCTGGGTTTTATTGTTTTTACTGAGGCTTACCACCTGAAGCGAGGATATTGCTGTAAAAGCGGCTGTAAACATTGTCCTTACGGGTACGATAAAAACACAGGCTCCATTCGAAAAAAGTAAGTCGTCTTGGAAAGAATCAATCTAAATCATTTTTGATTTTATGGAATTTTTAATGCGCATGCATCACGCTGATGTATGCTTTCAAAAAACACTTTTTCAAACGCGTTAAAAGATCCACGGAACATTCAAATTCTGTGGTTGTCTTCCTTTTTATTAACGGGAATAATTTGCTTGGATTGGCTTGCAAACGTGAGCTATTATTTTTTCGTGTTTATCAGTGCTCTGTCTGTCCAAATCCTATTTATTCGCGTTAATCACCTCCCATGGAGCGCACTCAAAAGTGCCGTCATTACCTCCTTAGGATTATGCCTATTACTAAAAGTTAATCAACCGATTTTTGGCCTGCTGGCCGGAGCCGTTGCTATAGGGGCCAAGTTTTTGGTTCGTTTAAATTCCAAGCATATTTTTAATCCGGCCAACCTTGGAATACTTGTTTTGGTTCTATTAGGAGAAGGCTGGATTTCACCTGGTCAGTGGGGAAACGAAGGTCTGATTGTTGTATTCATTGCCATTTGCGGATTGCTTGTAACTATGAAGGTCGGTAGGCTTGATACGGGTTTAAGCTTCTTGACTGTATTGCTAATCGCTGAGTTTTTAAGGACGGTAGTTTACCAAGGATGGCCGATGGATCATTTCCTTCACACGTTCTCAAGCGGCACCATTTTCCTCTTTGCCTTCTTTATGATTACAGATCCAATGACTAGCCCAAATTCGCGCAAAGCGAGGTTGATTTGGGGAGCTTTTTTGGCTTTAACTTCCTTTTGGCTTTCCTCCTTCATGCAACTATATACAGCTCCTATTTGGGCGCTTTTTATCTGGTCATTATTCACACCAATTTTCGATAAAATCTTTATTCAACCTAAATTTAAATGGATATGAAAATTCGTTTCGTTTCAATTGCGGTGTTGCTCTTAAGCACCTTCCAATCCCAGTCCTTTTGTGGCTTCTTTGTGGCCAAGGCTGGCGCCAATCTTTACAATAAATCTTCGCAGGTCATCCTGGTCCGTGATGGTGATCGCACCATAGTTACTATGTCCAATGATTTTAAAGGGGATGTAAGAGATTTTGCCATGGTTATCCCCGTTCCAACCGTTTTAAAGGAACAAGACATTCGAGTCGTTGATCCTACGATTTTTCAGCGCATTGACGATCATACAGCTCCAAGGTTGGCGGAATATTATGACAATAATCCTTGCGCACCGGTAATTCAGTATGAGACCATGTTAATGAAAAACAGCATGGTTTTGGAATCGAGTGTGTCATTGATGGAAGATGAGGCTGACTATGGCGTTAAGATTGAAGCGCAATATCAAATCGGGGAATATGATATCTTGATTCTGTCGGCTACCGAGTCAAATGGATTGAAAACATGGTTGGTGAAAAATGGGTATAGTTTACCACCTAAAGCTGAAGAAGTGCTTGATCCCTACATTAAGAACGACATGAAGTTCTTTGTCGTAAAGCTGAATTTGGAAAAACAACTCGATTCTGAGTTTGAAGGATTAAGTCCCATCCAGATTTCCTATGAAAGTTCCAAGTTTATGTTGCCAATCCGATTAGGTATGGCCAATGCAGAAGAAGCTCAAGATTTAACGATTTATGCATTTACAAGAACAGGGCGCGTTGAGTGCACCAACTATCGAACGATTGAAATGCCTTCCAATCGAGAAATTCCTGAGTTTGCAGAGGCACACTTCGATAAGTTTTATGTTGATGTTTTTGAGAAGCAATATAAAATTGAGAATAGAAGAGGCGTATTTCTTGAGTATGCGTGGGACTTGAGTGCGACCCAACCCGTAAAGTGCGATCCTTGCCCCACACCACCCTTGGTTTATGATGATTTGAATAAATCGGGTGTCGGTTGGGTGGCTCAGCAAAGTGGCTGGGGCGATTATTCCGGTCAGCTCTTTATAACACGGCTTCATGTGCGATACGATAGGGAAAATTTCCCTCAAGATTTAAGGTTTCAAACAACGCCAAACCGGACACATTTTCAATGCCGATACATAATAAATCATCCAGCTTCAGGTGATTTGAGCTGCGATGGAGCCATTGAATATTTGGAATCTGTGGTAGATCGAAGGAAAAAGGAATTAGAAGAAGTGGAACTATTGGCTGGCTGGAACATTAGTGGATATACCAACTATGTCGCTCCCTATGAAAAGCAATTGAGATTGAAAAAAGGCGAGGATTCAAAGAAAGGCAGTGTTTTGCCCATCGGGTTTGATCCAAAAAGCCCCAAATTTCTCCTTTACATATTCCTGTTCATGTTGATTGGTCTATCGGTTCCATGGTTGTTTGTTAGAAGGTTAATGAAACAGTACCTCAAATAATTTACAAGAGACCGAATTCGTTCGGTCTTTTTTTTTTCGGTCATTTCTACTTGGTCTTAAACACATTGACCCGCATCTTTGGAGCACAATAGTTAGATAACCATGGCCGCGATAATTTTTAAAAGTCAAGTTTCACAGGGTATTCCTCGTGTGCTTCCAGCCTCAAAGGGAATTAACCCTGCTTTAAGTCATGCCCCAAAACGAAAGGATATTCTATCTGGAGAAGAAAAGAAGCTAGCACTTAAAAATGCCTTGCGATACTTTCCAGAAGATTGGCATCAAGAGCTTCTTTCAGAGTTTTCTCAAGAATTAAATGAATATGGAAGGATTTACATGTATCGGTTTATACCAGATTATGAAATGTATGCACGTCCTATTGACGAATACCCCGGTAAGTGTCAGCAAGCGCGAGCAATTCAGTTGATGATTCAAAATAATTTGGACCCGCGTGTAGCTCAACATCCAGAAGAGTTGATTACCTATGGAGGAAATGGTGCAGTATTTCAAAATTGGGCCCAATACCTCATTACGATGAAGTATTTGAGCGAAATGGGTGAAGATCAAACCTTGGTTATGTATAGCGGTCATCCCATGGGTTTGTTTCCATCGCATAAAGAGGCACCTAGAGTGGTAGTTACAAATGGCATGATGATTCCAAACTACAGCAAGCCAGACGATTGGGAGAAATATAATGCACTTGGCGTAACTCAATATGGTCAAATGACGGCTGGCAGCTACATGTATATTGGACCTCAGGGAATTGTTCACGGAACAACAATTACAGTTTTGAATGCCTGTCGAAAAATAGGATCTGCAGCAGCAGGAAGTCTATTCGTAACGGCCGGATTAGGTGGCATGAGTGGCGCGCAGCCAAAAGCAGGAAACATTGCTGGGGTTGTGAGTATAACGGCTGAAATTAATCCAGCGGCCGCTTACAAAAGGAAAGAGCAAGGATGGGTGGATGAAGTTGTTACCGACCCCGACCTAGCAATAGATCGGGCCATAATCTGGATGAATAATAAGGAAGCGCACTCCATTGCCTTCATCGGAAATGTCGTTACCCTTTGGGAACGATTGGCGGAAAGAAATATTAAAGTCGATTTGGGTTCTGATCAGACTTCGTTGCATAATCCTTGGGCAGGCGGCTACTATCCGGTAGACGTGGGATTCGATGAGGCCAACGAATTAATGGCGAATGATCCAATTCAATTCAAGCGTTTGGTCCAAAGCAGCTTGGTCAGACATGCGGCTGCCGTTAATAATCTGGTCGAAAATGGCATGTATTTTTTCGATTATGGCAATGCATTTCTTTTAGAAGCGAGCCGAGCTGGGGCCGATGTGATGGCCGAGAATGGCATTGATATTAGATATCCATCTTACGTTCAGGATATTCTAGGGCCTATGTGCTTTGACTACGGCTTTGGACCCTTTAGATGGGTATGCGCATCTGGAGAGCCGGCAGATTTGGAAAAGACCGATCAAATTGCCGGTTTAGTGCTAAAAAAATTGATGGCTGAATCCCCTAATGAAATAAGTCAGCAGATGGCCGATAATGTGAAATGGATTGAGGAAGCAGGCAAAAACAAAATGGTTGTTGGGTCTCAAGCCAGAATACTCTACGCAGATGCAAATGGACGAATTTTAATTGCTCAAGCTTTTAATGAAGCCATTCGGAATGGAGACATTGGGCCTGTAGTTTTGGGTCGAGACCACCATGATGTTTCAGGAACAGACTCACCGTATAGAGAAACAAGCAACATTTATGATGGGTCAAAATTTACAGCCGATATGGCCGTGCAAAATTTCGTAGGTGATAGCTTTCGTGGAGCGACTTGGGTAAGCCTTCATAATGGCGGAGGCGTAGGTTGGGGAGAAGTAATCAATGGTGGTTTTGGTATGCTACTCGATGGAACTTTGGAAGCCGACAGAAGGCTCAAAATGATGTTGCATTGGGATGTTAATAATGGAATAGCTAGAAGAAGTTGGGCAAGAAATGATGAAGCCATTTTTGCGATTAAGCGAGCCATGGCCGAAGAACCAAAACTCAAAGTGACGCTGCCAAATATGGTGAATGACGATTTATTAAACTCAGTTGAATAGAATGGATGTAACCGTAGAAATCTCCCTGCATCCATTGCGTGCCGATTACGAAGAGATAGTAATCGATTGTATTGCTCATCTAAAAAAGCGACAAGGAATTGAATTGATTGTTAACCCAACTGCGACACATGTTTACGGACCTATTGAGGTCGTTTTCGATGCTTTGAAACAGGAAGTTTCGAGGACATTTAAGACCTATGGTAAGTCCGTATTTGTCTTAAAAATTCTCAATGGAAATCTTAAGGATTCCCTGATGGATAAAAATCTTTAGTCGCTAAAAGACGGGCGTGAATAGAATTGACGCAATTTAAATACTTTTGCACATCGAAAAATTAGGGTGGGCTTTATCCTAGAAAGGAAAAAGTTGTGATCCAAGTAATTACTGATGAATGGAGAACATAGACCAAGAGCAGGAAAATCGACTTTCACGAAATGGTGGGTCAGATAAAAAGCTCGTTAAATTAGCACTAGTTGGTCCAGAATGTTCTGGAAAAACAACCTTGGCAAAGGCATTGTCTATCGAATGGAACGAGCCCTACGTGGAAGAATATTCTAGAGAATATTTGGAAAACCTAGGACGAAATTACAATCAAGATGATTTGTTGGAGATAGCCAAAGGACAGCTTGAGCGAGAATATATAGTGGCCGAGAAAGCCAATCATTTTTTAATCTGCGATACAAATACGCTAGTAGTTAAGATTTGGGCAGAGGTTCGCTTTGGCCGAGCTCAAAACTGGATTGAACGTCAGTTTTTAGAAAAGCCATATCAACTCTATATCCTTTGCGGGCATGAAGGAATTGCTTGGGAATATGATGATTTACGAGAAAATCCAGACGATAGAGAAGATCTTTATGATAACTATAAGAAAGCTTTAGTAAAGGCGGGCAAACGATATATCGAGGTGAACGGGACGACTGAAGAAAGACTCGTTCGAATTAAAAAGAGTTTAAAACGAATGAGGCTGCTGCCAAAAGAAGTATCTGCCTAAAAAATTGAAAGCCTAGAACATTGTTCTAGGCTTTTTTTATTGGTATTAATCATTAGCATAACTTTGCACAGCTATCTGGGGTGTTTCGCATTGAATGCTGAGACTGAGATTAAACCCATTGAACCTGGCCAGGTAATTCTGGTAAGGGAGACTTTCCGCTTTATAGCGTCAAATCGATCACTCCTTTTAGCCTAAATCTAGTTTATGAAAAGGAGTTTCATTACCATCATCTTGAGTTTAATTGTATGCACTGTTAGTGCACAATTCACTATTAACGGAATAATAAAAAACAAAGAAAAGAAACCACTTTCTGGTGCTTCAATTATTGATGCAACAAGTGGGCGAGCTGTTTCAGCTGAAGAAGATGGAAGCTTTTCGCTGTCAGTCGAAGCGGGGATGCATGTACTTCAAATCGGGTTTTTAGGTTACCAATCCATTCTGGACACGATCAACATTACGAATGATGTAAATATGAACTATGCCTTGAATCTCGAGCCGCTACTGGCCGAAGAATTTGTATTAGAGGCCACTCGGGCTGATTTGAAAACACCAATGTCCTTTCAGAATTTGGATAAATCAGATATTGAGGCGAATAATTTAGGACAAGATTTGCCAATCCTTCTTAATCAATCCATTTCTGCAGTTACGACTTCTGACGCTGGAGCAGGCGTTGGATATACAGGAATGAGAATTCGCGGTTCAGATGCTTCAAGAATCAATGTAACCGTCAACGGAATACCGCTCAATGACGCTGAATCGCACGGAGTGTTTTGGGTGAACATGCCAGATTTTGCGAGTTCGACCAGCAGCATTCAAATTCAAAGAGGAATCGGTTCTTCTACCAATGGCGCTGGAGCCTTCGGGGCAAGCATTAATCTGAAAACATCCGAGTTTGACAGCAATTCGTTTGTCGAATTCAATAACTCATACGGGTCATTTAATACACGCAAACACAATGTAATCTATAATTCAGGTTTAATCGATGATCATTTTGTGTTTGAAGGCCGACTTTCTTATATTTCTTCCGATGGTTATATCGATCGATCATCGTCAGACCTACGTTCTTATTATTTGTCGTCTGGATATTATCATCAAAAATTCTTGGTGAAGGCCGTGGTTTTTAGTGGTAAGGAATTGACCCATCAAGCGTGGTATGGCACCCCTGAATCTAGGGTAAAAGGCAATGATCAAGAAATGCTCGAACATGCAGCGAATAATGGCCTTACGAGTGATGAGAAAGCCAATCTTTTAGAAAGTGGTAGGACCTATAATTATTATTCATACGATAATGAAATTGATAATTACGGTCAAGATCATTTTCAATTGATCACGGGTTTTCAAATTCTCCCTAAGTTATATCTAAACATCAATGGGCATTATACGCGAGGGAAGGGATACTTTGAACAATGGAAACCAAGCAGTCAACTTAGTGATTTTGGGTTCACATTGCCAGTTTTTGGAACGGATACAATTTCAACTTCTGATTTGGTGATTCAGCGGTGGTTAGACAACCACTTCTATGGGGGCGTTTATTCCTTCAATTATAAATTAAAATCACTTGAGATTAAACTTGGCGGGTCATATAATGAATATTTAGGCGAACATTATGGTAAAGTAGTTTGGGCTGATTACGCATCAACAATTGGAATTGATAATGAATATTACTTCAGTGATTCAAAAAAGACGGATTTCTCCAATTACTTGAGACTACAGTATCAAATTGGTCGGGTTAGTCTGTATGCGGATGTTCAGCACCGATTCATAGATTATAAAAGTGAAGGAATAGACAATGATCTACGACCCATTTTAATTGATCAGGTTTATCATTTTATTAATCCAAAAGCAGGCCTAAGCGTTAGCGTGAATCCACAAAACAGTCTTTATTTTTCTTTCGCTCAAGCTAGCAGAGAACCTGTTCGCGGTGATTTTGTCGATGCTGTTGTTAAGCCCAAGCCTGAAAAAATGGCCGACTTAGAACTTGGCTGGCGTTATTACCACAAAGCTGTTTCATTTGGGGCTAATGGATATTTCATGAATTACAGCGATCAACTTGTTTTAACTGGCGAGGTAAATGATGTTGGATCACCGATTCGAACAAACGTCAACAAAAGTTATCGGCTAGGACTGGAAGCCTATGCTGATTTGCGAATGCAAAATGGGATAGAGTGGCAACCGAATTTAACGGTGAGCCGCAACAAAATACAGCAGTTTCAAGAGCCAATTTATGACTATACAAATGGGTTTGATGTGCAGATTATAGATCATAAGAATACAGATATTTCATTTAGCCCATCCTTAATTGTTGGATCTAACTTAGGATACAAATCAGACTTTGGGTTATCCGTTTTTGTGTTGTCAAAATTTGTTGGCCCTCAGTTCTTAGACAATACATCCTCTGAATCAAGAAAAATTGAAAGCTATTTTGTGAATGATCTCAGAATAAGTTATTCGATCGAATCTAAGTATTGGAAAAACTTCGAGGCTACCCTATTGATAAACAATTTCCTAAATCAAGAATATGAGTCAAATGGATATACCTACAGCTATATTTATGGAAGTTTGATAACAGAAAACTTCTACTATCCACAAGCCGGAACAAACTGGATTGCTGGGCTTAAGTGGCGATTCTAGGCGAAAAGAATTTTTGAAATTCATTCAAATAATCCTCCCGAAACTGGCATATATATGAACTGGAAACGCCCATGCCATGAAATCCAATTGATTTCATCATTTCGATGCGATCGGGTCTTATTCCGCCAACAGCAAAAACACGTTGATCCGATTTCTTTATAACTGATCGAATTAGATTCATACCTGATGGTTCTTGGTAGTTAAATCGCGTTTCGTCATTAAATACATTGTTTAATAGAACATAATCAAAACTTGATTCACATTCTTTCAAGCTTTGTACACTATGAAATGTGGTGCAAACTAAAGCCCTTGGGTTTTGAACTTTTAGCAAGAAACGTTTTAGTTTGTTTCGCCAAGAGTTAGATCGATGTCTCCTTCTTAAATGATAGCCTTTTAAACCAAACTTTCGGGCCAATTTATAATGACCGTGAATGACTATTCGGCTTCTATATTTTTCAGGAAATGAGGTTATTAGCTCTGAAATTTCGGTGGAGGATAACTTTGGCTTTCGTATATGAAGTGTTTCTAACCCATGATCAAAGAGGTTGGTGATTCGCTCAACCTCTCCTTCCATTGCCCCCGATGCCGTTATAACGATGACTTCCACTTCCATTAGATAATGGGCATAAATACATAAAACACTCAAACCAAAGTGTAATCCTATTCCTGCTTTTAAGGGATATGATTGTTTAAAACTAAGCTTTTCCTCTGTTCATCTCATTTATGATGGATGCGCGAAATGCTTTACTTTCCTCTATTCCATTGCCAATTACTACCAAATTTGCTCCACTATCCCAGCAGTCAAAAATGTGCGAAACTTCTCGTAATCCTCCGCCCACTATCAGCGGAATATTGATGGATTCCGATACTGCCTTTATGGTTGAACCGGCAATCCGATACGTGGCACCCGAACCCGCATCCATGTATATCAGTTTTAATCCAAGGGCCTCACCAGCCATGGCTGTGCATGTTGCAATGTCTGTTTTGCTTCGAGGAATAGGTTGCGTATTGCTCATATAGCTTACTGAGGTTGGGTTACCGCCATCTATAAGCATATAGCCAGTTGGATTAAGTTTTCTGGAAAGGGACTTTAATTTAGGAGCGGACAGAACATGTTGACCAATCAATAGATCGGGGTTCCTGCCTGAGATTAATGAAAGCAGTAGGATTTGATCTACTTCATTCGTGAGATGAGTGAAGTGTCCAGGGAATAGAATCAGCGGTACGCTAATTAAGCTTTTAATGACTCTACACGCTTCGGCAATATTCGAATTAACCACTAGGCTGCCCCCTACAAGTATAAAGTCGGGGTTTAACTCAACAATCTCCCTAGTGAAATCTATTAACTCGTCAATACTGTGTTTATCTGGATCTATAAGAACAGCCAGTTTTCTGTCAGTCTTATTTAGGTTTAATTCATTCATCGGTGAATCGCGAATCTATGAAGGAGCATAAAGTTTCGTCAAAAAACTTTGTGGAGATTTTAAAAACACCCGAAATTTCAGGATGATTTACATGCCATTTACTAGTAATGGTTTCTCCCGAGTCTATCGACTTGAGCAAAAGCTGCTCTTTAAAGTGTACGCCTGAAACTCCTAGAATTTTGAATAAACATTCTTTACAACTCCAAATGAAAATGGCCGGGTTTAACGGTAAATAGCGTTTTGCTCGATCTAGTTCTTCTTGTGTTGTGAATTTACTAACGATTCTGTCTATGTTCCGGTTTCTATTTTCAATGTCTATGGCCACGGGGTTTGAAATGTGAAAAATAGTGGCGATGTTATCCTGGCAATGGCTAATTGAGATAAATCCTAGCTCATTTATTAAGCTAGGGCGACCTTCAATTGTGCGATTAATGGAAATGGGTTTTTTTAGTGTGCTGGATAGCAATTGCTGGCTCGAGGCTATTTGTTTGGCACGGTAGGTCGAGCGTTCCAAATTTAATTCGGTTTTCTGCGCAATAATTTCATTAATATCTCCAAAAGAAATTAATGCATGGTGTTTGGTTTGGAATTCAGTTATCACGTCAGAATCAGACTTCGTTTGTATGGCAACTTTTATCTTCGCCAAATAATTTTAGAATCATGAGCGAAATTAAAGAGCGATTAGCATATAAGGTAAAGGATATCTCATTGGCCGATTGGGGTAGAAAAGAAATGGATTTAGCTGAAGCTGAAATGCCAGGACTAATGTCGCTAAGAGAAGAGTACGGTGTGTCAAAACCATTAAGTGGAGCACGAATTGCCGGTTGTTTGCATATGACCATTCAAACAGCGGTATTAATTGAAACTTTGGTTGAGCTTGGTGCTGAAGTTACTTGGTCGAGTTGTAATATTTTCTCAACTCAAGATCATGCAGCAGCAGCCATAGCAGCGGCAGGAATTCCAGTTTATGCTTGGAAGGGAATGTCTGAAGAGGAGTTTGATTGGTGTATCGAGCAAACGATTTTCGGTTTTGAAGGTGGTAAAAAGCTTAACATGATTTTGGATGACGGAGGAGACTTAACCAATATGGTTTTTGATCGGTACCCTGAGCTTTGTAAAGACATTAAAGGATTGTCGGAAGAAACTACAACTGGTGTTCATCGATTGTATGAAAGAATGAAGAATGGAACTTTGGTAATGCCAGCCATTAATGTCAACGATTCAGTTACCAAGTCGAAGTTTGATAACAAATATGGATGTAAAGAATCACTTGTCGATTCCATTAGAAGAGCGACAGACGTAATGATGGCCGGAAAAGTCGCTGTTGTTGGTGGTTATGGTGATGTTGGTAAAGGATCAGCCGCTTCATTACGAGGTGCAGGGGCTAGGGTGATTGTAACTGAAATTGATCCTATTTGCGCTTTGCAAGCTGCCATGGATGGTTTTTGAAGTGAAAAAGATGATTGATGCGGTGGCTGAAGCGGATATAGTTGTGACCGCCACTGGAAATAAGGATATCATTCGTAAAGAACATTTCGAACGAATGAAGGACAAAGCCATCTTATGCAACATCGGACACTTTGATAACGAAATTGATGTTGCTTGGTTGAAAGCGAATTTTTCAAAGAATGAAATAAAACCTCAAGTTGACTTATACACTGCTAAAAACGGCAATCAAATTGTTTTACTAGCAGAGGGAAGATTAGTCAATCTTGGTTGTGCAACAGGCCACCCTTCTTTTGTGATGTCAAATTCTTTCACCAATCAAACTTTAGCTCAAATTGAACTTTGGACAAATACTGGTGCGTATGAAAACAAAGTATATGTGCTTCCAAAGCATTTAGATGAAAAAGTAGCGATGCTGCATCTTGCGAAAATCGGTGTTGTTTTAGATGAATTAAGCGAAGAGCAAGCTAGTTATATAGGTGTGAGTGTGTCAGGTCCATTCAAGCCAGAAGCTTACAGGTATTAGAAATGTTCGAATTATTAAAAAGGGCCGAAAGGCCCTTTTTAATTTGTAATACTCAATCGAACACCATCGAAAGAAGTGGTGTATTGCTTCAACGGATAGGTGGCCGGGCCTTTGACCAATTGGCCATCAAATAAAATCCATTTTGATCCAGAACACGGGTCTTTGCAAGTAACTCCGCCAGAGTCTACGTCCAGTTGACAATGATCCGAAACCAAATAAGGAGCTTGTCTGTCATAAGCTGCGATGATATCAACGGTTGAGCGATGAACAATCATCCCGTTGTATCCTCCATTTAAATAGACCCATCCTCCAATGAAATTTAGGTCGTTATATTGGGCGAGATTTATATCAATGTCGATATTTACCGAAATGTCGGGTATAGTGTGTTCGGTGGGTTTTTATCCGACACCCGCTCAATGTAAGTGACCATATAATAATTACGACTGAATGAAAGCGAAACATTTGTTTAATATAGATTCAAGTTATATCACAAACCTACGCGTAGTTTTAATTTCTTTTGTGCTTTTCTGTCTAATGGTGTGTGGCTTCGACTCAAACGCACAATCTCGAAAACGGCTTCGAGAACTAGAGAAAATGGAAGAAAGTCACGAGACGGAGGAAGAGACGTCTAACGCTGAAGGCATTGCCAGACACATGAGTATTCAGCATAAAAAGACTAGGAAAGAGATGAAAAGGTATAAAAAGCTAAACAAGCAATACAACAATAACAAACGCCCACTTTTCAGAAAGCGGTCAAGGAGATAATTAGAGCATGGAAGATCCAGGAACATTATTGTATGTGGCATTTGTGATTATAAGTTTAATCGCAGGATATTTCCGAAATAGGAAGAAAAAAATGGCTGAAGAGGAGGCCAATGCTCCTTTGGAAATGCCGGAAACTTTCTCAAGAAGCGATGTCGAAGCCAGGATGGAACAACAAAGACAACAGCAACTAGAATCAAAAAGGCGACTGGTCGCCATAGAAAATGAAAGCCAGATTGCGATGAGAAAGGCTTCAAAGAAGCGTATAGCGAATGAAGATTTTATTCATCTAGAAAAATGAGGCTTCTAGTGAAGAAGAAACTAGAGAATTTGAAGAGTTTGATGCTCGTAAAGCCATTATTTACAGTGAAATTATGAATCCTCCTTACTTATGAAAAAGCTTAGAACACTAATAGTTGATGACGAAGATTTGGCTCGAAAAAATTTGGAGTTTTTAATTAAAGACTATTGCCCTAATGTCGAAGTCATAGGTAATGCAGCGAGCGCCAAGGAGGCTGTAAGGTTTTTAAAATCAAATAGTATTGATTTAATGCTACTTGATATCGAAATGCCAAATGGATCTGGATTTGAGCTACTTGAGATGATTAAGGATGAAATAAATTTTAAAATCATTTTTATAACGGCTTATCATGAATATGCGCTCAAAGCCTTTAAGTACAGCGCAACGGACTATATCTTGAAGCCCATAAATCCCGAGGAGTTAGAGGCGGGAATTGCTAAAATACAAGCTGTTTCCAGCACGGAATCAAAGGATAAAATTGAAACTTTAATAGAAAACGTTCAAAGGCGAGGTGAGCAGTTTAACAAGATTGCATTGCCTTCCATGGAGGGCCTGCAGTTTGTTGCTTTGGATGACGTGATCTATTGCGAGTCTCAAGACAATTACACCCAATTTTTTCTAGTGGACGGCAAAAAGATAATGGTTTCAAAAACGATCAAATTTTTTGAAGATGCATTGGATGACTCGAAATTTTTCAGGGTTCATAGATCCAATATAATTAACCTCAAGTACATCGATAAATACGTTAAAGGTGAAGGGGGTTATGTAGTCTTAAAGCAAGGGGCTAGAATACCAGTTTCTAGGCGGAGGAAAGAATCGTTTCTCCAACTATTTCAATATCAATAAGGTAAACAAGCTACCGAAGTTTCGATGTACCTGACCGTTTTCTAAAATGAGATTGTAATGAATGTTAATTCTCCTCAACTTTGAGGAAGTTAAAATGACAAATGAATTGAAAAAAATGAGGTAGAACAAGGGGTGCAGATACTTTAAAAAAATGTTAACCGTGTTATTACTTTTTTATCTTTACCCGCCATTTTGCAGGCTTATTTAATATCCTGCTAACCTATCAAACGACAGCAGCAATGAGAAAACTTTTACTTCTAACCTTCGGAATTTTTCTAGCCTCATTAAGTCTCCAAGCCCAAGTTGGTCAAGGAGCAATTAAAGCTACGATAACAGACGATAACGGAGATCCATTACCCTTCGCCAACGTATTGGTGAAACAGAATGGAGCACAAATTACGGGAGGACAGTCAGATTTTGATGGAAACGTAAGCATCAAGCCGATCACGCCTGGTACATACGACATCGAAATTTCGTCACTCGGATTTGGAACAAAAGGTATTAACGGAGTGCGAGTCACAACGGGAGTAACAACCCAGCTGCCAAAGAACCAGACTCAATTATCAACTGCTGCAGAAATGCTTGACATAGTTGAAGTTGTTGAATATGTAGTTCCTCTATTCGAAAAAGGAAGTTCCAAACAAGAAACGATCACAGCTGATGATATCAAAAAGATGTCTGCTCGAAGTCCAGCTGAATTGGCTGCAACTGCTGGGGGTACATATTCTTCGGATAATGGTAACAACTCTCTGAACATTCGTGGTAGCCGTTCGGATGCCAACTATTACTTTATTGATGGTGTTAAGGTTAGGGGAAGCTCTTCGATTCCGAGAGCCTCTATTGATCAAATCACCGTTATTACTGGAGGACTTCCAGCTAGATATGGAGATGTAACAGGTGGTGTTGTAAGCATTACCACAAGAGGTGTGTCAAGCGAATACCACGGTGGAGTCGAGTATTTAACTTCAGGTGTTAAGCTTTCTGATAACACATATATTGGTACTGACCCTTACGGCTATAACCTAGTTGAACTTAGCCTTTCAGGTCCGTTTTTAAGTCGAACAGACTCAAATAATATTAAAAAGCCATTGCTAGGTTTCTTTCTTTCTGGAAACTATACGAGCAATTTAGATCCACGACCTTCGGCTGTAGGTGCATGGAAAATAAAGGATGATCAGCTAGCGATGCTTAAGGCTGATCCGTTACGTCAAGGTTTTACTGATAACTCGGTTATTCCTAATACGGACTATTATCGACTAAATAATTTTGAGCGAGTTAAAGTCAGACCAAATACAAATAATCAAGGAGCCAACCTTTCTGGGAAAGTCACTGTTGCAACAACTTCTAGCACAGATTTGACTTTTGGTGGTAGCTTAAATTACAGTAAAGGTCAGCGATACGACTACGATCATTCCCTGTTGGATTTCGAGAGTTATCCTGAAGAAACAAATCTAGATTGGCGTGTCTATGGGCGTTTTACTCAAAGATTTGATAATGGAGGACAAGCTGGCGATGAATCCTCTGCCAGTTTAATTAAAAATGCATTCTATTCCATTCAGGCGGATTACAGTCAGGAGTACTTCAAACGTCAAAACCCAGATCTAAAGGATGATATTTTTAAGTACGGATACATTGGTAAGTTTCAAACTTTTCAAACTGAAGACTATGCCATTGGTCAGGATAGTATAACTGGTTTATTCGGGCAAATACAACAAACCTATCGAGATACGTTAATAACGTTCACTCCGGGAGATGCGAACCCTGAATTGGCAACTTTCACCCAGCGATACTATGAATTGAATGGTTGGGGCGGATTTGATGAAGAAGGTAATCCGATTTTTGATCCTGAAAAAGTTGCAGCTTTAGCTAATACAAATAACATCCAAAGTGGGGGCGGTCTGATCAATGGTGATAACCTAGACGGACGCTCACGAAGTGTTTATGGAATGTGGGCTTATAATAATGACGTAACCAATGCACGAGGTGGGGCAACGGATAATTACAGTGAGAACATTACAAATCAGTTTCGAGTCACAGCCCAGGGTTCAGCCGATATCAAGAACCACGCGTTTATGTTGGGTTTCGAGTATGAGCAACGAATAGATAGGGCGTATTCTGTTAGTCCTAGAAGCCTTTGGCAAGTGGCACGTTTACGTTCCAATTCGCATATTTCAGAATTGGATTTCCAAAATCCTCAAATATCTTATCCAGGACCCTACATTACTTATCCACGATTGAATGCTTCTCCAGGTGAATATGATGGTTCCAATCCAGATGAATCTCAGGCTTTTATAGATTATAATCTAAGAAAGGCCATCGGTCTTAACCCTGATGGGGTTGATTATTTGGACATCAATGCCATTGATCCAGACCTTTATGAAATAGAGTATTTCTCAGCCGATGAATTGTATAACGGAGGTAGTTCTTTAGTGTCATATTATGGATATGATCCTTATGGAAATAGAACCAAGCAAACTCCAACCTTTGATGATTTCTTCAATGCAAGAGATGAGTATGGGAACTACACAAGACCGATAGCTCCGTTTCAGCCAATTTATGTAGCCGGTTATATTGAAGATAAATTTGAGTTTGAAGATTTGATTTTTAACATTGGATTGCGCGTGGATCGTTACGATGCGAATCAACAGGTATTAAAGGATAGATACGTTTTATTCCCTACTGTGAAGGCAGGCGAGGACGAGGCAGCCTCACTTTTAGAAGAAGGAACAGTTCGCCCTTCCAATATTGGTGCAGACTATGTTGTATATGTTGATAATGTCCAAAATCCAAGTGAAATTTTAGGATACCGAAACGGAGATACTTGGTTTAACTCTCAAGGAGCTGAACTAAGTGACGCAAGTGCTCTTCGCGTTTCAAACGGATTACCGGCACCTTTATTAGTAGACAAGGATGCAACAGGAAGTGTCGATATTACTTCTGCTTCATTTGAGGATTATTCTCCTCAGACTAACTTTATGCCTAGGGTGGCCTTTAATTTTCCTATTTCCGATGTGGCAAAGTTCTTTGCTCATTATGATATCTTGACTAAGCGTCCGACTGTAGGAAATAGACTAGATCCTTCGGATTACTATTTTCTAGAAAGTCGAGCTAGCAGTGCACAACTAGATAATCCTGCTTTACAACCAGAAAAAACAATTGATTACGAAATTGGATTTCAGCAAGCATTGACCACTTCAATGGCGCTTACTATTTCTGCTTTCTATAGAGAATCAAGAAACTTGGTTTCCTCTACCAGAGTATTTGACGCTTATCCAATTGAGTATGTAAGTTATGCCAATTTGGACTTTGCGACTGTTAAGGGAATGACAGTTGCCTACGACCTACGCCAGACAAAAAACCTGACTGTTAGAGCTTCTTACACATTACAATTTGCCGAAGGAACAGGTTCTAGCGCAACGACAGGATTAAACCTCGCTCGCTCTGGACAACCAAATTTGAGAGCTCCAATTCGTTTGTCGTATGACCAACGTCATCAAATTGTTGCCAATGTTGATTATCGTTATGGAGCGGGGAAAGATTACGATGGTCCTGTAATCGGGAATAATCAGATTTTCAAAAACACCGGAGCGAATATTCAAATTCGCGGTGGTTCGGGAGTTCCTTACAATCCTCAAAGCAATTTTACTTCATCAGTACTCTTTACAAATAGTCCTTCTTCGTTGCAAAAAGGCGCTATCAACAGTGCTAGTCTTCCATGGTCATTCCGATTCGACCTGAATCTTGACCGAGACTTTACCTACAAAAAAGAGGGGGGAAAGCAGGAATACTATTTTAATGTTTACCTACAAGTTTTGAATTTGCTAAATACTCGAAATATCAATGGTGTTTATAGAGCCACAGGTAATCCAGATGATGATGGTTATTTAAACTCAGCGTTCGGATTGCAGTTTGCTGGGGAGCAAAACAGCCCAATGGCATTTCAAGAGTATTATACAATGAAACTGTGGGATCCCACCCAATGGCAGTTACCAAGAAGATTTAGAATAGGAGTAAGGGTTAACTTCTAAAAGTATTTGAAGAATGAAAACAATGAAAACACTTTTAACTAGCGCACTCGTCCTTTTTGTTGCATTAAGTGCAACAGCAGAACGATATAAATACGAGCAGAATAAGCGTGGCAATGATGCACCTCCGGGCACCGCTGCCAATTGTACGCCTGCCACTTCTTCCACAGAGCTCAACATTAACAATACGAAGGCACTGATTCAAAGTGGTGGAGATATGTGGTGGGATTTTAATCGTGCTCGATATGAAATTCCTCAAGGTTCTGGGAAAACCAGTTTATTTGCTGGATCACTTTGGTTAGCAGGGCAAGATGTTTCTGGACAGTTTAAAGTTGCCGCACTTCGATTCCGTCAGGTTGGTAATGATTATTGGACTGGTCCGTTAAGCACTGTTGATGCGGAAATTGATCCGGCTACTTGTAAAGAATATGATAAGCATTATGAAACCACTAGATCGATGGTTTCTGAATATGCTGCATGGTGGACAGCTGGTGCAAATGACGCTGCGAATGGGACAAACACTCAAGAAGAACTATATCCAGGTTATACGATTCCTTCAGTTATTACAAACTGGCCTGCGCATGGAAGAAACTTTGAGCCGTATAACGAAGATTACTACCTAGCTCCATTTTACGACAGAAATGGTGATGGTGATTACAATCCTGCTGATGGTGATTATCCCGGTTATGTGCTTTCAGGTAAGAGTGATTGCAGTCGAAGGGTGCGAGACATTTATGGTGATCAAAATATTTGGTGGGTGTTCAACGATAAAGGAAACATTCACAGTGAATCAGGTGGTCAGTCCATTGGAATGGAAATTAGAGCCCAAGCGTTCGCATTCGCTACTACCGATGAGGTTAATAATATGACCTTTTATAATTATGAACTTATTAATCGGTCAACATTCAATTTAACGGATACATACTTTGGTCAGTGGGTTGATGGAGACTTAGGAAATGCTCAAGATGATTATGTCGGCTGTGATGTGAAAAGAGGTTTGGGTTATTTCTATAATGGAGATGATGAAGATCAAGATGCTGGTGGAAATATTGGCTATGGTGTGAATCCTCCGGCTATCGGTCTAGATTTCTTCCAAGGCCCTTTCCAAGCGAATGATAATCAAGACAATTGTTTATGTGCGGATGATTACGCAGCAGCCATTCAGGAAGATGGTATCATCTATCCAGGTCAAGGTGCTGGTTACGGTGATGGAATTGTCGATAATGAGCGTTATGGAATGAGGAAATTCTTATATCACAACAACCAACCTGGCCCTACAGGAGATCCAAATATCGCAACGGATTATTACAATATGTTACGTGGCATTTGGAGAGATGGTACACCAATGACATACGGTGGAAACGGTTATGATCCCTCAAATCCAAACGCAATTCCAGCGAACTATATGTTCCCTGGTGATACAGATCCACAGAATTGGGGTACCAATGGTATTGACCCAGGACCGGGATCATGGACAGAAGTTTCTGCAGGTAACCCTGCAGGAGATAGAAGGTTTGTTCAATCATCTGGACCGTTTGAATTAGGCCCAGGAGCTGTGAATAATATTACGGTTGGAGTTGTTTGGATGCAAGCTGCATCTGGTGGACGACTACAATCTGTAGAAGATATGCGAAAAGCGGATGATAAGACTCAAGCGCTCTTTGATTCATGCTTTGAAATTTTAGATGGCCCTCATGCTCCAGACATTACGGTGCAGGAATTGGATAGAGAAATCATCTTAATGCTATCAAATCCTATTAATTCGAATAATTACCAAGAGGCTTATTCGACCATTGATCCCTTCCTTCCAGCTCCGGATTCTATAGATACAGACGAAGACGGTAAAAGTGATACGCCACTTACTGATAAAGAAAAACAGCTTTTTTCTACCTATGTGTTCGAGGGTTATCAAGTCTATCAGTTAGCCGATCAGTCGGTTGGAACAAATGATCTTACTGACCCAGATAAGGCTCGATTGGTTGCACAAGTTGATATTTCTAACAATATCACGAAGTTGATTAATTACGAATACGACTCTCAAATTGACGCAGATGTACCTAAACTTAAGGTAAGTGGCGAAAATGTTGGCATTAAACATTCATTTCAGTTTAAAAATGATGCATTTGCTACAGGGGATGCTAGGTTAATTAATCACAAGACCTACTACTACATGACCGTGGCATACGCTTATAACCAATACGGTGACGGATTTGGAAACCTTTCCTACATAGATGGTATTTATGATCCATCTGCTGATCCACCCCGATTGGATGGTCAAAAGCTTCCATACCTCGCGAGTAGAACCTCGCCAAACGGTCCTGTTAAAGTATATGAGGCAATACCACATCGCATAGAATTAGAAATGGATGGTATTCAATTAAATGCGGAGTATGGAGATGGAGTTGAATTGACTCGAATTGAAGGTCGAGGAAATGGTGGAAACTTCGCTGTGATCAAGGAAGATTATATGGATACGGCTCGAACGAGTGAATCACTGGAAAGAGTGAAGTACGAAGCAGGATCTGGTCCTGTTGAAATTAAGGTGGTTGATCCACTAATGATTCAGCCAGGAACTTTTACACTAGCATTTAAAGATTCATCACGAACCCACGATTTACAGAATATGTATTGGGAAATATCTGGTGAGGGAATCGAAACGGTTAGTTCTGATCAAGTTATTAAGCAACTGAATGAACAAGTGTTATTTGAATTGGGTATTTCAGTTTCCATTGGTTATGGTTATCCTGCACATACTGAAGGGGCGGCAAATAATGGCTACATCGGGTTTGATGTTATCTATACAGATGAAACGGATCAGTGGCTCTCCGGAATTGTAGATATTGACGCTGATAGTCGATTCAATTGGATTAAGAGTGGAACTTACATTGCTCCAGCCGCATTAGGTGGAGGAAAAGATTGGGCTGAAGATGATCACTACGACAATTATATAGCTGATGATCCAGCTGCAACCAATGCACAGCCTCTTGACGAATTTCAAATTTGGGAGAATATTGCAGGAAGAACCTGGTCTCCGTTTTCGTTGGCTAGTTATGATACGACACACCCAATTCCACTTTTTGCAATTAGTGGTGCACCTACGGTGAATTTCTCCGAGAAAATCTTAAAAGTATCAGGCATTCATAATACACCAAGCGTTGATGTCATTATTACAGGGGATACAAGCAAATGGACGAGATGTCCTGTCTTTGAGGCAGGTGATAATGGTGAATTGACAAAAGGTAAAGCTGTTCGTGGTGAATTAAGAAGAGGATTGTCTGTTGATAAAATGGGTAGAAATTACCTCGATCCTGATTTTAACGAAAAAGATGGGAATATGAAGCGCAACGGCACAGCTCAAGTGTTGGGTGATAAAGTATTGCGTCAAACAGACAAGGACTATTTATTCTCGTTGGGGATTGAAGAGGCCGAATTTCCGAAAATTTCCATGGGAATGGGTTGGTTCCCTGGTTATGCTGTGAATATTGAAACAGGGGAGCGTTTGAATATGGCATTTTCTGAGAATTCATGGTTAGGAAAAGAAAACGGTGCGGATATGCAGTGGAATCCTACGAGTCGGATTGTCGAAGATTTATTTGGCGAAGTGAGGTTTGGAGGAATGCATATGATATACGTTTTCAGGCATAACACAGAGGACGGATCGACTCTTGATGATGAGCTTTTAATGCCGGCATACGATGGCGGAGATTTCGCTTTCAATAAGCTGATAGGTTTTAATTCTCAGATTAGCACGCATATTTTGAATCCGAATGAAGAGGCAAACAAGAATTACTTGGCAGTGATGCGAGCAGGTGCATGGACGGGCTATCCGCTTCTAAGTGATAATTCTTCTCTTTTTGGAAAGAATGCAAATCCTGAGGATGCAAGCTCACTGAATGATCTCACAATTCGTCTTCGTTCGACACGGCCTTACGCTCCTTATGCGGCAGGTGAAGGGTTTGAGCTCACATCTACTGGTACTTTGGCAGCTGGAAAGTCATACTATGTGAAAAGCGGAAAAATAACAGTGATGCGGGCCAATTCGGCCGGTGATACGGTCGACATGACGCTTGGAGCTGGTGATAACTTTACGGCAATCACATCTGACTTTACATTGGTTACAGACGTAGCTCAATTGATTGAAACGGTAAATGACGCGCTTCCACTATATAGGTTTAATACAGATGCGTTGGCCCCAACAATTGATAAAGCCATTGGAACTGAAATGTTGGAGGAAATAACTGTTGTGCCAAATCCATATTACGCTTATTCGTCCTATGAGGCTGGTAGGCTTGATTATGTGGTCAAGGTGATTAACTTACCTAAAGAGTGTACGATTAACATTTTTACCGTCAATGGCATTTTAGTTAGAACATTCGAAAAGGATGATGCGACTAAATCTAGCATTGACTGGGATTTAAAGAATCAAGACAGAATTCCAATTGCTAGTGGCCTTTATATAATTCATATAAACTCCCCTGGGCTTGGTGAAAAAGTAATAAAGTGGTTTGGAGTGTTAAGACCTATAGATCTAAACTCATTCTAATCAGAAAACTATTGGAGATATGAAAATGTATAATAAGATATTAACGCTCGGAATTCTTTTGTCTGCAACCATTGCATACGGAGGAAATAAGGAGCGGATTGGTCAAGCTGGATCTAGTCAATTGTTGATTAATCCTTGGGCAAGTAGTGGAGGAGTTGGAGGTGCGAATAGCGCGTACTTGAATGGCGTTGAAAGCTTCAACTGGAACATTTCTGGACTTAGTGGGATTAATAGCACGGAGTTGTATTATTCAAACGTGGTTTTGTTCTCGGGATCGGATATTACCGTAAACTCCCTTGGATTTGGTCAGCGTGTTGGTGAGTCTGCGGTTATGGGTATTTCGGTTAATTCAATGTCATTTGGAGATATTCCAATTACTACTACGGCAAATCCAGATGGAGGCCAGGGTACATTTAGTCCACAGTTTTTGAATTTAGCCATTGGTTATTCTAGAACCTTCTCGAATAGCATTCAAGGTGGTGGCGCCATACGCATCGTGAGCGAATCCATAAATAATGTCGGAGCTCAAGGAGTAGCTCTTGATGCAGGTATTCGTTATGTAACAGGTCAGTATGATCGAGCTAAATTTGGTATTTCATTGAGAAATGTTGGACCAAAATTGAAATATTCGGGAGATGGTTTGGCTACCACAGTCCTGCTTCAGGATGCTGAGTTTACTGTGAATCAAAGAGCGGAAGGATTTGAAATGCCGGCCTTGTTAAATATTGGAGCTTCTTATGATTTATACCTCTTCGCAGCGACCACTACAGAAGAAAGCACTGAAGAAGTATCAGAGGATGACCGACCGTCAGATTATCGATTGACATTGTCTGGAACCTATACATCCAATTCCTTTTCACCAGATCAAATCCGATTTGGTGCGGAATTCGCTTTTTTAAAGTATCTCGCGGTGAGAGGTGGTCTTGTTTATGAGGAAAATGGATTTTCACCACTTTCTGAGGGACGCGTTAATTCCAATACGGGACCTACCATGGGTATGTCTTTGATGCTGCCATTTAAGAAAAAGAAAGACACAGGGCTTAACTTCGACTATGCATATCGATTTGCTAACCCATTAGGAGGTACGCATAGTATTGGTTTGCGACTTAGCATCTAAAGGTCCTAATACATACATTTGAAAAATGGAATCGTTCGAAAGGCGATTCCATTCTTATTTATAGAAAGCGATCAAATCACATCATATGTCTCAAGTAACATATTACACACAGGAAGGGCTTAAGAGATTGCAAGAAGAATTGCAAGAACTAACAAGCGTTCAAAGACCTTCAATTTCTGCGCAAATTGCAGAAGCAAGAGATAAGGGTGACCTGTCGGAAAATGCGGAATACGATGCAGCAAAGGAGGCTCAAGGTCTTTTGGAAATGCGTATTGCCAAACTTCAAGATCTCGTTCGAAACGCTCGAATTGTGGATGAAAGTCAATTAGATAACAGCAAGGTGCTCATTCTGTCCACGGTAAAATTGAAACACCTTGGTTTAAATAAGGAGTTGATTTATACCATTGTGGCTGAAAACGAAGCTAATCTTAAAGAAGGCAAGATCAGTGTGGAGTCTCCAATTGGTAAGGGATTGCTTGGAAAGCGTGTAGGAGATATTGCCGAAATTTCTGTGCCGAATGGAGTAATGAAGTTGGAAGTTATTGATATTTCACGCTGATGAGCTCCGTCTTCACAAAAATTCTCAATGGCGATATTCTTGGCTACATCGTAGCAGAGGATGACGACCATTTTGCTCTTTTGGATATTAATCCACTAGCAAATGGGCATACCTTGGTCATACCAAAGCAGGAGGTAGATTACATTTTTGAAATTGAAGATGAACGTTTAGCTAATTATTTTCTTTTCGCTAAGAAAGTTGCGGCAGCCATAAAAGAGAATGTGAATTGTAAGCGAATCGGTATGTCGGTTATTGGTCTAGAAGTTCCGCACACGCATATTCACTTGGTTCCGCTAAATACAATGGACGATATAAACTTTTCCAAACAACGGGTCGAAATGAACCAAGAGGAGTTTATTGTACTGGCAAATGCGATTCAGAAAAGCTTTACCGGACTCGATCCGGATTCTGACGAATAAAACTATCCCAGCCTTTTTTTCCTGTACTAGGAATTTTACTTGAAGTTTGGAAATAGTGGCAAATTGCTACTGCTAATCCGTCCGTGGCATCCAATTGACTTGGTAATTCCTGAATCCCAACCAAAGTCTTGATCATTTGAGCAACCTGTTCTTTTGACGCTGCTCCACTTCCGGTAATAGACTGCTTGATTTTACGTGGACTGTATTCAGCGATTGGGATATTGCGAATCAAAGCTGCAGCCATCGAAACTCCCTGTGCGCGGCCTAGTTTAAGCATCGATTGAACGTTTTTACCGAAAAACGGAGCCTCAACAGCGAATTCATCTGGATTGAATTGATCAACAAGGCTGAGAGTACTTTCAAAAATTCGCTTCAATTTTAGCCCAGGATCCTTCTCTTTAATCTGAACGACACCAAGGCCCTTCGTACTTAAAATATTGTTAGAAATACTCAGAACTCCGTAACCCATAACGTTGGTTCCAGGATCAATACCAAGTATTATTTTTTCTTTCACCACTTTTGCGACTCTTACTATTTAAATGACCAACAGAATTTCGAAATTAATTCATGCGTATGCCCAGACTGTAATTACGGGTAAAAGTTCTGAACATCCTACACAGCGAAGTATTCAGTTCATTATTTCTTGGATACTAAAAATTGGGATTTCTGGGTTGGCATTAGGATATATTTTTCAAAAGCTTCAAGGCGAAACTGTGATTATTGAATCAACGCTGAATGTGTTTTTTGGACTTACGAATATTCAGGTAATGACATATACTTTTTTGGCTGCTTTTCTAATTGCCGCCAATTGGGGGCTAGAAATGGTAAAATGGAATCTACTGATTGCTCCAAATTTTGATTCTCGGTGGACAACTGCTGTGAAAGGTGTCTTAAGCGGGGCTACATTTGGCATTTTCACACCGAATCGAATAGGTGAATTTGTTGGAAGGATTTTAGCGCTCAATCCTAAGCAACGCATTTCAGGTTCCGTTTTAAGTTTTGTCAATGGTTTGTCGCAGACACTTGCCACATTGACTTTTGGTGTTATCGGATGTCTTTTTTTACTTGAATCCTTGGCGGTAGAATCGCTCGGAGATTTAGCAGTACGGTTGATCCAAGTAACCCTAATTGCATTTTGGGTTCTATGTATGATTCTTTATTTAAACTTGAATTTCATCGGGGTTTTGTTTGAGCGGTCGAGCAAGCTGGCATTGTTTACAAAATATTTAGCCCCTGTTTCAAGTCTATCAACTGGGTTGCTCCATAAACTCTTTGTGCTTTCCATTATTCGATTTGCGACCTTTTTAGGCCAATACTTTCTCCTTTTTAGTTTAATGTTGAGTGAGCCTGATTGGATTATTATTGGCGGGGCTTCCATGCTTAGTCTGTTCTCGTCAACGGTTTTTTCCTTAGTTCCTGTGCCTGATTTGATTCTCCGAGAGGCAATCGCCTTGAGCTACTTTGGATTGTTTGAATTTGACCTAGGCATAGTTTCATCGGTGGTCTTTGCCGTTTGGGTTTTAAACATTGCGATTCCGGCCCTTGTCGGTTCTATCGTATTGCTTTCGTACCGAATTTTTAGACCTACATGATCTGGGGATTTTTAATCGCGATGGCCTTATGGATGGCCATATTCCTATTTATTAATCTCAACGTTTCAATTGAAGCCTCAGAGATAGAACCGAATAATGATAATCAATGTTTAACCATCGTTATTGCTGCACGCAATGAAGAAGGCAATCTTGGCTCCTTGGTTAAATCCATAGCCAATCAAACTTGGTTGCCCACCCAATTGGAGATTCGAATTGTCGATGACCACTCCGAAGATGGCACTTACGAAGAGGCGCTTGCGCTGAAGCGATCCTATGAACATTTGAATATTTGTGTGGATATGCTGAAGGAAGGTGGTGGAAAGAAAATGGCATTGAAGCAAGGCTTGCTTAATGTTTCAGACGGATTAATCTATCTTACTGATGCTGATGTCTGTTTGAATCCAAACGCCCTTCTAGGCCTATCTAATGCCTTAAATAAGAACAATGCCATGGTTGCTTTCGGAGTTGTATTGATGACAGAGCAAAAGGGATGGAAGCGGCTTATGACATTAGAAAATTTAAACAATCAAATTATTACGGAAGCTTTTATAAGCTTCCAGCGTCCAATTATGGCCAATGGGGCGAATATGATGTTTAGATCAAAAACATTGGGTCTATACATTCAATCGCTGAATTCAGGGACTGTCAGTGGAGATGATGTGTTTTTCGCTCAGAGTTTGACTCAAGGTCAAGTTGTTGAAGCTTTTGATCAACGGTATGCTGTGATCACTGAATCGCCAAAATCATTTCGAGCGTTTATAAATCAAAGAATCCGCTGGGCAGCCAAATCAACCAATTACGAATCGACTCTTTCAAAATTTTTCGGGGCGCTTATTCTAGGGTTAAACCTTGTTTTTGTTTTTATGATGTTGGCATTGTTCTTAGTTCAGAATCCTGGCTGGATTCTCATGCTGTTGGTTTTCAAAGTGTTATTGGAATACTCGTTTCATTCCTACTGGTTTCGAAAGTATCAGATCGAACACAAGCTTTTTGATGCACTGATTTTAAGTTTAGTATATCCGGTCTATACCACGGTTATCGCAGCATTGGCAATTCTAGGCGTAGGATTTAGCTGGAAGGGGCGAAGCAATATCCGTTAAAAAAGCAACAAAAGGCTAGCGAAATAGATGATGAAGCCAACGAAAAACATGATCAAAGTATAGGGTAGAATGTCTTTGGCTGAAAGCTTCGTTATACCCAATAACGGCAACGCCCAAAAAGGCTGTAGCATGTTCGTTATTTGGTCTCCATAGGCGAGGGCCATCACTGTCTTTCCAAAAGGTATATTTAACTCAATGGCTGCCTTGATCAGAATTGGACCTTGAATTACCCATTGTCCGCCACCACTTGGAATAAAAATATTGACTAAACCAGCACTTAAAAAACTGAATATTGGAAAGGTTGTGTCGTTGCTCAACAGAACAAACTGATCGGAAATCGAGGTGACCATGCCGCTTTCTTTGATCAATCCCATTATTCCAAAATAGATGGGGAACTGAATAAGAATTCCACTTGCTCCGGAAATTGCAGTTTCAATTGATTTGGTGAATGATTCGAAACTGGCATGCAGCCATAAACTGGCCCCGAAAAGGATTAAATTGATGTTGTTCGGAGTAAAAAAGTCAAGGATAGATGTGCCACCTAGGATCATCTTATAAAAGCAATAGGCTAAGATTATCGATCCGGTTATTCGGGTTACCCATTTGCTCTTATCGATTCGCTCAGCGCCCACCGGTTTTGTGTCTTTCGACTCGACTAATACGTCAAAAACGGAAAGTTGGATGATTTCATGCTTCTTTGATGTTCGACCCAGAAGGTATAGCGTAAGCGGAATACAAATAAGGATTACTACACAAGTAATCATGTTTGACGAACTAAAAACAGTGTCCATCAACTCAATACGTTCGGGTAATAAGGATAGACTTTCTGAAGTCAAAACTCCTGACATTAATAATTGCAGGTTTCCTTGCTCCGCAACTTTAATCGGTGCTGAACCAGAAATGCCTGCGTGCCAAATCAACAAGGCAGAGTACCCCGCAGCTCCAATGAGCGCGTAATTCAAAGGAATTTTTTTTGCACTAAGGCTCTCGCCAACTTTTCGCGCGAATATAGCGCCAAAAATGAGACCGAGACCCCAATTAAATAACCCAACAACTAACGCGCTTAGGCTAACTATTACTGCAGCTTGACTAGTTGAATGGCAATGTGATACTAGGCGTTGAATAATAGAGTCAACAACAGAAGTAAGTGCCAACGAATGACCCAATACAAGCATTAGCATCATCTGCATAGCAAAAACCAACATGGGGGCATTCCAAAGGCCATCGCTCCACCAACCAAAAGTTTTGGCTAAAGAAATGCTTCCTCCACCATGAACCTCTAAGGCAAATGCCAATAAAAAACTAAAAAGCGTTAGGATTAAGGCGATGCTAAAGGGAGACGGAAGAAACCGTCTAACCATATTTAAGTATCCCTCAATCAACCTCTGCTCGGTTACGACTTAGAAAGGTAAATCGTCCTCTATAGCATCATCGCTCGTCTCTGGCTCTTCGGGTAATCCCGCATCGCCAAAAGGATCGGATGGAGCACTTTGTTGAGCTTGAAGGGGTTCAATTCTCCAAGCTTGTAAATTGACGAAGTATTTTCCATTGTATTCGTTGCCTCGAACATTGAAATGAACTTTCAAGTGATCACCAGCTTTATACGAATCAATTAAATCTATTCGATCTTTTACTAACTCAAATTTTACATCTTGAGGATATTGCTCCTTTGTGGTCAAAACGAATTCCTTCTTTTGAAATCCTGAGCTAAATGTTTGAGTGTCAAAAACGATTTTTTACGCTTCCTTCAATTTCCATACTAATTATTAAATGATAAGAGGGTTAACCAAGCTTTGTCAACCAACCCCAATGATAAATATTCTTGCGCCTTTTTATGCAACTCTATTTCTAATAGTTTAGAGTCATTTTCAAATTCAATAAACAGATCAGAAAGCTCGGTCAATCGAAATTCATTGACATCCGTTTCGTTCGGTAGTTGCTCAACGTTTCCGAGTTGGCCAAGGTTGTTTCCGGTTAAAACCGTGCTCAATCGAATGTCTTTTGGAATTTGATCGACTCCAATCCCTAGAGATGTAAGTGGGCTTTGCAATTTCAAATAGCGCGTTTCCACTGGCCCGGACGTACCAATTGCCTCCAAGTCGGCCAACTAAATCAATTTTATGTTGATCAATTCTTCCGTCATCGTCTAGGATTGATTCATCAATATGGATCATGACGATTTCGCAAATAATCAAATTGCCAGCGCCTCCTTCTTGACCCAGCTCAACTACTTCTTTAACCTTACATTCAAACTGTACAGGTGATTCTTTAACTCGAAAAGGTTGAATAAGCTCAGAAGGTACGGGGGTCAGTCCTGCTTTAATAAATTCATCGACTCCAGCGCCATATTCCGTGCTTGACAAGGACATTTGCTCAACTAAATCGTAGTTCACAACATTTATAACAACCTCTCGGTTAAGCTTAGCATTCTCGAATGTATGCTTGGTCGTGTTGTCCCTTCCTCTTCTTGCGGGAGAAAAAATGGCAATAGGAGGGTTGGCGCTAAAGACATTGAAAAAGCTGAAGGGGCTCAAGTTCGGGACGCCATGCTCATCAATCGTACTTGCGAAGGCAATAGGCCTCGGTCCGATAGCGCCTAAGAGATAACCGTGAAGCTTTGCTGTTGGTGTAGATTTCGGATCTATTTTCATGCTGAAAGTGTTGATGCAAATGTACTTTTCAGAAACTTTTGGCGACTTAGACAAAAGCATTTTGAAATGGGTGAATAATTATATCTTTGCGTCCCTTTTTCAAGGGAGTTCTTTTTAAGCGGATGTGGCGGAATTGGTAGACGCGCTAGACTTAGGATCTAGTGCCGCAAGGCGTGGGGGTTCGAGTCCCTTCATCCGCACAAATGGTTCAGAATGGTTTTTTCGTATTGCGAAATCTTTTGAATGAAAAGTTAAGGTGGAGCTTTCCATCATTGTATGAAATTGTAACAACTAATTGAAGACCGCCTGAAAACGGTCTTTTTTTGTATCAGAATTTTAAATATCAGGAATGAACATCACGCAAGAAAACATTGATTCACTCAACGCTCGCGTTAATATTGAGATTGGCCCAGAAGATTACGAACAGCCAGTCAAAGAGGTTATAGACAATTATCGAAAAAAGATGACCCTCCAAGGGTTTAGAAAAGGTAAGGTTCCTTTTGGCGTAGCTAAGAAAATGTACGGTAAATCTGTTTTGGCCGAGGAGCTAAACAAGATATTGTCTGAACAACTGAATTCACATATAAAGAACAATGAGCTCGATATTCTTGGGCAACCCTTACCAGAAGATTTAGAGGAATTGACGCTTGATTTCAACCAGAAGTACAAGTTCTCCTATGATTTAGGTTTAGCGCCAAAGTTCACGGTTGACCTGTCGGCAAAGGATAAGGTCACGAAATACAACATTGTTGTCGATAAAGAGTTGATCGATAAATATGTTAGAGATTTTCAAAGAAGATTTGGTAAAAGTGAAGAAGTTGAGGAGTCAACGATGCAAGACATGATTTATGGAACTTTTTACGAAGTCGATAAATCAGGACAGCGTGTCAAGGGTGGAGCGCATAATCATAGTACGGTTGTGATTGAATATGTTGAGAATAAGGATGCTCGAAACAAGCTCATTGGACTAAAGGTTGGGGATGTTTTATTGACAGAACCTAGTAAACTAAGTAAGGGTGAGGCCGATTTATCGGCAATGTTAGGTCTCCCTCATTCGGAAATAGCCAAATTTCCAAAGCAATGGGAATTGAAAGTGGATTCAATTCACCGTATTGATGCACATCCATTAGATAAAGAGCTATTTGACAAGGTTCTAGGGCCAGATAAGGCAGCAACTGAAGAAGAGTTTAGAGCTAAGATTGCAGACGACTTGAAAAAGCACCTTGCAACTGATTCGGACAAAAAAATGAGAAGGGATATTTCTGATATCCTTTTGGACAAACTTCAGCTCGAACTGCCGGACACCTTCTTGAAACGTTGGTTGGTTCAGAATAGCCAAAACACCGAGCAACCCATCAGTCAGGATGATGTAGAGCGAGAATACGAAGATTACAGCCGTTATTTAAAGCTTCAAATTATTGAGTCAAAATTGGCAAAGGATAACGAGATAAAAGTTGATTATACCGAGATTCAAGAACGAGTTAAAGCCAATATCAAGGCTCAATTTGCGAATTTTGGTCAACAAGAAATTGCGGATGATATGTTGAATCAATTCGCACAAAACTTTTTACAAAAAGAAGAAGAAGTTCGTAAAATTTACGATCAAATCTTAGATGAAAAGGTCAACACTTTCTACAAGGAAACAGTTAAGATTCAAGAAAAAGAGGTGTCGTTTGACGATTTCGTTAAATTAGCCTCCGCGAAGCCTGGTAAAGGGAACTTCATGGATCAAGTATCAAATTTGTTAAAATTCTAAGATGACGGACGAAAAGGAATTTAGAAAGTATGCAGTTCACCATATGGGAATGAGCGGGTTGTCCGTTGATGAATATATGCGAGCCGCGAACAGGCCATCGGCAATGACCAGAACAGTTATTGAAGAGCGGCCGATGCCATTCAGAGAAGTGGATGTTTTCTCTAGGTTGATGATGGATAGAATTATATTCTTGGGACTTCCCGTTGATGATTTTGTCGCTAATGTGATTCAAGCACAACTTCTGTTCCTAGAATCGGCTGACTCAGGAAAAGATATTCAGATTTATATTAATAGCCCAGGAGGTTCGGTTTATGCAGGACTTGGCATATACGATACAATGCAGTATATAGGCTGCGATGTGGCTACCATTTGCACAGGAATGGCAGCTTCAATGGCAGCCGTTATTTTATGTGCTGGGCAAAAAGACAAAAGAACGGCCTTGCGCCATGCTCGTGTTATGATTCATCAGCCTATGGGTGGTGTGGGCGGACAAGCATCTGATATTGAGATAACCGCGGCCGAAATCAAAAAATTAAAGGATGAACTTTATGCTATCATTGCCTCCCACACAGGTCAAGAACCTGAAAAGGTATGGGCAGATAGTGATCGAGATTATTGGATGCGTGCCGATGAGGCAAAGGCATACGGTATGATTGATGAAGTACTCGTTCGAAAAGTAGATTAGTTATGGCTAGACAAACTGAAGAGCAAATAAAGTGTTCGTTTTGTGGTCGCGATAAACGGGAGACAGCTGTTATGATAGCTGGAATAACCGGACATATATGCGATCGATGCATTCAACAAGCTGCTCGGATTGTCGATGAAGAAATGAGTTCCAGACTGCGCGAAACCGTGCTTGGAAGCGTCAATCTCATGAAGCCGGCTGATATAAAAGCTCATCTCGATGAATATATTATTGGACAAGATGATGCAAAGCGAAGTATGGCTGTGGCGGTTTACAATCATTATAAGCGCATTTCTCAAAAGAAATCTGTTGATGAAGATGATATTGTCATAGAAAAAAGCAACATGATTTTGGTTGGTCAAACCGGAACTGGAAAGACCTTATTAGCGCGAACTATAGCCAAAATATTAAACGTACCGTTTTGTATTGCTGACGCGACCGTATTGACTGAGGCTGGTTATGTTGGAGAAGATGTAGAAAGCATTTTGAGCCGATTGCTTCAAGCTTCAGAGTATAACGTGGAAGCGGCCGAACGTGGAATTGTATTTATAGACGAAGTTGATAAGATAAGCCGCAAATCTGACAATCCTTCAATTACCCGAGACGTGAGTGGTGAAGGGGTTCAGCAAGGGTTACTAAAACTTCTTGAAGGTTCCACAGTGGGAGTGCCTCCGCAGGGTGGACGTAAACATCCAGAGCAGAAATTGGTGCAAGTCGACACAAAGAATATTCTTTTCATTTGTGGAGGTGCATTCGATGGAATAGAGCGAATCATTTCAAGAAGACTGAACACAGCAGCAATTGGTTATAGAAGCGTTTCAAAGGATGAGAAGGTAGAGAAGGAAAACCTACTTCAGTATATCACGCCATCTGATTTAAGAGAGTTTGGGCTAATACCTGAGCTGATTGGGCGCTTGCCACTTATTTCCTTCCTTAATCCGTTGGACGAAACCACATTGAGAAGAATATTGACCGAACCTAAAAATGCTCTTATCAAGCAATATGTTAGGTTGTTTGAAATGGAAGCCATTAAACTGTCCTTTGATAAATCGGTCTTCGACTATATCGTTCAGAAAGCACTAGAGTATAAACTAGGAGCTAGAGGGCTGCGATCTATTTGTGAAGCGATCATGATGGATGCCATGTATGAGTTACCATCAGCAGATCCTAAGCCTGCAACATTCAAAGTGACAATTGAATACGCTAAAAAGAAGATTGATCAGTCTGGATTGCGGAAGCTTAAGGTAGCTTAATAAGGAATTTCTACTTCTAGGTAGGTGTTGTTTCTTCGCTCAATCAATAGATTGTCACATTCAGTAGTGAGACCAAAGTTTAATCTTCGAGCTTCTAGATTTGGGATATCCAATGAAGAAGTGCCTGCGGTAAACCATTGGCAACTATAGTCTGCAACGTAAGGATTCGTTATCTCGTTTTCGAAAGTGTTTCCTCGCGAATTTCGGCCTTTGCTAATGCCTTCAATGTGAAAAATGTCATCGTCAACATTACTCTGGCTTTCGAAAGATCTTCCGGCTACCCAAGTTTTTTCGTGTTCACCTTCCCAAGTGATATTCGTATTAATACCAGTAATATGACCATCAATGACTTCCCAATCAAACATCATATAACCATCAGAGTTAAGGCCTAGATTGGTTAAGATTACGGTTCCGTCTATCCTGAATTGATCTTTATAGTATTCGTCAAAGGTGACCGTAACAACAGTGCTCTTATTCAAATATTTCCCACTAAATGCCGCTCGGATTACCCCAAAACGATTAAAACCATCATCGCAAATATTAGTATCGCCACCGTAGTTTATGGTGAGATAAAGCGGGAAAACCGCTACCGTATCGCTTACATATGCATCTTCAATGCATGAGTTGAACCGTTGAACGATTCCTGTGTCGTTCAATAGCGAGTCACGCATGGCAAATCGGTGAACCTCCCTTAAGGCATCGTCAAAAACATGGTATGACAACGCAACCTCACGAGCAGTAAGCGTTTCTAGGTCTTGGTCGCGCTCAGTCTCTCCACAACTCGAAAATGTAGTCGAGATAAATAAGCTTAAAAGGAAGAATAAAAGAGGACGCATTAATTCAATTTTCAATACCGAAGTGTCGCAAATGTAATGAAAGGCTTAAATCAAGACTTCCTAGTGTAGACGAAGGTTGTGAAAGCATGGTTGTGAACATCGTCCACTCCCTTTTCCAATATTAATTCGGAAGTCCATTCATCCTTGTTAAATTCAGGGAAATAGGTATCTCCTTCAGGATGTGCGTCAATATGCGTTATGTATATTTTGTCAGCAATACCAATGGTTTGGCGGTAAATGTCACCTCCTCCGATTATGAATACTTCGCTTTCATGATGGTTTTTTGCATGTTCAATACCTGCTTCGATTGAAGCGCATACGGTAACATTGGTCGCGTTAAAATCCTTATTACGCGTTACTACAATATTTGGTCTGCCAGGTAATGGACGATACTTTTCTGGAATGGAATCGAAGTTTTTCCGTCCCATAATGACGAAATGTCCTTTTGTAGTCTCTGAAAAGAACTTAAGGTCAACTGGCAAGTGCCAAGGAAGATCACCTTTAACACCGATTACATTGTTTGCTGCCACTGCAGCGATGAGAGATATGATCATTATACGGCAATTGGTGCTTTTATGCTAGGGTGTGGATCGTAATTGAGGAGTTCAAAATCCTCATACTTAAAATCAAAAATTGATTTTACGTTTGGATTGATCTTCATTGTTGGAAGCGCGCGAAACGACCTCGATAGCTGTGTCCTTGTTTGCTCAAGATGATTAGAGTATATATGAGCATCGCCAAACGTGTGTATGAATTCGCCAACTTGTAAATCGCACACCTGAGCGATCATCATAGTTAACAAGGCATAGGATGCGATGTTAAAAGGAACTCCAAGGAAAACATCGGCACTTCGCTGATAGAGTTGACAACTCAGCTTACCATCGCTCACATAAAACTGAAATAAGCAATGACAAGGAGGTAAAGCCATGTTTTCGATATATCCTACATTCCATGCGCTAACTATATGTCTTCTTGATCCAGGGTTTGTTTTTATTTGGTGAATGAGCTTGCTGATTTGATCAACATGTTGACCATCCGTTGTTGGCCAAGAACGCCATTGATAACCGTAGACAGGGCCTAAATTACCTTCCGAATCCGCCCATTCATCCCAAATACTAACACCATTGTCTTTCAAGTATTTAATGTTTGTGTCACCGGCTAAAAACCACAACAATTCGTGGATGATTGATCTAAGGTGTAGTTTTTTTGTTGTAAGTGCAGGAAAACCTTCTTGTAAATCAATTCTCATTTGATATCCAAAAACGCTGTATGTTCCTACACCAGTTCTGTCTTCTTTTTTCCCCCCATGCTCCAGAATGTGGGTGAGTAAGTCGTGGTATTGTTTCATGGTTGAATACTTGCAAATTCAAAGGTCAGGGTCTTCGATTTGTGAATCAACCCTAAACTAAAAAACCTATTAAGAAAGTATCCACAATTTTAGTAGAACATGCCTACAATACTCGCTGTGAATAGGCAAGCTAATGTTCCGCCCAAGAGGGCGTATAATCCGAGTTTGCTCAACATTCCTTTTTTAGTTGGCGCTAAGGCTCCTATTCCCCCAATTTGAATTCCAATGGAGGCGAAATTGGCAAAGCCACATAAAATGTAAGTGGCCATGATGATGGACTTTTCATGCATTATTAGGCCTGAACTTTTCATGGAACCAAGGGTCGCGTAGGCGTAAAACTCATTTAGGATAGTTTTTTCGCCCAACAATTGGCCAACAAGCACAATGTCATCTGCATCAATTCCCATCAACCAGGCAATAGGGGCAAAGGTGTAACCCAGAATGAATTGAAAAGAAAGGCCATCATAATTCGTATGCTCGGTTATAAGGCTATTCAAACCAGTTAAATTGCCAATGATGTCCCCAAGGATGTAGTTTCCTAAATAGATCAATGCTGTGAATACCAGTAGCATAGCTCCTACATTTACAGCTAGTTTCAAGCCATCGGTTGTTCCATTTGAAATAGCTTCTAGCAAGTTGGATCCGATTTTATCATTCGTAACCGTCATACTACGGTCAAACGATTCAGTTTCCGGTATTAATAATTTCGCGGCTACAACTGCTGCGGGCGCTGACATAACCGAGGCCGTTAATAGGTGTTTGGCAAAAAGCACCCTTTCAACTGGGTCATCGCCCCCTAAGTATTGCATATAAGCGGCAAGTACGCCACCAGCAATTGTGGCCATTCCGCCCGTCATTAGACACATTAACTCAGATTTGGTCATGTTATCTAAGTAGGGTCGAACCAACAGCGGTGATTCAGTCTGACCGAGAAAAATGTTGCCCGCTGCTGATAGGCTTTCTGCGCCACTTAAATTCATCAATCGCTTCATAATCCAAGCGAAGACGTAAACTACTTTTTGAAGAATACCGAAATAGTAGAGTATAGAACTGATTGCTGAGAAAAAAATGATTGTCGGCAGAATATTGAATGCGAAATTTAGAAGCCCAGGTTCAATTTGATTCGTTAGAAAAGATGAAAACAGGAATTCTGAGCCGTATTGGGTAAAGGAGATAAGCTTGACGAACCCGCGACTTATCCAATCGAAAAAACGCTCTACAAAGCCGACTTTAAGCACTAAAATGGCAATGACAATTTGAAAAGCTATGCCCTTCGCAACAAGAGACCAATTGATTTTTTTTCGATTATTGCTGGCGATCCACGCTATAGCAACTAATACCGATATGCCAATGAGTCCTTTTAGTATGGAGATAATGGTGTCCACTTTTTAGGACTGAAATGTAACCATTGATGCCGATTTATTGTCTTCGGTTTATTTCATCTCTAAGTATGGTGGCGCGTTCGTAATCTTCGCTCATCAGTGCCTTGTTCAATTCCTCATTCAACTCATTCAGATTCATTGAATCGTAAATGCTGGATTCATCCTTGATTAATTCGAGATCCGAAATTCCAGCTTCTTCATCGTCTGTATCTTCCTCATCATCCAATACAATTCCTGCCGTAGAGAGTATGTGCTCTAACGTGTAAATTGGGCATTTGAAACGGACCGCTAAAGCAATTGCATCGCTGGTTCTTGTGTCGATTTCAATTTCATTCTTATTTTCTTGTTTGCAAATGAGTTTTGCAAAGAAAATGCCTTCAACCAAATTGTAAATCAATACTTCGGTGACATTGATGTCAAATGAATCCGCAAATGATTTGAAAATATCATGCGTAAGCGGGCGGCTCGGTCGCATTTTTTCAAGTTCAATGGCTATTGCTTGAGCCTCAAAATTCCCGATAATTATGGGTAACCTTCTTTTTCCTTCCGTTTCTCCCAATACCAGGGCATAAGCCCCAGTTTGGGTTTGACTATAAGAAAGTCCAAGAATTTCGAGTTTTATTTTGGTTTTATCCATGCCCAAACTATCGTCTATCCTTGCGCAATTTTCAACGCTTTTACAGCTTCAATTAACTTTGGAACAACGACAAACGCATCTCCTACTATACCGTAATCTGCAGCTTTGAAGAAAGGTGCTTCGGGGTCAGTATTTACTACAACTATAACTTTACTTCCGTTGACACCGGCCAAATGTTGAATTGCTCCTGAGATTCCAACAGCAATGTACAGATTGGGTCGAATGGCAATACCAGTTTGACCGACATGCTCATGATGAGGTCTCCAGCCAATATCTGCAACGGGACGTGAACATGCAGTAGCTGCACCTAATTCCGTGGCTAATTCTTCAATCATTCCCCAATTCTCAGGGCCTTTTAATCCACGGCCGGCAGAAACCACCAAATCAGCCTCAGTAAGGCTAATTCCTTCACCGCCTTTTGATTTTTGCTCCTTAACGACAACACTTGGCGCACCGCAATCGGGGTTAAACTCGGTCACATTTGCGGTTCCTTCAGTTTTCGTTTTGCCAACTGAATTAGGAAGCAAACTCACCACCTTTACATCTGAATTGATTTTTACTTGAGCGAAAGCTTTACCAGAGAAAACAGCTTTTTTAACGGTAAATCCAGCAGATGTTTCAGGATAATCAATGGCTCCGCTTACAATACCTGCATTCAGACGAGCTGCTGAAATGGGAGCTACGGATTTCCCAGTGTAGTCATGTGAAAAGACGATCAATTCACTTTGTTGATCTCCACTAGCTGCGGCTAAAAGGCGAGCAAGCTGTTGCGGATCCATGTCGGTCAATTGGCTGCAATGCAAAACATTCGTAATACCATAAGAGGCGAGCTCATTAAGCGAATCACTGCTGATCGTTCCATAGGTAAGAACAGCGGCTGAGCCACCCGAATCCTTTGCGATTTTAGATCCGTAAGTAACAGCTTCAAAGGCGGATTTGGCAATCATGCCATCGTGACTATCGGCAAAGACTAATACATTCATAGTTATATCACTTTCGCTTCGGTGTGAAGCAGGTTAATTAATTCGGCAGCATTTTCTGGGTCAATCAATTTTACACTTCCCTTTGCATCGGGTAGCGTAAAGGAAACGACTTCTGTCATTGCACCAGCTCCACAACTCGCTACTACGTTTAAGGGCTTTGATCGAGCCGCCATAATTCCTCTCATGTTAGGTATTCTTTGTTCAGCCATTCCCTTGGCGCAAGAGATTACACAAGGAAGCTTTGCCTCAAGCACTTCAGTGCCGCCTTGTTTCTCACGCTCAATTTGACCAACATTAGAATTCACCTCAAGTTTGCTCGCATTGGAAACATATGGGTAATCCATTAATCCGGCAATCATTCCACCAACGTTAGCACCATTATAGTCGATGGTTTCCTTTCCTAAAAGAATTAAATCGTATGCATTTGATTTAGCAACGGCCGCAATCTCAGATGCGATTTGAAATGAATCTCTCGTGTCTGAGTCAACGCGAATGGCTTCATCTGCACCAATGGCCAAGGCCTTGCGCATGATGGGCTCATAGTCAGCTCCTCCAACGCTCAAGATGGTCACTTTACCTCCGCCAGATTCCTTTAATTCAAGGGCTCTAACTAAGGCGTACCACTCATCGTATGGGTTCACTATAAACTGTACACCGTCTTCATTAAAAGTGGTGTTGCCGTTGGAGAAAACTATTTTACTAGTTGTGTCTGGGGCTTTACTGATACAAACAAGAATATTCATGAAAATGCTTTTCGTAATGTGTATTCAAATAGGGCGCAAAAGTAATTTATCAAAATGAATCTCACTTAATTGCATGTCTAGCAATAATTGAGTTGTGTGACACAAATCAGCTTGGAATTCTGTACTGGTATGGTTCGATACCGATTGAATTTGGATTTAATATGAAAAAGTAAAGTCACAGACTTATTTTTGCTTTCTATTTTTAAAAGAAATTATGCGGACAATTCAATTCAGGGAAGCTTTACGAGAAGCAATGACTGAGGAAATGCGTAGGGACGAACGCGTGTTCTTGATGGGTGAAGAAGTTGCTGAATACAATGGAGCTTATAAGGTGAGCCAAGGAATGTTGGATGAATTTGGTCCCAAAAGAATCATTGATACTCCGATTGCCGAACTTGGCTTTGCTGGTATTGGCGTTGGAGCTGCAATGAATGGTTTAAGACCAATAGTGGAGTTCATGACTTGGAATTTCGCCATTCTAGCAGCTGACCAAATCATCAATAGTGCTGCGAAAATGCTTCAAATGTCGGGTGGGCAATATAATGTCCCAATCGTTTTTAGAGGTGGAAACGGAACGGCAGGACAATTGGCTGCAACACACTCTCAAAGTTTTGAATCGTTTTATGCACATGTTCCAGGACTAAAAGTGTTAACGCCTTCAAATCCTGCGGATGCTAAAGGTTTGTTGAAGTCAGCTATTCGAGATAATGACCCTGTTGTTTTTCTGGAGTCCGAGAAAATGTATGGTGAAAAGGGTGAAGTTCCAGATGGCGAATATTTAATTCCAATTGGTAAGGCAGATGTGATTAAAAAAGGATCTGATGTTACGATCGTATCCTTTGGTAAAATCATTAAGGTGGCTATTGCTGCAGCCGAAGAACTAGCTAAGGATGGTATAGACTGTGAAGTGATCGATCTACGCACCATTCGACCATTTGATGTCAAAACAGTCGTTGAGTCTGTGAAAAAGACCAATCGTTGTATTATAGTTGAAGAGAGTTGGCCCTATGCTTCGATCTCTAGTGAAATCGCCTATCGAATACAAAAGGATGCCTTTGACTATCTAGACGCTCCAGTTTTAAGAGCTACGCAAACCGATACACCTTTTCCTTTTACTCCGAATCTTATTGAAATTGCTGTTCCTACCGTTGGTGGTGTAGTTCGATTGGTAAAAGAGTCAATGTACTTGGTGTAATGTGCGAAATGAGTAGTTGAAGTTGTAGTCTTGTTTGGTCGTAATCAATCTTCATGCATTATCAATCTTCATGCATTCAAGGGGTTACATATTATTCTCGTTGTTGTGTGCAGTTACGCTTAATATTCAGTCTCAAGATTGGATATACTTCGCTGATATAGAATCCAAGCGCCCAGTTCAGAATGTAAAAGTTGAATCATTGGAATCTGTTTCATATGCAGATACTGAAGGTCGATTTGACGTAGCGAAGATTGAATCAAATTTCTTCGCGGCATCTTCCATTGGATATATTGAGTTAGTAGTGAAAGATTTCAAGATGAATGACACAATTTGGATGTCAAGAGAAATTATCACGCTTAACCCTGTTCGGGTTGATGACAGTAAAGTAAATAAGAATAAAAAAATCGATTTAGGTTATTATTACCTTAGGAAGGACGGTGCAGCTGGAGGGGATTTTTTAGTAGTTAATATGCCAATTGCAGTCCTCATTCCAAACGAAGGTTCGCATCCTTGTCTAAACATCGAATCAATTTTGATGGCATACGTGTCTGAAAAGACATGGAATTATATTGTCTCTATTCATTCAGTGGGACTCGATGGAAGACCTAGTGATGTTTTGTTTTCAAGAACGATTATGGCCGCAGATAAAGTGAAAGAAATAGCTATAGAACCAAGTGCGATTACATTTCCTGATGACGGTTTATTTATTTCGCTTAAAGTAAAAGATGGAGCTTATGGGAAGTATAATGTTGTTAATGGAAGCGTACAAGAAGCCGATGGGGCAACGGCCATTGATTTTAAAAATCCACCAAAGGTTCCAAATACAACCAAGGTAAAGATGACCAGAACATTTATACTATTCAAGGGAAATTGGATGTCCATAGATGAGATTTATCCGCCCACGAAATCAAAGGCAACCCGAAATCCGAGATTTGGATTAAAAGCGTCTACTTGCGAATAGTTAATGTTTGTTGGTTAACGAATGAAAAAAAAGCCTGATCGAATTCGATCAGGCTTTTTTAATGTCTAAACTTTTGAAAAGAAAAGGTCCTCGCATTTGAGATTGTTGCGAGGACCATTTTCTAAACTAAACCTACTAACCTATGTGCGTATTAAACGCTAACCTGGCTAGTTTATTTCAATGATTGTGCCAGTTTTTTCTTAACGGAAGTTAATTTAAACTGATTCGGCTCAATTCGGTGACTTCGCCTTCTTCTGTGTATTCATATTGAATCAGTCCACCATCGCCTATAACGTGTAAACGGCTATAAGCTGCTATAACATCATAGCTGTCACCTGATTTGTTTTTAAGAAATAGAAGTCTTTCAATATTGCTCACGTTGTAAATGTTCATTCCGTATTCACCGTCACACACAAACAATAAGTCGTTTGGTGAATCCAACGCCAAACCATGCGGATGATTTAATTCATAACTATCAATTAAGTATGGGTTATTGATGTCCTCAATGTTTAAGACATCTAATTGCTCTAGGTCCGTTGTTCCACAAGCAGTGCCAGAACGCAAGGTCACAAAAGCAAAATTTTCGTTCGCCACAACAGGGTCGCACGAATTCATGTGTGAGTAATTCGAAATGTACTCAGGACTTCCAGGGTTACTGATATCATAAGCCAACATTCCTGTGCTTGAACCAATCAATAAATAGTCATTGACTTTGAACAATGTTTCAATCATGCCCCAACCAGAAGCATCCGACCAAGGGCTAAATGAAGCCTGCATCGAAAGAGATCCTTGATTTAATCCAAAAACTTTGACTGTTGATTCGTCTGAAATAACATAAAGGAAATTATCTACAAGCATGAATCTCGCCATGGATCCAGCAAGCGCACCCTGATTATTTGAATTAGCAACACTTCTTACTGTGTTTGAATTACCAGCAAAATTGACCACTGTTCCTTCATCGCTCATCATACTTCCGCCCCATTCACCTCTGTTTACGGCAACATCGTTGTAATAAACGTAGCCACACTCGTCATTTTCACATGATTCTTCCACTTCACCAACTTCATATTTAATTACCACACCAAGATTTCGATCTATTTGTGATACAGGGAATCCGTAATTTATGCCGGAAGGAATAGTGTATGATAGGGCATTATTTACACGGGAAATCTCCTTTATATTCATTGGGTCGCTAATGTCAATCGCAACTATATCTACGTAGCTGTCGGCATACAAGATGTTGTCCTTAACCGCAATATCAATATTGCCAGGAATATTGATAAAACCAACGTGCTTTGGAGTTGTTGGACTGCTATTGTCGTAAACGTGAATACCCGTTTCAAAGTCGTTTATTAGAATGTAATCGTTATTCAAGAATATTTTTCCCGGTTTAACCAAGGCCCGGTCGTTGTCGTTCGCGACCGAAGTTCGAAGCTCCTCATAACTCAAGTAAACAGGTTTGTTTGCCGTGTAAACTTTTGTTTGAGTAAATTTTGTGCAACTAGAGAATGTGACTGCCGCAAGGGCAAAAATTCCAAGAATTTTAATGGATGATTTCATGTGTTGATGAATTAGTATGACTAAAGTAGTGTGGATAGTTCAAACTTGGTGCGTTCCTAATGCAAATAGTCTGAGGTTTAACAATTTTGTTCTGAAACGAGTAAGTTCCACAAATGGTATTTTGAGGTTAAATTCGTGTCTTAATAAGAAGGAATAGGATGTTAAATAGTTACAGGACGAGATTCAATAAATTTTCGCTACTATGTATAGTCCTTCTTGTGTCAAGTTCCTTACTTGGTCAAAGCACGTCTAGCCATGTTGTTCTTAGGTCAGGCGAAACAATGGAAGGTCGTATGCTCGTTATTGGGAACGAGATGGTGTTGCTCGAAACCTCCTCTGGATTGAAAACCTTGAATAAAGCGGATATCCAACTCGTGCTGCCAGTTCATGGACATAAGGAAATCGCTACGGAAACGAAACTTGAGTTAAAGCCAATTACTAAATCAGTCTCTACAGAATTAGATGTGGGGTTAACGTTCGTCAATCCATTTGCGCTAAGGACAGGAGTTACAATTTGGAGGAATCTAGGTTCCAAATGGCAGGTTGGAGTCGGTTCATCTTTGCAGTTTTATCGATTTACCATGATTAATGGAAACATTAACGCGCGCAGATTTTTGGGTCACAATAGATTTATTCGTCCTTTTTGGGAAACAGGTTTTGGAATGAGTTTGTATGAATACGTTTCCAACGTAAATTTTAGGTCCTCATTCGGAATCCTCAATAGACCTAATTTTTACGTTTCTGATTTTTCCCCTGTAAAGCAGGCACAGACAGGGTTGGGGGTAATGATTGATACAGGATTGGGTTTCGCTTTTGCTGCCAAATGCTTGTATAATTTAACATGGTACGAATTGACAGAACACATAAGCACCAACTATACATTGAGAGGCGATTATTTAATCAGCTCAATGACACTTCAGGCAAGCTTCATATTTTAATAAAGTTGGACGCTTGATTATTTAATCGGACGTCTATCTTTGCGCGCTTTAAAAATGGGGGGTCGAAACCTTATTTAACCTATTAAAAATCAGTTGATAAATGGATAGTTTGATTTATGCAATGCCCGCAATGGGCGTGGTTGCTTTGCTCTATGTAGCATGGAAAAGTGCTTGGGTTACCAAGCAAGAAGTAGGAACAGAAAAGATGGCGAAGATCGCGAACAACATTGCTGTTGGTGCCATGGCCTTCTTAAAGGCAGAATATAAAGTGCTCTCCATCTTCGTGGTGGCCGTGGCAGCTTTGCTAGCTTTTAAAGGTGCAAGTGAAGCAAATTCAAGTCCACTGGTAGCGCTTTCGTTTGTTGTGGGTGCCGTTTGCTCTGCGCTTGCAGGTTACCTCGGGATGAAAGTGGCAACCAAGGCCAATGTTAGAACAACAAATGCTGCCCGAACTTCATTAGGAAAGGCACTCGAAGTTGCTTTTGGTGGAGGTTCTGTAATGGGTATGGGTGTTGTTGGTTTAGGTGTTTTAGGTCTAGGCACCTTATTCATTATCTATTCTGAATTATTTGGCATCGATGATCAAAATGGTGTAGCTACGGTATTAAACGTTTTAGCTGGCTTTTCATTGGGCGCTTCATCGATCGCTCTTTTTGCGCGTGTTGGCGGTGGTATTTATACCAAGGCTGCTGACGTAGGTGCTGACTTAGTTGGTAAAGTAGAAGCTGGCATTCCAGAAGATCATCCTTTGAACCCTGCAACGATTGCTGATAACGTTGGAGACAACGTTGGTGATGTTGCCGGAATGGGAGCAGATTTATTCGAATCCTATGTTGGTTCTATTATCGGAACCATGGTTTTGGGGGCTGTTTTTGTTCCTGGGTTTAAAGAAATAGGAGGAGAATGGAGCGGATTAGGTGCTGTTTTATTGCCCTTAGCGCTAGCTTCTGTAGGAATTTTGGTTTCCATTTTTGGGACCTTCTTCGTAAAGGTAAAAGATGGTGGAAACCCACACACGGCATTAAACATAGGCGAATTTGGTTCGGCTGGTGTTATGGTGATTATTTCCTATTTCATCATTGGATTCTTTCTTCCAGCTACTTGGTTGTTTGATGGGGTAGAATACACAGCAAATGGTGTGTTCTTCGCAACATTAGCTGGTTTAATTGCCGGATTGGGAATTGGTAAGATCACAGAATATTATACAGGAACAGGAACACCTCCTGTCCTTTCAATTGTGCGTCAGTCTTTGACGGGTTCTGCAACGAATATCATCGCTGGTTTAGGTGTTGGTATGATGAGTACTGCAATTCCAGTATTATTGATTGCCGCTGCAATTTTGGTTGCACATCACTTCGCTGGACTATACGGAATCGCCATCGCTGCGGTAGGTATGTTGGCAAACACAGGTATTCAACTTGCAGTTGACGCATACGGACCTATTTCTGACAACGCTGGTGGAATTGCTGAAATGGCGGATCTTCCTAAGGAAGTTCGTCAGCGAACGGATAAATTAGATGCTGTTGGAAACACTACAGCAGCAATTGGTAAGGGATTCGCCATTGGTTCAGCTGCACTTACTGCGTTGGCGCTTTTTGCTGCCTTTATGCAACAAGCCAATGTTGGAAAGATCAACGTGGCTGACCCAACTGTAATGGCTGGTTTATTAATTGGAGCGATGCTTCCTTTTGTTTTCTCTGCCCTAAGTATGAATGCAGTTGGAAAAGCTGCAATGGCAATGATTGAGGAAGTTAGACGTCAGTTTAAGGAGATTCCTGCACTTGGAGCTGCGCTTGAAGTAATGAAAAGAAATGAAGGTAAGGATCATAAAGAATGGAGCGTTGAAGATCAAGCAACTTTCGATGCTGCTGACGGAAGTCCTGAATACGACAAGTGTGTGGAGATTTCAACTAAAGCTTCCATCCGTGAAATGGTTGTGCCAGGTTTATTGGCCATCGTGGTTCCAGTAATAGTTGGTTTCGGTGGGAAATTATTTGGAATTGGCGGTCCAGAAATGCTTGGAGGCTTATTAGCTGGTGTAACATCAGCTGGTGTTTTGATGGCGATTTTCCAGTCTAACGCTGGTGGTGCTTGGGATAACGCAAAGAAAATGTTTGAAGAAGGCGTTGAAATTAACGGTCAGATGTATTATAAGGGATCTGAGCCTCACAAAGCGACCGTTGTTGGTGATACAGTTGGAGACCCATTTAAGGACACATCAGGACCGTCATTGAATATCCTGCTTAAGTTAATGTCTGTTGTTGCTCTTGTAATTGCTCCTTCTATCGCTTTAGAGAAGGTTGAAACGACTGAAGTAATTACGAAAGAGATTAAAATTGAAGTTATGGAAGAAGCTTCTTCTATAAATACAGAGCAAGCAGCGGCTTATTCAGCGGCAGTTGTTGCAGAATAGTCTTTAACCAGAATTAAATACGAAGCCTCGGAGTGAAAACTCCGGGGCTTTTTTATTTCAATTTAGGATTGTCTTTATGTCGAGTTAAGTCTCTGGTCGACTTTTTTTCAAGGTTTCGTTTTAACTCGGAGCTAAGATCAATGCCAGTTTGGTTGGCGAGACAAATGAGTACCCAAAGCACATCGGCCATTTCATCGCCAAGGTCTAAGTTCTTATCGCTCTCCTTCTCACTCTGATCTCCATATCGTCTCGACATTATTCGAGCTAACTCACCTACCTCTTCCATTAGAATAGTCATATTGGTTAATTCACTAAAATATCGAACGCCAGTGGTGTTGATCCATTGATCTACTTCTTTTTGAGCTTCTTCTAACGTCATGTTAATCGGTTTTGAGTTTGTTAGAAAAGGATGATGCGATGCTTCTTCTTCCCACTTCATTGTAATGTTCCGTTGGGAAATCCTTATCGGTGAAACAGGATGATGGAAGTAAGTCTACATTGTTGATTACGGTAGCTCCTTTGCCTATGAATCGTCTTTCGAGCCAAGTTGCATTTTGGACCATTAAATCGGTCAGGTCAGAACCAACTAGTGAATCGGCCTTCTCTATATTTTCGGGTAAAATATGCATGATTAACTTCCAATTTCTTTCCTTACAGATTTCAATCATAGCGTCAAATTCATGCACAGTCGCATTCGACTCATCTAATACAAATGCATATTGTTTAATGAATTGATCAGCCAATTGCCGCTTGGGATTTGTCCAATCCCCCCATTTCTCTTCGGCACACCAATCTATAACATTGCTTTTTACACGCTCTAGAGGAAGAGTTGTCTGAGCCCATAGGTCCAGTTTAATGTTTTCCCGTTCAAGGTCCGATTTGTTGTCGTAAAAATTCAAACTCACTAAGAACCGATTGAGTAGTGGCGGCCGGTCGGCATACATGACGTTCTTTTTGTTCAAGGGAGTTTCGAGAATTGAGTTTTGCCAGTCGGCTCCAAACGATCTTAAATTTACTGTAGCAATTACCGTCCGAATAGAACTTGAAGGAGGAATTCGCCTTAGTAAAATGGTGTGAATTCGGGCGTGTGACGCTGGAATATTGAAGGCTTCAATGAGTAGTTCAGGGTTTGATTCTCCTATAAATTCACTGATTTTTTTGTGGCTTTCATGCCAAGGGTCGGGTGAGAAATTACTTGATGCAGAAGTGTAAACTACATCACAGTTAGCGACTTTTTCCACTTGTAGCAACTGATCAGCTTCTTCAAATAGGTAGGACTTATAGCTGGTATGCACATAGAGCCAATTCAATGCTGGAAGAAGCATTGCCAAAACGAGTATGCGTGTTGCAATTTTCATCAGAATTGGAAATAGATGAAAGGATGATTAACGGTACCCGAAAACGCCATGATGGAATAAATCATTAAAGCGTAAACAATCCAACGCGAAACGAATGATTTCGAGTCGAGCCAGTCGCTGATTTTGCCGTTTGAAAACGCTAGATCCGAAAGCATGAAAAGACCTATGAAGCTGATCAAAAGTACGTTCCAATCTAGGAGTAAGCTGCCTTTATGGAAATATAGCAAACCGCTGATGTAGTCCAAACCTGATGCAATATCAGGACTTCTGAAAAACACCCATGCAATGAAAACCACCAACATGGTTGTTATCCATTGGATCGGTTTCATAGCATTAGATTTCATCGATGAAAAACCTGTCCATCGCTCAATTAAGTAGTAAAATCCGTGAATGGCTCCCCACATTATAAAGGTCCAATTGGCGCCATGCCACAGGCCGCTTAAGATAAACACAATTAGAATATTAACCCCGAATCGCAGCCAATTAACTCGGCTTCCTCCAAGCGGAATGAAAAGGTAGTCGCGAAACCAGCTAGAAAGCGAAATATGCCATCGCGTCCAAAATTCTCGAATGGAAAGGGAGGCGTAGGGAGCATTGAAATTATCCATGAGTTTTATGCCAAGCATGCGGGCTGCCCCTATGGCAATTAACGAATAGCCATGAAAGTCGCTGTAAATCTGAATTCCAAATAACCCCATTCCGGCCCACAGTTGTTGCGTACTTGCTTCATCTTGCGAGTCAAAAATTTGATCTACAATAGGGGCAATGTTGTCGGCCACACACATTTTAATAAATAGACCATATAGCATGAGTCTGGCCCCATTTTGAATGTTGGCATAATCAAAATCAACGCGCTTGAATAGTTGATGGTTTAAATGAGAAAATCGCTCGATGGGTCCAGCAACAAGTTGAGGGAAAAAACTCACAAATAGCGCGAATTTGAATGGGTTGGTTTCGGGTGTTATTCGCCTATAGTAAACATCAATCGTGTAACTAATGGTTTGAAAGGTGTAAAAGGAAATGCCCACAGGAAGTAGAAAATTCCAATTCGAATTCCAAAAATGAAGGTTTCCGTCTGAAATGAACGAGATAGGGTGTAGCACATCGTTCATGAACCAATTCGAATACTTAAAAAAGAAAAGCAATCCTAAATTACTGAACAAACTAAAGGATAGCGCCAACCTACGCCTTGCTTGAACATCGCTTTGATTGAGGTATCGAGCAACGTAAAAATCAACCACAGTGCTAAAAACGATGAGGCTTAGATATTCAACTTTCCAAAAACCATAGAAGAAGTAACTAGCCAATAACAATAGCAACCAGCGATATCTATGTGGTAACACGTAATAAAGAAGGATAATGGTAGGGAAGAAAATCAGGAATGGAAGAGAATTAAAAACCAAGCTTATTCTTTGTTTTTTGTGTCCATAATGATGGTTACTGGTCCATCGTTGATCAAATATACTTCCATCTGCGCACCAAATTTCCCGGTTTGAATATTTCCGTTCAGTGCACTGCCAAGTTTGGTGCAGAAACTTTCATACAAGCCTTCGGCTATTTCGGGCCTAGCGGCCTTTAAAAAACTTGGGCGATTTCCTTTCTTATAGGAGGCATGCAGGGTAAACTGGCTGACAACCAAAACATCAGCTTTAATTTCAGCAATACTTAAGTTCATTTGACCGGAATTGTCAGCGAAAATGCGAAGCTGAGAAACCTTATGTGCCAGCCAAGAAACATCTTCTAAGTTGTCGCTAGACTCAATGCCAACAAGAATTAAAAGCCCCTTATTAATTGAGCTAATTATGGCGTTTTCTATGGAAACCGATGCCTTGGATACACGCTGAACGACAACTCTCATTTTGCCTTTTCCAATTTAAGTTCATCTATTAAATGCATGTAATTTTCGTAACGAAACCAAGGTAATTTACTGTCTTCAAAAGCCGATCGAACGGCACAACCTGGCTCATTTAGATGTAAGCAGTTATGGAATTTACAACCGGAACTGATTTCATGAATTTCAGGAAAATAGTCTTTCAACTCTTCGGGTTGCATGGCGGTTAATCCAAAGCTTTTTAGTCCGGGTGTATCAATAATGAATGTTTGTTTGTTGATTTCGAAGAGCTCGGCAAAGGTGGTAGTATGTTGGCCTTTTTCGTTGAAATCACTAACATCCGTCACACGAGCGCTTAGGTCGGTTCCGAGCGCATTCAATAGGGAGGATTTTCCAACTCCGCTGTGACCAGAAATAACCGAAGCCTTCCCTTCAATGAGTTCTTTAACTTCATCGATTCCTACATCCTCTTGTACAGAAATTTGCAGGGAATCATAGCCAACATCTTTATAAGCTGCACAGAGTTCGTTGAGATAAGCGCGTTCGGTTTCGTTTAATACATCAATCTTGTTGAAAACAATGACGGCAGGAATACTGTAAGCCTCAGCAGTAACTAGGAGCCGATCTAAAAAACCAAGCTTTAGTTTGGGCTGAATAAGCGTGACCAGACATATCGCCAAATCAATATTTGCGGCAATTATGTGGGTCTGACTAGAGAGTTTAGTTGCTTTTCGAATGATGTAATTCTTGCGGTCTTTTAAATCATCAATGCTCCAATCTCCTTCAGATCGTTGGCTCATTTCAACCCTGTCGCCCACGGCCACTGGATTCGTGCTCTTTATCTCTGCCTTGCGCAGTTTTCCTCGAATTCGAGCATCTACAATTTCCCCATCCTCAAGTCTAATTTTATACCAACTACCGGTACTTTTAACAACAATTCCTTCCATGAAGGTTTTCAACAATTCAATGGTTAATAAAGTCTATTTGAGTGTTGATAACTCGGTTAATAACTCCGTAACTTCGTTATAAGTCAAGTTATCTATTATGCAAAGTAACATTCTGTCCTTAGTATTAATCGTCACTCAGCTGATATTTATTTCAGGGTTTAGCCAAGCGCAACCGTCTGAGCCGCGACTTTCAAAATCAGATTATATCCAACGATATGGTCAACAAGCTGTTAAAGAGATGCACGCAATTGGGGTGCCTGCGAGTATAACCCTAGCTCAAGGTATGCTAGAATCTGATTATGGCAATAGTCCACTAGCGAAATATGCAAATAATCACTTCGGGATTAAATGCCACAAAGGCTGGGAAGGACCTTCCTTTATTCAAGATGATGATGAGGCAAACGAATGCTTCAGAAAGTATTATGATGCGCAAGATTCGTATCGCGATCATAGTGAGTTTTTACGAACGAGAGATCGATATGCGTCCTTGTTCGATTTAAAAACAACAGATTATAAAGGTTGGGCGCATGGATTAAAGAGTGCTGGTTATGCCACAAATCCAAAATATGCAGACTTGGTTATTCGAATCATCGAGGAGAATGAATTGTATAAATACGATGAGGTGGTTAAGCTTCCTGATACCGATCAAGTGGCACAAGTTGAACACAAACTCAGGGCGCCAGAGGCACCGAAAGTTCTGGCTGTTAGGGCTGTTTCAGTTAGTGACAATAACATCAAATATGTTCGTGCCGGAAAAGGGGAAACCGCTGCAGCAATTGCCGAGGCTAACAATATGGGCTTGTGGCAAATCCTTAAGTACAATGATCTAGAAAAGCATGATGTTATTATGGCAGGCGATATTATTTATCTCCAACCTAAACGGAATTATGCTGCTGCTGAAACACATTTGGTAACCGCAGGTGAAACGCTTCGTTCTATCTCGCAGCAATATGGTGTGAAAATCAAGAAGTTGCAGAAGATGAATAATCTAGAGCCGAATTACATCCCAAAAGCTGGTGAACGTCTGCAATTGCGTGATTTGGGAATAGTTAACGAAAGACTAACGGGTCGTTAATAGCTTATTCGATAAGCCACCAGTTCTCCGTTTCCAATATGGGTCACCAAAGCCCTGATTCCCTGTCCTTCTAAGTCAAGTGTAATGGCATGTATATCGCCTTTGACGGGCATTTTATCCAATATGCCTTTTTCGGCATCGACCAAAAACAATTGATTTTGTTTTGCATCACTCAATGCCAACCATGATCGCTCTTTCCAAATCCATTTTAGGTTTGACATAGATTCGGAAAACAAATGATCCAACAGGACATTTTCATCTTTATCGAAGGTTAAAAGGTGATTTTCGAGCACTGCGACTTGCGTGTGGTTTCCAACGCTATTGTAGGTGAATAGGAGGTTGTTTGATACAGGTAGCAGTGCTTCTGTCCTTAAATTGCCGTCAAATTTCTTAATGAGTACGTTGCCATTCGAGTCACAAGCTATCAATTCACAATCCTTTAAGCTTGGTCTTTCATTAAAGGCTATTTCGCCAATATGAGGAGGAAATACGATGGCCTCTGACCTTGATAATCCTGTTCGGTCATAAAGTTGAACTTTATTGTTAGCACAAATTGCCATCAAATAATCTTTGCCAGCGTAGCTCAGGAATCGGATGGGTTGCGTCAGGGTGGATTTTAAATCAGGCGCCTTCCAACCAGCGATGCTTTTACCATCCACGCCATAGTTTTTCAAGGATGTTCCGTCACTAATCAGAATACGGTAATCGCCTCCTTTTGTGTAGGTTATTGCGGAAGGAGCAACATTATTCTCGTCCTCAAATTTAATTGGAAAGCCCTCTACATTGTTTCCATTTCGATCGATTAAATGAAGTCGCTTGGTTGTAGCAAATAACATTTGGGTTTTACCAGATCGAAAGGCATCGATCATTTGAATTTCTCCTTGGATGGGCTGGTCCAGCTGTTTTTTCCAAAGGATTTTTCCATCCTTATTGATTAAATAAAGTTGATTGAGTTTGTCTTGAACCAAAACTTCGCCTTCGTTGGTGTAATGGTTTTTGAAAGGCCATGGACCTGCTAATACTTCTTTGTCTAAAACACATTTCCATATTTCAGGTAATTCATCCTTAATGGTCTCATTGTGGATAATACTCAAGGAAAAAAGTTTTCGCTCGGCTAATTCGCTGTGAACTTGGAGGATAAACGAGTTGATTTTGTTGTCCGTGCTTATTTCTTGGAAGAAAACCGATTCGCTTTGCTTCGTTGGTGTGCGCACAAAAAGTGTGAGCGAAGCATCTGAAATAGATTCAGAGAGGCGTTGATATGCCTTCGTGTCGGTCAATCGATTAAATCCAATATAGTCGTTTAAAAAGCGTTCCATCTGCGACTTTGATGACCCATAAACGGTCGCGTTTCCGATTTTGACTGCAAATGCGTTTTCGGACCAACTTGGCTTGAATTGAATCCCAGCGTCATTCAAAGCTTGGGCTTGAATGCTCAAATCTGATGGGACAACGGTGTCGTTCGATTCAATGATGACAAATAAATTGTGGTCCGCTTGTTCGGGATGCAATTGATAAGGACAGCTTACTAGTCCAAAGACCTGCTGTTCGGTTCCCACAAGCAAGGCAGTTTCCACCTCAGATGGAAGCATGCGGAGTAGGTGGGTCGCGTTCTTTCGTTTTGACTCATCTTTGGTTTGATGCACCATACTGGTTGCAGTAAAAAGTGCTTGATCGTTTATTTCAAATGCCATCCATTCGCCATCCGAAAATTCTTGCGATAAAAAGGCGTTGGGCTCTGACTGAAATGAAGAGAGGAAAATTAACTCAAGTGCGGGACGAGCCAAAAAAAACGATTTCGGCCGAGTTGATGCCAAGCGTGGCGCGTTTTATCTCGTGAATGCGTTCCGGACTTGAATATGATGCAATGGGGTCGCTTGATACGATGCTGAATCCAGATTCTTCCACCACTTCAAAGCCGTTTAAATCCAAATTTTTAGCAATTTCATTCCCTACAACAACGGTAAACTGCTGGGAAAGTGGATTGCCCGATACAAAAATGTGGGCGGGCACGCGCTCGTTTGAAAAGGGAGCGAGTAATTCATTCAAGCCCGCAACTGTTGGCAGAATGCTGGGCACAGCGTAATAAATCGAATTGGAGTCAGTTAAATCGGCATAAAATGCTCCTAAATCTGCCGTTTGAAAGATAAGCCACGTTTCTTCCGGACAAAAGGCCATAGGTTCATGTTCTTCCGCAATTCCGTTTTTCCAGAAATAGAATCCAGCCACACCGGCTAAGAGGACAACAATGCTTAGGGTAACGAATGTTTTCACAGGGCAAAGCTAAAACGCGAATCGCGGCTGACAGCAATTCGAGAAGGAATAGTATTAACAGACTAGATGGCGAGTTTGAGTTGTTCTGGTAGTTGTCGAAAGCTTTTTCGATGATGTGCCGTTATGCCATGGCTTCGAATTCCTTGCCGGTGCGCCTTTGTTGGGTAGCCTACATTGCTGTCCCATTGATAGACGGGGTGAATCTGATGCAGTTTGAACATCAATTCATCGCGGTAGGTTTTGGCTAGAATCGATGCAGCTGCAATGGAGCCGTTTTTCGCATCTCCTTTGATGATGCATTCAAAGGGGATATCGAGCTCAGATCGAAAGCGATTGCCGTCAATCAATAGAAATTCGGGAGTAATGCTTAGTCCTCTTACTGCGTTGGTCATGGCGAGGAATGACGCATTGAGTATGTTGATTTTGTCGATTACTTCGGGTGAAACTTCACAGACACACCAGGCAATGGCCTTCTTTTTAATCAATGCCGTCATGGCCAAACGTTTCGACTCACTGAGTTTTTTCGAGTCCATCAAGTCGAGGTGTTTGAATCGAGGCGGCAATATCACCGCAGCCGCAACAACAGGCCCTGCCAAACAGCCTCGGCCAACTTCATCGCAGCCAGCTTCCAATCGTCTTGAATTGATTCGAGCGGGTAACATGCCGCGAAACTAGAATAAGATGAAAACAAAAAAGCCCTTTCGAATGAGTCGAAAGGGCTTTTTTAACCTAAACCTAACCTACCTAAATTTTTGCGCCAAGACTGATTTTTAAAACAAAATCATCCATAATGGCTTTATCGCCTAAACTGTCGAAAAAGTTGGCTGAGCCATACTTCACGTCATATTTCGTTCGATCTATTGTCATTTCTCCGTATGCAGCCAACTTGTCGTCTTTTATTTCAATCTTGGCTGGAAATGATACTTCGTTTGTTATTCCCTTTATGGTTAAATCACCGGTAATTTGTGTGTTGAAACCGTCTTTTCCGGTTAAGGGCGCGGTTTTCTTTATTATAAATATGGCATCACTGTGGTTGCTAACATCAAAAAAATCAGCCGACTTAAGGTGGCCATCAAGCTTGCCCTTGTATTCGCCTTCAAGATCCGTTGTGTTGATGGTTGTCATGTCTATGGTGAATGATCCACCGACAATTGTATTTCCATCTAATTCGATTTGACCACTTTTTAAACCAACCGTGCCGTTGTGCTTCCCTGTTACTTTTTCGGCAAACCATTCCACTTTACTTGCTTCAGGTTTAACATTTAATGTTTTGACATTATCTGCTATAAAACTAAAAAGGAGTGTTCCGACAGCTGCGAGAGAGAGTATGAATCGTGTTTTCATGGTCTGTGTGTTTAATTAGAAGGCAAATATATGTACATACATTGAATGTATATGTATATAAATGTTAATCTTTCGATTGGGTGCCTGTTTTCAAAGCCTATTCGACTTGAGTATTGCATATTTGCTCAAACAAAAAAAATGGCACTTACCGAAACAATTCCATTGGACTTAGGCTTTGAGGCTCCACATTTTGATTTGGCAGACCCCGTTAATGGAGGGTTTAAATCGTTGACAGACCTTAAAGGAGAAAATGGAACCGTGGTCATGTTTATTTGCAATCATTGCCCTTTTGTGATTCATATAAGAGCGAAGCTGGTTGAACTTGCAACGCATTACCAAGCGCGTGGAATTGCTTTTATCGCCATCAATTCAAATGATGTGGCCAATTATCCCGATGATTCTCCTGAGAAAATGAAAGAAATGGCGCTTGAGCATGCCTTTCCTTTTACCTACTTATTTGATGAAACGCAGGCTGTTGCTCGAGCTTATAATGCCGCTTGCACCCCCGATTTTTCCGTCTTCGATTCGAGCCTCAAATGCATTTATCGGGGTAGATTGGACGACAGCACTCCCGGAAATGGCAAACCAATAACTGGAACGGATCTCAGTCAATCGCTTGATTTGCTGTTGGCAGATAAACCACAATTAAGCAGCCAGTGGCCAAGTCTAGGCTGCAGCATCAAGTGGAAGTAATTAGATAAAAAGCTTCAGGAAAATCAGTGAAACCCCTGTGTAGCCAATAATGCTCATGATGAATGTTCTCCAAAAGGGCAGGCCGTCTCGAGCGGCTTTGGATGCGGTGAGCGCGGCTAGAACTAAAATGATCGAACTGAAGACGAAGATGATGGAAACGGACATAAACGGAGCCAAATTTCGAATATATCTGAATGTCTTGGCTATATCAGTTATGTAATTTCTGACGTTAAATCCTATATTTTTGGTCGCCCTAATAAGATGAGGACCCTATTAAGTTTCATTTTTTGCCTTGGAATGCTTGCGGCTCACGCAGGTAATCCCGTTAAGGACGAGGTCACTACGCGTGACACAGTCCAGGCAGTTGTGCTTTATGGCGAAGAAATTCTCTTTGATGCAGTAGAAGGGTTGACAGACGATCAAGTGAGCGATTTGCGCGATTCGGTCATGAAGTTTCATGGTGCCAATCAGCTGACCAACTACATAAGTCTGTATTTGTCGTTGAAAAACAAAACGGAAGAACAACTCAATAGTTACATCGATTCATTGTTTGAAGCCGAAGGCCTCATTCCTTATGCCTTGATCAATCAGATCAATATTTATTTAGCAAATAAGCCCGAAGAAATTCCGATTATTCTTCCAAAGGACCTGTTTATTGGTACCACGGTGGAGGCCTTTCCCGCTTCTAATTTTTATCCCGAATGGGATGTGACTAATCCAAACCCTTATCCAAATTCGCTCTGGGCTTCGGACACAGCTTTGTCTCTATTGCTCGCTAACAATGATGAATTGGGGAAGTTTCATATTCCCGTTGACGATGTACTAACTTCAAAATTTGGTTGGAGAGACGGACGAATGCACAATGGCATCGACATCGACCTTCAAGTATGGGATACGGTTGTTGCCGCCTTTCCTGGAGTGGTTCGGGTGGCGCGTGCATATGGAGGTTATGGGCGAGTGGTGGTCATCCGCCATTACAATGGATTGGAAACAACATACGCCCACCTGCATCGATTTAAAGTGAAAGAAGGTGAGCGGGTGGAAGGCGGTCAACTCATCGGATTGGGTGGAAGTTCAGGACACAGTACCGGAAGCCATTTGCATTTTGAAGTTCGATTCAAAGGCGTTCCAATCAATCCATTAAGCTTTATTTCCTTTGAAGATCAAGCCTTGGTAAATGACACTTTGGTTTTAAAACGAACTAAAAACGGCTTCGCGGCCTACCCAAAAGGCATCTTATTTCACACCGTGAAAAGAGGCGATACCCTTTATGACATTGCCAAAGCATATGGCACCACCACGTATAAGATCGCTGAGCTAAATGGCATTAGAAGAAATGGCTATTTATCAGTCGGACAAAGGCTTCGAGTGATATGATTGACTTTGAGGAGCAATTTAACTTCACCAATAAACTGAAACACCCGACCAACGAAAAAATCATCGTTTATCGGCATTTGGTGGAAGAACAGGCCGAATATTTTGGCGTTTTACTCACGGAGGCCAACATCGCATACGAATTTCAAGTGGATGAAGCGCACGAGAAGAAACCCCGATATTTTGGCATAGCACGCATTCACGAGAAAAAAGTAGATCGCCTAAATTTTATTGCCTTGGGTAGGAATCGACCGAAATTCATCGATTCGGCTCCCATTCGTTGGATCATTATTTTCATCTCGGTTTTCATCCTTGCCTTGGCCATTTTTGGCGTAATAGTGAGCAAGTAAACCGTTTTCTTATTCAGATTTGCCCAATGCAGAGTTTTACCCACCTTTGAAACATTGAAAAAGCTCGTCATCATATTGGGTATATTGTTCATCGCAGTTTTTGCGCATGCACAAGAACGGGTTACCACTTTTGGTCTTCAGTTTAAGCCTATCATTCCGAGCGATTTGTTGGGAACAGGAAAAACGGTTAGCACGGGTTCTGAAAATAACTATGAAGTCAGCCAGAAAATGGGTTATTCCTTTGGAGGCGTGGTTCGCAAGGGCTACACCGATTGGCTTTCCCTCGAAACCGGAATTAATTTCGTTAGGCGCAATTATGAAGCGCGGGTTTTTAGCGCCTCCTCGCAGTTTTCAGATTCGTCCACCTTTGGTGTCATTGCCTATGAAATCCCTGTTTCGGCACTAATTTTTGTTCGCTTGAGCGACCACCTATATATGGATGGCGCTTTTGGCTTGGCTATGGATATGTTTCCTTCGGATGTCTCTACAGCAGGCCGACACGACAGCTTCTATCAGCGGAGTTTTCGAAATTCTTGGTCCAAAAAAACCGAAGTGTTGCCTTGGTTAAATGCAGGACTCATTGCCAACGTAGGTTTTGAATACCGAACCGACAAGGCCGGCTATTTCTATTTTGGAGGATCTTACCATAGGCCATTTAAGTCCATTTACAATTCCTTTTTGATCTACGATAGAAACAGCGTGAGCGAGCAGGGCTTTTTGCAATTGTCGGGCAACTACTTAACCCTCGACATCAAGTATTTCTTTCACGAAGAAGCCGAACCGCGTAAGGCACCAAAGTCGGATGATGAAACACCTGCTTGGATGTTAAAGCAGAAAGAAGGGAAGTAGAAGCCAGTTAAGTACCCCCAAACGTATTTCGATAGTGCGTCCAATAGGTTTCCACGGCCAACACATAGTGCACGGGGTCGGTGCCGCGGCAATAGCCGTATTTGACTACTTCATCGTTGTAAAACTCGGGCTGCATCAGCATTTCGAGGTAGTGCGCAATAATGGGCCACTGATTGGCGTCTTGGCCATATTTAATGGCTAGGCGTTGGGCGTCTTGCACATGGCCCAGCCCAACATTGTATGAGGCCAACACAAATCGAATGCGCATGGCGCTATCGGCAATGCTCTCTTCCCAGTGTTCCATAACAGCGGCTATATAGGAAACTCCAGCTTGAATGTTTTGCTCGGGATCGAGCACGCTGTCGGCACCAAAGTGGGCTGCGGTGTTGGGAATCAACTGCATAAGTCCGCTGGCTCCAGATGCCGCTTGGGCATTTGGGTTGAAATTCGATTCCTTCTTGATCATGGCCGCTAGTAACTTCCAGTCCCAACCAATGCGCTTGCTTTCTCTGCGGAGTATGTCGTCATAGGCCGAAATTCCGCCTCCTTTCAAGGAAGAAAACTTGCTCATGACCCGTTTTTTGTGTTGCGTTCGAGCCTGAAAATATTTCATGTGAATCATGGCAAAGGACTTTGATGCTTTAAACTCGGTAAGCCAGGTATTCAACGAATCGAGCAACTCATGGGACGATTGACGCGCTGCCCATGCCACGTCCTGCTCTTCGCTCAACTTCGTATTGATGTCGATGTTGGGGAAATAGGCCTTGTTTAGCCGAGCAATGTTTTCATCGGCAACGGTGTATTCAATTTCGCCTTTTGCCACCTGTTCGATCAATTGTTCGGTGGTCAATTTGCTGACCGTTTCAATGTTGATTTGATGGTTTAACGGAATGTTGGCTTCGGCTAATAACGGATAGTAAGAGCTTTCATAGCGCACATAAACGGTTTTGCCTACCAAGTTTTCTATGCTTTTTACAAGCATAGTGTCAATACTGGCCTTTGGCATGGAATACCAACCGGTGGGTAGGCGTTGAACCAAAACCTGATGGGTTTGAAGAATGGGTTGAGAAAAATTTATGAGCTCTTGTCGCTCGGGTGTAACGGTGTAATTGGCGGCAATTAAATCGCCTTCGCCTTGCTCCAACATATCAACAATGCAGTCGAGGTCTTCCACGGCCTTGATTTCCAACTGAACACCCAATTCCTTAGCGAAACGTTTTAATAGATCGTATTCAAATCCGACTGCCGCACCTTGATAAACGAAATAGCTGGTGGAGCTAACATCGGTCAGTGCAACGAGTTTGCCGCTGGCAATGATTTCATCTAAGTCGCGACAAAAGGGCGCTTGCTCCACTCGGGCCTTTTTGTTTTTAAGGCCGCAACCAGCGAGGCTAAAAGCGATTAAGAAGATGAGGAAGCGAATCACTGTGCTAGATTACACAATTGACTCGAAATATCATGAAAGTCGAACGAAAGTGTAAAATGCTATCCAGATTCCGAGTAGAATGAGTAGGATGTAACCGGTTCCTTTGTAGTATTTCTTCTGCAATCGAGCGTCCTTGACATAAGCCCAAATGAGGTAGATCGCAAAAGCGATAAGAAAGCAAATGGTGAAAATGATTCGGCCTGTGGTAAACATAAATTGGATTGAGCGTTCAAAGAAAGCAGCTAATTGTGATTTAGCCTGAAGGATTTAACAGCAAGTGTCAAAAAGTGTTTTGTGTGAGGATAGATGTTGGTTTTTGACCCTGCCATGATTTACTTTCGGCCGACAATAAAAAGACAATGGCAAAAACCGAAAAATCCAAAAAGGCTGACAAGCCTACTGTGTTGACAGACAAATCCATGAAATTTCTTGAGGCCTACCTCAACAATGCTTCGCCAACTGGGTTTGAGTGGCCGGGCCAGCAACTTTGGTTGGATTATTTGAAGCCTTACATTGACGAGTATTTTGTGGATACCTACGGAACGGCTGTTGGGGTGATTAACCCAGAAGCGAAGTATAAAGTCGTGATTGAAGCACATGCCGATGAAATTTCTTGGTTTGTGCATTACATCACCGATGATGGAATGATATACGTAAAGCGAAATGGTGGTTCTGATCATCAGATTGCTCCATCTAAACGCGTTTTGATTCATACGGACAAAGGCCGAGTAACGGCTGTTTTTGGCTGGCCAGCCATCCACGTGCGCAAGTCTGGAAAGGATGAGAAAATTCCTTCTACTACCAATATTTTCTTGGATTGCGGAGCTCGATCAAAAAAGGAAGTGGAAGAAATGGGCATTCATGTGGGATGTGTCATCACCTATCCCGATGAGTTCATGATTTTGAACAAAAACCATTTGGTTGGCCGCGCCCTCGACAATAGAATGGGTGGTTTTATGATAGCCGAAGTGGCTCGATTGCTCAAGGAGAATAAAAAGAAATTGCCCTTTGGTTTGTATATCGTGAATGCCGTCCAAGAGGAAATAGGGCTTCGAGGAGCCGAAATGATCGTAGAGCGCATTCGGCCAAACGTGGCCATTGTGACAGATGTTTGTCATGACACAACCACGCCAATGATGAATAAATTTGAGCAAGGTGATTTCAAATCAGGAGATGGCCCCGTGTTGAGTTATGCACCAGCCGTTCAAAATAACTTGCTCAAGTTGATCATAAAAGCAGCTGAAGACAACGACATTAGTTTCCAACGAATGGCCGCATCGCGCTATACAGGAACGGACACAGATGCTTTCGCTTTTGGTGCTGGTGGAGTGGCTTCTGCACTTATTTCATTGCCGTTGCGCTATATGCATACAACCGTTGAAATGGTGCACAAGGATGACGTTGAAAACGTGATTCGATTGATCTACAATTCGGTGTTGAGCATAGAGGATAACCACGATTTTAGGTACATCAAATAAAGACTCCGACTTTTTGACGCGCCTTCGGCCTTGGTCTTATGTTTGACTAAGGGCGAGCGCTGCATTTGCAGTCATTGATTTTCAAGTCATTAATAACCGTTAAAAAATACCTTTGCGCCCCGTTTACACCGTGCGATTATAGTTCGGTTTCGGTTGGTATTAAGAAGAACTAAGGAATGGATAGGAATACGATTATAGGTTTACTGCTCATAGGGGCTATTTTAATTGGCTATAGCCTTTGGATGAAGCCAAATGCGGAACAGCAAGCTGCGGAGCAACAAGCCCAAGACAGCATTGCATTGGTTCAGGCAGAGGCGACTCTGAAAGTAGAAGAGGAGCTAGCAACATTTAGGGCTGAAGAAGACAGTGCAGTTGAAACTGTTGAGGTTGATTCGATTGAAATGGCACTTCGTGATTCGTTGGAGCGACTCACCCGTAAAAAGCAGTTTGGGTCTTTTGCGAGTGCAGCTGAAGGCGAAGAAGTATTACACGTATTGGAAAACGACTACGTGCGCTTGACGCTTTCAAATAAGGGTGCAGCTCCGGTGAGTGCCGAATTATTGAATTACGTCACCTTCGATTCGCTGCCGCTTTACCTATTCGATAACGAAACATCTTCTTTTGATTTCACCTTTTGGATCAACAATTCACAGGAATTAAACAGCCGCGATTTGTTTTTCGTACCGGTTGAAACGGCCATGAGCAGCAACTCGGCTGTTTATAGAATGTATGGCGAGGCACAGGATCAGTACATTGAGTTGACTTATACACTACCTGAAGGTGAAAGCTATATGGTTGACGCCAACATTCAGGTGGTTAATATGGATCCGTTGCTTCGAGCGAGCGAAGATCAATTTCAATTGAATTGGCAAATACATGCTCCCGTTCACGAGCGCAGCAGAAAGGCCGAGCAAGATGTGACTACCATCTATTACAAGTATATGGATGGCGAAATGGATTACATTTCAGCTACTAGTTTCGAGGCAGAAGATTTAGAAGCATCTACAAAATGGATTTCCTTCAAGCAGCAATTTTTTAGCGCCACCATTATTGCCGAGCAGGGATTTAGCAAGGACAACGCCCAGATCGAAACCATTGAATTGGATGACCCTAGGTATACCGAAGGTTTTAGAGCGCAGTTGACCATGGATTTTGCGAATGAACGCGACCCTTCTTTCCCGATGAAGCTTTATTTAGGTCCAAATCATTATCAAACGCTAGCGGATTTGGATTTGGGTCTTGAAGATCAAATCGAGTTGGGTTGGACCATTTTTGGATGGGTAAACCGATGGTTGGTCATTCCTGTATTTAACTTCCTAGATGAAAACACCGGGCTCGGTTACGGTATCATCATTTTGATATTGACCCTATTGATCAAGTTGTTGCTTTTCCCATTGACATGGAAGAACTACGTTTCAAGTGCTCGGATGAAGGCCTTAAAGCCCGAAATTGATGAGATCAACGAAAAAATGAAGGACAAGGACGCTGTTGCCAAACAACAAGCGACCATGACGCTCTATCGGCAAGCAGGAGTGAATCCGATGGCGGGCTGCATTCCGATGGTATTGCAAATGCCAATACTCTACGCTATGTTTCGATTCTTCCCCGCCAGCATTGAACTTAGGCAGCAAAGCTTCCTTTGGGCGAAAGATTTAAGCACATACGACTCCATTTATCAGCTTCCTTTTGACATTCCGATGTATGGCGATCACATTAGCTTGTTCACGGTGTTGATGGCTATTTCCACCTTCTTTTATTCGAAGTACAACATGGACATGGCTGGAGGCGGTAACGCTCAAATGCCACAGATGAAAATGATGATCTATTTGATGCCCGTCATGCTGTTGGTCTTCTTTAATAACTACAGTTCAGGTTTGAGCTACTATTATTTCATGGCCAACGTGATGTCAATGGCGCAGCAATTCATCATAAAAAGATGGTTTATCGATGAAGATGCCATCCGAGCAAAAATTCAAGCCAATAAAAAGAAACCGAAGAAAACATCTGGTTTTCAAGCGCGGTTAGAGAAAATGGCAAAAGATCGAGGACTTCAAAATCCAAAGAAAAAATGAGAACAATGAAATTGATGTTGGTCGCAGTTATGGCGCTTGCCATGTCTGCAGTGAGTTGTAAAAACTCAAAAAAGACGACAGATTCAACAGAAACGAACATTAAAGTTGAAAAAACTACCCAAGCTCCTGATGGAAACTCAGATCGCAAAGAAGTGGCGGCAAAACCTCAAGAAGTGAAGCAAGAAGCCAAAGCTGAACGTCCGGCACCCAAATATCCTGATTCCTTGTTTTTTAGGATAGAGCGAACGCCCTGTTTTGGTCAATGTCCGACTTACACGGTCAACATATACTCCAGCGGATGGGCGCTGATGGAAGGAAAGCAGTTTTTTGATTACACAGGGTTTTACACTACTAAGTTTTCAGAAAGCGAATTGATCCAAATCGAGAAACTGGCCATGATGAACGGATTCCCAAAAATGGATCATGTTTATGATGCACCCGTGACAGATTTGCCTTCAACGACCACTATTGTTCAGTCTGAAAACATCAACCATTGGGTGTATAATCGAATGAATAGTCCGGATGAACTTCGCACATTCGAGCGAGAGATGGAGACGCGCATCAAGGATAAGCAATGGAAGCCCTACACCAAAAACGGTGTTCCAAAAGGGGAGTAATTGACTTTATATCGCCAGAAAAGTTCAGCGTTTTTTCTTTCGCTTAACTTATCCTAGTTTAGACAACCAATTCAGGACATATTCGTTCTGTTAAAGAGTCTATGAATCAGTCCAATAAGTTTCGAGTTATGTTTCGGGTTTTGCCCCTATTTCTTATGCTTTTGCTGGCATTCAAATTAGACGCTCAGAACTATTTTGACCATTGGGCCTTTGGCACGAATGTCCACATTGATTTCACGAGTGGGACACCTTCCGTTTCGTGCAACACATCCATCAATTCCTCAGAGGCAGCAGCTGTTTGGAGCAATCCCGTAACAGGCGATTTTATTGCGTATACAAGCGGAACAACAGTTTATAACGGCCAAACCCACAATGTCTTAGCTAACGGAACGGGGTTGATTGCCAATGCATCTTCTATTGAATCGGCTTTGATTTTACCAAAGCCAGGCGCGTCCATTGATGAGTTTTACATTTTCCACAATAACATCACCAACACCTATTGGTCTGAAGCGGATATTTCACAAGGAACAAATGGGACGGTTGGTTCAAAGAATAATTTTCTAGCCGCTTCTGGTTCCGAACGTTGTGGAACGGTACCGCACGGAACGCTATGCCCCGCTTATTGGGTTATGATAAGCAAAGGCGTGAATGACTCGGTTGCGGCCTATTTGGTTGATACGAATGGCATAAGTTCTACACCTGTTGTTTCTGCAACAGGAATAACTGGGGGAAATGCCCGTGGAAACATTGTTTTCTCTGAAGATCGAACCATGGTTGGAATGAGCGTAGAGAACAAGGGTATGTATGTTGCGCCCTTCAATAACAATACGGGCCAAACGGGCACTTGGGTGAAAATTGGAACAACAACCAATGGATTTGGATCGGCTTTTTCACCTGATGGCACTAAAGTTTATTACACCAGTGGATACGGTCAAAATGTATATCAGTATAACTTTTCTAACACCACAGAAACTTATTTAGGCGGCTCAGGACTCAGCTATCTTGCGCTAGCGCCTGATGGTAAAATTTACATTTCGAAATACGGTCAGCAAACGCTGGGTGTAATCAATTCGCCAAACCTAGCTGGCACGGCCTCAAGTTTTCAAATTTCTGGGCTTACCATTAGCGGCCCTTCCACCTGCGTTTGCCGTTGGGGTTTGCCAAATCCATTTCATGTGGACATCGGATATACGCCAAGTCATCCAGATACCATAACGCTTTGTCCGGGTGAAGACACGCTATACACGTCATTGGTTTCGGGCGATTCCTTTCTTTGGAATACAGGAGCAACAACACAGTCCATTTTACTCGATTCGCAAGGTTTATATTACGCTACCATTGGATTTGGAGACTGCGCAAGCTTCGATTCGGTTTATCTACAATACGTTTCGGATGTAGAGATTTCGGCTAATACGGTATGCCAGTCAGATACGACCATTTTCAGTCATTATACGGCCATGCCCGTGTCGAATATCAGTTCATATCTGTGGAACTTTGGAGATGGGTCAACATCTACTTTGCCAAATCCTTGGCACCTATATAACATTGGCGATACGTTTAATGTGACGCTGAGCGTGACAACCAATTCGGGTTGTGTGCTCGATACCAATTTGGAAGTGGTCGTTCATCCAAATCCAATTCCTGAATTTAGTTTCGAAAATGTATGTGATGGCAATTATGTGACTTTTCAGGATGATGCCATTGAAGGAAGTGCAGCTATCATCGCCCGGTCTTGGGATGTAACAAACAATGGGACTACAGAATACGCAAATTCAAATCCATCGCATCTATATTCCACCTTTGGTCAATACGCAGTTGAATTCAAAGTGGAAGACGCGCTTGGATGCATTGACTCTATGGTTAAGTTGGTGTTTATCCATCCAAATCCAGTCGCTGAGTTTTCGGTGGAAAATGAATGCCTTCATGTGATTCATGCATTTGCTGACAGCAGCGATGTGGCGCTTGGAAACATAACACAATGGAACTGGACTTTTGGAGATGGTCAATCGAGTTCAATAGCCTCGCCCGATCATCTTTATGCCACGGCAGGTTCCAAGTTCGTTACCTTAACCGTGACTTCCGATAGCGGATGTGTCGATGCGAAAACCAAGAATACCCAAGTGTATCATCTACCTATTGCAAGTTTCCATGCCGATTCTACCTGCGAAAACTTAGGCGTGATTTTCAATGAAAACAGTACTTCGCAAAGCGGATCTATCACTCAATTCTTTTGGGAGTTTGGAGATGGAAGCAATGCTGCCGCTCAGTCGCCCATTCATGACTATGCTGGTCCGGGATTGTACGATGTGGATCATGTCGTCATTTCCAATTATGGCTGCATAGACAGTATTTCCCATCAAGTTAGAATCTTACCCGCACCGAATACCGCTTTTGGTTGTTTGAATAAAGTTTGTCAAGGCGATCCTTTGCCCTTCTATGACCAAAGTGTGATTGCAAACGTTACTCCGGGGGGCGATCAGATTGTTAGCTGGGATTGGCAGTTGAATGGAAATTTCTTTTCATCCGACACAAACCCTGTATATCAAACTTCAGCTTTTGAAAGCTTCCATGTGAAACTGACTACTACGTCAAATTATGGTTGCACTACATTTTCTGAAAATGTGGCTCAAATATTCCCCACGCCTAAGGCGCTGTTGGAACGAGAGCCGGCATGCCAGTTGGCTCCATCGAAGTTTTCCAGCTTGAGTACCATTCCAGCCGGACTGGTATCAGAGTGGTTGTGGGATTTTGGTGATGGAAGTTTTTCAACGGTAGAAAACCCAGAACATAGTTATCAATGGCCCGGTCAATTCCCCATCGAATTGGCTATTTCATCCAATAAAGGTTGTGTGGATACGGTGCGTGGTTCCATTTTGATTCCAGAAACACCAAAAGTTAATTTTGATGTAGATCCAACGATTGGGTGCACAGATTTGCACGTTTTGTTTAAAAATCAAAGCGCAATTGACGAGGGCGGATTGAGCTATCAATGGTATGTGAATGATAGAATCATATCAACGGAGCGAAACCCCTCAGAATGGCTAACAAATGACACCTTAGCTCCATTGTTGTATTCAGTGAAGCTGTCCGTTTCATCCGATCTAGGTTGTGCTGCTTCGAAGTTGAAAACAGATTTGATCACAGTGTTTCCCAAGCCTAAAGCAAAATTCACATATGATTTTGATGATTTTGCCATGTTCGACCCGAGTGTCGAATTCAGCAATAATTCAGAACAAGGAATTCGTTGGTCATGGAATTTTGGTGACGGTGCAAAGAGCTCAGATTTTGCTCCACAGCACTTCTATGAAAAACACGGGAAATACGCGATAAGCTTGACAACGTGGAACACTTATAATTGTCCTGATTCTACGCACGATATCATCGTCATTGATCCAATAACACAGTTATATGTTCCAACAGCTTTCACTCCGAATGGCGATGGCGATAATGACTTTTGGGGCGTAAAGGGCTTCAACGAAGGAAACCGATTCAATATCAAGATTTGGGATAGGTGGGGCCACCTTGTGTATGAATCGAGTGAAATGGATTTTTCATGGAATGGCTACATGTCAAATGGCGAGCTAGCACCGATAGGCACCTATGCTTATGTCATCAATTTTGAGACATCGGAGCTCGAAGTGAAAGAAATTACGGGGCAGTTTTCACTGCTTCAGTAACTGGTTTTTCAAGCGCTAGCGTTGCAGAAACCGTGGCGAATAAGGCCATAAAGCCCGATGTCATTGGTCCGAAAAAAGGTATGAGCATCCAAGCTGTAAATGGCATTCCTATGCCAATCGTCTTCCATTTTTTACTCCAAACAAATTTTCCGCTCTCCGAAGCTGAAATATGCATCCGCTCTAACGAGTAATCCATGAAACTAAAGCCGTAGAAATAGGCGTTGATGAAGAACATGAGAAAGGGAGCGGCAAATCCAGCTATGGGCACAAAGCCAAGCGCAAAACACCCTATCGTCAAGATCAATTGGATCAAGCCATTTTTTAAAGCAAGTTTAATGGCTCGCCATAAGTCTCGAAAGAAAACGGAAATCTTAAAGTCTGGCACGTTCGCGCCAACTGCTGTCGCAACGTTTTCACTTACTATCGTTAGTAAGGGCGACATGATTAAGAGTATGATGGAGCCGCCAACAAAGGTCATGATGAAATACAACATGATCCGAAGGATGATCCAGAGAAGGGCGTAGAGGATTTTTCCAATTATGCCGCTTAGGTCGTTAAGCCAATCGATGGACTCCATCCAGTTGGTGAGTCCCATACTCAGGAAGTCAGTAGCCCAACTTGTGAGCGAAAGCCCACCATAAATAACCAAAGCGGTAACAATCAGCGGAAACCAAAGCAGCCACAACAATCCATTTTGTTTTAGAAAGCGAAAAGACGCGATGTATGCTTGAAATGCCTTAGCCATTATTAATTTCTAAGCAAAAAGTAATCGTAAGTCGATCTGATTGCGATGAAGCTCAAGCATGCCTTTTTGCTCCATCTTTTTGAGCAAGCGAGAAATGACTTCACGCGATGTGCTTAAGTCATCCGCAATGTCTTGATGGGTGACGGACAAAATTTTCGAGTCAAGTGTTTCTGCTTGTTTCTTTAAATAGAACTCTAAACGCTCGTCCATAGCTTTGAAAGCAATGGCATCGATGACCGTTAAAAGCTCTTCAAATCGCGTGCGATAGGTCTCTATTACGAAGTAATACCACGAGCGATATTCCAACATGAGCGCGTCCATTTTGTCGATGGGTACGAGGATGACGGAAGTGTCTGTCATGGCCTTCGCCATCACTTCGGATGTTTTTTGCTGCGAGGCGCAAACCATGCTCAATGCACAGGCGTTCCCTGGTTCGATGTAGTAAACAAAAAATTCGCCTCCATCTTCACCCTCACGATACAGCTTGACCATGCCATCAACAATGAGCATGGTCGATTTAATGTATTGGCCAGTCCGCATGAGTTCGTCACCTTCTTGAAAGGTTTTAAGCGAACCAATTTCGGATAGAATATCGATTAACTCAGATTCAAATGCGGGAAAGCGGTCGTGAAGTAGTTCCTTGATTTCGGTGTTCATTCGATTGGTTTATTCTTCCCATTGCTCATAACCTCGTTGGAGGTTGTAAACAATCTTAAATCCTTTCTCCTGCATGATTTCTTGGGCGGTTTTGCTTCTTCCACCCGCTGCGCAGTAAACCAATACTGGTTTTTCCTTATCGAGTGTTTCCAGTTGCTTATCAAATGCAGGTTTAGAAATATCCATTTGTACGGCTCCTGTAATCATTCCGCGAGCCACTTCCGCATTTTGACGTACGTCAACAATTTGTAGGTTGTGGTCGGCTGCCATCAGGTTTTTTGCTTCTTCGCTGGAAACGTCCTTAAACGTGCCACCTTTAGAATCAGTTTGTGCGGTGCAAGAAAGTAGGAGGGTTGAGAAGAGAAAGGAGGCTAATATTTTCATAGTCTATGTTGTTTGGAAATCGGTTTACAATGTTATCGTTTTTTTAATCGAAAATCTGGATCAAGCTTGCGATGAAAGCAATAATCCCAAGGCAAGACTGCCTCGGGATTATTATCACCAACACACCACTAAAGCATTGTCACTTGTTCGTGAAATTCTGTAATTGGGAGCTTTCCTAATTGTTCGATGGCTTTGAATCCACCCAACACATTGGTTACGCTCGATATACCGTGTTTTTTCATGATGGATGCTGCAGCCACAGACCGATATCCGCCAGCGCAGTGTACCATGTAGTTTTTCCCCTTGTCGAGTTGCTCGACCGTATTTAGTAGGAAGTCTAACGGGAGGTTTTTGGCACCATCAATGTGTTGCGACTCAAATTCAGAAGCCTTTCTGACATCAAGCGTTTCGATTCCCGTGTATCCTAAATAGCCATTGGCAAAGTCTTCGGGAGAAATATTGCGAATGGCATCCGTTGGTTTTCCAGCGTTTTCCCATGCATTAAACCCACCGTCCAAAACACCAATTGGATTGTCATAACCAACGCGCGCAAGCCGTGTAATAACTTCTTCTTCACGGCCATCGTCAGCAACCACCAGAATTCGGCTGTTTAAATCTTCAATCAAAACACCGACCCAAGGGGCAAAGGTGCCATCGATTCCAATGAAAACAGAGCTCGGTATAAATCCTTTTGTGAATTCGCTTTCATGCCGCGTATCCAACACAATCGTGTTTTCTACCTTCATTTCGTTTTCAAACTGATCGACTGATAATTTGCGCAATCCAGCTTCTCGAACCTCCTCAAAGGAGCGATAACCTTGTTTGTTCATCGCTGCATTTTTTGGAAAATATTGAGGCGGAGATACTAATCCAGTCAGTACGGCTTGTATAAATTCCTCGCGAGTCATGTCGGCCCGTAAGGCATAGTTTGTTTTCTTTTGATTGCCTAGTGTGTCAAAGGTTTCTTTGCTCATGTTTTTGCCACAGGCGCTTCCTTGACCATGACCGGGATAAACCATTACATGATCGGGTAGCGGCATGATTTTATTGCGCAATGAATCAAAAAGGTGACTTGCTAAATCTTCTTGAGAAAGGTCCGTTTTTACGGCCAAATCAGGACGTCCCACGTCTCCAATAAAGAGCGTGTCACCTGTATAAATGCTGTGAGGCGTCTTGCTTTCATCCAGTAAGAGGTAAGATGCAGACTCCATCGTGTGACCAGGTGTGTGCAACACTTTTATGGTCATTTTTCCTAGAGGCAATTCTTCGCCATCGGTGGCTACGTGAAAGTCGAAATTGGCTGACGCTGTTGGTCCATACACGATTTTGGCTCCGGTCTTCTTCGCTAGGTCCAAATGACCGGAGACAAAATCCGCATGAAAATGCGTTTCCAAAACATACTTAATAGTAGCGCCTCTTGAAGCTGCCATTTCGATGTATTGATCTACCTCTCGAAGTGGATCAATAATAGCCGCTTCACCATTTGATTCGATGTAATAAGCCGCTTCGGCTAAACATCCGGTATAAAGCTGTTTGATTTCCATGTTTTTCTGTTTTTAAATAATCTGGAGCAAAGGTCGGTTAGGGGAAATTCACCCACGGTGACATCGGTTACAATGGCAAAAGATTATGGTCAGGAAACCAAAAAAGGTTGGTTAGAACAGTAGTTCTGTGCCCAGAATGGCCGCACCCATGATGAGGATAAACCAGCCAAATCCGACTTTCAGCTTTTTGCCATCTATTCGAGTGGCAAGTGAGCTGCCTATGAAAATCCCACCTATGGCGAGTAGGGTAAAAGCGACTAAAAAGATCCAATCGATGTCGTAGTTGCTCACATCTCCTAGGAAACCGAGCGTTGATTTTACTGAAATGATGAGAAGCGAAGTGCCTATGGCGCGTTTCATAGGAAGGCCAGCAAAAAGAACGAGTGCAGGAATGATAAGAAAACCGCCTCCAGCGCCAACCAGTCCGGTAAGTACGCCAACAACTAAACCTTCAGCCATGACTATAAAAGCCAGTTTTAGGTTCGAGACTTTTTTGCTCTTAGCCTCATTTTTTGATGGTTTTATCATACTGTAGGATGCAAAGACCATGAGCAAGGCAAACAGGATCATGAGTAGCATGTCTTTGGAAACCTCAAGATTTCCAAACTGAGCAATTTCTTCTGGAATGGCCGGAACCAAAAATTTTCGTGTCAAGAAAACAGCGATTACGCTCGGGGTGCCAAACAACGCTACGGTTTTGTAGTCAACCATGCCTTTAGAAGTGTAGCGCATGCTTCCAACAAAGCTTGAAATACCCACGATGAAGAGCGAGTAAGCCGTAGCCAGAACAGGCGGTATGCCTACCAAATAGACTAAAACCGGAACAGCCAATGTAGACCCGCCTCCACCTATCAGTCCAAGGGAGACGCCAATAAGTACAGCAAGCAGGTAACCGATCACTTCAATCATGGGTGCAAATGTGCATTTTAGGATTTAAGTCTTGTGTGATGGATGTCGCGGAAACCGCTTTTTCTAGGTGCTGACTTTCATATAGAGGTGCCAACCCATTGGTGGCAATTACAATCCGCTACTTTTGCAACCTTCAAAATTTAAGCAATGTCCCGTAAAGCCCTCGCGTCCGTTTCTCCAGTTGATGGTCGATATGCCCGCCATTCTGAACCTTTGGTGGAATTCTTTTCCGAATTCGCTTTATTCAAATACCGCGTTCGGGTTGAAATAGAATACCTGATACTGCTATCCAACCAAGAGCTGAAGAACATTTCACCTTTAACGGAAGATGAGGCCTACAAACTGCGTGGCTTGTACATGGATTTCACCCTTCAAGATGCGGAACAAATAAAAACCATCGAGCGCACGACCAACCATGATGTGAAAGCTGTGGAATATTTTGTAAAAGCGCAATTGGAGAACATCGGCCGAAACGATCTACTGGAATTTGTCCACTTTGGATTAACCAGCCAAGACATTAACAATACGGCTGTTCCTCTTAGCATCAAGGAGGCTCAAATGGAAGTCATGTTGCCGCGATTGATGACGGTTCTTGAAGTGCTTCGACAAAAAGCAAAAGATTGGGATAAGATTTCCATGTTGGCGCGAACGCATGGTCAACCTGCTTCTCCAACGCGTCTGGGTAAGGAAATACAAGTCTTTGTTGAACGTTTAGACCAACAGCTGTTGCAGTTAAGCCATGTGCCTTTTGCAGCCAAATTTGGCGGTGCTACTGGAAATTTTAATGCCCACCATGTGGCCTACCCAAACCAGGATTGGATTGCCTTTAGCAACGAGTTTGTGAATCAAGTGCTAGGATTATACAGATCGCAAACCACGACACAAATAGAACACTATGACCATTTAGCCGCATTGATGGATTGCTGGAAACGCATCAACACCATCCTCATTGACTTAAGCCGAGATATTTGGACCTATGTTTCCATGGATTATTTCAAGCAGAAAATCAAGGCTGGAGAGGTTGGGTCATCTGCAATGCCACACAAAGTGAATCCGATTGATTTTGAAAATGCAGAAGGAAATTTAGGTTTCGCAAACGCCATGTTCGAACACCTTTCGGCCAAATTACCCGTGAGTCGATTGCAACGCGATTTAACCGATTCCACCGTATTGAGGAACATCGGAATGCCTTTCGCGCATACCTTGATTGCATATGCTTCTTTAGAGAAAGGTTTAGAAAAACTCATACTGAACGAAGCCGAAATTGCAGCCGAGTTGGACAATCATTGGGAAGTATGTGCCGAGGCAATCCAGACTATATTGAGGCGAGAGGGCTATGAAAAACCCTATGAAGCGTTGAAAGAGTTGACCCGAAAAAATTCGAAAGTCACGGCCGAATCTTTGGCGCAATTCATTGACGGATTAGGTGTCAGCGAAGCCGTGAAGGTTGAGTTAAAGCGCATAACACCGCAAAATTACACGGGCATCGCATCTTTGGGAGCTTGAAAAACTTTTTACAAATACTCAATCATTTAAGTCCTTATAAAGGACGGGTTGTACTCAACTTATTGTACAATCTGCTGAATGCTGCCTTTTCGGTGGTTTCATTTTCGGCCATCATTCCTTTTTTGAAAATTCTATTCGACCGTGTTGGCGATAGCAAGGAAGAGATAGTTGAGAGCAAAGTGGGTGACGGTATGATGAATGAGCTCAACCATTGGTTTGACCTTTACATTTTTAACGAAGGACCCAAAAATGCCTTGATGGTTTTTTGTTTCATCATTGTCATTCTCTTTCTCATCCGAAATCTGTTTCGCTTTCTTGCGCAGCATCAAATGGCGTATTTGCGAAATGCTGTGGTGCGAGATGTGCGCGAAAACATCTATTCAAAGCTACTGAGACTGCCCATGGCCTATTACACCGATGAACGAAAGGGCAACATTTACTCAAGGTTTACCAACGATGTTTCAGAAGTGGAATGGTCGGTCATGGGTGCCTTGGAAGCAGTTTTCAAAAACCCCGTCCTTATCCTTTTCTTCTTCGGAACGCTGGTCGTTATCAGTTGGCAACTAACCTTATTTGTGGTTCTAGTCTTACCAATTTCGGGGTTTGTCATTGGAAAGATTGGGAAGTCGCTTAAGAAGACTGCCCGTAAAGGTCAAAATGAGTTAGGTCACGTTGTATCTACCTTAGAAGAAACGGTGGGCGGCATCAGAATCGTGAAAGGATTTGGCGCAGAGGGCCAGTTTCATCAGCGATTTGAACGGTTGAATAACAGCTATTTCCGCTTGATGGTAAAGTTGTATCGCAAGCAATATTTGGCTTCCCCCATCAATGAAACCTTATCGGCAATCACCATTGCCATGATCCTTTGGTTTGGTGGTAATTTGGTGCTAGAAGGTCGGATGCTTGCGGGAGAATCCTTCATTCTTTACATTGCTATTTTTTCTCAAATGATATCTCCAGCTCGCGCGTTAACAGAGGCATTTACCCGTGTTCAGCGTGGTATTGCGGCTTCCGAACGTATCAACGAGGTGCTTTCAGCAGATGAGCAGGTGTTGGAGGTTGAAAACGCTTTGAATGTCAGTGGGTTTGAATCGGAAATAGAATTCCAATCGGTCGGTTTTTCTTACGAGGAAGCGCATGTACTGAAAAATATAAATCTGACGGTCAAAAAGGGTGAGGCCATTGCCATTGTAGGTCCCTCGGGCGGTGGAAAATCAACTCTGGTCGACTTGCTTCCACGTTTCTACGATGTGGTTGAAGGTTCACTCAAATTAGACGGAACACCCATCGATCAGTTCAACGTAAAACAATACCGACACTTATTTGGAATTGTAAGTCAGCAGAGCGTACTGTTTAACGATTCCATTCGAAATAACCTGCTCGTTGGGAAACCTGACGCTACTGATCAAGAAATGATCGAAGCGCTACACGCGGCAAACGCACATGGATTTGTCATGTCCTTGCCTGAAGGCCTAGACACCATCGTTGGTGAATCGGGTAATAAGCTGAGCGGGGGTCAAAAACAGCGGTTGAGCATTGCGCGAGCCATTCTCAAAAATCCGCCAATTCTAATTTTGGACGAAGCTACTTCGGCATTAGATACGGAGAGCGAACGGCTTGTGCAGGATGCGCTTGCCAAAATCATGAAAGGCAGGACTTCTTTTGTCATTGCGCATAGATTGAGCACGGTAACGCATGCCGATCGAATTATTGTACTGGAAAAAGGCGAGATCATTCAAATGGGAACACATGACCAATTGATGGAAGAAGTTGGAATGTACCAGCGCTTGGTTCAGCTTCAGGAATTGGCAGGCTAGTTTGTTACAACCTTCCTGAAATTTACACTGAAATCTTTGTAGAACATGATCATGGTATTCGTAGGAATCGGTCGCCAATCTTCTCCGAATTCGGTCAGTTTTTCTGACACAATCATCATCGATCGATTTTCACCTTCAGATGGAATCATATGGCAGACGCCATCGATACATTCATAGCGGGAGCCCTCGCTGTAGTAGAGTGAGAGCGGTTCATCCGTTTTGTGTGATGTATATCGGAGGCCTACCATGCGCTCACCGTCTGTGACTACCATATTCAGGTAGGCACTTTCTTCAATGCCTTGCTCTTTTATAATGCGTTCAAGAGTATTGATCATCGATTGCATCGCGTCTGCCATTAAATCGGCAGTGAGTGCTTCGTTCTCCAATCGTTTGTTTAGTTCGTTTAGGAAGAGTGCAAAAAGGTGTTCCGTGTCGGTTTGTCCTTGAATCCAATTGAACATTTCCTCGCTCAATTCATTCATAATGCTACGCTTCAGTCGCTTGAATTCGGGCGCATCACCGTTGTGCATCATTAGAAACTGCTTGTAGTTAAACGGGTGGCAATTCGTTTCTGCCAACACGCCTACGGTGGCCGCCCTCACATGCGCCATAAAACAAGTTGATTTTACGAGCGGAGCAATTGATTTTAGATTTTGATTGTTCCAAGCGGGTGTGATGGACTTAAAAGATGCAGGAATATCACTTAAAATGTTGTTGTACCACCCCACGCCAAAACCATCTCCGTTCAGCGGTTCTTCGATTTCCTTCGCATTAAAACTTTGGTTGATCAACGAATTCTTCGGTTCGATCAGCAGTTTTTCCATTAAAATGGGGCGACCCATGTAGGCAACTAGACGACACATAGTGGTAATATTTTAAACCAAAGTAGATTGAATTTTCAATCGAATGCACTTCCGATTAAAAAATACAATGATGTCTAATTACCGTTTTGAAAATTGAGTGAGCCTAAAACTCTTTGGGGCAGTCTTTACAAGCTTTTTTGCCTTTTTTCTTGTATCGCTTGCAGCACTTTTTTTTGCAATCTAAAGGCAAAATAGCCCAGTTCAATTCCATCATTGCACAGGGGGCAGTGAGTGGTGTTGAATTACTATGGTTAACTGTGGATTTCACGAAGCACAAATGTAATTCAAGATGATCGAAGAAAACCGTATTGGATCAACCTATCATTAAGGGCAAGTGACGCTAGGAATTGTATCAGGAACGGCTACTGCATTTGCCGAAATGCCCCCAACACCAAAGAACCCGTATGCGGCCTTGTTTGTTGTCAGATTCATTAAGTTTCCTGTTATTGGAGCTGGAGGGCCATCGAAAGGGCCTCCTACAAAGGCGGTCTGACTGCGTACCGTATTAACGAAATTGAAGTAAGCTTCGGTAGAACGCATCTGAAAAACAGTCACCGTATCGCCTAATTCAAGTTCATCCCCATAAACATCCAACCCAAAGAGGCAAAACCCATCAATACCATCGTCATTGGCTGTTGCAATGAAGTTTGGTCGCGAATCGTATTTGTTGTTTACATAGAACATCCATCGATAAAAATCCCCTGAACCCGGTTTTTCAAAGGTTTGAACACCTAAATAATAGGCGCAAGAGTCTTGGATGAAGTTTGGACCATAATTGGCCGTGACAGATAATAAAGGCGGAACATCATGATAGACTTCAGGTTTGGTTTCATAAAAACTTCCTAATGCCTGAATCTCTAAATGGTAGGTTGCTCCAACTATTGGGTAGTAAGTAAAACGATAGGTGCCTGGGCTATCTTGATCTTCCTCTAAGGTTTCCACAGCAACTCCATCTTCGTACAGAACCACTGAAGCATTGCTTACTGGTGGCGGAGCTGAGTTGGAGAAATAATCGGCTGTGGTTGTTAATCGCACCTTGTTGAAGGGAAAGTAGTCCGTTTCCGCCTCGATCGAGTCAATGTTAATGAAGGCATCAACAAGTGCAACAGCGAGCTTAATGTCGGAAAGTGGAATAATGGTCTGACCAAAACAATCCAAGTCTGAATCAGGTATGTAATAATCTCGTTGGGTTAGGTATCCTTCAATAACCAATTCAGGGTCAGTAGGAGGTAAGTCGAGGTCAATTTCCTCTTGGCAACCGATAGTTAAGCAGCAGAGCCCAACAAACAAAGCGATGTAGGTTAAATGCTTCATGACTTAAAATTTGAAATTGATGGTTAAGTAAGGAATCGGAATAGCGTAAATGGAAAGGCGGAATGCCTTTGTGATTTCCGGATTATCCTCATCCTGTTGGAAAAAGATTGAATAAGGGTTTTTTCGTCCGTAGACATTGTAAACTCCCGTAGCGAGATCGATGGAATAATTTTTCTTTTCAGGATTCACTAGGTTAAAGTTCATAGCTGCATCCAAACGGTGATAAGCGGGGGTTCGCGCTCCATTTCTGTTGTTGTAAATGGGGTAGGTGACTCCGCCAAAAGTCGCGCGTGCTTCAGGATAGGTGATAGGTCGGCCTGTCATATAAGCAAAGCTCGATGCGAAATTTATGCGCTTTGTGATGTCGTAGCTAGCAACAATACTGATGTCGTGCGTTTTGTCCCAGTTTGCTGGATAGGGATCGCCATTGTTTATTTCCGCAACAAAGCGCTCTACCCTTGATAAAGTATAACTAACCCATCCGGTTAGTTTACCGCGCTTACGTTTAATCTGAAATTCCAATCCATAAGCTTGTCCGTCACCAGTGTACAATTCCGTTTCCAAAGTGTTGTTAAGAAGCAATTCTGCCTCGTCTTTATAGTCGACCAAATCTTGAAAGTATTTGTAATACACCTCCACCGATGTCTCATAGGTGTTCGCCCGAAAGTTTCTAAAATAACCCAGTCCGATCTGGTCCACAAGTCCAGGCTTGATATATTCACCTGCAGGCATGTAAATATCTACTGGAGTAGCAGCGGTGGTGTTTGAAATCAAATGGATGTATTGGCGCATTCGATTGTAACTTCCTTTCACAGATGAAAATTCATCAATTTGAAAGTTCACTGAAAACCTAGGTTCAATGCCGTGGTAGAATTTCACAATATCCCATTCGTCATACTGAATCGTATCAATAGGAGTAACATTTTGAGATGGGTTATCAGGATCGATAGGTTGGTCATTTGGATATTTATATACGTGTCCAGCGCCTAATTGAGCAAATCCGCTGTATCGAACACCATAAGCAAGTGTCAATCGAGTGCCAATTTTTTGTTCATTGCTTAAATAAAGGGCCGATTCAAAAGCAGGAATTGAACGCACTTTAAAATTGAAGGTGTCGCGCACATCGCCTGTTTCAAAGTAGGCTTCGGCCGCTCCAGGGCTGAAATAATAGTATGTGTTTTGAAAACCGAACTCGACTTTGTTGTTTGGATTTGCGAAGTAGGTGAAATCTGCCTTTCCGCTTATGTTTTCAATGTCGGCTTTCCACTCTAGTCCAAAGGCATCTTGCTCAAAACCGAGGGAATAGCTGTATTTACTATAAATAGCCGAGAAATTCGAGAATAGCTTTTCTGAAAACAAATGATTCCATCGAAGGGTTGCCGTTCGGTTTCCCCAGCGAGTTCTGAATAATCCATCTAAATCAAACACATCGTCTCCAAAATAACCGGCCACAAAAACACGGTTTTTGTCATTTATAGTCCAGTTCACTTTTCCGTTTAGATCATAGAAATATAACCTGCTGTCCTTGATGGTCTCGTCTGGGGCAAAAGGGAAAAAGATGTCGAAGTAGCTTCTTCGACCCGACACGATAAAGCTCGCTTTGTCCTTGACGATAGGCCCTTCCAATGTCAATCTGCTGAAAAGTAAACCTAGTCCACCGGTAGCGCTATATTTTTTCTGATTGCCCTCTTTTTGACGAATGTCTAATACGGAGGAAAGCCGACCACCGTATTTGGAAGGGATTCCGCCTTTATATAGCTTGGCATCTTTGATGGCATCGGCATTAAAAACAGAGAAAAATCCAAAAAGATGGCTTGAACTAAATACGGGACTTTCATCCAAGAGGATGAGGTTTTGATCAATGTTTCCACCGCGAACATTAAAGCCTGTGGCTCCTTCACCCACTGTCGTAACTCCAGGTAAAAGTTGAATAGAGCGGATGATGTCCGCTTCCCCAAGCAACTGAGGTATTTTTTTTACCTGAGCGATGTCAAGTTTTTCAACACTCATTTCAACGCTTGTTAGCGCTTCGTCTTCGCGCTCCCCCGTTACGACCACCTCTTCCAACATGGCTTGCGAAAAACCGATTTCGGTGTTTCTGGTTAGGTTACTTGTCAGTTGAATCGTTTCAGAAACCGTTTCGAATCCTATGAAACTCCACTCTACCGTATACGTGCCGGGGTCAACGGATAGGGAGTAAAACCCATATTCATTCGTCACGGTTCCGGCATTTAATTCTTTAATCAATACCGTAGCTGCTATCATGCCTTCACCCGTTTCAAGGTCTTTGACGTAACCACTTATGGTTACCTTGTTCTGAGCGATTCCCGCACCGATGAATAAAATAGAAAATAGCAACGTTACGATTAGTCTCATCCGTAGTTTTTATTGGCGGGCAAATGTACCTTTCGTGGTCAATCAAAGCACCGTGATTGGATGAATGGAACAATTAAGAGGAGGAATGGTTTACCTTTCTTGCTTAACTATCGCGAAGATTGACGGAAAAATAAATCCGAAAAAAATTATGCACGCATAATAAATATTTTACTTTCGATTCTCATATTATGAAGTCAGAGGATACGGTAGATTATTATTTGAGGAAAACTTGGTTAAAGGTTTCCAAGATGTACAACCAAATTGCTGCACCATACGGGCTCACTCAATCGATTGGATTCATACTTTTAAACATTGATCCTAAAAAAGGAACGCCTTCAACGCAACTTGGGCCAATGATGGGAATGGAGCCTACTAGCTTAAGTCGAACATTGAAAGCGATAGAAGGGAAAGGATGGATAGTGAAAAGGTCCGATGCGTCTGATGGTCGAGTTACGCGTATATTGCTGACGGATGAAGGACATCGATTGCGGGCGATTTCGAGAGAAACGGTTGTAAGCTTTAATCAGAAGTTATTGGAAGAAATTGGTGCTGAACGATTTAAAGAATTTGTAAAAGTCATGGACATCATTGATGTTCATTCAACGAAGAAAAAAATATGACAAAAAGAAGAATTAATAAAGTAGCCGTTTTGGGCTCTGGAATTATGGGTTCGCGGATTGCGTGTCACTTTGCCAATGTCGGTGTGCAAGTCTTGTTGCTTGATATTGTGCCACGTGAGCCCAATGAGCAAGAGCAAGCAAAGGGTTTAACACTGGATCATCCCATGGTTCGAAACAGAATTGTAAACGACAGCCTGCAAACAGCATTAAAGAGTAGTCCATCACCTATCTATAAAAAGTCGTTTGCCAAGCTAATTGAAACAGGAAATTTTGATGATGATTTACAAAAAATATCCGATTGTGACTGGGTGATTGAAGTAATCATAGAACGGTTGGATATTAAGCAAAGCCTTTTCGAACGAGTTGAGAAATTCCGAAAGCCTGGTACCTTAATCACATCCAATACTTCGGGAATTCCTATCCATTTGATGAGCGAAGGTAGAAGTGAAGACTTCCAAAAGCATTTTTGTGGAACCCACTTTTTTAATCCACCGCGATACTTGAAGTTGCTTGAAATAATTCCTGGCCCGAATACGGATGTTGTCGTGCTTGACTTCCTGATGGATTATGGTAAAAGATATTTAGGAAAGACCACTGTTTGGTGTAAAGACACTCCCGCGTTTATCGCCAATAGAGTGGGCGTGTTTAGCATCATGTGGATGTTTCATCATGTGAAAGAAAAAGGATATACGGTTGATGAAATAGATCGACTAACAGGTCCGGTTATTGGACGGCCTAAATCAGCAACATTTCGAACAACAGATGTTGTTGGCCTTGATACATTAGTTCACGTTTCGAACGGTGTGAAAAACAACGTTCCAAACGATGAAATGGCAGACCTGTTTCAGATTCCCGACTACATCCAAAAAATGGTCGATGGTAAAATGCTCGGTGATAAAACGAAGCAAGGGTTTTTTAAGAAAACGAAAACACCGGAAGGTAAACGAGAAATTCTTGTGCTGGATATAAACAGCATGGATTACGGACCTCGATCCAAGCCAAAGTTTGCATCACTAGAGGCATCAAAATCCATTGATGATCTAGGATCTCGCCTAAAATTTTTATTTGGATTTAAAGATAGAGCCGGGGACTTTTACAGAGCTCATTTTTCTTCGCTCTTCGCTTATGTCAGTCATAGAGTTCCAGAAATAAGCGATGAAGTATATCGACTGGACGATGCTATGAAAGCTGGATTCGGATATGAAATTGGTCCGTTTGAAGCTTGGGACGCCATCGGTGTGAAGGGAGGATTAGCTGAAATTGAAAATCAAGGTTTGGTGCCAGCGAATTGGATTAAAACCATGGTTGATTCAGGAGCGGAAAGCTTCTATAGAATACACGATGGTAAACGGCAGTTTTGGGATCAAAAAACGGCTTCATATATAGATATTCCTGGTCAAGATGGAATGGTGAGTTTGATGATAGCTAAGCATCAAAATGTGCTTTGGAAGAATTCAGGAACGACCATAACAGATTTGGGCGATGGCATTTTAAATGTCGAATTCCATACAAAAATGAACACCATTGGAGGCGATGTACTTCAAGGCTTGAGTAAGGCCATTGATATGGCTGAGTCGGACTACGAAGGAATGGTAGTTTACAATGAAGGTGGAAACTTCAGTGCTGGAGCCAATGTCGGAATGATCTTTATGATGGCGGCTGAACAAGAATATGACGAGCTGGATTTTGCCATTCGACAGTTTCAACAAACTATGATGCGAATGCGTTATTCCAGTATTCCCGTTGTCAGCGCCCCACACAACCTAGCCCTCGGTGGAGCATGTGAACTAAGTATGCATGCCGACAAGGTGGTTGCGAATGCTGAGCTTTACATGGGATTGGTTGAGTTTGGAGTCGGAGTGATTCCTGGTGGAGGCGGAACAAAGGAGTTTGCTTTGCGATTGTCAGACGAACTAAGGGAAGGCGACATCAGATCAAACCAGTTTCGAAATCGGTTGATGACCATTGCGCAAGCCAAGGTTTCAACTTCCGCTTATGAAGCCTTTGAATTGGGGTATTTAAGACAGGGGATTGATGAAGTAGTAGTAAGTCGGGAACTTCAACTAACCCGATCGAAACGCGCGGCATTGGACTTGGCGGAAAAGGGATATACAAGGCCAAAAGAAAGACATGACATTCAGGTGCTGGGCAATGAAGGACTAGGGTTGGTTTATGTTGGAGCTGAAACCATGGCGTCAGGAAACTACATGAGCGAACATGATCGGGTAATTAGCGAAAAACTTGGATGGGTGCTTTGTGGAGGCGATTTAAGCTATCCGCAGGAAGTGTCAGAAAAGTATTTGCTCGACCTAGAACGAAAAGCATTTTTAGAATTGTGTGCTACTCGTCCAACCCTGGAGCGACTTCAAAGCATGGTTAAGTATGGAAAAGTATTAAGAAACTAAAATTATGAACGCATATATAATAGCAGGAAAAAGGTCGGCCGTAGGAAAAGCACCAAGAGGTAAACTACGCTTTACTCGGCCAGATGATTTAGCAGCAGCAGTGATAAAAGGCATGCTCGCAGACTTTCCAGATTTGGATAGAGACCGAATAGACGATGTCATTGTAGGAAATGCCACCCCTGAAGCCGAGCAAGGTTTAAATGTGGGGCGCATGATTTCGCTTATGAGCCTCGATACAGATAAAGTGCCTGGAATGACGGTAAATCGTTACTGTTCATCTGGACTGGAAACAATAGCAATTGCATCTGCTAAAATCCATGCTGGATTGGCTGATATTATCATCGCTGGTGGAGTTGAAACAATGAGTCCCATTCCGTTTGGTGGATGGCGCATTGTGCCAAATGCTCCTGTGGCTCATGCCAATCACGACTATTATTGGGGCATGGGTTTGACAGCTGAAGCTGTTGCCAGAGAATATAATGTTAGCCGAGAAGATCAAGATGCGTTTGCATATCAATCGCATATGAAAGCGATAGCAGCGATTAAAGCTGGTGCTTTTAAAGATGAAATTGTTCCTATAGAAGTGGAAGAAATTTTTGTCAAGGACGACAAAAAGCAATCGAAGAAGTACATCTTCGATACGGATGAAGGTCCTCGACCAGATACAGAAATGTCCAAACTTGCTCGACTACGTCCGGTGTTTGATGCCAAAGGTTCGGTGACGGCTGGTAATGCTTCACAAACTAGTGATGGAGCAGCTTTTGTTATGATCGTGTCTGAAAGAATGTTGAAAGAATTGAATGTGGAACCCATCGCACAGTTGAAGTCATATGCAGTAGCTGGTGTACCTCCAAGAATAATGGGGATAGGTCCCGTAGAGGCAATACCGAAGGCATTAAAACTTGCAGGTATGCGTCAAGAAGACATCGATTTAATCGAATTAAACGAAGCATTTGCCTCTCAGTCATTGGCGGTGATGCGAAAACTGGGTCTAAACCAAGACATAGTTAATGTAAACGGAGGCGCCATTTCCATTGGTCATCCACTGGGTTGTACCGGAGCCAAACTAAGCGTGCAAATGTTTAGCGAATTAAAACGAAGGAATCAGAAGTACGGTATGGTCACCATGTGTGTTGGTACAGGACAAGGTGCAGCTGGTATATTCGAAATGATGTAATAAAATAAGTGGTCAAATCAGCACAAAGATTCAAGGAAGCTTGATCAAAGTGCATAAAAAACAAAATTATGAGTGCAATAAAAGGGGGAGAATTCCTGATAAGAAAAACAAGTCCTGAAGAGGTGTTCACACCGGAAGAGTGGGGTGAGGAAGAAAAAATGATTGCGCAAACCTGCCGTGATTTTTTAGCTCAGGAGGTGTTGCCTTTAGTTGATAAGATTGATTCCATGGAAGATCCAACGCTCATGCCGAGCTTGTTGAAAAAGGCGGGTGAATTGGGGATTCTTTCCATTTCAATTCCAACGGAATATGGTGGCATGGGAATGGACTTTAAAACCTCCATGCTGGCGGCCGAAGCTGTCGGTGGTGGTCATTCTTTTAGCGTTGCAATTTCCGCTCACACAGGAATAGGTACACTTCCAATTCTGTATTATGGAAGCGAAGAGCAAAAACAGAAATACATACCAAAGCTAGGTTCAGGAGAGTGGTTAGGTTGCTATTGTTTAACAGAGCCTAGTGCTGGTTCGGATGCAAATTCGGGTAAGACAAAGGCGGTTAAAGAAGGTGCTAACTGGAAATTGAACGGCCAGAAAATGTGGATTACGAATGGCGGATTTGCTAACTTATACACGGTCTTCGCTAAAATTGATGATGATAAAAATCTAAGTGCATTTATTGTTCAAAAGGGCGCAGAAGGATTATCATTAAACCCTGAGGAAAAGAAGATGGGCATCAAGGGCTCATCCACACGTCAAGTCTTTTTTAACGATGTTGTAGTGCCTGATGGTAATCAGTTAAGCGATCGTCAAAATGGCTTTAAAATCGCCTTAAACATTCTGAATGTGGGACGAATTAAACTGGCCGCAGCAACACTTGGAGCAGCGAAAGAAGTGGTGACCGTTAGCGTAAAATACGCCAATGAAAGAAACCAGTTTGGCCGTCCTATTTCAAAGTATGGAGCGATTAAATATAAAATTGGCGAAATGGCGATGAGAACGTATGCATTGGAAAGTGCCGTTTATCGAATCAGTCAAAACATTCAAGATCGAATTCATGGTTTAGCTGCTGAGGGCATGGATAAAAGTGAAGCAACACTGAAGGGTATTGAAGAATACGCTGCTGAATGTGCTATGATGAAAGTGTTAGGTTCTGAGGTACTTGATTACGTAACTGACGAAGGTGTTCAGATACACGGTGGAATGGGTTACAGCGCAGAAACCATTGTAGAGAAAGCGTATAGAGACAGCCGAATCAATCGAATTTTTGAGGGAACGAACGAGATCAATCGAATGTTAACAGTCGATATGATTCTTAAAAAGGCGATGAATGGAGAGCTCGATTTGATGGGCGCTGCAAAATCAGTTCAAGATGAGCTGTTGAGTATTCCTGATTTTGGAGACAACGACAATGAACTATTTGGTGCTGAACATAAACTTATTGCGAACTTCAAGAAAGCTGTGTTGATGGTGGCTGGTGCCGCTGCTCAAAAGCTTATGATGGATTTGCCAAAGGAGCAGGAAGTTTTGATGAATATCGCTGATATGGCGATTGATACGTATACATGTGAGTCGATTCTCCTGCGTGTACACAAGCGAATCCTTGCCAATGGGGAAGATGGTCAGGAAGTCTATAAGGCTATGGTTCAGGTATATCTTCACGATGCAGCCGATCGGGTCAACAAGGCGGGGAAAGAGGCAATCTTGTCCTTTGCTGAAGGCGATGAGCTCCGAATGATGTTGATGGGTGTCAAAAGATTTACAAAGTCTGAACCCGTTAATGCCAAAGAACTCAGAAGATTAGTTGCTGATAGTGTGATTAAGGAAAATAAATACAACGTTTAATCCCATTTATTACGTAACCTTTTTATTATTTCGGACTATATTAGGGACGGATTAATGTGGGATATGTGCGCTATAGTTGACGATAATAAATTCGATCGTTTGATATGCAATCGTATAGTCGAAAGATTGGACGAGAGTATTGATGTTGTCCAATTTGATTCGGGCGAATCCATACTCTCGTATTTGGTTTCGGATGACTTTCTCAGTGATGACTTCCTCATTTTCCTTGACATCAATATGCCAAAAATGAACGGGTTTGAGTTTCTTGAGCAAATGGTCAATTCAGAAGCTATAAAACCTAAGCTTCACACCATATCAGTAATCATTATGACTTCTTCCACTCGAATTGAGGATAGAGATATGGCTGCGAAATATCCATGCGTTAGAGGTTTTATTCAAAAACCTATGCAAGCGAGTCAAGTGGAGTCCGCGATGCGGGTGAATTGATAACTGGGTTTATTACCTCCTTACAGTAATCCAAGCATCCCATTCTCCTGCCGCGATGCACTTCATACGAAGTTTATCAGCCTCAGATCGTTTGGTGAATTTTGGACCCATCAAGAATCGGGTAATTCCGTCATCGTAACCCTTAATCTCAACCTCGCCAACGCTTCTCAAGAAGTCATACTTGAAGTTTCCAGGATTGCGATATGCACCCACTTGAACGCGGAAATAACATCCAGAAGCAATTTCTTCGTCCGTCAAATCCTCGCGATCTGGATCGACATCACAAACGGCATCAACAGGTTCAACAGGAATAGCTAAAGAGTCTAATTGTTTTTGAATTCCTTTACCAGAAACATATCCGTTCGTGTAGAAGTCAAATCTGTGTTCGATACGTAAAACGCCTTCTTTCATTGGCGGAACATCAACTATTTCAACTTTTGGTGGGAAACCATCTGCTAAAAGACTGATTTTGTACTTATGTCCAGGTAGAAGTGAATAAACAAATTCACCAGTTACACTGTCCGCAACTAAAGTGGCTAAGACATCTCCGGTTTTGAAATCCATGATTTTGGCAATGGCAGAACTTGGAATGTCATCTATGTAGACAGTTCCAACAAGTAAGACTAAGACATTAAGTCGTTCGAAAGTGCCTGGCTGAATTCGATATATATCATGTAAGTTTTCACCACTTGCACGAGCAGAAGAAAAATATCCCCAATCCCCATCTTTTGTGATGTAGTAGAAGCGATCGTCATCTGTTGTGTTGATAGGATAACCAAGGTTTATTACCTCTTGCCAATCTTTAGCAGCGCTGTCATATTTTACATAAAACATATCATAGCCACCCATTGACCCATGCGATTCAGAGGCGAAGTAAAAAGAGGATCCGTTTGAATACATGAAAGGCGAATCCTCGTTGAATTCAGTATTAATCTTTGGACCGAGGTTCGATATATTTCCATACGAACCGTCTTCCCTCAGAATGGCCGTATAAATATCTCGTCCTCCTAATCCACCTGGTTTGTCACTTGAAAAATAGAGCGTGCGATTATCCGGGGCAAGAAAAGCGTGACCTTCATAATGAGGCGTGTTCACGCCACCTTTGATTTTTTGTGGTGCACTCCAAGCCGTGTCGCCAAGGTTTTCGCTTACATATATATCTTCTTCTGCATTGTCACCGCTTAAGTATATGTACATCCACTTTTTGTCATAAGACAAGCTCATTGAAGCCTCGTGACGATCGCTTGTGTTTATCTTATCGGAAATACTTCTCCCCTCACCGAAATTAAATTGATCGTCACCGCCTTCATGATCGGCAACGAAAATGTCTTCATAATAAGACCCGACAAATGTCTTTTTAGTCTGGTCGTTCATCAACTCACCTTTGCTGTCAGGTCCTCTGTTGGTGTAATATAAATGTTCGCCATCCGGGTCGATAACAGGACTGTATTGTGAGTTTTGAGGATTACTAGGAGGCGTTAATATTTCAAGGGTAAGGGCCATCTTTCGTTCCATGAGCTCAATGCCATTTTTACAATTTTCAATAAGTCGTAGCGTTTCAATGCGCCTCAGCCCGCTAACCTTTGACTTTTCAAGGTATTCGTTGTAAAGATTGATTGCATCATTAAACTGATACAGAAAATGTTTAGCTCGAGCCATGTAGAAAGTTGCATCTGGGTAATCGGTGCTGCCCCGAAGGTCCTTTAAGATGTCATAAGCTTTTTCTCTGCCAGTAGATTGAAAAACCATGCTTGCTCCAGTTTTATATTGGAGGTATACATCTCCTGAACGAACGTCCCAAAGACTGTCATAGACGGCTAAAGCTCTCAAATAACTTCCCTCTTCGAAAAGAATGTCGGCATCATATAGCCGTTTTTTAAACGGTCCAGATATGTCTTGAGCAAATAAAAGGTTCGCGCTGAAAACTAAAATAACTGCGCAAAGAATTGATCTTACGTTAGGTAGCATGAAGCAGGTCAATTGATGGTCTCCAAATTTATCAATATTGATTTGTAATGAAAGCGTTGGAATTGAGGATTACTAACTTTGACATCTTAATGAAATGTGAACTTTTCGAATTAGACAACGGCCTGAGAATCGCATTTCAGGAAGATAGCAGCATTCAAACCGTTCATTGCGGGTTTTTAATCAACGCAGGATCGCGTGATGAACTTGAAAATGAGCACGGTTTAGCTCACTTAATTGAACATTGTCTTTTCAAGGGAACTGCTAATAGAAAGGCGTTTCACATACTTTCTCGGCTGGATAGTGTAGGAGGCGAAATCAATGCATACACGACCAAAGAGGAAACTTGCGTTTACGCATCTTCCATGAATGAACACTTCCATCGAGCAAGCGAATTGCTGTTTGATATTGTTTTTGCTGCTAGCTTTCCAGATAAAGAAATTGCAAAGGAGATTTCCGTAATTCGCGATGAAATAAACAGTTACAAGGATAATCCAGACGAAATGTTGATGGATGAATTCGAGGAAAAATTATTTCCGAATCATCCGTTTGGGCGAACAATCTTAGGTACAGAAACTGGAATTTCTCAGTTAAATCAACAGAACATTCGCTCTTTTGTTGATCGACTTTACTCTACCGACCAAATCGTTTTTTCGTGTGTAGGGAACATATCTAGGAAGAAATTGATGCGGTTTGCTACTGAATATTTGGAAAAAATACCAAAACGCATCCGGGGCAATATCGACAGGACGATTCCAAAAACTACCGTTTTTGACGAAACAAACAAGCGAAACGTAAATCAAGTACATACGCTTCTCGGGGGAACTTCTGTTGGGTTAAGTGATGACAAAAGATCGCACATGATCTTATTGAACAACATATTGGGCGGGCCGGCATTGAATAGTAGACTAAATCTAAACATCAGAGAAAAGCTCGGTTATTGCTACCATATTGAAAGTAATTTTAATCCTTACTCCGATTTAGGAGTCTTTCAGATCTATTTTGGAACGGATCCCGCTTATTACAAGCGTACTTCCAAGTTGGTTCGAAAGGAAATGAACGACTTAATGGATAAAGCGTTAACGCCAAGAGCATTGGCTATGGCTCAAAAACAATTGCTCGGTCAAATCGCCCTTTCTCAAGAACAGCGCTCAAGCATCATGATTTCGACAGCCAAGTCATTACTCCATTTTGGTCGCTTAGATACCTTTGAGGAAGTAGAAGAAAAAATAATGGAGATTAACGCGAGTGATCTGCAATCTATGGCGATTGAATCGTTTCAGCCAAATAGGTTAAGCTCGCTATCCTTCATTCCAGAGAAACAGTAAACCAATAATTGGATGGATTTTTTACCCGAAGAAATAAATAATTACTGCCATAGATTTACCGAGGATGAATCTGATATCCTGGCCGAATTAAACCGGTTTACGCATGCCAACGTGCTACAATCTAGAATGCTTGCAGGACACTTGCAAGGAAGGGTTTTGTCGATGTTAAGTCATATGATACAACCAAGAACCATTCTTGAAATAGGCACGTACACAGGTTATTCGGCACTTTGTTGGGCTGAAGGTTTAGTGGAAAACGGACTAATTCATACGATTGAGCTAAATGACGAATTAGAAACTAAAATCTTGTCATTCATCAACAAGTCTGAACATAGAGAAAGGATCAAATTGCACATAGGTAACGCGCTTGAAATTATTCCCGCTTTAGAAGGAACGTTTGACATAGTTTATATAGATGCAGATAAAGAAAATTATGGTGCATATTATGATTTGGTAATTGATCGGCTAAAGCCCGGTGGTTATGTGATAGCGGACAATGTCTTGTGGAGTGGAAAAATCACTTCACATGAATCCGAAATGGATCATGAGACCCGGTGTTTGTATGATTATGCAAGGAAAATTCATGATGATGCAAGGGTTCAGAATGTACTTTTTCCGATCCGTGATGGTTTAATGATTGCTCGAAAAATATGAGGGTACTGGATTTTAGAAGTGATACCGTAACCAAGCCCACAGCCGCAATGTATGATGCCATGATGGCTGCGTCATTGGGTGACGATGTATTTGGTGACGATCCGACTGTGAATAGCCTTGAGCGGAAAGCGGCTGAAATGTTTGGCAAACAGGCGGCAATTTTTTGTCCCTCAGGAACAATGACCAATCAAATCGCAATAAAAGTCCATACTTCTCCTGGGGATGAAGTGATTTGCGATCAGCTATCTCACATTTACAACTATGAAGGAGGTGGAATCGCCTTTAATTCAGGGTGCTCCGTCAAATTACTTGATGGAAATCGAGGGAGGTTCACAGCAGCGGATGTCGTGAATGCAATTAATCCTGACGATCCACATTTTCCTTTTTCACGATTAGTGAGCATTGAAAACACGTGTAATAAGGGTGGAGGTGCTATTTGGGATATCAATCAAATAAAGGAGGTTTCAAAAATTTCGCGTGAAAGTGGTCTTGGAATTCATTTAGATGGAGCTAGGTTATTTAATGCACTTGTTGAATCTGGTAATTCAAAGCAGGAACTTGGGGATCAATTTGATTCAATTTCTATTTGTCTTAGCAAAGGTCTTGGATGTCCAGTTGGTTCACTTTTACTTGGGGAAGAGCATTTTATACGAAAGGCGCGAAGGATAAGAAAAGTGTTTGGCGGAGGAATGCGCCAAGCAGGAATTATCGCTGCCGCGGGAATTTATGCACTCGATAATCATATCGAACGATTGAAACAAGACCATAACTTGGCTAAAGATCTAAGTATGCTTTTGAATGCTACGAGCTGGGTGAAGCATATTGTAGCCCCTGAAACCAATATTGTGGTGATTGAGTTAGAGCAACCCGAAAAACAAAAAAGTATAATCGAACAGCTTGCGAGAAAAGGCGTATTGACAGTGGCTTTTGGTCTAGGTAAAATAAGATTTGTGACCCATCTGGATATTAATCAAAACGATTTGAATCTTTGCGCAGAACGATTTAAAGAAATCAAGTAACATGAAATCAGCATTTACGAAAGTGGCCATAGGCCTAAGTTTAGTTTTAGGTATGGCTCTCGTGTCATGTGAGGAATTGGGCATTCTCTCAGAAAGTGTCGGAGTAACGGATGAAGATGTGATTAACGGATTGCGTCAGGCCTTGGAAGTCGGAACGGATACTGCCGTTAGTCACCTAAACGTGCAAGATGGGTTTTACAAAGATGAGTTGGTTAAAATTCTATTGCCCGCTGAGGCACAACCAGTTTATGACATCTTGAATCTTTTGCCTTCAGGTATTGTTGATGAAACAATACTTTCCATTAATAGAGCAGCGGAAGACGCTGCCAAAGAGGCCACACCAATTTTTCTAGGCGCGATTCACGAGCTTACTATTGAAGATGGATGGGGAATCTTGAATGGAAATGATACAGCGGCAACTACTTATTTGAGAAGTAAGACCTATCAAAAGCTTTTTGATGCGTTCCAGCCGAAAATTGAAGCCTCTTTAGCCAAAGATCTTGTCCTTGGCATATCCGCTGAGAATTTGTATAGCAAACTGATTAACTTGTATAATACAGCAAGTATTGGCGGTCTTTTATTTGATGAAATCAACACGAATTCCTTGAGTGAGCATACCACAAACAGGGCACTTCGCGGACTTTTTATTAAAGTTGGCAATGAAGAGACACTGATCCGTGAAAACCCAACGCATCGGGTAACTCAATTACTTCAGCAAGTTTTTGCCGAACAGGATTAGAGCTTACTTAAAAATTATGGGCGCATGAGAAGAAGCGTCAGGAAATCCAATTCTGCATAAGATTGACATCGTTGGGGCAATTTGAGTAATTTGAATTTCCTCAATAGTTTCCCCCTTTGTTACGCCCCAGCCAAAGAAAATTAACGGAACATGGGTGTCGTAGGCATATGAACTGCCATGTGTTGTTCCTTTACCCTCATATTCCATCCATCCAGGAAGGTATTGGATGATAATGTCGCCTGAGCGTTGGGGGTTCCAACCTTGTGCGGCCAATTTGGAAAATTGATCTGGAGGCAAAGGGTGTTGCAAGTCTTTTATGTCCAAAGCATTTGATACCCCTGGATAATTCAGAGCAAAGTTTTTAATAACGGCATGGACTTTTTTTGACTCGAGGCCCTTTTTATCCAGTTCTTCATGGTTTACGAATACTTGTTGATTGGAATAATTTGAAATTAGTAATGCGCTTGGAAACAATAATTCAAGCTCGGCTTTTAATTCAGTCTCAAACTTTTCATCATCTATATAATCTACAGGAATCTTGTTGTCACTCATGTATTTTGGAATGGGAGCAGCGGCATGGTCTGCGGTTAAGAAAAGTGAGTAGTTCCCAACACCTACTCGTTGATCTAAGGCCTTTAACAAGAGCGCGATTTCCTTATCAAGCTTTAAATAAGTATCCTCAATTTCCATAGATTGTGGTCCATAGCTATGACCTATCATGTCTGGAGATGAAAAGGAAATAGAGAGGAAGTCAAGGTGATCGTCTTGACCGAGGTCTTCATTTATTATTACGTCTTCAGCAAATTTTCTGACATAGGTGTTGCCATAAGGGGTGCTCGCAAACGCATAGTAGCCGCGCTGCGCAATGCTTTGTTTGACATCATATGGAAAAATGGGATCTCGACCTTCTATGAGTGCTTTTTCATAAGGTGAGTTATCCGCTGTACTTTCTATATAGAGCTCAGGCGCTAAACTCAATTCCCAATTCATCTTCACCAATTCATCTGGAATTTTTTTTGCGTTGAATGATTTGACCCACTTTGGTAAGTCTGTCATATAGTAAGTGCTAGTAATCATATTTCCAGATTGATAGTCCATCCAGTATGCTGCATTAGCTGAGTGACCGGCAGGTAGGATTGCGGCCCTATCTTTAATGGAAACACCGATGGATTTACCTTTGAACTGATTGGACTGACGAACGGCATCGCCTAATGTGGTTGTCAACAAGCGATGAGGAGACATTTTTCCGTTCGCGTTATCGGTGCCCACCGAATTCACATTATCGTCACCTACGCAATACAAATTTCCATCAACATCACGGTCATACCAATAATTTGAGATGATTCCATTTACCATGGGTGTTGTTCCCGTGAAAATAGATGCATGACCAGGTGCGGTGTATGTGGGAATGTAATTGAAATGTACGTTTCGGCAGTAATAGCCATTATTTATGAGGCGTTTAAATCCATCGTCTTCGAATTTGTCCCAATAACGGTACAAATAATCTTGGCGCATTTGATCCACCACGATTCCAACGATGAGTTTTGGTTGCCCTTGAGAAACACCCGCAAAAAAAGATAGTTGTAAAACGACAAGGATTAAAAGTGATCTCATTTGAATTGCTTTGATAGAATGAAGAGCATAGAAAGACAAAATGCGAAACTTATGGTTACGTTCAGTACCGCCCACACATATTGCCCTGATTTAAGCAGTTGAAACGTCTCTAAACTAAAGGTCGAAAATGTGCTAAAACCACCGCAAAACCCAATGGTTATCAGGTAGAACCAAATGTTTTCGTTTGATAAATCGGACCGGAATAAGAGCCAACCTAAGATCGCTGTACTCAATACATTGGAAAGTAATGTTGCGACTGGAAGTGATGTAGATAAAGGAAAATGCTGCAATACGAAACTAATGCTATAGCGAGCGAGGCTTCCAAAACCACCTCCAATAAATACTGCTAGCGCTTGATTCACTTGGCTAAATTAGTTTTAGATAAAACAAGAGTTGCAATTTTAAATATCAGCCATCCTATCAAAGCACCCAGAAGCATACCGCCTACAACATCTCCTATAAAGTGCTTTCCTAAATATACCCGCGAATAGCTATTTAAAAAAGCAAAAACGAATAAGACAACTTTAATCCAGTTCTGATGCAGCAACATCGAACAAAGAACTGCCAATCCCATGGTGTTTGCGGCATGGGATGAAACAAAGCCAAATTGCCCGCCACACCCATCAGCTAAGTGTAATGATTTGATTAATCCTTCGGTGTGACATGGCCTTAACCGAAGAAAATAGTTTTTCATGAAAACGGAGATCTGATCACTTAAAACAAGGTTCAGGACGATAAAAACAAGAAAAAAACCGGTCGTCTTCCACCCAAATTGTTTGTGCAATAACCATAGAATGACTGCATAGAGCGGAACCCAAGTGAGTCGTCCGCTAATTGTAATCATAATTGCATCCAGAACTGACGAATGAAAATGATTAATCAGTAAGGAAAGGGCGCTATCAAGCTGAAGAAGCGTTTCAAGCATACCTAAATCTATTCGACAGGTATTGCCACTTTCTCGCCAACAGCGGCTTTAACGAATTGCACAAAAAGCGGATGAGGATTCGCGACAGTACTTTTGTACTCTGGGTGAAATTGAACTCCTATGTAGAACGGATGATTTTCAAGTTCAACAATTTCAACCAAATTCGTTTCTGGATTAATGCCTGTCGCTTTTAATCCAGCTTTTTCAAATTGGTCTTGATAAGCACTGTTAAACTCATATCGATGCCGATGTCGCTCACTAATTTCGGTTCTTTGATAGATTCTATGTGCCAGAGATCCTTCTTTGATTTTACATGCGTAAGCACCTAAACGCATCGTTCCTCCCAGATTAGTAATTGATTTTTGACCTTCCATCATGTTAATGACTGGGAAGTCTGTTTTGCTATCCATTTCAACGCTGTTGGCGTTGGTCATATTCATGACATTCCGTGCATATTCAATTACCGAACATTGCATGCCAAGGCAGATTCCTAGAAACGGGATATTATTTTCTCGTACATATTTAATGGCGCTTATTTTCCCTTCTATTCCACGCTTTCCAAAACCTGGTGCTACAATTACACCTTGCATGGACTTTAGTAGATTGTGGACGTTTTTATCGTTAATGTCATCCGATTGAATTGGGGTAACGTCTATTGCAGCTTCATTTGCCACCCCTGCGTGCACCAACGCCTCTAGAATGGATTTATATGCATCTTGGAGTTCAATATACTTACCCACTAACCCAATGCGTATGGTAGAGCTTGGGTTCTTGAAGCGAGTTAAAAAGTTTTTCCAAATACTTAGATCGGGTTTACTGCGCTCGTCTAACTCAAGCTTTTCGAGTACAACCTTATCCAGACGTTCTTCTTCCATTAAGATCGGAACATCGTATATGGTTTCCGCGTCTAAACTTTCAATGACTGAATCACTTGGTAAATTGCAAAACAGCGCTATTTTTTTCTTTTGATCGTTGGTGAGCGGATACTCCGTTCTTGCTACCAAAATATCCGGCTGAATCCCTTGCGACTGTAGCGTCTTAACGGAATGTTGGGTTGGTTTTGTCTTTAATTCGCCAGCAGCTTTTAAATAGGGGATAAGAGTCAAGTGAATAACAAGGGTGTTTTTATGCCCATGTTCATACCTGAATTGTCGCACCGCCTCGATATATGGTAGTGATTCAATATCTCCAACTGTTCCTCCGATTTCTGTGATTACGATCTCAAATATGCCTCTGTTACCAAGCTTTGTGACACAGTTTTTTATCTCATCTGTGATGTGTGGAATGATTTGAACCGTCTTGCCTAGGTAATCACCTCGTCTTTCTTTATTAATGACGGTTTGATAAATCCGTCCGGTTGTTACATTATTGGCTTGGGATGTAGGAACATTCAAGAAACGCTCATAATGACCAAGATCTAAGTCGGTCTCGGCTCCATCGTCCGTGACGTAGCACTCCCCGTGCTCGTAAGGATTCAAAGTGCCCGGATCTACATTGATGTAGGGGTCAAGTTTTTGAATGGTAACAGAATAGCCTCTTGCTTGAAGAAGTTTGGCTAATGAGGCTGAAATGATGCCTTTCCCTAAGGAAGAGGTTACACCACCAGTAACGAAAATATACTTTGTAGACACCCGTGATCAATTGATTAGATACGGGAATCAAAAGTAAAAACTCTGTCGGCTTAGGCGGGAATTAAATGAAAAAGTTTGATAGGCTTATGAACATTAAAAGCTTAGACTCATCCCCGCAGACGGCATAAACGGGAGCTGATTTACTCTATCGTAGTTTACCCGATCGAAATAGAAGATGTTTTCTCGATTGTATGCATTAGTAACTCCGATGTTCACATCGAGGATGGAGTTAACGCTCAAAACAAATTCTCGTTTTAAAGTTAAATCCATTCGGTGGTAATATGGAAGTCTGCCTCCATTCAATTTATCATAAATGATTCCCACGTTACCATTAGAGGTTACTAGGTCTGTCCCTGTTCCATTTGCGAAGTCGTATTTCTCATAAAAGCCCAATGTTTGAGTGAATGGGAAACCAGAACCCATATTCCATCTAGCATTAAATTCCCATAGCCTAGACTTTCCAAATTCGTATGATCCCACAAAATTTACATTGTGTCGCCTGTCAAAAACAGGCGCGTATTCTTGAATTCCCGTCCCAGCGAGTAACCTTCCCGATAGAGTAAACGAAGTAAAGGTTAATGTCTTTCAGGTCGTATTTTAAAACAAAGTCGCATCCATAAGCCTCGCCTGTTTCAATTATGAAATCACGCTTCAGTTCATCGGGTTGATCGGCCTCGTTTTCATCGAATATTTTATTGCGGTTTACATTGGTCACTTGCGTGAACACCTTGTAATATCCTTCTACGTTTAAATTGATTTTAGATGTAATGTCGATTTCAGTTCCTAGAATAAAATGATTGGCTTTTTGCAGAGCATGTGTAATTTCTTTTACCCCGCCATTTTGTAAATTCATTTCATCCTGAAGGTTATCAGGACCAGCCAAATAGCCATTAAATAAGTTAACCACATCCCTGTCGGAATTCGCAGCAATAAGGTTTTGGCTATAAACACCTGCCGCTCCCTTTAACCTAAAATTGTCCGTTACATTCAGTTTAGCTCCAATTCTCGGTTCTGGCGAAATAGTGCTGAGCGAAGCATAATAATGAAGCCTAAAGCTAGGGTCTAGGATAAGCTTGCCAAGTTTCTTCTTGTATCGAATATAGAACGCTAATTCCGTAGTGCTCTGTTGTTGCTCAATTTTTCGGTTAGCCTCATTCGTGAAGTTATAGTCGGTCGAAAAACCGATTACTTCTAGTCCATACTTGACATCATCATCACCCATGAAATAAGTGAAATTAAGTCCTCCATTAAATCCGCTAATTTGACTTCTCCTGTCTGCACTAACACCGTCTTCTACAAGATTTATATTGTAAGAAGAGTAGGCGAAATTCCCGTCAATTAAAACTGGGCTTCCTCCAGGAATCAAAATGAAATTTCCACCAAGTCCGGCATTTTTCCAATTCAAATCTGATATGGCCTTGTACTTAACCTTGTCATCAAAATAAAGTCCGAAAACATTGGCCTTAGATCCATTTTCGCCCGTAAAAGTGACTTTGCCATAAAGATCGGTGTATTGAAAAGGCAGGCCGTCTGGGTCAATGTAGCTGTAAACCACCTTTGAACTTTGGTTCAAATAGCTGTGTTTGGCAGAAGCTATATAGGATATGTTTGAACCACCAATCGTCTTTGGTCTAACAATTGGACCTTCTAAGTTAAGCTTTGCTCCAAACGTACTAATCGAAGCATTTCCGTGAAACTCGCTTCGATTTCCATCAATGGTGGTTATGTCCATAATCGAAGAAATTCGACCGCCATAATTGGCGCCATAACCTCCGGTGTAAACATCCGCATTTCGGATGATGTCTGTATCAAAAACAGAAAAGAGGCCGATAGAGTGGAAGGGATTGTAAACAATCATTCCATCTAAAAGAACCTTATTTTGCACAGGACTACCTCCACGGATATACAGCTGCCCACCTTGGTCTCCGGTGAAAATCACCCCCGGTAATACTTGCATGTATTGTGCGATATCAGCTTCCCCACCAATGCTGGGTAGCTTTTCGATTTCTTTTGGCGTGATTTTTTGAACCGACATTTTTACTTCATTCTGAGCTTCAATTTTTTCGGCTGAAATTTCAACCATTCCCAGTTCCGAAGCTTGAGGTTTTATGAAGAGCTTTTGATTGATGATTTGTCCGCCCCTTACGGTTACTGTTTCCTCGGCTGTTTCATAACCCAAATAAGACACAAGAACAACATATTCGCCAGGTGGGATTTTTGTTATCGAGTAATAGCCATTAACATCTGTCGAGGCGCCAATTTGAGTTCCTTTTAAAACGACATTGGTGAAAATAATGGGCTCACCAGTTGATTCATCATAAACAAATCCACGTACTGTGCCTGTCTGAGAAAAAGATAAAAAGGAAGAAATAACGAATGAAACAAACAGGATAAACCGCATATCTGATGAAATCAAATTTAAGCTGCCAAAAATAGCATTACAGCCATTGTGAAGATTGTAACTTAGTTAACCTAACCTCTGATTGATTAAACGGTTATTAAATGACTTGAACGGTTCTTAAAATTTACCACCCCGATTAAACGATTTTTGATAATAAGGGTTGGATAGATTGCTGATAATTACGCCTTTACTGCTGCTGGCATGTACAAATCGGCCGTTTTGTAAATACACTCCTACATGAGATGTTTTCTTCCCATCGATGTCGAAAAACACCACATCCCCCTCCTTTAAACTCGATTTATTTATGTGTTTGGTAACCTTCTCTATTTCATTGGTAGATCTAGGTATGGATTTTTGGTAAACATCTAAATACAAACTACCTACAAAACCTGAACAATCCACGCCTGTTTTGGTAGTTCCGCCATATCGATAAGGCGTTCCCTGCCATTGATCCACAAATTCATATAATCGAATATTTGTAATCTCAGAAGGCTTTACGTCTAAAACGGTGGCGTATTTTTCTTGAATTTTCGAGTTTTTCGAGGTCGTTGTCTCTTTGGGGGTTGGGCGCCTTGTTCCGCGCTTGTGTGATTTACACGATGATAGAGTCGCTGAGCAGAGAACAAGCGCAAAGCATATTGTAAGTAGTCGATTCACACCTCGATATTAGAGAAAGCTGCTATCGATGAATTGATTGGGAAGAATACTTTTCAAAGTCGAAGGTTTGAAACCGGAAAGGCTAATGTAAGAGCGCAACTTTTTTTATAAAAGTTTCGCCCTGACTTTGAATGATCAGGGTATAAATACCACATTCAAAATCCGCAACATTAATAATCGCCTCATTTCCTTTTGCTACCGATTTACCCAATGGATCGATCAAATCATAAGCATCAATTAAGTCAAGACCGATTATATGCAATTGGCTGGAGCAAGGATTGGGATATATTTTGAAACCTTGAAGGTTAACGATACCCAATCCGGTTGGTTTGTATAATTCATGCATATCACCTCCAGTTGCAGTAGCCACCCAAATTCCAATACTATTAGTAGAATCACTGGATAGGGTATCTGAAAACCCAGAAAGAACCCAAGTTTCGGCCGAACCAGAAGTAGACAAATAATCTCCAACATACATTTCAAGTACGTTTTGATTTGCCTCATCCATGAGCTGAAACTGATATCGCGCGGATGGAATGGATTTATAGTTCGAAACGTCACCATAAGAAACGCTTGAGAACAAGGCGGTATTTAAAACAGTTGTTTCATCAACCGAGATTGCACCTGCATCCGTTGATCCGTGAATAAAAACAATGTCCGTGTTGTAACCTAAACTCGCGGTTTTTTTCGATGCCAGAATATCGAATTTGAGCGGCTCAAAAGGAATTATGCTTTGTGATACAAGACCATTCATGGTGAGTATATAAGATCTATTCGCTTCTAGAATATATCTGTTAGATAGTAACGTGTCATTTACACTTGTTGAGGACGAACTTCCAACCCCTACAACGGACAATACTCCGGATGCAACATTGAAATAAGGCGTTGCAGTTCGAAAGGTTAAGTCATCGCTAACTTTGTTTGAACCAACATAGAAATCAGAGCGCGGCAAAGCCGGATCAGCTGAATTATGTATGATTTGTACCTCCGCAAAACTATTTGCGAGCGGCAGGAAATTACCACCGGATTTAGGCACTATATAAACTTGAATAGAACTCCCGTTATTATTAGATGCTGGGTTTTTGAATCCACTAATCACAACCGTAATAGCGCTGTCGGATAGCCCACTGCTAGCGAGGTTTAATATGATTTCTCGAATGCCATAGTTTTTACCATTTTCTCTGATTTGAAGCAGATAATTTAAGCTTTCTAAACTTCGATACTGAGTTAATGTGTTGTATTCAAGATTGTCTTCTATGTTTTGGTTCAGCATGCCATTTTCATAAATATCCATCGTCCCAAAATCACTAACCCCTTGATAGAATAATATGTCCGTAAAGCCATTTAATTGGGCTTGACTTTGAGCGGCTTCAAATAGATTGAATCCTAAAGGAACAGAAGGCGAGTAACCAGTGCTAACGAAGCCATTAATAAAAAGTAAGTTGTCTCCTCCAGCTTCAAAATAGACAGAGTCTTTGAAAAATGCATTTGATGTATCAACGCTTGATTTATTACAGAAGAAAACCTCGTGTTCAACATTTGCATCAACATTAATGAAAGCAGATGATGATCGAAAAGTCAAGTTGTCATAAACTTTTACGGAATCGAGCCAAACATCCATTGTTTGCAAGGCCGTGTCTCCTGAGTTGTGGATGAGCTGGAATCTGGCATTTTGCGCCTGTCCAACAAATAGGCTTGCGAATACAATGACTAAGAAAAGAAGGAGTCGATGCACGGATATTGATTTGTTCATGTGAAGATAAGAGCAATTCACGGTTTCAAATGAAAAAAACACCGTTTCCCTTATTAGCTGAACTAGAACCGAATCATTATTGTTATTTTGAAACAATATATTTCTTATGAAATACACCCTACAGCTTTTAATAGTCATTCTACTCTCGGGAACGTTCAATTTGGCGTTAAGTCAAGATCAGCCTAAAATAGACAGCTTGTTTCAAGTGCTCAGAACATCAAAACAAGACACCAATAAGGTCTTATTACTTTATGAACTAAGTCGTGAGTTTTTTAATAGTGATATCGTTGGGTCGGAAAAGTATGCCAACCGGGCCTTGTTCTTATCCCAGAAATTAGAATATAAAAGAGGGATAGCCCTATCCTATACCAATCTCGGAATCATCAATTATTATAAAGCGATTTATAATGTAGCACTCAGTTACCACGACCGGTCATTAGAGCTTATGGAAGAGATTGGTGATCGAAAAGGAATGGCGGGATCTCATAATAATAAGGGGGCTGTTTATACTCAGCAGGGTGATTACAAGCTGGCTATCGAGGAATATATCAATTCCTTGCACATTATGGAAGAGATTGGCGATAAGGAGGGAATGGGGAAATCATTCAACAACATCGGGTTAGTTTACTACTTGCAGGGCAATTACGATGAAGCAAAAAAATACTACGGTAAAGCCTTAGAAATATTTAAGGAGCGAGGAGATAAAACACGCATTTCGGATATCCTGAATAATATGGGGATAATTGCCTATGAAGAGGGTGAATATGATGTGTCATTGGATTTTCATATGAAATCACTCGAGACCAGAGACAAAACGGGTAACCACCGTGGTCAGGCAACTTCATATACGAACATAGGAGATGTTTATGCAGCGCAAGAAGCGTTCTCAAAGGCGCTAGAATTTCAAAAGAAAGCGTTTGACATCCAAGAAGAATTGGGAGATAAAAAAGGAATGTTGAGTTCGATGAAGGGCATGGGAACAGTATATTCTTTAACCGGAAGGGACGATGAGGCGCTAAAATACATGGAAGAAGTATTGAGAATTTCGACCGAAATTGGAGCTAAAAGAGAAGTTCGAGATGCATATAACGATATCAGTAACCTCTATATGAAAATGGGTAATTATGAGGAAGCTTTGAAATACAAATCGCATTATGCGCAAATGAAAGACACGCTTTTCAGTGAAAAAACCAATGAAATCGCCACCGCTTTAGAGACGAAATTTGAAAATGAGAAAAAAGCAAAGGAGATTGAAATTCTTAAACAAGAAAATCAGATACAAGAGTTGGAGTTGGGACGCAACAGAATCCTGATCATTTCTTCCATCATAGGTCTGATTTTGGCGCTTATTTCCGTTGTGATTTTTGCGCGAATCAACAGAGAAAAACGAAAGGCAATGCAACTCTTACAACTGCAAAATGATGATATAAAAAGACAGAAAGAGGTAAAAGAAGTCTTGCTAAAGGAAATCCATCATCGGGTGAAGAATAACCTTCAGGTCATTAATAGCTTGATTCGACTACAATGCGCTTATACGGACGATAAGGTAGCTCTAGAATTGTTTGACGAATGTCAAAATCGAATTATTTCAATGGCGTTAATACACGAAAAAATGTACGAAGCCCACGATCTGAGTAACATAAATATTAAGGAGTATGTCTCAGAATTATCTCAAAACTTACTCAGAAGTTATCGCCTCAACCAGCGAATTAATCTTGATGTTAATGTCAGTCTCGAACACCTCAGCCTGGACACCTTAATACCACTTGGCTTGCTGTTGAATGAGTTAATCTCCAATTCGCTCAAGCATGCTTTTGAAGGCTTAGAGGAAGGAACCATTAAGATTGAACTCGATAAAGATGAAAATGACATGTTTGTCTTAAACATCGGGGATAATGGGATTGGTTTACCCAAAGATTTCTCCTTTAATAGTGCACATACCCTAGGAATGGAATTGGTCGTTACGTTAAGCGAACAACTTGATGGGAAAATAGAAAGAGTGGGTGAGACGGGTAGCTATTTTAGGATAGAGTTTAAAGGATTGGAACAGCAACGAGTGGATGTAAGAAAAGCAATGGCACGTGAAGTTGCCTAAAGAGCCATCAAACCCGCTATTTCACTCGATTTCTCATATCTACGGATCACCTCATCTGCGCTAATCATTAATTCTTTAGCGGTCACACTTATGTGTTTTCCTGTTTTACTCTGAGTTAAACTCACTTGAGATTCAGGCCCAAAAAGCGCCTCGGTTTGCGCTAAAGTGTGGTTGTTATTCGGAATAATGAATTTGAATAAATAGATTTTAGGCCAACCTCCCTCTTGCTCCAATCTTTGTCGTAAGCCGTTATATAAATCTGACATGTTTGATGCTTATTCGTCAACTATTAGTTTAAAACCGACACCATGTACATTCATGATTTTCACACGCTCGTCATACTTTAAATACTTACGCAGTTTTGTGATAAAGACATCCATTGAACGACCTAAGAAATAATCATCACTGCCCCAAACCACAGTCAGGGCCATTTCCCGAGTTAAAACCTGATCTCTATGCATGCAAAGCATCCGTAGTAATTCCGCCTCTTTTTTGGTTAATGACTTTTCTTGTTTTTCATGTTTTAAAGTCAAGTTCGGATAATCGAACTCGAATTGACCTAATTCAAACACATCACGCTTTGCAACGCTTTCTGTTTCGCCTGTTGCGGCACGTTTAAGGATAGCCTTGATTCTAAGGTCAAGCTCGTCAAAGCTAAACGGCTTCGTTAAATAGTCATCAGCCCCGCTTTTGAAACCACGTATTTTATCCTCCGTCAAGCTTTTAGCTGTAAGGAAGAGAATAGGAACTTGAGCGTCAATTTTGCGAATATCTTCAGCAAGCGTGAATCCATCTTTCTTTGGAAGCATCACATCCAAAATGCAAAGATCATATCCTCCATTGTAAAATTTCTGAAAACCTGCGTAGCCGTCTTTTTCTAAATCTGTGCTATAGCCTTCGTTTCGGAGGTGGTCTTGAATTACGAACCCAAGATTTAAATCATCCTCAACGAGCAAAACTTTTAGTCTGTCTTTTTTACTCATGATTGCTTTTTAACAAATTCTGTTCCATAAGGAAGAAAAAGCTCAAACGTGGCTCCCTCACCTAAATTGCTTTTAAGACGAATTCTTCCGGAATGGGCTGCGGCCATAGTTTTTACATATGATAGGCCAATGCCAAATCCTTTTACATTATGCACGTCACCGGTTGGTATTCGATAAAACTTCTCAAATATGAATTTTTGATGCTCTTTAGAGATACCTGGTCCATTGTCAGAGACAGATATGGTAACTCCTCTTTTCGTGAATGTGGTTTTAACAAGAATCATTGGGTCAGTTTGCGAATATTTCGCGGCATTGTCCAAAAGATTATAAATCATATTAGTCACATGCATTTCATCGGCTAAGACTTGCTTTGGGTTGGGGTCCAAATGGGGTTCAATCTTGATATTCTTTTCGTTGAAATTGAGCAAAATGGTCGGGATCGCATTTTCTATGATTTCATGAATGTTCACTTCCTCCAAATCGAGTTCAATGTTCCGTTTATTGAGTTTTGCCATTTGTAAAAACACGTTCAACTTGGGACTGAAGTCGTTCATTTTCGCTTTTGATAATGCGTGCATAGTTGGCGATTCTATCTGGATTTGACGCTATGCCAGGTTGCAGTAAAACATCGCTAGAAAGTGCAATGGTCGAAATTGGCGTTTTCAACTCGTGCGTCATGTTGTTGATGAAATCATTCTTGATTTCAGAAAGTCGTTTTTGCTTGAGGATGATATTAATTACAAAAGCGAAAAAGATAAGAACAAGCAGCAGCAGGGTGCTTGAGCCAATCCAAAAGCGCATTTCGCTCATCACCTCAAAATCCATGGTAGGAAAAAAAATCGAGAAGTAATGCCCGTCATCTTCCCATTTCATATCTGGCGCTAGATTTGAAGTTGTTGCGTCATCTTCCTCGTTAATTACGGTTTTGGTGAACACAACAGAGTCGTTAAAGCAGTTGTAAATACTGTATTGAAAGTCAAAATTCAACTCCCGATTCAATAATTCCGTTTTAATCATGTTCTCCAAGTAGAATGGTTGGAGCTCTTCGTTGATTTGAACTCTATAGAAGTTTTTTGAAACAAGTTTCACGGGATCAACGAGAAAGGTAGAATCACCGCTATGGCGTTGAATGTTCTTGACTACGGCCGTGAGAGCTAGCTCAATCTCATGCTTTGTTTGCTGGTCTACAATCTGATAGGCTTTTTTTACCCAAACGATCTGAGTGCTCACCAATCCAATGAAGAGGAGGGAAGCAAGAACGATAATGATGCGAATAGAAAACCTAGACATATATGTTCAAATCTAACCTAGGAATCTCGGATAGTTGATTTGTTAACGGACTTTTAACGCTAATCTTTATCAGATATGAAGCGGTCTAATTCCTTCCAAAAGCGCTGGACGGGAAATCCAACTACATTATAAAAGTCGCCTGTTATTTTTTGAATGCCTATGTAACCAATGAACTCTTGAATGCCATAAGCTCCAGCCTTATCCAGAGGTTGGTAATTGGACAAATAATAGTCTATTTCTTTATTTGAGAGCGGATGAAATGTGACTTCGGTTGCTTCTACGAAAACCGTACTATTTGTTTCTGATGCTAGGCAAACTCCGGTATAAACACTATGGGTTTTTCCGCTAATCAATAGGAGCATTTTTCGAGCTTCCTCAATTGTTAAAGGCTTATTCAACAAGGTGTTATCTATCCAAACAATGGTGTCAGCTGTGATCAAAATTTCATGATCGGTTAGCTCTTTTCTTTGGGCTTTTGATTTTTTTTCTGCTAGATATGTAGCTATTTCACCTGCATTCAGCGAGGATGGAAAAGATTCCTCGACTTCTTTCGTTCGAATTTCATATTCCAAACCGAGGCTTCTAAATATATCTTGTCTTCTGGGTGATTGACTAGCTAGAATAAAACGAAAGTCTTTTACTTTTTCAATAAGCTCCATCAGCGAAATATGAAAGGATTGAAAGCCTTAAGAAATACATGCTAATTAGAATCAGGGTAATTGAAAGGCTATTGATTCGAGACGAATTGTAAAAATCATTTTTTATACGTGCTCGATAGATTAGAACGGGTTGTATTGCTGTACTGATCAAAATCAAAAAGAAGATAACACCCAGCTGCCAGCTATGTACGTCAATGAATTTCAAATAAGTCCAAGTCAATCCAGCTAAAATAGCTAGGTAAAGAGCAATAATAATGCTCTTAGTATTAGCGACTCCGAGAGAAATTGGAAGCGTATTGCAGCCATGAAGTTTGTCGCCTCGAATATCAATGATATCCTTGGTTATTTCACGAGTCAAAGCAAATAACCCAATTAGAAGCGAGTAACCGATTATCCAATAAGCGGGGACATTGAATATCGAGAAACCATAGTTTTCAACGCTTTCGGGATACATTCCATTGAGTAGCGGGATTTCGAATAGTCCTACAATTAATGTGACCGATCCAGCCAATATGGCCATCGTCACATTTCCAATTAGGAATTGGTGCTTAAGGTTTGTTGAATAAAACCAAAGAACAAAAACGGCAAAAAGAAATACTGAAGTCATGCGCCACATGCCAAGGTTGTAACACAAGTAAGCAGCGAGTGCAATCCCCAAGCTACTCAACAGGACATGCAATGCCATCGCAACTCTTCGCTTAATAATCCGATCAACTACCACCTTTTTTGGTTTATTGATTCGATCGATTTTTGCATCGAAATAATCGTTTATCGTAAATCCTCCAGCCGTTATCAGTAGGGTAGAGAGAACGAGATATCCGAATTCAATATTTGACATTGCCAATTCATACCACTTATTTCAATCATGGGTTCGATTACGAAAAAGCGAATGCCATATTGCAACCCTGCGATCATTAGAAGCACAGGAG
>CALSPD010000009.1 GCA_943788145.1 uncultured Flavobacteriales bacterium
ATACGGTGATAAAACCCGTAAACCATCCTAGATAGATTTGTTTCAAGTCGTGGGACTCTAAGATGTAGCGCGCACTACCTACCAAACCACTTGCCACCACGCCTATTAGAACAAGGTGAATGATGGGCAAATCATACAATTGAGCCATGCCGTAAACGGAAGCCGTTATTCCACCCATGCCTACCATGTGGATACTGATTTTAGTGAAAAAATTAAACACCAGCGCCATGCCAACGGCTACACTACTACCCAGAAAAATGGAGTAAATAACCGTAGGCATCGGAATATCTCGCAACAACCAATAGTTGGTCAAATAAAAGAACAAGGCAAATGTGAAGGGAATGATTCTGTCTTCACGAGATTCAAGTTCAATGGAACTTACCAGTTTTTTATAGCGCAGAAAGGCGGTAAATAAGAAAGGGATGATGGCTGTATTCACAAAAATCCAACTTACCAGAAAAACTTGCTTCGAAAACGGAGTCGTTTGCGCTACATAGCTATTTAGGCTAAAAATGATAACCAGCCCTGATGTCGGTAAAAAGATGGGATGAAAAAGGTAAGAAAGTATGTGTGCAGCAGTCCTCATAACTCCTTTCGCAATCGTGCAACGGGAATTTCCAATTGCTCTCTATACTTAGCTACGGTGCGTCTCGCAATGTTATAGCCTTTTGATTTCAACTCCTTGGCCAAGTTTTCATCCGTCCAAGGTTTGCGTTTGTCTTCGGTTCCAATCAGGTCTTGTAAAATCTTTTTCACCTCACGCGTGCTCACCTCCTCGCCTTCATCGTTTGTCAGCGATTCAGAGAAAAAGTATTTCACTTTATACGTACCAAAGGAAGTTTGAATGTATTTGCTGTTTGAAACCCTACTTACTGTGCTGATATCCATGTGGATGATATCGGCAATATCTTTTAATATCATCGGACGCAGCTTTGTCTCATCGCCCGTTTTGAAAAACTCAATTTGATAGTCGACAATGGCCTGCATGGTTCGCACCAGCGTGTCTTGACGCTGCTTTATAGCATCAATAAACCACTTCGCGCTGTCTAGTTTTTGTTTGACAAAAATCATAGCATCGCGCTGCGTTTTTGTCGGTGTCCCTTTGATTCTTGCAAAGTCGTCTAGCATTTCAGCATACTTGCGGCTCATTCGCAACTCTGGAACATTGCGCCCATTTAGTTGAACTAGGAGTTCATCGCCTTCGCTGATGATCTGAAAATCGGGCACCACCTGTTCTACTGGCCTACTGCTCTCATTCATGGAGTTGCCTGGCTTTGGGTTAAGCTGAACAATCTCTTCAATGGCATCCTTTAAGTCTTCATCCTCAATTTCAAGGCGATGTGTAATCTTCGAATAGTGTTTTTTGACAAATTCTTCGTAGAACTTTTCGAGAATAACTTGTGCTGTTTTTATGGTAACAGTAGATGGCTTTCGTTTGATCTGTATTACCAAGCATTCTTGCAAATCGCGTGCACCAATGCCCGCAGGATCCATATCTTGAATCACCTTGACCAACAGCTTTTCGACCTCTTCTTCAGAAGTCATAATGCTTTGACCAAACGCCAAGTCATCCACAACAGATGGTATCTCGCGTCTTAAATAGCCGCTATCATCAAGGCTTCCAATAAGGTGGTCGCAAATAGCGAGTTCCACTTCGGTCAAATTGCGAAGATGTAGTTGCTCGCTGAGTCTATCGTGAAAAGTGCGTGATGTGCCAATGGGCATGCGCTTATCATCATCGTCCTTGCTGTAATTATTTGCTTCGTACTTGTAGCCAGGCGTGTCGTCATCGTCCATGTAGTCGCTAAAGTCAAACTCTTGTTCCGAATCGCTGAGCTCTTCGCCCATTTGATCATCCGAATCAAAGTTGTCTTCTTCCTTTTCCCTGCCCTCTTCTAGCGCTGGATTGCTCTCGATCTCTTCTTTGACTCGTTCTTCCATGGCCTGAGTAGGCAACTGCAACATCTTCATCAACTGAATCTGCTGAGGACTCAACTTTTGAAGTAGTTTTTGCTGAAGAGATTGCTTTAAAGCCATGCCTGAAAATTAAGGAATGTGCGACTAGAATTCCGCGTTTTTTGGAGTTCTTGGAAAAGGAATTACGTCCCGAATATTTGACATCCCTGTAACAAAGCTGATAAGTCGCTCGAATCCAAGACCAAAGCCACTATGAACGCATGTTCCAAACTTTCGTGTTTCCAAATACCACCAAAGAGATTCTTCTTCAATTCCGAATTCTTCGATTTTCTTTTTCAACACATCATATCGTTCCTCCCGTTGTGATCCTCCGACCATTTCCCCAATTCCTGGAAATAAGATATCCATGGCTCGAACCGTTTTCCCATCATCATTCAATCGCATGTAAAACGCCTTGATTTTAGCCGGATAATCATAAAGGATGACGGGTTTACCAAAATGCTTCTCAACCAAGTAGCGCTCATGCTCACTCTGAAGGTCAGCGCCCCATTCTTCAATGATGTATTTAAATTTTTTCTTCTTATTTGGGTTCGAATTCATAAGAATATCGATGGCCTCGGTGTAGCTGCAACGGACAAAATCATTGTTCGCCACAAACTCAAGTTTTTCCATCAACGGCATCGAACGTTTGTCTTGAGGAAGCTGTTTTTCATCCTGTTCAAGGCGATCGGCCAACAACTGCAAATCGTCTTTGCAATGCTCCATTGCATATCGAATCGTGTATTTCAAACAGTCTTCAGCAAGCTCCATGTTGTCAAACAAATCATTGAAGGCGACTTCGGGCTCTATCATCCAAAACTCAGCTAAATGCCTTGTGGTGTTAGAGTTTTCGGCCCGAAAGGTTGGGCCGAATGTGTAAATTTTACCAAGCCCCATAGCGAATAACTCCCCTTCCAATTGACCGGAAACGGTCAGGTTAGTTTCTTTTCCAAAGAAGTCTTCCTTCCAATTTACGCTTCCGTCTTCCGTTCGTGGCGGATTTGTTGGGTCAAGTGTAGAAACACGGAACATTTCACCCGCGCCCTCAGCATCTGAACCGGTAACAATGGGCGTATGGACTTGAAAAAACCCGTTGTCATTAAAATATTTATGAATGGCAAACTGCATGGCGTGTCGCACACGAAAGACCGCCCCAAACGTTTGAGTACGTGGCCTCAGGTGAGCTATTTCGCGCAAGAACTCAAGCGAATGTTTTTTAGGTTGAAGTGGAAACTCTTCTGGATTGGCATCACCCAAAATTTCAATCTGCTGTGCAATTAATTCTACCTTTTGCCCTGTACCTTGCGACTCGACTAAATCTCCTTTAACCGAAATGCAGGCACCTGTAGTGATTCTGCGTAGAAGCGCCTCATCCATTTGCTCGAAATCAACCACAATTTGAAGGTTCTTTGAAGTGCTTCCATCATTTAACGCTATGAAGCGATTGCTCCGAAATGTCCGCACCCAACCTTTTACTTCATGTGTGACTCCGATTTGCTCGTTGGCAATTATTCCTTTAATATCCATCTTCCATTCTTAGGGCTGCAAAGGAAAGAAGTATGACGAATATTTGGTCAGAAGAAATGTCCGTATTCAACGCCTGCGCATCCAAAGGATAATTTCTGTGCGCTGATCTGCATTCAAGTCTTGAAGATAAGACGCCCGAAACGAACTGTCTGACGTGTGTTCATAAGGCATTAAAAAGGTAGCACTCGCTGGTTCGCGGTCAAAGTCAAGCTCGTCATAAATCAAGAAAACAGAGTCGTTCGACTCGTAATTAATCGAATAGACTTCCCTTGATACGACACCGCTATAATTGATGTATTTTAGATCAAAAACGGTGTCTTGATCACACTGAACATTCAATTCATAATAAAATGTGGGTCGTGTATTAATCACAATGGAATCAAGCGAATCGATTTTTGTCAATACCCACACCGAGTCGCTTTGCCACAAACCAATCAAATCATCGCTTACGCTACAAAACCTAGCCTTTTCGGGAAAGGGCGTTTCGATCTCAACTATGCGTTGACAGGACATCAATACAACAATGATAACAGAAAGCGAAATTGGTTTAATTGAAATCAACAGCGTTGTCGGATTGGATTTGATCTCCAAACGTAAAAAGCTCAAAGGAATTATTCCGAATTAAATTTTTGGACTAGAAAGGGAGGACACCAATTCCACTTATTCTTGCAAATGGATTGGATCGAACTGGGATATTTTGGGCTTTTCTTAGCTTCGTTTCTTGCCGCCACTATCCTTCCCTTTAGCTCGGAAATAATCCTAGCGGGCGTGCTTGCCGCAGGTTTTGACCCGGTCCTTTGTCTTTTTGTCGCAAGTTTTGGAAATTGGCTTGGCGGTATGAGCAGCTATGGCTTGGGTTGGCTTGGCGACTGGAAGAAAATTTCAAAATGGTTGCGTGTTGATGCGCATCAAATCGATCGTTGGCGCCCGCAAATTAATCGCTACGGTCCATGGACAGCATTATTATGCTGGTTGCCGTTCGTGGGCGATCCGTTAGCCATTGCACTGGGTGTTTTCCGAGTTCGAATCCTTCCAGTTTCCATATTCATGGTATTAGGTAAATTCCTGCGCTATTTGCTTGTGCTGAAATTATTATCATGAAATGGTGCCATCTTCCTGTTCGAACGTTCATCGGCTTGAAACTTAGTACAAGTTGGATAAATTTTTAATTGGCCTAAACTCGCTTTGTGATGCGATTCTTCAGATCGAGCGCTTTTAAATCGTTTGCATAACATCCTCCAACATTTCAATGGCCTTTTCGAGCGAATTGACGTTGGTGAAAACAATGCTTAATCGCTCGTTGCGTTCGCGCATCTGAACCTTGTTGGGGTTGGCCTGAACGTGCATGATGACCTTCTCAAACTTTGGCGATTGAAAGAACTTCGAATCCTTATCGGCAATGAAATAACCGATGAGTTTCTTTTGTTTGAAGACTACTTTCTCCAATCCAGCATCCTTGCCAGCCCAAATCAATCGCTTAGATTGTAACAAGCGATGAACTGCTGGAGTAATGGGGCCAAATCGGTCGATCAAGTTTTGTTCAAACTGATCGAGCTCGCCCAATTCATTCACTTCTGCAAGACTGCGATAAACACTCATGCGCTCAGTCACATTGTTGATATAATCATCTGGTATATGGACTTCAATATCTGTTTCAAGCTGGCAGTCGCTCACATATTGTTTGTTCTTCTCTTCCGCAAAAACCTCTTTGAATTCGTTTTCCTTTAATTCTTGAATGGCCTCTTCCAAGATTTTTTGGTAGGTATCATAACCGATGTCAGAAATAAAACCACTTTGCTCACCTCCTAATAAGTTTCCTGCTCCTCGAATATCCAAGTCGCGCATAGCGATGCTGATTCCGCTGCCCAAATCGCTGAATTGTTCGATGGCTTGAAGGCGCTTTTTAGCCTCATTCGTCAGGGTTGACAGGGGCGGGCACAATAGATAACAAAATGCTTTTCGATTGGATCGACCAACTCGTCCTCGCATTTGATGGAGGTCACTCAGTCCGAAGTTTTGCGCTTGATTGATGATAATGGTATTGGCATTTGAAATGTCAAGTCCGCTTTCAATAATGGTCGTAGAAACCAACACATCAAATTCGCCCTCAATAAAACGCAACATTATCTCTTCTAGTTGATGGCCTTCCATTTGCCCGTGGGCAAATTCAACGGTGGCTTCTGGAACAATTTTTTTGATCATATCACACACATCTCGAATGTTTTGAACCCGATTGTGAATGAAGAATATCTGCCCATTTCTGCTCAATTCGGAATAAATGGCATCTCGAATGACGGCTTCATTAAAGGTGTGGATCTCGGTTTGAACCGGAAATCGATTTGGGGGCGGTGTGTTTATTACGCTCATATCTCGAGCGCCCATAAGCGAAAACTGCAGTGTTCGAGGGATAGGGGTAGCAGTCAGCGTCAACGTATCGACATTCACCTTCATGGTCTTTAATTTATCCTTGACACCTACTCCAAATTTTTGTTCTTCATCTATTATCAAAAGTCCTAAATCAGCAAATTTTATATCCTTACTCACCAAGCGATGTGTGCCAATGAGAATATCTACCTTGCCTTCGGCTAGTCGTTTTAGCGTTTCCTTTTGCTTTGCTGTTGATCGAAATCGATTGATGTAATCTACCGTAACTGGAAAATCCTCTAGTCGCTTTTTGAAGGTTTTGAAATGCTGAAGCGTTAAGATGGTTGTTGGCGCCAAAATAGCAACTTGCTTTCCATCGGTAGCCGCTTTAAAGGCTGCACGTACGGCAATTTCCGTTTTTCCAAATCCTACATCACCGCAAACCAAACGATCCATCGGCCAAGTCTTTTCCATGTCTGCTTTCACTGCCGCAGTCGCTTTTTCTTGATCAGGCGTATCCTCGTAAATAAAAGACGACTCCAACTCGGTTTGTAAATACGTATCGGGCGAATAAGCGAAACCATCTTTCAGCTTTCGTTCTGCATAGAGCTTGATCAAATCGTAGGCTATTTCCTTAACCTTCTTCTTAGTCTTGTTTTTAAGATTAGCCCAAGCTTGCGTACCAAGTTTGTTGATTTTCGGGGCGGTACCATCCTTGCCGACATATTTGGAAATACGATGCAGCGAGTGTATACTCACATAAAGCACATCGCCTCCGGCATAAATCAGTCGAATAGCTTCTTGCATCTGACCATTGACATCAATTTTCTGGATGCCACTGTATTCACCCACCCCATGATCGATATGAACGACAAAATCACCGGCTTGTAAATTGGTCAGTTCATTGATCGTGATTTGCCTTTCGGCCTCCGCGAAACCTTCTTTTAATCGATAGCGGTGATAGCGCTCAAAGATTTGATGGTCGGTATAGCAAACAATTTTAAGATCATGATCGATAAATCCTTCGTGAATGGCCGTGTTGATCCCTTCAAAATCGAAGGGGAACTCTCCCGCTGGACGGCTGGCAACAATATCTTCAAAAATTTGATGCAAGCGATTGATTTGCTTCGGGTTTGCCGCAAAAATGTAATTGCCAAAACCATTGTGCTGATGATTGGATAAATCCTTAATCAGCATATCAAAATTCTTGTTGAACGGGATTTGAGGCGTTTGATTAAACCGAAGTTCAAGATCTGGCTTAAAGATGGAAGGTCGATCAAACTCAACTTGAGTAAATTTAGCTAGTTGATCCAAGTAGTTATCCTCATCGAGAAAGAGCTCTATTGGGTCAAGATGCTTGACGCCTTTTTGCTTTCCGTGAGCCTCTTCAGCTTTTTCAAATTCGGTTACGAGTCGGTCTTGGATAAACTCAAAATTCTTTAGCCAGAGTGCCGTGTTTTGAGGCAAGTATTCCAGCATCGATTGGCGCACTTCCTTCAAAGCCTGCTTTTGCACATCTGGAATAATGGTGATGTGACCATGCTCTTTCACACTCAATTGGGTGACTGGATCGAAAGTTCGAAGGCTATCTACTTCTTCGCCAAAAAGCTCGACTCGAAAAGGCCTATCGTTTGAATAGCTCCAAATATCGATGATGCCGCCACGGATGGCAAACTGACCTGGCTGATAGACGAAATCAACGCGATCAAACTCCAATTCATGCAACATATCATTGACAAATTGCTGATCGAGTTTATCGCCATTTTGAATGGCGAGCGTGTTTTTAACTAAGCTGTTTTTGGTGACCACCTTTTCGCTCAGCGCTTCACAATAGCTCACTATGACGAAGTTTCGCTTTCGTGTATTGATGGCATTTAAGACTTCGGCCCGCATCAATACACTTTCGGAATCCTTCTTTCTTGAAGATGATTCATCATCCTCAATTTGATAAGGTTTTCTGCCACTATGCGGAAAAAAGAATACCCGGTTTGGGGAGATCAGGTTTTGCAGGTCGTTGTAAAAAAAGGCCGCCTCTTCTCTGTCGTTAAACACTAGAAAATGGTGCACTTCACTTTTCTTGAAGGCTGCAGCAACGATGAAGCTCAAAGCGGAGCCAACCGCTCCTTTAATTCGATAACGTAATGGCGCAGGGGGATTCGGCCCAAAATCCAATTCAGCGATTTTTGGGCTTTTATCAAAAAGCTTCTTTAAGTACTCAATTCCCACAGATCCTATCGAGTTTACGAATGTAGTCCTCTGCCCATTCACACCTGACTAAAATTTTAACCTCGAACCTTTGACCTTTTTTTTCGTACGCGAAAAGGCGCATTGGATGGTCACTATCTGTCAAAGGATTGAAGAATAGAGATACTACTTTTGCATCAACAATAAGTGAGACGGGAAACCTCAAAAATTCAGCATGCTCTTCGATCCGAAATCTTTGCGATTTCGATCCTAGTCTTGCTGTCTAGCTAATCGAAAGCTCAAATTGTTGAGGCCTTTCAACCTCGATTTAGCACGCAACAGAAGGGTAACATCACTTTTGTCGCCAATGCCATCATTAAATGCGATGGCAGCGGAAGCGGTGGGTCTAACTGTAATGATTTAGCCACGCAGGCCCCACCAAATTCAGCATCTTGGAGTCAAAACAATGATCACGAAACAGAGTACATTGACATAGATGGGGATGCATCAACATTTTCCTCTAGCGCAGATAGCCTTACGCTACCTAATTGCAGTCAGGTACTTTGGGCAGGCATTTATTGGGGCGCAAGAAGAAACAGCTCAGATGCTGGCTACAGCAATCGCGACAAGATAAAACTCAAGATAAATAGCGGCAACTATCAGGAATTTACAGCCGATGATTTCGTAGATAATTCGGCAGGCTACACATCGTACCATTGCTACAAAGACATTACATCCTTTATTCAATCAGGGCCATTGAATGCGAAAATTTTCGTGGCCGACATCTATGACCAAACAGGGACTTCAAATACATGGGGCGGCTGGAATATTGTTATTGTTTACAAGAACGACTTATTGCCTATGCGAAATCTTAGTGTATTTGATGGCATTGCGAATGTTTCTGGGTCTTCGAGTGTGGATATAGCAGTTCAGGGCTTTCTAACTCCGTTGGCTGGGCCTGTTGGGTTTGAAATTGGTGTGTTCGCCTATGATGGTGACCGGGATTTCACGGGTGATCAATTACAATTTAACGGTGGTAGCGGCTTTCAGTCAATTAGCAATGCTTTCAACCCCTATGACGATATTTTCAATTTCAGCATCACTAACCCTGACGGCATTGACGACACCCAAGATCCTTTAATTCTCAATAATATTTCGATTGATGCCGACATTTTCGCGCCCGACAATTCGAGCTTTAGTTTTATTGGAAATTCAGACACAGCAGCCACTGTTCGCGTTCTAACCGGTGGTGAAACTGTCCTACTTCAAGTTAGTTCTCTCGCGATAGACATTTATGAGCCCGACCTCCGTTCAGGTGTTAGGGTGATTGACCTTAACGGTGGATTAACCGAGCCGGGCGACACGTTGGAATACACGGTAGTTTCCAGCAATACCGGTTCAGACACATCGTTAAACACGTATCTGGTTGACACGTTAGAATCCAATATTTCCATTGTTGACGGTTCCGTAGCTTTTACCTTCGGAAGCGGAATCGGCTCCAAAACCTTGGCTTACGGAGACGACCAAGTAGATTACGACAGCACAAACCGCGTGTTAATTGCTCGTCTCGGTGCTGGGGCAAACAGCACATCAGGTGGAAGCATTTTAAATTCGAACACGGGAAGCGACAGCACCGTATTGGTATATCGAGTTGTTGTAAGCGAAGATTGTGCGTTGCTCCATTGCAACGATGACATAGCCAATCAAGCCTTTATTTATGGGACAGGAAATGTGTCAGGCAATGTGAGCAGCAATGGCAGTAATCCAAACACCTTCAACGCTAGCGGATGTATGGTATCAGGAACGACCATTACTATGGTTAATACCATCAATTGCAGCTTGCCTTCAGATTCTAATTTTAGCGTTTGTCCAGATATTCCCATTTCAACTTATTTACCCAACAGCAACTACTCCTTTGTTGACGGGAGTTTTGACACCGTTCAATATGTGACTTCTGCTGGAACTTATTATGGTCTTTATAGTCCAGAAATGGGATGCACGGACACAATTGTTTATGCCCTTACTGTTTTTGATTGCGATTGGGACAACGATGGGATCATCGATACGGAAGACCCAGATGATGATAACGATGGCATATTGGACGTAATACAAGCTTGTGGAGATACGGCTACCACTTTCATTTGTTTTGGAGGTGATCCGGCAGGAGACATTGACAACGATGGAACGCTCAACTTTGAAGACAGCGACTTCTGTGCACTTAATAGCCACAACGTGTGTTCCTTTCTAGATTTTGACGGAGATGGAATAATAAACCTTTACGATTTGGATTCCGATAACGATGGTATTACGGACGTCATGGAAGCAAATGGATTTGACCCCGATGGCGATGGAATCATTGGATTTGGAACATTTACGGACACGGATGGTGATGGATTGGCTGATACAGTCGATACAGACAATGGAGGAACGCCATTATCTCCACCAAATACAGACAATACAGGCTTGTCGGACTTTGTTGATATGGATTCGGATGGCGATGGAATTATTGACAACATCGAGGCGCAATCATCCACTAACTATGTCGCGCCTACCAACAATGACAGCGATGGCGATGGAATAGACGATGCATATGACATCAATTGCAACCCTTGCGGGTCAACCACAGGAAGCGCAATTGTACCTGTAAATTCGGATGGTGTGGACAATCCTGATTATAGAGACCTGAACAGCGACAACGATGCTTATTTAGATGCGCTTGAAGCTTGGGACACTAATGACGATGGTATTGCTGAATCAATTGCAAGTAACTCAGATAGCGATGATGACGGCATAGACAATGCCTTTGACAGCGATGGTAGCAGCGCTACAAATACTGGTGGCGCCACAAATGGAGGGACGGTTCCAGCTGATTATCCAAACCTTGACGGAGGAACATCAGAGCGAGATTGGCGCGAAAATGTCGCTCCAACCTTAGGCAATGAAACGCAAACCACCTATGAAGACGACACCACGACCTCGATTAATCTCTTGACCAACAACGTTGACGCAGATGAAGACTCCTTGTCCATTGACACGGCCTATGCGCTAAATGGAGGAACTGTACTATCTATTGGTGACAGCAATATCGTGTATGCGCCTATTCCAAACTATTGGGGTATGGACAGCATAGTTTATGTGGTTTGTGACAATGCAAATCCGCAGCACTGCGTGACGGACACGTTGATTTTAACCATCGAACCCGTAAACGATAAACCAATTGCGCTTAATGATAGCGCATCAACTACAGAAGAAAGCCCAGTTATTGTAAATGTCATTTTTAACGACAATGACTCGATCGATGCTTCACCCCTTAATGCTTCATCGGTGTCTGTGGTAATCAGCGCTGCTTTCGGAACTACATCTGTCGATCAATTTTCAGGTGAAATCACGTATACGCCAATTTTGAATTTCTACGGTTTGGATTCCTTTCAATATGTTGTTTGCGACACGGGTGTCCCACTCCCAGCGCTTTGCGATTCGGCTTAGGTCTTAGTTTCAGTTTTGCCCGTTAATGACAAGCCCATTGCTATGAATGATTCGGTTTCAACCAATGAAGATGAAGCTTTCAATATCATTGTTTTGATCAATGACAACGATACGGCTGATTTTGCGAACCTAGATTCCACCTCGGTTTTCATTTTAAATGGTCCATTTCATGGAAATGCCAGCGTTGACGGCAATACTGGGATAGTTTCCTATAATCCGTCTCCCAATTTTAATGGTATGGACTCCCTCCAATATGTGGTGTGTGACACCGGATTTCCATCACCGGGGCTTTGCGACACAGCGTGGACATTCATTACTGTTTTACCCGTAAACGATGGTCCAGTTGCCTTAAACGACAGCGCTTTCACTGATGAAGAAGCTGCGGTCACGATTTTTTGCCTCGTTAATGACAACGACACCTTCGATCAAGCTGCTATCGACTCTTCAAGCATTTCCATTTCCATAAATCCGCAATTTGGATCTGTTGACCTATCCACTTCAAGCATTATTTACACGCCCGATAGCAATTTCTTCGGACTCGATTCATTCCAATATGCGGTTTGCGATCTTGGTATTCCGCTTCCCTCGCTGTGCGATTCCGCATGGGTTTTCGTCACTGTTTTGCCCGTAAATGATGCTCCGATTGCCAACAATGATTTAGCTTCAACTAATGATATTTCTAACGTGATTATTGATGTTCAAGCAAACGATATGGACATAGATGGAACCTTTAGCACAACGATACTAAACGGGCCAAATCACGGTAAAATTGATGTGCTTAATTTGGATAGCATTCGCTATACGCCCGACACGGGTTATTGCGGTATGGACACGATTCAATATGCCATTTGCGATACAGGTCAGCCGGTTTTGTGCGACACAGCATTCATTTACATTTCGGTTTCTCCTGCCGATAGCGATGGCGACAGCTTACCCGACTGGTACGAGACTTTAACCTTGGATTCAGATGGCGATGGAATACCGGATTATCTCGATACCGATTCAGATGGCGATGGAATAGCCGACAACATCGAGGCGCAAGTTTCCGATCCATGCAATCCCGATCCGCGCGATACCGATGGAGATGGGATTCCAAATCACTTGGACCTTGACAGCGATGGCGATGGCATCAATGACGGAACCAAAGAAGGCGTTGACGATACCATGACGGAAGATTGTGACGATGACGGGCTTTCAAATTACCTCGATCCAGATGCTTGTTTCAACGGATTGGAAATTCCACAAGGATTTTCACCTAATGGCGACTTAAAAAATGACCTTTTCGAAATTGTTGGCTTGGATGAATATCCCGCAAATTCGTTAACCATATTCAACCGCTGGGGAAACAAGGTTTTTGAAGCTCAACCCTATCGTAATAACTGGGATGGAAGAAATCATTTTGGCGTTAGCTATGGAGATGGTGCACTGCCTATCGGCACCTATTTCTATGTTTTTGATCCGGGAGACGGAAGCAAAGTATTAACCGGATATGTCTACTTGAATCGATGATGAAGGCATTGAACCATATCGCTATCATCCTATTTGTGACTCTAGTTTCGCACTCAACTTTTGCACAACAAGACCCCATGTTTACGCATTATGCGTTCAACACATTGGCCGTAAATCCGGCCTATGCTGGAAGTCGAGATGCGCTTACCGTAACGGGAATTGGTCGATTTCAATGGGTTGGAATTGAAGGTGCGCCAATCACGCAAACCTTGACCCTACACACACCTGTTTACAAGGAAAGCCTCGGCCTAGGCCTCTCCGTGATCAACGATAAAATCGGCCCGATCAATTCAACATCTTTTTATGCCGATGCGGCCTATCATATGAAAGTCAATGACAAGGGGCATCAACTGGCATTTGGGCTAAAAGCTGGCGGCAACTTACTCCAAGGAAACCTTGCCTCGCTGCGCACAACAGATGATGACGACATCGCTTTCAGCAATCAGATTTCCACGGAGTTTGTTCCAAATGTTGGTGCGGGATTGTATTACTATACCAATCGATGGTATGCCGGTGCTTCCTCTCCGAAAATCCTAGAGAACAGCTTTGGAACAAGCACGGCCAAAAAAGGAGAAGAGCGACACTATTTCTTAATCGGTGGAGCCCTATTCAACTTGAACCGCGTGTTTAAGTTGAAGCCTTCTGCCTTTGTAAAACTTACTGCTTCCTCACCCATCGAAGCCGACTTGAGCGCCTTGCTCATCTATCAAGATCTGCTGTGGGGAGGATTGATGTTTCGAACCGGAGACGCATTTGGAATTTTGGCCGGGTTGAACATTACGCCACAATGGGCGTTGGGCTACAGCTTCGATTTTTCATACGGTTTAAAAACCATCAGCTACCATGGTGGCAGCCATGAAATCATGTTGCGCTACGACTTTATTTACAAGGAAAAAGGTAAAATCAAATCCCCGCGCTATTTCTGATATGACGAGGTTTAAACTTCATAATCCGATTATTATAGCGCTTGTTTTCCTTGCCGTGTATTCGGATGCAATTGCCCAGCAAGGCATTCGAGTCAAGCGAGCTGAGGCGGCATACAATGCCTATGCCTATCCACTCGCCATTCAGCGGTTTGAAGGCATTTCAAAGAAGAACACAGATCATTTGCGCATGTTAGCCATGAGCTACGCCAAAACTGGCAACAGCGTGGAAGCAGAGCGTGTTTTTTTCGAATTGATAGAGGCTGGAAGCAGCAATCCTGAAGATTATTTCCATTTTGCCGAGGCCCTTTTGAGCAATAAAAAATACGATGCCTATCAAACTCAAATGGCAAAGTATGACGCTCTTGTCAAAAATGATAATCGAGCTAAAGAAGCACTTTCCAAACCAGAAATCCAGGCAACGCTTTGGAAGGATCAAAAATCTTACGTAATCCAGAACTTGGAAATGAATTCCAGCGAAGATGACTTTGCCCCTTTTTTCTATGGAGACGCTATCGGCTTCGCGACCTCTAACACGGGCGCGCAAGCATTTCGTAAGCTGTACAGTTGGAATGAGCGAGCCTTTTTAGACCTCTACTATGCTGAACAAAACGCATCTGGGCAACTTGTAAAGTCAAAGCCAATCGACCTCGACATCAACTCCAAGCTTCATGAAGCTTCGGCAGCACTTTCTCCCGATGGCAGCTTGTTTTATTTTACGCGCAATAACAGTGCTGAAGACAAACCCGTTTTTGGAAATACCGGGGTTAATAATCTTCATCTTTTTTATTGTAAAAAACTTGGCGACAGCTGGTCGGAAGCGCTGGCCGTTGGTTTTAATAGCAACACCTATTCTGTTGGTCATCCCGCCTTTTCAAGCGATGGAATTACACTCTATTTTTCGTCCGATATGCCCGGAGGAATCGGTGGCGTTGATCTCTGGAAAGCAACGATAAACACCGATGGCACACTTTCCAATCCTGAAAATTTGGGAGCAACCATCAATACCCTCGGCAATGAAATGTTTCCGTTTGTTGATGCAGACAACAACCTCTATTTTGTCTCCGATGGTCATGTTGGTTTGGGCATGCTCGACATGTTTAAATCGAGCAACACGACCGGAGAACCACAAAACTTGGCGTGGCCAATGAACAGTCCAAAGGACGATTTTGGATTGATTGTAGATGTTGCAAAAAAAACAAGGATTTTTCAGCTCGAACCGCGATGGTGGGAAGGGCAATGATGACATCTATGGATTTGAAATAATCAAGAAGACCTATCTTTTGAATGGTCTTGCCGTTGATGCAAAAAGTGGATACCCAGTTCCGAATGTCGACCTCTTAATGATTTCTAGTTCGATGGACACAACAGCGTTTACCACCGACTCGCTTGGTGAGTGGACCATGGAAGTTGATCTTGACAAAACCTACGATGTTAAACCCACCGATTCAGCCTTCTCTAACTTTACTGATCGAGTAGAAATCAACAACCCAATACGTTTAGCCTACAACTCAATTTTAAGCCTTCCCATTTCGAATGAAGAAGGTGGGAGCCAGGCTAACCCTTCAGGCGCTTTTACCATAACTGGAAAGGTAATTGACGGCATGTTTCAAAACCCCTTGGATGAAGTACGTATAGAGTTCTTAGATCCAATTACAGAAGCGCTCATGTTCGATTTCAAAACCCAAAAGACTGGACGATTTTTCGACACCCTAAACAATGTGCCATTAGGATCTTCTTTTGACTTCTTAGTGCGCTTGTCCAAGCCAGGGTTTCTCACAAAATCAGCACCTTTTGACACGCTGCTCGGGAACAATTATGGATTGATCAATCTTGACGACTTCCTACTAAAACATTTTCAAATGCTCAAAGCCGAAGCCGGGACGGCAATGGAAAAAATATCCAGTTCTGACGAAGTTGAGCTATCGTTTCCAACATCTGAACTCCCATCAGGCGCATTCACCATAACGGGAAAAGTTCTCGATGGTTTGTTTCAAAATCCACTTGCCGATGTGCGGCTCGAATTCCTTGACCCTAAAACAAAAGAGCTTGTATTCGACTTTAAAACTGGAAACCAAGGTCGCTTTTTCGACACCATTCCTTCTGTGCCATTAGGCAATCGTTTCGACTATATCGTTCGCCTGTCTAAACCCGGATTCTTAACCAAATCAGCTCCTTTTGACACCTTGCTTGGAAACGAGTATGGACTGATAAATTTGGACGACTTTTTATTGAAAGAGTTCAAAATGCTCAAAGCAGAAATAGGCAGCGACTTGGGCAAATTACTCAACATTAAACCCATCTATTTCGACTTAAACAAATCAACCATTCGGCCAGATGCGGCCATCGAGTTGGACCTTATTGTTGACGTCCTTACACAAAACCCTAACCTGTATATCGAACTAGGTTCACATACGGATTGTCGGGGCAGCGAAGCCTATAACTTAATCTTGTCGGATGATCGTGCTAAAGCATCGGCCAAATACATTTCGGAACGAATAGACAATCCTAAAAGAATATCAGGAAAAGGATATGGCGAATCAATGTTTGTCAATGACTGCGCGTGCGAAGGTGATGTGAAATCCGATTGTTCGGACGAAGAACACCAAGAAAACCGAAGAACAGAATTTAAGGTAATAAAGTAGAAACTTCATGTTTTAACCTGTGCAGGATTTACTAGCTTAGCTACGTAAATATCTGAACATGAAACGATTTACCCTACTGGTCCTTCTAATTTCTATCGTACCCTTGGCTTGGTCGCAAAACGTTTGGTTTGTAGATGCATCAAACACGGGATCGCAAACAGGCCAAAGTTGGTCAACGGCTATCGCTGACTTGCAACAAGCAATGGACTCGGCCAGCAATGGTGATACCATACTTGTGGCTAAAGGCACATACTATCCTACAACAATTGCTGGGGGCGGATCGCACGAGCGCGACAAGGCCTTCATACTCAAAACCCATGCTGGAATTTATGGAGGTTTTGCTGGAACGGAATCTGGACTATCGGAGCGCAGCAATGATTCCACCGCGCTGCATATTACCAATCGCACCATTTTGAGCGGAAACATTGGCAATCCAAACGATGCAACGGACAACGCCTACCACGTTGTGGTTTCGATCATAGGAAATTACGCAAGTATCGTTGATGGATTTGAAATTTCAGGCGGTTATGCTGACAGCGCATCAACGAAGTTGATCAACGGACAAACGGTTTATAGAAACGTTGGAGGTGGAATCAACACGAGGAGTTCTAATACAACATTTTCGAACTGTATCATTAAGGACAATGTTGCCAAACGAGGCGGTGGCGGCATTAATAATACAGGAGGCGGTCCCTTTTTCGAATGGTGCACCATCACCATTAATATGGTTTTGGGAACCTACAATCAAAACCCAAATGGAGGAGGTGCAGGTATGCGCAACGACAACTGCGATGTAAGTATTACAAATTCACGGTTCATCGCCAATGAATCCTACACAAACCAAGGCGGAGGCGCCATGCGCAATGAAAATGGATCTGACGCAATACTGACCAATGTAGTCATCAAAGACAATTATTGCGAAGACGGAGATGGTGGTGGTGGCATGTACAATTATTACAACAGCTCACCTACCCTAACAAACGTATCCTTCATTTCAAACAGTACCGAAAATCAGGGGGGAGCGATGTATAACCATCAAAGCACTCCTTCGGCAACAAACTGCCTGTTCTTGGACAATTTCGCTACTGGGGGAGCCGGTGCAATTGAAAGCGATGACAACAGCACGTTGGTGCTCACCGAATGCCAATTCATAGGAAACGCAACTGAAGGAGATGGTGGAGCATTGCAAAACTGGAAGAGCAGCCCTATCATTTCCAACTGCCTTTTTGAAGGAAATCATGCCGATGGCGATGGTGGAGCCATTTACAATTACACCGAATGTGATCCTTGGATTTCAAACACCAGCATTCGGGAAAACAGCTGCGATGGAAATGGCGGTGGCGTTTACAACAGAAGGGATTGCAACCCTATCTTAACCCAAGTATTGATTTTTGACAATTACGCTGGCAATAATGGTGGCGGCATTTATACAATCACCAGTAATAGTGCGCCATGTAGCCCAATCGCGACAAATGTCACCATTACTCGAAATGAAGCTGGAAACAGCGGTGGTGGCGCCTTCGATGATGGAATGGGAAGTTCGCGATTAAAAAACTCCATCATTTTTGGCAACACAGCATCGAGCAACGATGAAGTGGATGCACCTGCGGCTTCGGCAGCAACCAATGTGGTTTACAGCATCATCGGTACGGACTATTACACTTTCGGCACCAATCCTCCAACAGCATTCACCAACGCTGTGTTTTTTGATCCAATCAACGATGACTTTCATTTGGCCAGCACCAGCCCGGGTTTGAACGTTGGCGATAGCAGCTATTACGCCAGTTCGGCAACTCCAGACATCAGTTTTATTACAGAAGACCTAGACGGCAATCCGCGGGTTATGGGAACGAACATCGACTTAGGTGTGTATGAAGTTTGCACCGACACCATCACGCCTGAAGTGTCTATTTCCGTAGCTCCAGGCGATTCAGTTCTAGACAGCACAGTTGTCACGTTTACATCGTCTGCGAACGTCACTGCCATTACACAGTATCAATGGTATAATAACAACAATGCCATTGTCGGAGAAACGGCTGCCACTTACATTGCTATGGCAGGAGTTGATTTTGTGGACGGTGATTCTATTTCGCTCCTCATTGAATCGCATGAGCAATGTGCCATTGAAAACACGACTAGCGAAAGCAATATGATTGGGATGACCGTAACTACACCTGTGGATACAACGGATACAACTAACAACGACACCGTCACGGGGATTTGGAAAAACAAGGCAATCCCAACTTTTAGAGTTTATCCGAATCCAACGAATGCTGGACTGGTAACCATAGAAACGGATGGAAAAGAGGCCTTTAATGTTTCCATTTACGACCTGACCGGTCGAATGCTTCTCTCCGAAACCCTCTCTAGCTCAAATCAATCTTTGGATATTTCACATTTACAGCCGAGTACGTATGTTGTCTCTATTAAGCAAAAGGACGGTATATCGACTTCCAAGCGGTTCGTGATTACTCCCTAACTTTGAAGTGCGATGAACGAGGAGCAGCAGGAACAACAACTTGAGGAAAACATCTACGAACAGCGCTTTCGCATGCTGATGAAACTGATTCGAATTGATCGGATGTTGAAAGGCGCAAAAATTACCCACAAGAAAATTCCCGATCATGGACCTTCTTGATGATGAAATGCTTCGACTTTGGAAATCGTTAGATCAGCACAACGTTCGATACATCATGGTTGGCGGGTTTGCAACCAACCTACACGGCTTCTCACGAACAACAGCCGATTTAGATTTGTGGATCGATGACACAGAAGAAAATCGACAAAAATTAATCGCAGCATTGTCTGAAATGGGGTTATCAAACCTTGAGTCGTTGATTGACACGCAATTGATTCCAGGATGGACAACCTTGAAACTAGCCTCTTCCTTCGAGCTGGATATCATGACTTCATTAAAAGGGTTTGAATCGGGGGACTTTTCCGACTGTTTCGAAGTAGCTGCTACAGCGGAGATTCAAGATATCATCGTGCGGTTTTTACACCTAAACCATTTGATCAAAAGCAAGGAAGCTTCAGGGCGACCTAAAGACCAAATTGACCTGCTTGAATTAAAAAAGATTAGAGAACAGGTTAACCAATAGCTTCATCCATCATAACCGGACTGCCCACATAAAAAGGACAACGTTGATGGAGTTCTGTTGGTTCAATTTCTAAAATGTTTTGCCTTCCATCCGATCCTTTTCCTCCTGCATTGACAGCCAAGAAGGCCATAGGATTGCATTCATACAGCAAGCGAAGCTTACCTTTTGGTGAATCTTTTGTAGCCGGATACACATAAATTCCTCCTTTGATGAGGTTGCGATGAAAGTCTGCCACCAACGAACCGATGTATCTCCCGGTATACATACGCTTTCCATCGGCCTTGCGCTTGTCTTTGCAGTGTTGCGCATAGCGCTTGAGGTTTTCGTCAAAGTCATCGAGGTTTACTTCGTTGATGGAATATACTTTACCATCAGCTGGAAACTGAATGGATTCCTTGATCAAATGATAGTCCTTCGATTTAGGATCGAGGGTGTAGATATGCGTTCCTTTCCCGATGGAACAGACGATCTGAGTGGACACGCTGTAGTTCACATAACCTGCGGCCACCTGATGCTTTCCCGCCTGAAGAAAATCGGCATCATTCAAAGGTGAACCCACTGGAGAAATTCGCTTATAGATGGCGAAAATGGTTCCGATTGCCACGTTCACATCGATGTTTGACGAGCCGTCCAAAGGATCGATCATGATGACATATTCGCCTTCTAACGAAGCGTCAAATTGCAGCGCATTGTCTTGCTCTTCGCTGGCCATACCAGCCACTGCGCCACTTGCTCGAAACTCTTTTATGAAACATTCATCGGCATAAACGTCCAATTTTTGCTGCTCTTCGCCTTGAATGTTTTCCGATCCTTTGGCGCCATAAATATCAGCTCCAAGTCCAGCGCGGCACACCTCGCTCTGCACCACTTTAGACGCTTGTTCAATGGCCTCAAAAATCTTTATTAATCCTGCCTCGGCATTGGCAGCTCGCAAATGTTCCTTTAATTCCATCCAGTTATTTGAATTTGGACAAAGGTGGTAATTTGATTCCCTTTTTGCCCTTTGCCATTTCTACTTCGGTTTCGGTCAAGGGTGTTAGACCCGCTTGCAAAAAGCGATAGCTGTCCAGGGAGAAAATGACCTCTTGCCCAGCAGGCAGGATGTCTTCGACAATAATGGTTGGCAAATCGTTTTTCAACGAGCTGAAATAGCGCTTTTTAATCAGCGAAAACAGTTCGTTTCCTTCTGCGTCATACACCGAATAATGCACTTTGATTACGCGATCGTATTTTTCCAATTCAAGCTGGGTTTGGCTCGAAGCAGCATTCAACAGATTAAGCTCATTGACAAAAAGGAAAAAATCGGCCTTGTATTTTGGCGCCAACGAGTCGAAGACGAGTGGATTAATTACCCGAGCTTTTGTAATCAATTCCCGATAATCACTAACACTTACGATCTGACCATTTTCGAGCCGTGTCCCCGGTTCAGGCTCTTTTTCCACGTTGGTCTGTAGCTTGACCCAATACTTATACAAATGCTTTTTAAACCCTTTAGGTTCTTGCACAATTGGCGGCTCATAGGGCACGACAGATGTCGCCACCATTTTATAGATAAACTCTAAGTCTTCATTGATCACAGGATCATCAGCATGCATGCTGACAAATTCATTGTGCTCTTTTGCTCCAATCAAAATGGCGTTGTCCAATCCTTTTCTAAAAAAGCCTCTTGTGTGCTGGAAAGTGTAGTTTGTCCCTTCGGCAATGTAGCGATCGATTTCACTCAAATAGCGCTTTGGATGAAAGGGAACAACCATTATCATGGGTCGCTCCAACATGGCTATGCTGTCGCGGTAAAACCCCAAATAAAGGGAGTCGTTTGTGGGCCCGTAAGGCGATTGGGCAAAGACCATCACACTCAACAAAAATGCTGCACCCGAAAGGATAAATTTCATGGCATAAAGCTAGAGAGACCCTGACGCCACTATGATGCGCTTGAGCAATCTTTTAGAACACCGATTTGTGAAAACCGAAGACCCAAATGATGTTTATCAGTTTTAGGGGTTAACCGAGCACCCTTATTACATTTGCTTACATTCAAAATACAGCCCATGCCCTTCTATCATAAACTCGGGAAAATTCCGCCAAAGCGCCACACTCAATTCAGACAAGAAAACGGATCGCTTTATCAGGAACAACTTTTTGGAACCATTGGTTTTGACGGTATGTCAAGCAATTTATACCACGTGCACGCCCCAACCCGCGTGGCTAACATCGGTGAACCCATAAGCATGAAAGCAGAAATTGCGGTGGACAACAACATGACTTCACGCATGCTTAAAGGATGGGAAATTGCTCCAAAAGACGACTACCTTGAAAGCCGCGTTCCGGTGCTGGTCAACAACGATGTCCAAATCATTTTAGCCGCTCCGCGAAAATCGTTGACCAGCTATTTCTATAAAAACACCGATAGCGATGAGCTCATTTTCATCCATAAAGGCACAGGAAAGCTTCGGACACATTTGGGAAACATTCCATTTAAGTATGGCGACTATTTGTTGATCCCAAGAGGTATCATTTATCAAATGGAATTTGACACCGAAGACAATCGCTTGTTCATTACCGAATCGCGTCAGCCCATTTATACCCCCAAAAAATACCGCAATTGGTTTGGTCAGTTGTTAGAACATTCGCCCTTTTGCGAACGAGATTTGCGCGCTCCAAGCGAATTGGAAACACATGACGAAAAGGGCGAATTCCTAATAAAGATTAAAAAGCAAGATGCGCTGCATGCGCTTACTTACGATAGGCATCCATTTGATGTAGTAGGTTGGGATGGATTCAATTTCCCATATGCCTTCAGCATTCACGATTTTGAGCCAATTACGGGTCGAGTGCATCAGCCGCCCCCCGTTCATCAAACTTTTGAAACGTCAACTTTTGTGGTTTGCAGTTTTGTGCCACGACTGTATGACTACCATCCTCAGGCTATTCCAGCGCCATATAACCACAGCAACATTGATTCAGACGAAGTGCTCTACTATGTGGATGGTGACTTTATGAGTCGAAACCATGTTGAAAAGGGTTACATATCTCTACATCCCGCAGGCATTCCACACGGCCCACACCCGGGCGCTATGGAGCGCAGCATCGGTCAAACCAAAACAGAGGAATTAGCCGTGATGGTTGATACTTTTGCTCCTTTGAAAATCACTAAACAAGCCTTGGGAATTGACGATTCTACGTATTGGAAGAGTTGGATAGACTAGGTGATATGAGGATAAGAGGATAAGAGGATGGAAAACATGAATGATCGGTATAAGGACAATTTAATCTTGAATTTGACAGTAGAGTTTTCTGTGTCTCTTATCGAGTTTGTTGAACACCTTGAATGGTAAAAAAAATTCTTGTTATCGAGACAATTATTACGGTCAGGAACGAGTATTGGAGCAAATTCTGCTGAAGCACAAACGCTGAAAGCACGCGCCACTTTATAAGCAAATTCAAAATCGCATTGCGTGAAGCAGATGAAACACATTATTGGTTAACGCTTTGTCAAAAATCAAAATCATATCCCGATCCACCCTCAGAATTATTCGTTCAACTCACATCAATCATTAAGGTAATTAACAAAATAATATCAACCGCGGTAAACAAGAATGTGACATAATTGTCTAATTTTCGAATTATCAGATCATCAAATCAATCAATGGAAACAGCTAAAAAAAGAGAAAACGTAAAATACGGTACAGATAAAATCTTCCAAGATGCCGAAGATTTTTTACCCCTTTTAGGTACAGACTACGTTGAACTGATCGTAGGCAATGCTAAGCAGTCTGCTCACTTTTACAAAACAGCTTTTGGCTTTCAATCCATCGCATATGCAGGAATGGAAACGGGCGTTAAGGATAGAACTTCTTACGTTTTAGGTCAAGACAAAATCAGACTTGTGTTAACCACACCACTTCAAGGAGACGGTTGGATGAATGCCCACCTCAACCAACATGGAGACGGTGTGAAAGTGGTTGCACTTTGGGTAGATGACGCCACAAAATCTTGGGAAGAAACAACAAGCCGCGGAGCCAAGTCCTTTATGGAGCCAACACGCGAAGAAGACGAAAATGGTTATATCATAAAATCTGGAATCCATACCTACGGTGAAACCGTTCACATTTTCATCGAGCGCAAAAACTACCACGGCACCTTTTTACCCGGATTTAGAAAGTGGGAATCGCATTACAATCCATCGGAAGTAGGATTGAAGTTTATCGATCACATGGTTGGAAACGTGGATTGGGGACAAATGAATACTTGGGTAGATTTTTACGCCAAAGTGATGGGCTTTGCGCAAATCGTAACCTTTGACGATAAGGACATTTCTACAGAATACACTGCCTTAATGAGTAAGGTGATGAGTAACGGCAACGGTCGCATCAAATTTCCGATTAACGAGCCAGCCGCTGGTCGTAAGAAATCGCAGATTGAAGAATACATCGATTATTACAAAGGCCCAGGAGTGCAACACATTGCAGTTGCTACGGACGACATTGTTGACACCGTGACGCAAATGCGCGATCGAGGCGTTGAATTTCTTTATGTGCCTGACACTTACTACGAAACGCTTAAAGATCGTGTGGGTGAAATTGACGAGGACATTAACGTTTTAAAAGAGCACGGAATTCTGGTAGACAGAGACGATGAAGGCTATTTATTGCAGCTTTTCACCAAGCCCGTGGTTGATCGACCTACCATGTTTTTCGAAATCATTCAGCGCAAAGGCGCTTGGAGTTTTGGAAAAGGAAACTTCCAAGCCTTGTTTGAAGCCATTGAACGCGAGCAGGAGAGCAGGGGAACTTTATAAACTAAGTTTCTCATATCACTAAAGAGAAAAGCCCGACTGATGCAGTCGGGCTTTTTTGTGCGCGCTTTTCGCGTATTTATAATTGAAACTTCGCAGATCGAAACTAATTGATGGTTTGACAGCCCTCGAAACTCGCGGCTCACGGCTCGATGCATCTTTGCGTGCTTTGCGCCTTCTTTGTGTCCTCTGTAGTTAAAAAAGCCTAGCCCTAATTCGCTAATCACCAAATCCCTCGCAGCTCATCCATGATCATCAACAAAAAAGGCCGTCCTTTCAGACAGCCTCTTTCTATTTCTAATCTTTATATCTACTTATTGCTTAATAAACTTCGTGCTATAAGAAGATGTGGCTGAATTCATTTCTATCATATAAACTCCGCTGTTCAAGTTTGCAATGTCAAGGTTAAACTGAAACAATCCTGCTTGATTGGTTAAGGTCTGCTTGAAAACGACTCTTCCCATAACATCGACAACCGTCAATTGGTGCTTTTCGTTGTTGGTTAAAACCGCAGTGATTCCAATTTGATCGTTCGCTGGATTTGGATAAACTTTTAGCCCTTCTTGTGCTGCAACGATTGTTTTCTCTGTGCCCAACGCAGGCTCACCACAAGTGTTTGCCAAGGCCAAGGTGCAGTCCAATTGATTTCCATTGTCGATCAGTCCGTTGTCGTCCATCAACATGCCGATGACATGAATTTTGTCCAAATCCCAATCGGAAGAAACAGGAATTTCAAAATCGAAGGAATAAGCGGTTTCAACGGCTCCACCTTCAGGAAAAGAATCATCCATACCTAAGAAAGAAGGCATGATAACTCGCGCCACATGATCGTATTCCATGTTTGCGGCAGGAATTGGATTCGCCTCTAAATGCCAGTCGTGACCAGCACCAGAGAGCTCTCCACTTCCACCTCCTGAGTAATAATTGGCCTGCGCCCACTGTGTTGTGGTACCCGTTACACCGTTTTCACTGAGGGCAACGGCAACTTTCCAATCGTTGGTGATGGCTACCGTAGGAGTAACTTCTAACGTCACCGTCATTATCATGTTTTCTTCATCCATAGAAGCCGAAAGACAAAGCTCCGCTGAAGCGTCAAGCACAACACGCTCTAAGAAATCTGGCTCCATTACAGAAGGATCAATATCAGCAACTCGATCAACCAAAGAACTTGGGTAACCGCCAATTAAATTGCCCATGCCATCATCGTATTCGGCATACACCATAGGATCGCCATTGTGTACAGCCAATCCAATGAAATGTTCTGGGTAAGATTCTTGCATTCTAGCCATCCAAACCGCACCACGAGGACACCATCCACACCATGTTCCAGTAGCTTCTTCTATAACTACCTTTTTATTCAATCCAGGTACCATTGGGTCAATAGATGTTGTCGCTACATCATCAGAGCTGTCGTCATCAGCAAGTGTTCCATTCACATTTTTCAACGTAACTGTCAACACATGTGGATCGGCAACCAAGGAAATAGTGTTGGAAAGTTCAACAACGTATTCGTCATAAGATACAACGCTAATCCCAGTGACCATTTCTGTGTTTGTTACTCCATTATAGTTGATGTCTAAGTCAAAGGCTGTGATGGTTTCTTGACCTAAGTTTCGAATGGTAACGGTTGGGCTTTTTGTTTGACCAACTAAGCCGTTAAGTGAACTAATCGCAGTCACCGCTCCATTTCTATTAGGCAACGTTGTATTCGTGTATTCATAACTCACATCATCCACCCAAAAGCTGGCAGACCCATTTCCACCATTAGTTCCGTTGTAGGCAAAAATGTTGATCGAAGCAATTTTGTTGATGTTGTTTGAAAACGATCCCTGTGAAACGCTATCGATGTAAAACTCCCATTCATTTTGATTCAAGTTGATGTCAAATCCAACGCGAGTCCATTGTCCTACCGTAAAAGTGCCCGTCTGAAGTTGCCCTCCGGTATTGCTTATGGTGATATCACCATCTTGATTCATGGTGCATTCTAACGCCCATTCTTGACCAACCGTAGTTTGCGCCTGAAAATTGAAATATGCTCCTGTTCCAGTTGGGATGTACATCATCATTTCATATTGAAATCGTCCTGTCGTGTATTGAGCACCGAATGGTAAAACCACATCATCGGGGCCGCCTCCTGAAGAAGTGGCGAAAAAATAAATTGAATTCGTGCCACTATAAGCTTCGTCATCAACGATGGTCACATCATCTGCGCCTGCAGATGATCCGCTCCAAGTGGTCCAATCGGTAGATGAGCTTCCGAGGTAATTTCCTACTGTATAGGATTCAAAGTCGTCAGAGAAACTCTGGGCGTTAAGCGCTACGCTCATGCATAAAGCAGCAGCTAATGCGTAAATTTTTTTCATGTCGTTTAATTAGGTAGCACTAAATAAGACAAAATAATGTCGGCAGCCTAATCCGAGCTATTTTTAGGATTCTAAGAGTCGTAGAATTCCTTTAGTAAATTGCGGTAGGCGCTAAAAAGTTTGGATTTGGAAACAAACCCTAAATACCCGCCTTGATCATCCAATACAGGAAGGTTCCACGCACCGCTCGATTCAAACTTCTCCATCACCGATTCCATGCTATCTTCTTTCCGAACGTACTCGGGGGCATCGTTCATTAAATCGTGTACGAAGGTTTCGTCATACAAGTCCTGATTGAAGATGATATGCCTTATTTCATTGAGGTTTACCACTCCAATAAAGCAGTTTTTCTCGTCAACGACAGGAAATAAATTGCGCTTCGATTTCGCGATAACACGCACCAAATCTTTGAGTTTGTCGTATGGCCCAACCGTAGCGAAATCGGTTTCGATTTCCCGGTGGAGCTTCATGAGCGTTAAAACCGCCTGATCCTTGTCGTGGGTAATCAATTCGCCTCTTCGAGCCAATTGCGTGGTATAAATGCTGTGTGGGTTAAACTGCTTGACGGTTACGAATGCAATGGATGACGTAATCATAAGTGGAACAAAGAGTTCGTAACCCCCTGTTATCTCCGCAATCAAGAAGATCGCCATTAATGGTGCATGCAGGTTTCCAGCCATCATTCCGGCCATAGCCACAAGGGTGAAATTGCTCTCTGACAAATCGCCCAAGCCGAAATGATTTACCGAACGCGCATAAAAAAACCCAAACATCGCCCCCATAAACAAGGTTGGAGCAAAGGCCCCGCCTACTCCACCAGCTCTAAAAGTCAGGGTAGTAGCATACACTTTAAGCAGTCCTAAGGCCAAAATAAAGGCGAGCATGACGTAGGTGTTGTCGGAAAACCCTTCGAATAAACTCCGCTTTAAGACATCGAATGGCTGGCCCCGTATGATGGCGTTCATCGTCTCGTATCCTTCACCATAAAGGGGAGGAAGCAAAAACAAAAGCAATCCAAGCAAGGAACCTGCAAGAATGGTTTTGTTGCGTTGCCGTTTCATTTTATCAAACACCCGATTGACAATTGTAAAGGCCTGAAAAAAGTGGAGGGAGGCTACTCCAGTGAAGATTCCTAAACCGAGGTAATAAGGAATGTCTGCGAAGCGGAATGATTCGGTGATGTTGAAATGAAAAAGCGTTTCATCGCCAAAAAATAAATGCGATGTGATGGCGGCAGAAGCCGAAGAAAGTAACAACGGAATCATGGAAGCCGTGGTCAAATCGAGCATGATTACTTCAATGGCGAAGACGATGGCTGCAATAGGCGCGTTAAATAAGGATGCCATCGCACCTGCGGCACCGCAGCCAATAAGCAAGGTTCGGGTCTTATACGGAAGTTTGAACAGCGTGCCAAGATTTGACCCCCAGGCCGAAGTGGTGCCTACGGTTGGGCCCTCAAGCCCCGCGCTTCCTCCAAATCCAACAGTCAGCGAGGCCGTAACGATCGAACTATAAAGATTGTGCATTCGGATGAGGGCACTTTTCTTAGAAATGGCATGCAGCGTATTTGGTATACCATGGTTTATAGGCTGGCGAACAATTTTCCGAATCACCCACTGTGCCAGCAAAATACCTACAACAGGATAAAAAATGTAGAGTACAAAATTGTAATCCTTGAAGATGCTGTCTGTCAAAATAAATTTGATCAGATGGACCGTTTTCTTTATGATCAGTGCAACAATGCCCGAAATGATGCCCACGACAATAGCGAGAAAATAGGTGAATTGTCGTTCGGTCAAATGGCCCTTTCGCCATTCGTTAATGAAACGAATCACCTTCGCCAACACGTCATTCGTTTGCCTTAAAAACGGGCTGACATGTTCTTTGGTTTTATCAAATAAATCGCCTGCTTTTGACATGGAACGCTAAAGTTAAGCCTCCGAAAGTTTAAGCGCCAATTCGGTTAGTTGGTCTTGGTGAATACTCGAAGGTGAATCAATCATTAAATCACGTCCAGCATTGTTTTTAGGGAAGGCAATGTAATCCCGAATCGAATCTGTTCCGCCAAACATGGCTGCCAATCGATCGAAGCCAAAGGCGATGCCACCATGTGGAGGTGCGCCATATTTAAACGCGCCCATTAAAAACCCAAATTGCTTTTCTGCCTCTTCTTTTGAAAAGCCGAGGATTTCAAACATTTTTGCTTGAAGGCCTTGATCGTGTATCCGAATGGAACCACCGCCTAATTCAACCCCATTGATGACCATGTCATAGGCGTTGGCGTTCACTTTACCAGGATCGGAATCGAGCCAAGCTATTTGATCCATTTTTGGACTTGTGAACGGATGGTGCATGGCATAGTAGCGCTTGCTTTCTTCGTCCCATTCCAACAATGGAAAATCTACGACCCACATGGGCCGATATATTTTCGAATCTCGAAGTTCAAGTTGGTTGCCCATTTCAAGGCGCAATTCGCTCATTTGCTTCCTAACCTTATCCGTATTGCCCGCTAAAATCAAAAGAAGATCTCCTGGTTGAGCATTCATTTGATGGGCCCACGCCTTTAGCGCTGTTTCATCAAAAAACTTGTCTACCGAAGATTTCAATGAGCCATCTTCATTCACACGGCAATAAATCAAGCCTTGCGCGCCTATTTGAGGCTTACGCACAAAATCGGTTAGTGCGTCTAGTTGCTTTCGGGTGTAAGAGGCGGCTCCTGTAGCACAAATACCAAGAACGGTTTCGGCCGCATCAAAAACTGGGAAACCTTTGCCTTTAACCAATTTGGTCAAATCATTAAACTCCATTCCAAATCGAAGATCAGGCTTGTCTGACCCGTAGTTCTCCATTGCCTCGGCATAGGTCATGCGGACGAATTCAGGCAAGTCAATTCCCTTAACCGAAAGAAATAAATGCCGTACTAAAGCTTCGAAGGTCTGAAGAATATCTTCCTGTTCTACAAAAGCCATTTCGCAGTCTATCTGCGTGAATTCAGGTTGGCGATCGGCCCTCAAATCCTCGTCACGAAAGCATCGGACAATTTGAAAGTAGCGATCGTAACCCCCAACCATCAAAATTTGCTTGAAGGTTTGAGGCGATTGAGGAAGGGCATAAAACTCCCCTTGATTCATGCGCGATGGAACAACAAAATCTCGAGCTCCTTCTGGAGTTGATTTGATTAAATAAGGTGTTTCAATTTCTAAAAACCCTAAGCCGTCCATAAATTTTCTTGTCTCGATACCGAGCTGGTGCCTTAACTCGAGGTTTTTTCGCAATGGATTTCTGCGCAGATCCAAGTAACGGTACTTCATTCGGATCTCCTCGCCACCATCGGTTGAATCTTCAATAGTGAACGGAGGCGTTTCAGAAGCATTCAGAATCTTCAAATAATTAACCTCGATTTCAATTGCCCCTGTAGGCATTTTGTCATTCTTACTTTCCCTCTCGATGACAATGCCCTTCACTTGAATGACAAATTCTCGTCCAAGTTTTCGCGCTTTTTCACATAAATCAGCATTCTTTTCAGAGTTGAATGAAAGCTGTGTGATCCCATATCGGTCGCGCAAATCGACAAAGGTCATCCCGCCCATGTTTCGCGTACGCTGCACCCATCCAGCTAAGGTTACTTCAATACCTACATTTTCAATGCGTAAGTCTCCGCATTTGTGTGATCTATACATGCCTCAAAAAATTGAATGCGCGAAGGTATGGATACGATCTTCTAAGCGTGATTATCAAAAAGAAATATGCCTATAAATCCTTATAATCTTTCCGATTGATTCAAATCAAAATTGAAACTGAGATTGGTCATGCCATTTCCCCGTTTGTTCGCCCTCCTTTGTGCTATAAAAACAAACAAAGCATGTCAGGATCAGAAAAAATAGAGAAAGTTCATATAGACGATTTACACTTCGAGCATAAGCGATGGTTGAGTGAGTTGAAATTTTATAAAGATGAGCTCCCGATTTTCCAAAATCGATTGGAAGAAATCGCAAGTCGCTACACCAACAAAGATGTATTGAAGGAAATGGATCACTATCAGAACCAACTGTACATCCAAGGCAATGCCATGGATGAATTGATCCACGAAATCAACGCCCACGAAAAGCATTTAGCTCAATACGCTGAAGAACACCCGATTGCCATCGACCATGTATTATTCAACGATCACGCTCCATTCAGAGATCGTGTTGAAACCAATGGTAAAATCATGAGTGAGCTCAGAAAAGACTTTCAGGCCTACTTAGCAAAATGGATGTAAATGGAAATAATAATCAGCGATACATTAACAGTAAATGAAATTCAAGCTGAATTTCAATCTCACTTCCCTTTCTTGAAACTCGAATTCTATTTAAAAGAGCACGAAGCGGGCGAGGGAAACTCCAATTTAACCAAAGTGGATAGTAAAAAGTCCCTTGGTGAAATTCGAACGAAACACAACGATGGTGAATTGAGCATACATGGAAACCAAAAGGTATCAACATTGGAATCAAATTTCCACGATGTCTATGGCCTAAACGTCCAAGTGTTCAGGAAAAACGGTGAACTCTGGTTGCAAACCACCGTCACCGATGAATGGACATTGAGCGAACAAAACAGCACAGCAATGGAACACGCTAAGTAAGCAAGACTTCGCTTTTGTTTGGCTTGAGACCGGCCCCGATTACTCGTTATGAAGGGCTGGTTTCTTTGTTTTTAAGCATTACCGCTCGAATCACAAAGAAGACACCTGCGATCACCAAGGGAATACTCAGCCATTGACCCATATCCAACACCATAGACTCTTCAAAATCCACCTGCACTTCTTTTAAAAATTCGATAAAAAACCGAGCGGTGAAAGCCGTGGTCAAATAAACACCGAAGAGCAATCCGTTCATCGTTCCTGCTGCCGTGAATATGTAGGCGGCCATCAACACCAAAAAGATTAGAAAGTAGGCCAACGCTTCATAGAGCTGCGCTGGATATCGATTGGGAACCTGCTCGATGATGGATGTATATGCCGGATTGGTGAGCAATTCATCATAAGCCGCATTGAGCTTTCCTCTATCCAAATTTTTTCCTTCAAACACATCCATATGCGTGATTTGTTGCACGTCATTTGGTGAAATATCATCGTAATTCCGCATGAACTTCACACCACTTTCTGTTTGTGTTGGTTTTCCCACAATTTCATGATTCATGAAGTTTCCACCACGAATGAATAATCCTGAAAGGGCCACCAAGATAACTACGCGGTCAAGAATCCATAACATCGACTTTTTTGATACCCGTTTACTCCAAATGTAGAGGGAAATCAGAATGCCGATGGCGGCACCATGGCTCGCCAAACCGCCCTTCCAAATCATGGGAATTTCCATCAAGTTTTGCTGATAATAATCCCATTGATAGAAAAACACATGGCCCAATCTCGCGCCAAGAATGGTTCCTATCATAACGGTTAAAAAAACGCTATCCATCCAAGCTGCTGGCTGATTCTCTCGCTTAAGCATCCATTGAAGAATGTAAAATCCGGCCATGAAAGCCATGGCAAATAAAATCCCATACCATCGAACGCTCAAAAATCCAAGATCGAAGAGGGTCGGGTCAATAGTCCAGATAACGTAAAGTAGTGTATTCATGCTGTAGTGTTTGATACCTTCGCGGGCAAAGATAGAATTGACATGATGCTCCGCAGACCTCGAAGAAATCGAAAAAATGAAGTTGTTCGCAGCCAAACGCGCGAAACGAAATTGAGTGTTGACAATTTGATATATCCGCTGTTTGTGGTGGACGGTCAAAACCATAAGTCAGAGGTAAAGTCGCTCCCGGGTCAGTTTCGACTTTCGCTTGACCATTTGCTTCGCGAGGTTGAGGAATGTATGGCCCTTGGAGTCAATTGCTTTGATCTTTTCCCAGCAGTAGACGAATCGTTGAAAGACCAAATGGGCACTTACAGTTATTCGAGCAAGAACTTTTATCTCAAATATATTCAAGCCATCAAAAACCGATTTCCAGAAGCGCTTATCATGACCGATGTTGCCATGGACCCATACAGCAGCGATGGACATGATGGCGTGGTGCGCAATGGGAAAATTGTAAATGACGAAACTCTTGAAGTTTTAGCAAAAATGTCTGTCGCTCAAGCTGAAGCTGGTGCAGATATTATTGGACCATCAGACATGATGGACGGACGCGTTGAATTTATTAGAGAAGCACTGGACACCGCGGGACATACAGATGTAAGCATCATGTCATATACGGCAAAATATGCCAGTGCTTATTATGGACCCTTCCGTGACGCGCTTGATTCGGCCCCGAAATTTGGTGATAAAAAAACCTATCAAATGGATCCCGCTAACAAGCGCGAAGCCTTGGTCGAAGCCGAGCTCGATTACCTAGAAGGAGCAGATTATATGATGGTCAAGCCTGCACTCTGCTACCTCGATGTCATTCATATGCTGAAAGAAGAGTATCCCATTCCAATTGCTGCCTATAACGTGAGTGGCGAATATGCCATGCTTAAAGCCGCCTCGCAAAATGGTTGGTTGGATTATGACAGAGCAATGTCTGAAATGCTCCTCAGCATCAAACGTGCTGGAGCTGATGTCATTTTAACATACGCTGCTAAAGAGTACGCTTTGCTCTGCGCAAAATCCGCTCATTAATGGAACCGAAATCCTATAGTGCACCTAAAGGACGCTTCGTAATCATTATTACTTTCTTATTAGTTGTTGTTGCCTTTGTCATGCTCTATTTTGGGGTCAACACCTACTTCGCTAGTGGTGCTTACGTTCAGTTTTTTCCCGTTGGCATTTTGTTTATTGTACTTGTCGTCAGCTATTTGATGAGTTCAACAGGTTATAGCATTTCAGAAAAAGAACTTAATATCATTCATCCTATTGGCGCCAAAACACTTGCCCTTGAGGACATCAAAAGTGCCCTCGAAATCAACAAATCAGACATAATGTGGTCGCTTCGAACCTTCGGGGTGGGTGGTGTTTTTGGGTTTTACGGCAAATTTTATAATCGAAAATTCGGTCGGATGAATTTCTATATGAGCCAGTATAAAAACCTCATTTTGATTGAAACACAATCGGGTAAGAAATTGGTGATTTCTCCGGATAAGCTGGAATTATTGGATGATTTGAACCGCTATTTGAATCAAGCTAGGCAGTAAACCTTTCCCGGTAGCGATTTAACCACTCCTTTAAACTCCATTTCTAAAAGGATAAAGGACGTTTTGCTCACCGGCATTCCGACACTCAAGCTGATGTTGTCCACCGACTCCTTTTCCAGTTTTTCAATCAGATCGTAGAGTTGCTTTTCTTCCGTTGTGAGTTCAACAAAAAGCTGCCGCTGAGCTCCTTTTTTCACCTTCGATTCCACCTCCCAACCCATAGTGTACTCCAAGTCTTTTATGCCTTCAATCAAATGTGCTTGTTGTGATTTGATCAAAAAATTACACCCTCCAGAATAGGGAGCGGCCACTGGTCCGGGAAAAGCCATGACATCGCGATTGTAATCAGCAGCCAATTTTGCCGTAATCATCGAGCCTCCTTTAACAGCAGATTCTATGACAATGGTCACATCAGCCATGCCAGCAACGATTCGATTTCGTTGCGGGAAGTTTTCGCGATCGGGTTTTGTGCCACTTTCAAACTCGCTGATCAATCCGCCATTGGTCTTCATTTTTTCAGCCACACTTCGATTCAGTGGCGGATAAACCGTCTCCAATGAATTTCCAAGTACACCAACCGTTTGCAAACCATTATTCAGTGCAGCCTTGTGTGCTATTACATCAATGCCAAGGGCGAGGCCGCTCACAATTAAAGGATTGTGTAATGTTAAGCCTTCGATCAATCGCTCGCAGACCTTTTTGCCATATTCGGTGGCATTGCGGGTTCCAACTATGCTAACGATTTTTTCATTGTTCAAATTCATCTCGCCTTTCGTGTAGAGCAAAAGCGGCCCATCATCGCAATGTTTCAAGCGATTCGGGTATGCCTTATCCAGAAAGAAAATGGGTCTGATGTCAGTCTTTTCAAGATAGCGGACCTCGGCCTCGGCAAATTTCAAAGCTTCCACTTTATTGATATTTGCTATCACCATCTCACCAATGCTTGGAATCTTGGCTAATTGGCTTTTAGATGCCTCAAAAACCTCTTTGACACCTCCGCAATAGGATATGAGTTTTTTGGCCCTCGATGGACCGATGCCTTCTAGTTTTTTTAAAGCAATTTGATAGAGTAAATCTTCGCTCATGATGACAAACGAAAGTAATGTTTGACCTCTGGTTTCGTTGTTTACTTTCGTTCAATCAATGAAAATTTTAGGCATTATTCCCGCTCGATTTGACTCCTCTCGGTTTCCCGGAAAACCTTTGATTGACATTTTAGGAAAATCGATGATTCAGCGGGTGTACGAGCGCTCGCGCATGTGTGCATCACTGTCCGATGTGGTCGTAGCCACGGATGATACCCGAATTTTTGACCATGTCATTTCGTTTGGAGGAAAGGCTATGATGACTTCGAAGTCGCACCAAACTGGCACCGATCGCTGCGTTGAAATTATAAACTCTGTTGTTGAATCGTATTCCGCAGTGATTAACATTCAGGGAGACGAACCGACAATAGATCCGAGACAATTGGAGTTAGTGGCTAGCTGTTTTCAAAACCCCAATTGCGAATTGGCCACCTTAGCCCTTCCCATAAAAAGCGAGGAAATTCTATTTGACTCGAGCAAGATAAAGCTGGTTATTGATCAAGCATTTAATGCGGTTTATTTCAGTCGACAAGCCATTCCTTTTCAGCAGAAGCCACAAAGCGAATGGTTAACTCATTTCAACTATCTCAAACATGTTGGAATTTATGGATACCGAACAGATGTTTTAAATGCTATTGGCAAGCTCCCTCCTTCAAGCCTAGAATTGGCCGAGTCGCTGGAGCAATTGCGGTGGATGGAAAGCGGATATAAAATTCAAGTGCGCTTGACCGATATCGATTCCATTTCGGTTGACATTCCAAAAGATGTCAATCGTGTAATTGATATCCTTAATCGAGGCTAGTTATCGGCTGAATTGTTTTCTTTGTTGAGCTGAAAACATATGACCTTAGACCATTACATATCCGAACTACTTGAAGATCAAGACTGTGTGATTATTCCTGATTTTGGTGGATTTATTGGCAACTATGCTTCCGCAAGAATTAACCCCGTTAATCACCGTATTGATCCCCCATTTAGAAAAATCACCTTCAATAAATTGTTGGTGCACAACGATGGCCTTTTAGCTGCATATATCGCCAAGAAGGAGGAAGAAAAATACGAGAGCGCGCTAGCTCGAATTAAGAACTATTCCGTTTACTTGAAATCGGAGTTAAATGCAAATCAACGAATTAACATAGATAAGGTCGGCATTCTATATAAGCAAGCTGACGGTACCTTCCGATTTGAGCAATTTAAAGATGCCAAGTTTTTTTCTGAAGGATTTGGACTGGAAAGTTTCTACAGCAAATCAATCGTTCAATCTATTCCTAGTAAAGTCGAATTAGAACCAAAACCCGTTCAGCCTCAGCTTACCCCTCATACGGAAAAGGAAACGCCTATAGTTGAAAAGAAACCTGTCCTGATGGAGCCTGTTGTGGTCAAACTAAACCCACAAGAAAACCCATCAGAAGAGAAACGTTCAAAAAGATATTGGCCTGCAGCTGCTGCCATAATTTCGCTCCCCATACTTGGCTACTTAGCTTGGGTAGCCATGGGCACGACCCTTTTGACCGAGCGGCAATCCTTTCAATATTCAGATTTGAACCCGTTTACAGAAAAAATCTGTCCCGAATATGTCGTTCGAAGCAGTGTATTCTCAACAGATAAAATGGAAGACGTTTTATCGACAGAAGCTGCTGACAGTGCTAGTTATTTGGAAATTGAATCATCCGACAACCGCGATAAAACCTTAGTTGTATCTCTGGAGGATAAAGTAAAGCATGTGCCAAAAGTTGCCGTCAGCTCTGAAGCGCTGGTTTATCACATTATTGGTGGTTGTTTTAGCGATCAAAGCAATGCAGAAGGTTTGGTTTCAAAATACAAGGAACTTGGATCGAACCCTTCTATAATTGACCAAAAGGGCTCGCTGAATCGTGTGAGTGTGGGAAGTTATGCCACAAAAAAAGAGGCCTTGCAAGCGCTAGCCTCTTTCCGAAATGAAATTCCAAATGCTTGGTTACTTCATAAGTAGTGTTTTAATAACTCGCTATTTGCCTTTTTCCTCAAACTCCTCAATCCCTTCTCTCTAATTTGTCGAATGCGTTCTCTTGTTAATCCTAGGTTATTGGCGATTTCTTCCAATGTCATTGGCGGCATACCATTCAGACCAAAGGATAAACGCAACACATCTGCTTCGCGTTCCTTTAAGTGAACTAAAACGCGTTCTATGTCTCTGCGCAGCGATTCGTTCATTAATTCAGATGTGGGAACCTGAGCGTCATGATTGGCCATGACATGCAGCAAACTATTGTCTTCACCTTCCATCAATGGTGCGTCCACAGAAACTTGCTTTTGCGCATAAACAAAAAGATCGCCAACACTATCCGCATTTGACTCAAGTAAATCACCAATCTCATCGTTTGATGGTGGTCGCTCATATTGTTGTTCCAATTTGGAATAAGCCTGAGCCACTTTTTGAATCGCACTTACCTTGTTTAACGGCAATCGGACGACACGTGAGTTTTCCGCAATGGCTTGCATAATGCTTTGCCGAATCCACCAAACCGCATACGAAATAAATTTGAATCCTTTGGTTTCATCAAACCGTTTTGCGGCTATGATTAAACCAATATTACCTTCAGCAATCAAGTCTTCGAGCGTAAGGCCATGTCCTTGATATTGCTTGGCAACGGAAATGACAAATCGAAGATTCGCGCTAACGAGTTTATTCAGTGCGGCTTCGTCTCCACGTTTAATTTTTACCGCAAGTCGAACTTCTTCCTCGGCATTGATCATTCCTTCTTTGGAAACATCGCTGAGGTATTTATCGATCGACTTACTATCACGGTTTGTTAACTGCTTAGTGATTTTAAGCTGACGCATGGGCTAGTAGGTGTTTTAGGTTAGCAAAAGGCTGGGTAAAGTAGGAAATATTTGAATATTAACAACTTCGGCCTGAAAACTTTTACGGGTCTACTATTCCATATTTAGGAAAAGGAATGACAACAATGGTTTCAGCCTCGCCAGCGGTCTAAAACATCGCTTACTGCTGCCGCTTCTTCCGGGCTAATGTTGACTAGTTTTTTGCCGTATTCCGCCATTTGCACGTCAAGTTCAGCTAAAAGCTTCTCGCCCTTTTCGGTGATTTTAACATCAACCTGCCTCCTATCATGCTTGCATAACTTCCGTGTTACAAGGTCTTTGGCTTTTAATTTATCAATGATTCTAGAGACGTTGCTCATCTTATCTATCATTCGATCTTTCAGCAGGTTGACCGAAGCTGCATTGGGCAATTGACCCCGCAAGATGCGCAACACATTGAATTGCTGGGTAGTAATACCGTAAGCCTTGAAAATTTGATTGTGTTCGCTGTTAATCCAGCTGCTTGTGAAGAGGATGTTTACGACCAGTTTATTGTATTCCGATGTAAATTCTTTTTGTTTGATTTCCTCCCCTATACTAGCCATTGCACAATTTTGGCTCAAATATACACCTACACTTAATGTAAGTGTATTTTTTAATCAAATCGATTTGTAAACTAGGATTCTAGTCCTTTCGGATGCGCTTGTACATTTTTATGGCAAGCATCAAGAAAATTCCCAACGCGAAAAACCCTATGGTTCCATAAATCCAATTGAACCCACCTTTTAAGACTACAATAAAGACAATGCTAACCAAGAACAATGCTGCCAACTCATTCCACATTCTCAATTGACCTGATGACCAAGATATCTCCCCTCTTTGAAGGCGCTTGAAAAGGATATGATTCATAATGTGATATCCCCAAAGACCTGTTGTCATTGCCATCTTCACCATCATCCAAGGGACATCCCATAAATCCAATCTGTAGACCATATAATAGCCAAACAGCGTGGCCAAAATGGCTGCTGGCCACGTAATGATGTTCCAAAGTCGCCATTCCATGATCTTGAATTGCGCTTGGAGAGCTTCTTTCACTGCGTCTGGTTTTTGAGCTGCTTCCGTGTGATAGATGAACAATCGAACGATATAAAACAGGCCTGCAAACCAGGATACCACAAATATCAAATGAAGGGCTTTGACATACAACATTTCCATCGGGTCGAAGGTAAGTCATGCGGCACGAGATTTTACCTTTGCGGCAAAGAAGAAATGGAATGAAGGCTAAGAAAGCAAGCGAATCAATGGCGATAGCAACGCACATTGTTCTCCCAGATGATACCAACACCTTGGGCAACTTAATGGGTGGACGTTTGATGTATTGGATGGACGTTATTGCGGCCGTTTCTGCTCATCGTCATTGCCACCGCGTGGTTGTCACAGCTTCGGTAAATAATATTTCCTTCGGCATGCCAGTTGGCCTTGGCGATTTTGTTACCCTTGAGGCGAAGGTTACTCGAGCTTTTAGTTCGAGCATGGAAGTGTTTATTGAGGTTTGGGTAGAAAATCATCGCAATGGACAAAAGACAAAGTGCAACGAAGCCATATTCACCTTCGTAGCTGTAGATCAAATTGGGAATACCATTGAAGTTCCAGAGCTCATTCCTGAAACGGAATTAGAAAAACAGCGATTTGACGGGGCGCTGAGGCGAAAACAGTTGAGTCTAATTCTCGCTGGCAAAATGAAGCCAACGGACGCCACTGAACTGAAAGCCATTTTTGAAGATTTAACTTAGGCATACTATGAGTTTTACGACAGAACAAGTGATGGATGCTCTATCCTATGTGATTGAGCCCGAGTTGAAGAAGGATATTGTGAGTCTTGGACTTGTATCCAATGTGAAAGTTCAAGGAAACACAGTTTCTTTTCACGTGAAAGCGTCTAATCCGGCCTTACATTATCGAAAACGATTAGAAGAAGCCTGCCTTGTTCAGGTTCGCAGATTTTTGGGTGACGATGTTGCAGTTTTGGCAGAAGTAGATGCTTTACCCAAAAGTGCCGAGCGACCGCCTGAGCAACGAAGAGTTTTACCAAACGTGAAAAAAATCATAGCTGTAGCTTCTGGAAAAGGTGGTGTAGGTAAAAGCACCATTTGCGCGAACATAGCGGCAGGATTGGCCGAACGAGGCTATAAAGTCGGTCTAGTTGATGCAGACATATACGGCCCTTCTATGCCTTTGATGTTCGATGTTTTTCATGAAAAACCAATGGTAAGTGGTGAAGGCTCTGACAATAAAATAGTTCCAGTTGAAAACTATGGGGTAAAAATCCTAAGTATAGGCTTCTTTGCAGAAGCGAATCAGGCCATCGTGTGGCGAGGACCTATGGCCAGTAAGGCACTTTCTCAAATGTTTACGGATGTACATTGGGGCGAACTGGATTTTATGCTCATCGATCTTCCTCCTGGAACGGGAGATATTCATCTGCAACTCGTGCAGCAAATTCCGCTTGATGGAGTTGTAATCGTAAGCACACCTCAGGCAGTAGCTTTAGCAGACGCTAGAAAAGGAATAGGCATGTTTAAGCTCGAAAACATTAAGATCAAAGTACTGGGCTTAGTCGAAAACATGAGCTGGTTCACCCCAGAAGAATTGCCAGGAAATCGCTACTACATTTTTGGAAAAGAGGGCGCAAAAAACCTTGCAATAGAGCTCCAAGTTCCTTTGCTTGGTCAGATCCCGCTGGTGCAAAGCATTCGAGAGGCAGGTGATGCAGGTCGTCCTGCAGTGCTTCAGAAAACTACCCCACAAGCCGTTGCGCTGAATGAAATGATAGACGCTATGTTAAGTCAATTGTAAATTGACCGCTACGCCCTACCTTTGAGCATGGAACAGAGTGTGCAAAACGAAGCGCTATTTTTAAAAGTTGTCGGAGCTTTAGATGAACTTCGGCCTTTCCTTCATGAAGATGGGGGCGATTTAGAAATTGTGGACATCACTGCCGATGGAGTATTACAAATCCAGTTTGTTGGCGCGTGCAGCTCATGTTCGATGAATAACATGACATTTAAGAATGGCGTAGAAGATGCCATCATGCGCCTTGTCCCTGAAATTCGATCGGTTGAACCCGTGAATTTTAGTTTAAGTAAATAAATTTCCAACTACCCAACCTTCTGATTTTTAGTTGCGTGTTAAGCCCCGAATAAGGAGTTCTTTTCATGTATTATGGTTGTAAGTCCAAGTAAAAACCTGGACGAAAATCTGCTAAAAGCAACGTGAGGCTATAAAATTGCGTACTTAGAGTCATGCAGATTAAACCCGAATTGCTGGCAAAGTGTCGAAAGAACGACCGGAAGTCGCACAATGAGCTTTATCGCCATTGTTTCGGATTTATGATGGGCATTTGTTTGCGATATGCTTCAAATCGAGAAGATGCAGAGTCTTTTCTCAATCAAGCGTTTCTAAAAATAATTAGCAATCTGGATAAGTATAAGGAAGAGATTCCGTTTGGCTCTTGGGTCAATCGAATCACAATCAACACCATCATCGATGAATTTCGAAAGGATAAGAATCGGAGAGAAACGATGACGAATGTCGATTTTCAAGAGTTTCGATCATCGAGTCATCCTGCAGATTTTAACGCTGCAAGCGAAGAGTTGGATGCAGAAGAATTACGAACCATGATACAGCAATTGCCGAATATGAGTAGAAAGGTGTTTAACCTCTACGCCATTGAAGGTTATTCGCATAAAGAAATTGGAGAGATGCTTGGAATAAGCGATGGAACGAGTAAATGGCACGTATCCTCTGCGAGAAAATCGCTACAAGACATGATTAAAGAGGCCATGAAAAGAATGATGGCCATTGGAATTTTTTAATGAGTGATATAAAAAACATAGACGAACTTTTTAAGGCTAAACTGACCGGTGCTGCCCCAGCTGCCTATTCCGAAGCTGCTTGGATGAGTGCAAATCAAATGCTGAATGGTCATTTCAGGGCGCTATTTCTTAAAAAACTAGTCTTGTGGTCATTACCTGTTTTACTCTCTATCGGAATTGGCTCGGCACTATATTTCCAGCAACTCGAGCAGGTAAACTTCGAATATGTACATCAACTCGGCATCGAAATGCGCCAAAGCAAAAAATCGGACGTTGAGTTTTATTCTACTGAGCAGGTAACTGAAAAACATTATTCGTCTCTCGCGGCATTCAAAGTAAGCCAAGCATTTGAAGCTAAACCAGCCGACACAAAAGCGACACGATCCAAGCAATATAATACGACCAAATCTTCAGGCGATGTGCCTCAAAACACTCCCGAGCTAGCTTCGGTTAACAACACAAAATCGAACAATTTATCTAAACAAGGCTCAAATCTTTCCGTTTCTGCGGACGATTCTGACTCACAAGGCCTGGCTGCTCATTCAAGCTCATCTAATCCAACAGAAGCTTTAAATCAGCAAGGTGCATCAACTCAGATGACAAGTACAGAAATGGCTCGGCTCCGATTGGGCAATTCCTTATCTAAGCTTTCTTTAGGCCGGCTGCCTTCGGTCCTTGACAATTATGCCTTTGGTCTTAGCGATAAGAATGATCAAGGTGCTCCTCTTGTTAACGAATTGAAGAAGTTGCAACTCATGGCTGAATTTGGCGTGTTGACCGGCCCCGGATTTCACGACCTCAACGGCAATCGAAAGGCATTAGGATTTGGTTTACACGGTCAATTGCTAGCTAAATACCACTTGGGTCAATCCGTTTATTTAGACCTCGCTGTTGGTGCGTTTAATCGCACTAGTCTAACAAAAAATGGGTCGTTTATTGGTCAGTCAAGCACACAAATTGATATCACCCCCTTGTCGCTCAATTACGCAAGTATCTTAGTCGGTGTTGGTTATCGTATTGGTGCCAGACATGCAATTGGTGGCGGCATGCAGTTTAACCCCCTCCTTTCTGTTTTGGCAAAAAAGGAAAAATCTGTCGCTGGAGAAACGGAGTCAACGGTAAGTTATATCAACGATAAAAATGGATTTTATGCTCTTGATGCCGCCTTTGTGATCAACTATCGAATTGCCGTTGCCGAACGGCTCGATGCCACCGCTGGCTTGCAGCTTGGATTTATGGATGCCACCGACAACAGCATTTTTAATTCTGGGGACATTAATGATTTTAATAGTCTGCTGAAGCTAGGCTTATCCTACAGACTTACGCAGCGTTAAAGCGAATGTCCTTAACCATGAGTTCCAAGTTTTTCTGACCTCTAAACTCATTTATTTCGAGCACATACACTAGGCTAAACGGTTTACCGGACTTCATCGTTTCCATGTGTTCGCCAAGTCCGAAGCCAATTCCACCCATCTTGATTTTTTCATTCCCTTGTTGGGAAACAAGGAATTTCAAATGAGAACCATCGCCCACACACTTGGATTTTCCGGTGTCGATCACGTTGTGCGTTACAAATACGGGGCGCATATTCTCTGGTCCAAAAGGAGCCATGCGATTCATCGAGTCATAAAACCGCGCATTGATTTGATCAAAATCAAGTTCGATATCAATTTCTAGGCTTGGTATAAGCTGTTCGGGTAATATTTTCTCGGCTACTGCCCGTTCGAATCGTTCTTTGAATGCCGCTAAGTTTTCCTTCGCCAAGGTCATTCCTGCGGCCGCTTGATGCCCGCCAAAATTTTCTAGCAAATCAGCGCAAGTCTCAATAGCCGCATGGACATCAAATCCGCGAACAGATCGCGCGGAACCAGAAACTTTACCATTGGATTCAGTTAAAATAATGGTGGGTCGGTAATACTGATCTTGCACCCTTGAAGCAACAATGCCTACCACACCTTTATGCCAATGTTCGGCAAAAAGCATAGTCGATTTCAAATTAGGATCTTCACCTTCAAGCATTTCTAGTGCTTCCTCCAACATATCTAGATCGACTTCCCTCCGTTCCATGTTATTTTCAACAACCCGAGCCGCGGGCTCTTCTGCCTTCTTTGTGGTTTGAGCTGTCAATAATTCAACCGCCAGTTGCCCGTGTTCCATGCGGCCAGCCGCGTTAATCCGAGGTCCGATTACAAAGACAAGGTCAGTAATCGTCAAGGGTCGCTTAAGCTGACCATCTTTATACAGCCCTCCATTCTCCAGCAACATAGCGAGTCCAGGTCGAAGAGATTGTTCCATGAGTCTTAATCCAAAGTGGCACAGTAGGCGGTTTTCACCAGTGATGGGAACAATATCGCAACCAGCTGCTATTGCCACCAAATCCAAAAACTGCCGAGGTTCTGATTCTTCCAACTTCCACGTTATCGTCAATGCATCGATCAACTTATAGCCAATTCCACAACCAGACAAGGATTTGTATGGATACGGACAGTCGCTTTGCAACGGATTTAAAATGGCCAGCGCAGCCGGAACTTCCGCCCCTGGCAAATGATGGTCACAAATTATGAAGTCAATACCTCGCTCATTGGCATATGCCACTTGATCAATCGCTTTTATTCCGCAGTCGAGGGCGATGATTAAAGAAACATCGTTGTCTTGAGCAAAATCAATCCCTTGAAAACTGATGCCATAACCTTCTCCGTATCGATCGGGGATGTAATACGAAACTCGGTCGTAGTGATTGGTGAGAAAGGTATAAACCAACGCGACAGAGGTGGTGCCATCTACATCATAATCACCGTAAACAAGTATGTTTTCTCCCGCCTCAACTGCTTGGGTTATTCGCTCTACGGCCTTGTCCATTCCTTTCATGAGAAAAGGATGGTGAAAGGAAGATATGCTTGGGTTAAAATAGTTTTTTGCGGCCTCAAAATCCTGTATTCCACGCTGTAAAAGCAGTTTCGCCAGCGGGTCGCTGGCGTTGATGGCAGAACGCAAGTTGGCCACTTCTTGGGCTGTAGGCTGTTGCCGCAAAATCCAACGTTTTTCTACCCTAGTCACGAACTAAAAATCCATTTGATCGATGCGCGATATAGTCTTACGCATAATTGTTTTATCCAAGGTTCCAAATGGATTGTATTCAAAAGCCTTGTAACTATTGATTTCTTCATATCCATCCAAGATTACGACACGACCTTTTCCGCGTTGTCCAGAATTGCTGGCAGCCTCCAAAATAAGTGCTGCGAACGGATGGCCCTCAGGAAAATGCTCCACATAAACGGGCGTTTGATACACCCGCACTTTTTTTCCTTTGACTTTTACTAAATACTCATGACGGGTCATTTCTACAACAAAACCCAGCGCCAATCGCTTATCCGTGCTGCTCAATGAATCAATGGTAACGCCCATCAGCTCCGCTACGGACAAGTATTTACTGTTTTGATTGGTCACCGTTCGCTCGTCCTTGAGTTTCACGATTTGATGCGCAGGATTGAGGTCAGCAACAAAAAACTCTTTGAGCTCAAATTTTCGCTTCGAAGCTGTATCGAAAAAATTGACAAACTGTTGCTCTAGCAGACTACTGGCCATCAATTCATTTGCTGAGAGTAAAGGCGTTGTTGGCGCCTCTACAATCAATTCTCCCGTTTCTGGGTCAACAGCCGATGGCTCATCTAATGCAGCCTGAATTTTCGCCAAGTTCTCAAGGCTCTCGTTGATGTTTTTAGAAAGCTCGTTTAAGTTAGCAAGGGCCTTTTTTGTTTCTGGACTCGCCTCCTCTGGTATTTCTTCTATTTCAATCGGCTCAATAATCGCTAATTCCTCCTTTGCTGGTTCTACTGGTTTTGCCGGCTCGACTGGTTCTATTGGCTTTTGAATAACTTCTGGTTCCCTGGCCACAACTTTAGGTTCTGTTTTGGCTGGAGTTATGGGTGCTGGCTCGACAACCTTGACTGCTTCGGGGTTTGGTACTGCGGGTTTCGCCACAGGGGCAGGCTTTTCAACTTTAGGTGGGGCAGTAACAGCTGGCTTAACCTCAGGCTGTTTAGCAGGTATTGAAGCTGTGTTTTTAACTGGAGGAGCAGTCGGTACGACAGCGCCTCCCTTTTTACTTTTATTCAATAGCGAAATGGCTTCTTCCATCGGTGTAAGCTGCACAACTACCTCTTTTATTGGCTCAGGTTCTGGTTCAATATCTTCAGATTTAAGATAAACGGGCTGTGCCTTGGGGATTGACACTTGCGTGGCATCCTTGCTCATCGCCTCTGCCGATTCATCGGTATATGGAATCTTGATTTTCGTTCCCGTTGCTGGCGGATTGCTTAGCCCTGGATTGTTCTTTTCAATGGATGAGACATCTGAAAAATAGGCTGCGGCAATGGCGCTCAGGCTTTGCCCTTCTAAAACCGTATGTTGGTAGAATACATCTCCACCAATAACCTTAATGGCAGAATTAACATTGGTTATTTGCGCCTGTCCCACTTGAATGCCAAAGCACAGGACGAAAATTAATTTGAAATAAACCAGCTTTCCGTGCATGGGCCGAATTTATAGCAAAATGGCTTTAATTCACCTGTTTAACTCGAAAGCTTCTGATTCACCACATCTGTCTGTATCCGAATAGACGCCTTGTGGATTTCGTTCCATACCGCATGAATCAAATCTGCATCAATTTCATTGGCCTGTGCAAAATTCATTCGGTCTTTTATGATCTGCCTCCATCGTTCTAACTGAAAAACGGTAACGCCATGATCGGCTTTATAGGCCCCGATTTGCTCCACGACTTGCTGCCTACGCTTGAGGTTTTCCATCAGGTTGTGGTCCAATTCATCGATTAATTTTCGCAGCTGCTCCAATTGATTGATGGCGATGCTGTCTTCAAAATGCAGCTGACGTTCTTGCAGCGAATCGAGGAAGGCTTCAAACTGATCGAGCACAATCTGCTGCTTTGGATCGCTGAGCGCCTTGTCTGGATCGGGATGTGTTTCTATCATCAGTCCGTCAAAACCTAAATCAAGTGCCTTCTGCGCTATTTCTTTCAATAAATATCGTTTACCCGCTATGTGGCTCGGGTCAACGAGAATTTCTAATTGCGGAAACTTGGTTTTTAATTCAATTGGAATTTCCCAATTCGGGCTGTTGCGATAGACGGATTCTTGGTAGGTGCTGAAACCTCTGTGTACGGCAACCAACTTGTGGATGCCTGCCGCATATAACCTCTCCAAGGCTCCTATCCACAATTGCAAATCAGGATTGAGTGGGTTTTTTACGAAAACGGGGATGTCGCGTCCCTTAAGTTCGTTAGCAATCTCTTGCACAGAAAATGGATTGACCGTTGTGCGAGCACCAATCCATAAGTGGCGAATTCCAGCATCAAGAGCCGCTCGAACGTGTTCCGCATTGGCGACTTCAATTACGAAGGGAATACCGTAAGCCTCCTCCGCTTTGATTAACCAAGGAAGGGCCTTTTTACCCATTCCTTCGAATGAATTTGGTCTGGTTCGAGGCTTCCAAACGCCAGCTCGAAGCAATTGCACCCGACCCGATGCGGCAAGTTTTTCGGCCACATCCATGATCTGTCCTTCACTTTCTGCGCTGCAAGGTCCCGCAATGATTAGTGGGGAAGTCGGATGTGGAAGCCAATGTTTGGTTGGAATGGTTTGCATAGAAATAGAAACAAGCAAACGAAGGTATAGTTTGACGGGCTTTTAAATCTTCACTTGAAGCGTAAAGAAGAACATTCTGCGCTGGGCTGGAATAATGCCTGGGCCTGGATATCCGGTGGCCCTTCTGGTGAAATAGATTTTATCCGTCAAGTTATTGACGCTCGCCTCTAGAGTAAATCGATCCCAAGTGTAATTCGTACTTAAATCCATGACGGTATAACTTGGAATGACTCCAACCGTTGCATCTGGATAAAATGCTGCGTTTGAAGCATCGGTAAACTGATCGCTTACATGATTCAGTTGCCAACCCGCTCCAAACCCCTTCACCTTTATGGAGACGCCCGTTTTATAGTTTATCAACGGGACGTTTTCAACTCGATTGTTGGCAAACACCTTTTCATTCGATGCCAAATAGCGCGCATCGACCAACGCAATGTTGTTGAACCAATTCAGCTTCCACGTTTTTTCGCTTCCCATCAATTTCAACAAATCCAGTTCTTCAAACAACTCTATACCTACAAATCGCGCATCCGCGATATTGGTGCGAACGAGCTTCGTTGTAGTGCCATCAATGGCTTTTTGAACCTGACCGATTCGATTGTTATACATCATGACGAAAATGCTGGCATCAACCGTTAAGGCGTTTCTCAAGAGTTTTCCTCTAAAGCCAAGATCGGTGGTGAAGCCATGCTCATCGCTGAGGGTAGAATCGACCAATAGATTGTCGTTTACTACCCGAACATCGGAAAAGTTTATGGCGCGGTAATTCTGTGAAACGTTGGAATAGATTTCAAGGTCTTCAAAACAGCGATAGGTGGTACCTAAGCCAAAAAGCAACATGTTTCGCGGATTGACATCGCTGGAAGTGATGCGTTGACTGCTCAACACCTCATTCGTCAAAGGATGGCGATTTTCACTCAAATAATAGCCTGAGTTTTCGGTTCGAATGTACTCGTAACGCACGCCTGGCGTGACATACCAACATCCGCTTATGGGGATGAGCGCTTCACTGAAAACCGAAACATTTTGGGATGGAAAGGCGAAATCTGAACCTTCTAGCGCACTCGGGTTTTGAAATTCGAATTCGGGTCCAGCAAAACCCTGAGCATGTCCTTGACGGCTTCGCGTATTACCTTGATACAAACGCGTTCCAAGCAATATTGCCCCTGGATTTGACCGAATATTGAAGCGCTGAATCAACCGTGTTTCGTTACCCACATTTAAGTATTGACCCAAAATCAAATCGCGGCTTCCCATCGTATCGACCCGATTGATATTGCCTAAAAACCCAAGGGCAGCTCGCTCGGCCTTCACACCAAATGTTTTACTGTTGATGGTGAGGTTTTCGGTCAGTTTTCCATTTATGGTGACGTCTGCAACATTCCAATTCACATTAAACCAGTTTCGGGTTCGAACGCTTTGACTTGGGTCGATTTCAAACATGCGATCAGACAAACCTCCGGGTTGTTTCGCTATATAGAAATAATGCGAATACGCTAGATCAATGGACCATTTTTCTCCCAGTTTTCTCCCAACTTGAGCATAGCCAGCCTTGGCATTAAAAAAACTATTTGGCCTCCAGCCACTGCCTTGCTTATGCTGATAATAGCCATAGTAATTCCATTTCCCGACCGTTCCGCCAACGCTGTTGAATGAACTAAAAAAGCCATAACTCCCAGTGGTTTGTCGGCTCACGACTTCAATCGGTTTATCGGCAGGGCCGCGTTTCATTTTGAAATTGAGTAAGCCTCCAAACTGCGTCCCATATTGCAAGGATGCGGCTCCACGCACAATTTCTATTTGATCCACCGCCTCTATGGTCGGTGTGTAATAACTTTCAGGATAACCCAAGGCATCGGCAGCAATGTCGTAGCCATCTTGACGCGTATTAAAATTTGTTGTTCGTTTTGGATCGAGCCCGCGAACTCCGACACCCATTTGCAATCCACCGGCATCGGTTTCCTGCACATTCACCCCGGGCACTTTGGCAAAAACCTGTCGTCCATTGTTCGTTGCGCGATTGATGGACATCTCCTCCGGAACAATGATTTCATTCTTTTTGGCCGCGTAAAGTCCATCGACTTCAATGTATTTCAAATAGCTCACTCCCGTTCCTGTTTTCTTAGAGTCTTCTACCTTGACAGCTTCAAGTTGCTGATGCAATTGCTTCAAGACAACGGTTAGGATTTCCGCGTCAAACGTGCTGACCGTTAGGGTTTTTGACTCATATCCTTCTATAAATACGGTGACGATGTGTTCGCCATCTGAAAGATCGAACATGTGAATCAATCCGTTTTCATCCGATTCAAACGAACGATCGGTTTGATCAACAAATGCAACGGCTTTGCTCGCTTCGTGCGGTATTCCAAGCACAAGCAGGCGAATTTCACCCGCATTAACCAACGGGGTCAATAGCACAAACAGCAATATCGTCAACCAAACCCTCACGACTTATGTGCTAGTATCCATGGTTTTGCTTTCCAGCCATCAATTTGCTCTGCTAGGTTGACCTTCGAATCGATGAACAAACGACTGCTTTGTCCATTCATAGTCACATAAACCGAAGCGTAAACCCCTTCCGCGCTTATTCCTTCTGATTGATAATAGGCCTTTAAAAAATGAGCATATTGGATCATTAAATCTGGCTGAGTGCTCATCATTTTCTCTTGAACTGGGGTCAAGAAATCAGCATTCCTAACTTCCATCGTGCGGCCATCCTTGTCTTCAATTTTAAATTGGGCGTATCCCGCTTTTTCCATAAGCATGACCCGCCATCCAAACCGATAACCCTGCTCATGCCAAAACATATTGCCTTCATAAAGCAGGTGGCGAAAAGGGAAGGTAAGTTGGAAAAGCATAAAGGCAGCGACTGGTAGGTGAACCCATTTGAAACCGTTCAAGGCTGAAGTTTCATCTAGAGTTGAAGTTTTGTTCAGGCCTACAAATGGTCGCTGAAGCCAGCTATGAAAATCCGCTGAAAAGAAAATGAGCGTAGCGCCCATCATAATGAAGGGGAACATTCCGATTTGGAACAAACTCCAAGTCAGCAAATGAAAAACAACAACAGCAGCGCAGGCCATCCAGCGAGTGCGGCCAAACAGCAAGAAAAAAGGAATGGTCAAGTCATAAATGGCACCTGCCCAACTGAAGGCATAGGCGGTGGCTTTATACTGAAACAAGGAGCCAACGAAGGGAAGTTGATCCTGGGCCGGCAACCAAATGGCCAAGGGCATGGCTTCGAACAGCCAGTCGGCATTTAACTTGGCAATGCCCGCAAACACATAAACCAAGGCAAGTTGAAACTTAAGGATGTTGATGGAAAGGGCATTGACCTTTAAGGTCTTTATCGTTTTACCGCGCCAAACGTCAACAGATAAACTCTTGTGTGCGGGCAAGAAAATCATGATTAATGCAACCAAACTCACGAAGTAGTAATGGTTCAAATAATAGCTCACATCGATCAGTTCGATGTAGGTAAATGCAAGAAAAAAAGCAACTGCCGACCAACGATAGAAAGCCCCGAGCGCAATGCCCAACGCACTGAAGGCTAAAAGGGCGAACAGCGCGTAATAGCCCCAAGCTGAAGGTTCGGGTAGCCAAGCAAAACCAAAATATTTGAAGTGTAAAATGGGTTGAATGAACTGTATTTCTATCCAGCCATTGAGCCAAAAACGAAGGATGCTGACAAACATGATGGCACCAAAAAATACGCGAAAAGTGACCAACGGAGCGATGGACACTTTAGCTAGGGTGATCTGTTTGAACCAGCGACTAATCTCCATCGTTGTCTTGATAGGTTATCTGCACACCCAGTTGTGAAGGCAAGTCCGTCTTCAGCAGCACGACCAATTGCTCGATGGCGTGATAAGTCGGTTCTAAGGACGAAGGATTGCTTTCGATAGCCGTCCGCAAGGAGCTAACATTGGCCAATTCGGTTTCAATTTTTTCAAATCCATCGATGATGGCCTCGCTTAACTTTTGTCCGTTGTATTGCGCGTCTATAGCGTCTAAATAATCATCCAAGCCGAGTCCGGTTCCTCCCGTGAAGGCCGATTTTATTCCCGATAAATTGGCTAGAGCCATTGTCTTTGAATCGTCTGAATAATAGGCCTCGAGCTTCGCCACTTGAGTAACACCCAAGGTTTTTTTGCCTAAGGGAATTCCAATGCGCGCATTTTTAAATAACTCAAATTCAAAATTGATTTCGTTGACCAAAACACTTATCGGGCTGCCAACGCTCGAAGCTGTGTTGGTTTTAAATTCGGTCAAATAATCATTCCAATCCTCTGAAACGACATTTGCACCATTAAACATGATTTGAATGTTATCGTCCAAATAACGGAGGCTGAAATTGGCAGCAGAAGAAAGATCAGCTGCGGTTTCCGCGCTGTTGCCTCGACCAAAAAGCAGATAGTCTATCGCAGGAAATCCTCGGGCATCGCTGTTAGCGGCTGCACCTAAGTCATAGCTTCCCGAGGCTAAATTCGCTTCCATTTGCGCGGTGTCCGTTGGGAAGGTATTCATCAACAAACGCAGATTTTGATCGGCTGCAGGTCCGAGTTCAAACACCGAACAAGCCTGCCAAGCCTCATAAGCCGCGAGGAATTTTTCGCGAAGGTTGAGGAAATTTTCTTCCGACTTTTCTACATCAAATCCTACATAGGCCGTCCGTAGCGCTTCTGTTTTTGCCTTCCAATCTGCATAAGCCGGTTGGATAACGCTTCCTCCAATTTGGAGCAACATGGCTTCCTTGTCGAAGGTTTCGGGTTCGGGACCTACGGGTCGCTCTTTACAGGAAACCATCGCCAACACTGCCGTAATAAGAAAGAAAGAAAAGACCCTGCACAACTTCATTACAGCAGCGTTTTTGCTCCGTTCATGTCGTAAATTTCAGCCAGTTTATCCCGCGCAGCCTGTAATCCTTCAAGGGTTACCTCATAAAAATTGGTGCCGATATCGGCTTTAATGGCGTTGATTTCATTCAAGGAAATGGAGCGGTCAACGTTGTAAAACAAGCAATTGACCATAGCATAAGCTTCAGAAAGGGTATGATTTCGGGTGTAGTCATCGCTCATATTGGCGATCGATTCGTTGATGTAATGCACAGCCGAGCCTGCAATGACGCGCTCCCATTCCATTTTTACCGTCTCCATCGCTTCATCGCGCACATCGTAACGCTGCACCTTTATGGCCTGTCGGCCTTTTCGGAAAGCCAAGCCCATCGAAGTGTTGGTGGCTAAATACGGATCTCTTCGGTTGCAATATTTCGCCCAATAGCGCGCCTTTTCCACTTCATTCGGAAAACTGTCTGACGCCCCAAAATAACCGTAAGCTTCGTCCCAATGGTGTTCCATTGCCGTGCCTTCGCCAGCAATGATTTCTTCGTTGTCCACTTCCATGCCTTCGTCTGTCAAGTAAACGGAAGTAGCCCGATAATAGAACACGGCTCCCATGATGGTTTTTTCTATCATTTCCGCATATTCCCAGCCGTTTTCATCAAACATCCGGTAGTTTTCTCCTGTTGATGACGACACCCTTCCTGCTTGCCCGTTCCATGCCGATTGATCGGTAAAACTGACATCGCTCACCGCCTGAAAATAGCCTTCGACTATAGATTGGTCCAATTCAAAACACTGATCTTTTAATTGCTTTACCGAACTAAAAGTGAAGTTTCCATTGGCATTCCCATTGGTGTTTTCAAACATGGCTTGCATGACATCAACGTCTAAGGCCACGCCTTTTTGATTGCCTGTTTCGATGTATGTCATCATTTCATCGAGTTGATTCAATCGCGTGCGCTGACCATCGTAGTTCACATTGTCAAATACATACAAATCGGGTGCAACAACAGGAATAATGGGTGTATCGAATTCGGTTTGTTCATCACAACTTGAGAAGCAAACAACGCTCATCAAAGCAACTACGGGTAAAAGTCTGTTCATTCGGTTTAAGTGTTATTTTTATTTAGACTCATTTTAAATAAGAGTGCAAACATAACTGCAACACCAAGGCCATCCAATACCCTAAAAAGGGTAATTTGTCATAATGCCCCCCTGATTCTAGTCATAAAAAAAGCCCCTCCAAAAAATGAAGAGGCCTGCTGATTTTGGGATCGAGCAGTTATTCGATGGTTACGGTTTTTGAAGCTACGGCCTCGTTTACCATGTATAGTTTCTTTCCAGATGCTTCGCCTGAATGGATGTTGAAAGCAGCAATTTGAATGATGGCATTTCCTTTTCCAAGTGATGACATTTCAGAGGCGGAAATGCTTGCAGATGTTGTTCCCGCTCCCATTCGCTTCAATACAGTGGCGTCTGGACCATAAATCGAAAAGTAGATGGAATCGGCATTATCAATGGCGCCCACATGAGAAATCGTGTAGCTAGCACTGCCATCAATGACATCGTCCGACTCATCAATTTCTTTGGCAGTCGGGAAAGGGTTTGCGTTTGTAAGATCAGTACCTGTAATGGCATCGAAGCCATTTCCACCCGTTATCGTCCAATCGATTCCGTTGTCGTCAAACCCATTTGAAGGCTGTGTAGTTTCCACCCAATTATAGGTTTTGCTTTCTGTTAGATAATCCAAGGTTTCCGAATCCGACCCTTGATGCCAAGCCACATCACCCACATTAACAAAGGTTCCTGCATCTTGAAACCAAGCTACAGCTGTGCCAATGGCAATGGTAATACTGAATCCACCTGTGTTTTGAACGGTATTGGTGTTGATGGCATAAAAAGCTCCATCGGCATCTCCGAAGGTTAACGCGGGATTGGACGAAGTGGCCGCTGCTCCTTCCACTGTAACGGTCTCCGATTTGGTGTCGTTGCCGTTGGTATTGGTTACGGTTAAACTGACGCTATAGTCGCCTCCTGCTGCATAGGTATGCGTTGGGTTCTCTTCTGTTGATGTTTCTCCATCGCCAAAAGACCAAGAATAGGCATCTACATCGCCTTCGCCCGTAAAGGTGAAAGCCACTTCGAGTTCTGTTGCGGTGTGTGTGAAGTCTGCCGTTGGTGCTTTTTTACACGATGACAGCATAATGATTGGCAATCCGAGCATTAAGATGCCGCTCATTCTAGGTATTGAATTTTTCATGGTTGTTGGTTTTAGCATTTGTAGCCAAAGGTCAACCAGCGGAATACTCCATTCAATAAGTAGAATACCCTATTTTATTGGGTTACCTGCCGTATTTACTCGCCTTTTTTCAAAATGCCAAGCTTTTCGCCCATGGTAAAAGCGAAGTCTTTCATGTCTTTGCTGATCTGTTCATCGCCCGTTGCGCGCTTGTATGTATCGCTCATGCTCAGGATCATTTGATGAAAGAAAATGTGCATATCATCTATCATCATGTCCTTTGTCCAGAGGTCGATGCGCAAGGTGTTTTTATCCTTTTTGTCCCAAATGGTCAAAAATGCTGCATCGCACTCGCCTTGTTCGGCATTGTCGCTGGCTTGCCAAACGATTTGTTCTGGAACTTGATTTTCGTCTAAGGCGATATGGAAGGTGATGGATGTTTGCTTTTCTGACATGACTATGGTTTGTAGTTGCTTTTGTTTAAAATGAGTTGCGCATCGGTTTGCATCAAGGCTTGCAAATCCACTTGGTCTAGCTTGTCCATGTAGGCGCGCACCATCTGCCAACCAATAAAATGTCCCATCCGCGAGGGCGACTCTTTGACCAAATCGACCGTAAATGGGCCGTCATTGGTGAATTTGCCTTTCAGCGCGGGGTTGGTATTGAATAAAAGTTCGTTGTCCACAAAATGGGCCCACACCATGCGTTCGTGTTCGTGCGCCCAAAGCATTTCAGTTGCCGAATAACCGATTTTGATGGAATCTTCCACATTGGGTAAAAGCGCATCGAGGCAATAGAGCACTTTGCCTTGTTCAATGATGTCTTGTAAGAGCGTGGTTTGATCGGCTTCAGTCATAAACTCGGTTTCCAACCAACCCTTCATCATCCAAGGCACCAAATGCTGGGGCGTCATGCGATTGCGCTGATAAACCGGCCACTGCAGATAATCGTAAAACTTACACTTCGACCCCAAAAACAACTCAAGGCAAATGCCCACTCCATCTTCTGTCAAGATAAATGGTGTGTTGAATCCACCCACGCAACTAAAAAACTGCGGCACCTGGGCATTTGGAAAATAGTAGATGTAGTGTTTCCAAGCTTGTTCGGTTTCGTAGGAAACGTCATCCAAATTCGGATAAACGGCTTCCACTTCTTGAAAAACCTCGCTAAAGTCAGGATGTGTCACAAAAGAGCGAATAGAGGCAAACAAGTTGCTATCGTCAACTGATCCCATTTGAAGCACATCTTCAATGTAGTGTTGATACAACGGTCCGTATTGTTGGATGTAAACCGGGTGCTTCGATCGAAAACTAACTGGAGTCATTGCCTTCCAGCTTTCATCTAGGCGCTCTATGTTTACCTCTACATCGATGCCTGAAACATCCACATCGAGCCTGTTTTCGCTGCATCCAGCAAGAATTGTTAAGAAATAAAGTAAACAAATGGCTGTTTGAACTGTCCTCTTCATGCGCATCGTTGCAAGCCTATGGCTGTGTAATTTTGCGGCAAATGTAACAGCGCTATTATGAATAAGATGCGAAGCGGATTTGTTTTACTCCTTTCACTTGCCACTAGCTTTTCGGTTATGGCGCAGAGCGACATGGACGAACGAAAGATTCGATTTGGCCTATTTGCCAGTCCAAATTTTGGCTGGTTAAAACCCAACATTCCTGAGTTTGAAAAAGATGGCTTGCAGCCTCGCATGGGCTTTGGTTATGGCGCCATGATGGATTATAAATTCAGTGCCAGTCCAAATTATTTGTTGTCCACTGGCTTTAATGTCACCACCAACGGTGGGGGAATGATAGAACCTTGGGAAACCGTCATTACAGAAACCGACACTTCTTATCGATTCTTGGGCACAAACGATCGCACCTACCGCATGCAATATGTCAATGTGCCCATTTTGCTCAAAATGCGAACGGGCGATGTTGGCTACCTGAGTTATTTCGGAGCCATTGGTGTCGACCTCGGGTTTAGAACGCGATCTCGTATCAACAATACATACACTTGGTTGGGCACCAGCCAATTGCAACCCGAAGACGAAGAAGACCTCGACTTTAGTGCCAACACCAATTTTATGCGCATGGCGCTAAACTTAACCTTAGGCGCAGAGTATAACCTTACGGGAAACACCAATTTATACCTTGGCGCAGGTTTTCATAACGGCTTCACCAACCTGTTCAATGGCGGTGTGGCCAATCGCATTCTAGACCCCGCCCCAGACGGTACTCCGGCACTTAGCGTATTGAATCAAGTGATCCCAACGCAACAGAAAAAAGCGAGTACGTATTATGTTTCACTGGACGTTGGTGTATTTTTCTAGATGAACGAAACGGGCATTATTGAATACATCGTTAACTGGCTTTCAACCTATAGCCAATCATCCAACACCAAGGGTTTTGTTATTGGTATTTCGGGTGGCATTGACTCGGCTGTGACGTCAACCTTGGCGGCCAAAACCGGACTTCCACTACTTTGTGTTGAAATGCCCATTCATCAAGATGCCAAGCAAGTGACCCGCGCCAACGACCATATTGCTTGGTTAAAAACCCATTACAGCAATGTGACCAACGAAACCCTAGCCTTGACGTCCATTTTTGATGCCTTTATTGCTGCCGTGCCTCAGTCGGACGAGGAGGCACAAGAAATGTCGCTGGTCAACACGCGCGCTCGACTGCGCATGACAACCCTCTATTATTTTGCCGCACTCAAAGGCATGCTTGTGCTTGGCACAGGCAATAAAGTGGAAGATTTTGGCATAGGCTTTTTCACCAAATACGGTGACGGAGGTGTGGATATTAGCCCCATTGCCGACCTCAACAAAACCCAAGTGTTTGGCCTTGGAAAAAGCCTTGGTATTATTGAAAGCATACAAACGGCAGCGCCAACAGACGGACTTTGGGGAGACGACAGAACGGATGAAGACCAGATTGGCGCTACGTATCCAGAATTGGAATGGGCCATGGATTTTAAGGGCGATGTCAAAACCCTTAACACGCGCCAGCTAGAAGTATTGGGCATTTATAACCGACTCAATCGAGCCAACCAACACAAAATGCTGCCCATTCCCATTTGCATTATCCCCGAGGCACTGCGCTGAATTGGCATCCATCGCGCAAGTCATTTCATCAATACTTTATGATTTTAAGCGTGTGCGGTTGGCCAAATTGGTCAACCAAAACCAAGGAAGCAAAGTAGATGCCTGCCGCTAGGCCGCGCCCATTATACGAAACGGTGGTTTGCTTTTCTGCCAGAATTATGGTTGAAAGCAACACCCCGCGCATATCCATGATGTTGATTTTGCCTTGAGCCGAAGCCGGACGATTGAGCAACAGTGCGTTTTGAAACGCTCCAAAAAGGTTCATCATTCAGCGAAATTTGCCTAAGCAAAGTAGTTCTAATTCGCTTAAACGCAACTATGCCAAGTTATTGCATGGCACGGAAGTGCGACTTCTCGGGGTTGGATCAGACCGTCCAATAATGCCCACCTCGAATGAGCTTGTCCAAGTCGCCTTCGCCTTTGATGCTGATGGCTTGTTCCACTTGGGCCTGCATGGCTTCTTCGTAGCGGAAACGGTCTTCCTGATAGAACACACCAAAAGGGCGTGGCAGTCCGCCTTCGAGGGCGTTGTTATCAAACATTCGGCTTAGTATCGTGGCCTTCATACGGTCACTTGAATCGTGAATCCAAAGCTCATCTGCGCTGCAATCTTTCAGGGAAACAATTTCTGGTTTCATACCGTTGAGGCGAATGCCTTTGTCGCGTTCTTGTCCAAAAATCAGCGGTTGACCTTCTTCCACCATTATGGTCGTCTCAGCCTTCGATGCTTTGTCGGTATATACTTCAAAAGCGCCATCGTTAAAGACGTTGCAATTCTGATAAATCTCAACGAGTGAAGTCCCTTGATGGTCGTTAGCAATCTTAAGCACATCGCGCATGTGTTTTGGATCTCTGTCCATGGTGCGCGCCACAAAAGTGGCATCTGCTCCCAAGGCAAGCGCCTGCGGATTGAAAGGGTGATCGAGCGAACCCATAGGGGTTGATTTTGTCACTTGTCCTTTGGGCGAAGTAGGCGAATATTGGCCTTTTGTAAGTCCGTAAATCTCGTTGTTGAAGAGCAGAATGTTGACATTGAAGTTCCTGCGCAACAAATGAATCAAATGATTGCCGCCAATGGAAAGTGAGTCGCCATCGCCTGTAATGATCCAAACGCTGAGGTCGGGTCGGGAGGCTTTTAGGCCGCTGGCCATAGCAGTTGCACGTCCATGGATGCTGTGAATGCCATAGGTGTCCATGTAATATGGAAACCGCGATGAACATCCAATGCCGCTCACAAAAACGATGTCCTTTTTGTCAATTCCAGCTTCGGCCATCGTGCTTTGCATTTGCTTCAAAATGCTGTAGTCGCCACAACCGGGGCACCATCGCACATCTTGATCCGTTGCAAAGTCTTTGGCCGTGTATTTTGGTTCGAGTGTTTCTGTTTGCATGTTACATCAATTCTAAAATGCGTTCCTTAATCTCACGAGCGGTGTAGGGCAATCCCTGAATCTTGTTCACGCCAATGGCTCCAACGCCATATTTCGCGTTAATGATATGAACGAGTTGTCCGTTGTTTATTTCCGGCACCACGATGGTGTCAAAAGCGCTCAGCAAATCGCCTAAATTTTTTGGAAAGGGATTTAAATAGCGAATGTGGGCATGGCTAACGGAGTGACCATCACCAATCAACTCGCGCACCGCGGTTCGGATGGCTCCATAGGTTGAACCCCAACCGAGGACAAGCACTTTACCTGACGTTTCGCCTTGGGTCATTTCCTGATTGGGAATGTCGTGGGCGATTAAATCCACTTTTTCTTGACGGATGTTCACCATCAATTCATGGTTGGCAGGATCATAACTCACGTTGCCCGTTTCGTTTTCTTTTTCCAATCCACCCACGCGGTGTGTCAAGCCTTCCGTTCCCGGAATGGCCCATTCTCTCACCAAGTCGCTGTTTCTTTTATAGGGATAAAATGTCCCGTCTTTCATGGATTTCTCCTTGTTTGCAAAGCGCGCATTGATGGGAGTCAATTCCGAAGATTTTGGGAATTTCCAAGGCTCAGAACCGTTGGCAATAAACCCATCGCTCAAGAAAATCACGGGAGTCATGTGTTCTACTGTAATCCTTGCAGCTTCGTATATGGCTTCAAAACAATCGGATGGACTACTGGCTGCAACAATGGCCAAAGGCGCTTCGCCATTTCTGCCATACATGGCTTGCATCAAATCAGATTGCTCTGTTTTTGTAGGCAATCCTGTGCTTGGTCCACCGCGCTGTACGTTGATGATGAGCAAGGGAATTTCCAGCATGATGGCCAAGCCAATGGCCTCGCCTTTCAGTGCAATTCCGGGTCCGCTAGAGGCGGTTACGCCCAATGACCCGCCATAACTGGCGCCAATGGCAGCACAAATGGCCGCAATTTCATCTTCCGCTTGAAAAGTTTTAACACCAAAGTTTTTGTGTCGCGCCAATTCATGTAAAATGTCGGATGCAGGCGTGATGGGATAGGAACCATAGAACAAGTTTAATCCTGCTTTTTTGGCGGCAGCAATGGCTCCAATAGCTGCAGCTTGATTTCCCATAATGCTTCGATACTCGCCTTTTGGCAAATGAGCCGATTCCACTTCATAGCGCGAAGTGAAGGTCTCGTTGGTATCGCCAAAATAGTATCCCGCTTTCAGTGCATTGAGGTTGGCCTCACGGATGGAATCGTTTTTCGCGAATTTTTCTCCGATAAATTTCTGCGTAGTTTCCAACGATCGGTTGTACATCCAAAGCAAGAAGCCGAGTACAAACATGTTTTTGCAACGATCGATTTCTTTGGTTCCGAGGCCGCTGTTGATGAGCGCCTCTTTCGTCATTTTCGTCACATCGATTTCGATGACCCGAAACTTATCCAAGGTTTGATCGAGCAGTGGGTTGGCTTCATCGTCATACTTGGCCAAGCGCAAATTCTTTTTATCAAAACCAGCCGTATTGGCGATTACTGTTCCACCCATCCGCAGTTGACCGATGTTGGCTTTTAGCGCAGCCGCATTCATAGCCACGATCACTTCCACTTCATCGCCTGGCGTGAAAATATCGATGCTGGCAAAGTGGAGTTTGAAACCAGAAACGCCAGCAACCGTACCTTGTGGCGCTCGAATTTCAGCTGGAAAATCTGGGAAAGTGCTTATGTCGTTGCCATACAGCGCGTTGGTGTTGGTGAAAAGGCTGCCCGTAAGTTGCATTCCATCACCCGAATCACCAGCAAAAAGTATGGTGACGTCCTTCTTTTTCTCTGTTGTCTTCGTCATTAATAACTAAATCGGTGGCAAAAGTAGCCCTTTGTGTTGGCTATTTTGTGACATTAGTAACCTTCGTTGTCATCAAAATGTTTTGCAATGCTATGAGAATAAAACAAAATCATTGGTTGATCTTCCTGCTCGTCTTGATAGTCGGCATTAGCCCATCGTGCAGAAGGGAGTTGGAACCACCGGAAGTGGAAAATGAGCTATTAGTACCCATTTTAAAATCAAAACTCGATATCTCAAAATTGGTGGCTGATTCACTTTTGAGCGCTGATGGCGATGGCTTTGTGTCGCTTGTATATCGCAATACGCTGTATCAAGCCAGTCTCGATGCCTTTGAAGAATTGAACACGGAAGAGTTTGAGCAATCTGCCAAACTTCAGGCGCTAGAGCTATCAGATCGGACGGTTCAAAACTTCGTTTCGCTGGGGCAAATTGCCGAAAACGACTCGGTGTATGGCCCAACCATCATCGCTTTAAACGGGCAGACCTTTCAAATTCCTGAAATTACGGGGTTGAACTTTGGCCCAAACGTGTTGGACGGATCGGCTTATTTCGATGAAATGACCCTCGATTCGGGTTACATGAAAATTTCCATTCACAACGGCTTCCCGACCAGCATTTCAGACATTGACTTCGTCATTAAAAACCAAGGCAATCAAGCAACGATAGCGCAAGAATCATTCAACGTCATTCAACCTGGAGCGACTGCAACAAAAACCAGCGACTTGGCTGGAAAGTCTATCGAGTCTTACCTCGAAGCCTTTGTAGAAAATTTTGACATCGATCAGAGCAATGGGCCCGTTTTGCTGGACACGAGCGACAAGATCACCGTTACCGTAACCATAGGCGACTTGAAAGTCTATTCGGCTATTGCTGTTTTTCCGGCTCAAGACATTATCAATGTAAGCAAGATTGACACCTTAAAGAATGTTGGAAGTTCACGCATTACAAAGGCTATAGCGGCAAAAGGCTTTGTCAACGTCATTGTGGAGAGCACCATTGAAGACACACTCTACTTCGACTATTACATTCCTGAAGGAAAGAAGAATGGCCTTCCATTCGAAGTGCACGAACGCATCAATCCAGCTCCATCGGGCGGCAGTGTTTATAAGGAATTTCACTTTGACGTTTCGGGCTATGAGTTTGGCATGACGGGATTCCCAGAAAAGGACAGTTTTAATGTGTTGTACAGCGAATTGGTTGGACGCATTGATTCGACCGGCCGTAAGGTGAACATTACCCTAGAGGACAGCATTCGGGTTTTTGTCAATTTGAGTGGCTTCATTCCAGAATATATCGAGGGATATGCTGGCGACACCATTATTAATATTGGCCCAACGTCAGTGCCCATCGAACTTTTTAGTAAAATCAGCAGCGGCACCATCGAATTTGAAAAAGTGAATATGGCGCTCAGTGTTTCCAACGGAAACAATGTTCCCATTGATGTGAAGATCAATGCGTTGAGCGCTTCCAACAGCAAAACAGGCAAGAATGTCAACATCAACCTGTCGTCCATTCCGAGTCCGATTTCTGTATTGGGCGCGAGTTCGGTTTCGGTGCCTTGGACCAACACTTGGGATTTAGAAAACTCGACCGAAAATCTGAATCAAGTGTTGGGAGTCTTCCCCGATCGATTTAATGTGTCGATGTCGGTAGAAACGAATCCGGGTCAAAACACCAGCGACCTCAGCCAGTTTGGCGTTGATTCGAATAAACTCGAAGCCTTTGCCGACATTGAAATTCCGCTTTCCTTTATTGCCAACGACCTGCTCATGAGAGATACGGTATCGTTTAATTCGAAAAAGATTCAAAAACCGGAAGGCATTGGTTCGGGGACGATGTATGTGATTGCCAAGAATAGTTTTCCGCTAACGGCCGACATGCAATTGGCGTTTATCACAACAGACGGAACGATCATGCAGACCTTGAAGTTTGACAAAAAAGTAGGCGCGGGCGCCCTAAACGCACCCAACGAATCGGTGTTGGCGTGGGAATTTGATCGGGCCGATTTTGACAACATGCTTTCAGCCGATCAAGTTGTTATGACGGCTACGGTGAGCGCGGCATCAACTACTCAACCCACTAAAATCTATTCAACCATGGCGCTTGACGTTCAGCTGTCAGCTCGGTTTAACTATACCTACGGATCAAACGAATGAAAATGAAGATATCCATATTAGCGCTATGCCTTGCGGCCGGTTCATTTGTGTCTATGGCACAATCCGATTGGGTTTGGCATCAGTACGCCTATTTTGGCGATAGTGTGACCAACGAGTCGGGCGTCTGGGTTTCGGCTGACTATGAAATCTTATCCAATCAGCTCAGCAATGCCTTGGTGAGTCAGGCCATATTTGATGGCAAAATAACTTCCGAAACTACGGCAGGCTTCGAAGATTTAGACAGCGAAAAATACCTTCGATTTACTGCCGGAACCAACGGTGAACTATGGGCGCGCGGCAACCGCAAAGGAAAATGGCGCTGGTTGTTTGGAGTTGGATATAAAGATCAAGCTTATGTCACCGTGAAAACAGGTTTGGCGCAGCTTTACCTTAAGGGCAATGCTCCTTTCGAAAACGAACAATTGCCCCTTGGACCTTCAGAAATAATTTATCACAGTTATCAATATGCCGGCTTGGGTATCGAGCATGGTGTTGGTCCAACCACTTGGGGAATAACAGCGCAAATGATTAAATCGAGTCGCTACGCCAATTTGCTCTTATATAACTCCAGCATTTTCACTTCGCCCTATGGTACATCCATAGATGCGGATATCCATATGCGCTATGACATAACGAACAGCAACCAATCAAAACTGGCAGCGTGGTACGGTACGGGCTACAGTTTGAACGGTTATTTCATCCACAAGCCTTCCAAAAATTCACCCTTGATCAGCTTTCAATTAAAAGATTTTGGTCAAGTGTTCTACCAAGGTATGAATCGCCTAAAGTTGTCAGACAGCTTGAAATTTGAAGGAGTCGATGTAAATAATGTCTTACAAGTTGACGATAGTTTAATAGGAGGAGGTAACCTCGACAGCCTTGAGTCTTTGATCGGATTGACATCAGCGCATCCCTTTGTTCGTGCTTCACTGCCCGCCCACATTAAGGTAAACTATGTTCATCCGCTGGGCGAGAAGGCTTTTTTAAACCTTGAATTGAAGCAGTATTTAGGTTTTGGTGTGCCGCAATTGAGGGCAGGATTGAGCTATCGTTTAGCGTCATGGTTTACGCTTGAACCATGTATTCGAGTGGGAGGGTTTTCCCGATTTGATGTTGGTCTCACAGCTGCCGTTCAACTAAAACAATCCTTTCAAATGATAGTGAAAACAGAGCAATTCGAGCAATTGATAGCTCCGAAGAAATCCACGGGTCAGTCCTTATTTGTCGGGGCGCAATGGAAGTTCTAAGCCAGCGAATTTTACTTTTGGAAGCTACCTAGCTTATTCATGCGATATTTCCTTCCTCTAATTCTTGGCCTCCTCGTTTCGTGCGGTTCGAGTAAAAAACACAAAACAGATTCTAAGCCTGAAGCGGTCGAAGTGGTCCTTGAAGCACCCGGCACTTCCCAAGCTCCGCGGCCTACACCCGAGCCAAATTCGGTATGGAGTCTCTATTCTGTTGATGATTTACCTGACTTAGAGCGAAGGCTTGAACCAAGCAGCTTTGTGCTTTGGAAATGCAATTACGACCGATTCATGACGGATCTTATTGGCGATGATATTCGTGTCCTTTTGCCTGTTGAAGGTGATTTACAAACTTTCACCCTCCAAAACTCAGGAACTATGAGCAAAGCCTTGGCAGAAAAATTCCCGAATATCAAATCATACAAAGGGGAATCGGAAAACGGAACAACGGCTCGAGTGGACACCAATGATGAAGGGTTTTTTGCTGAATACAAAAACGGATCAACCATTTGGTTGGTTGCGCCATACTTAAAAGGGAGTAAATCCTATTACATTTTCTATGAAAAATCAAGCCTGCCTTCCCAATCACGTGAGGACAGCTTCGAAAAATAAATGCTTATGAAACTATCTTTTTTAACGCTTGCACTAAGCTTAATTATCTCGCCTTTCTGCGCTCAAAACAGCCCCTACAAATCAATTCCTGAGCGAGAAACAGCTTATCCATCGCTTGTTTTTGAATTGAATGATGAGTTGAAGCTTGAGCTCTTGACGGCACCTGTTGAAGGAAATCCAAATCGCGCAAGTGAAATATCCTTTGTGCTTCCGTTGCCAAACGGTTCAAGCGTAACGCTGTCGGCAGAGTATGCGCCAATAATAGCTCCAGGCTTGGCGGCAAAATATCCAGAAATAAGAAGCTATTTGGTCAAGGGTGAAGGATGTTCAGGACGTATAGGCTATACATACAAAGGCTTTCATGGCATCTTATTCACAGATAAAGGGACGGTTTATTATGACGCGCTAAATGCCTCATCGAATGAATACCATTGCTATTATCGAAACGACTACATGAATCATTTTCGCGGAACAAAAGACCATCGATGCTTGGTGGATGAAGACGACCAATCGCTGGAGGCTTTGGACATTCCAGAGGTACAACGTGGAGGTCGAAGTGGCGAGCAATTGAGAACATATCGCTTAGCGTTGGCTTGCACAGGTGAATACGCGTCTTTCCACGGTGGAACCGTTTCGGGAGCATTGAGCGCCATGGTTGTTACGATGAATCGAGTAAATGGTGTTTATGAGCGTGAGTTTGCCGTTCGCATGGTCATCATCGACAACAATGACGACATCATTTTTCTAGATGGCAATACAGATCCCTACACCAACAACAGC
>CALSPD010000010.1 GCA_943788145.1 uncultured Flavobacteriales bacterium
CAGATAGGGCGTACCACTCCATTGACTGCAGAAATGTTGTTGTAATCGCCAAAGAACACATCTTCTGAGGGCTCAAAAGGGCCTTCGCTGATTTTACAATTTTCGAATGTTTCGCCACTATCTTTTGAAATGGCGAGGTAAACATCTGTTTTGGCGTCTTTGTGGTTTCTCCTGTCGTAGAAAACACAATAGATATATCCGGTGCTTTGGTCAACCGTCATCCATGTAAAAAATTGATGTTTTCCGGGCGCGTCATCGTTTACCCGAATGCGTTCGCTCCACGTTGTGCCGCCATTGGTTGATTTGATCAGCCATATGTCGGTATCATCGACCCCATTGCTTTGGTCGGCCCAATTCACATAAATGTTGCCGCTGTTGTTATCATGTCCGACAATCGGCATTCCGTTGGCCCTGCCTATGCCGGGAATTTCGAACGCCCAATTAGCTCCTTGGTCTACAATGGCGCATTCTTTGGCTTCATAGGAAGCGGGATTTTTAAAGCGGATTTTAGTGAAGAAGAGCTTTCCATTGAGGCTCCAAGTGACTAATATATTTCCTTCGTTGTCAATGGCAGGAACCGCGCCTTCTGCCGTTTCACTTTCATCCAGACAATTTCCCGGAGTGCTGCTGATGGATATCGGATCGGTCCATTTGCGGCCATTCTTTGAGGTCGACAGCATGATGTTTGATTCGCACGTTGGGCTTGTATTCGCGTATTCATCAAATTGCGTCCAGGTCACAACTATCCTTTTGTTTATTGGATCCCATGCTGCCCATTCTTTGTCTTGATCTTTTGGATGGTTGAATCCAATGCCGCTTCCTTTTGACCATTTTTTGAGCTTTCGTTTACTTTTTTGACACACTATTCTGTCCAAAAGAGTGTTGTTTGCCCAGCCTTCACCAGATGGATTGCTTAAATGGAAATAGTAGAAGTGGTTTTTATCATCAGCAATGATGCAAGGATCACCGTAAACTCCGTGTTGCGAAGTCATGGTTTTGGAGGTCCAAGTTTTACCGCTGTCGAGAGAAGTGTAAACATAGTCGAGGACGGCTCCTGCAACAATTTCAGCCGGATTTTTAGGATTAATCGCAATGCTTGGTTCGCAAGGCGCATAATCGCCAGAGGTTGGTTGATGAATTAAAATGTTTTGCTGAGCAACAGTGTTATGAAGTAACAAGCCAAACAGAAGAACGAGCGCGGCACTATGTTTTTTAGGAAACATTACTCTGCCGGAAAAGAAACGTTGCTGGATGGAAAAACATCATTGCTAGGATTGATATCTGCTAACTTTTGAAACGGATTGAGCTCAATCTGTTTGATCGATTCGAAAGGGATATCCAATTCTACGCGATAAAATGGATAAGCCCACGGCCAATCCAATTCCTGTTTCCAAGGTTCTGCAATGCCTTTTGGAACAGGCTTAGCTCCACGCATTATTTCAAGCGGAATATAACTGTATTGAATGCCCTTGTCGCTTGTAATTTTAATTTCTACGGGCATTGGCAATGATCCAATCCGTTCAATTTCTACGATGGTTTTCTTTCCATTGTAGCTTACAGTATGAATGCCATAATCAATTGTTTTTGTCGTCCCAATCCACGCATCGAAATACCAATCCAATTCCATTCTCGATTCTTTTTCCATGATTCGTTTAAAATCTTGTGGCGTTGGATGTTTGAATTTCCATTGGTTGAAATAGTGAATCATGGCCATATCAAAGGTTTCTTGTCCGATGATGTCGCTCAATTGGTCGAGAAAAACACAGCCTTTTGAATATGCATTTGAACTATAAGCACTGTTGGTTTTGTAGTGATCTGCTCCTGTTGAAAGAGGTTCTTCCTTTCCTGAAAGCACATTTGATATGTATTCACGATGGCTGCGCTCATGAGGATTAAATTTATTTCGTTTGAAGATTGAATCGAGAGCGAAGTTTTGGGCAAACGTTGTAAAACCTTCATCCATCCAGGGAAATTTTTGTTCGTTGCTGGCAAGCACACCGTAATACCAGTTGTGAATTGCCTCATGAACCGTAACACTTACTAATCCTCCAAAGCCGCCTGTTCCAGAAATCATAGTGCACATCGGGTATTCCATTCCGCCATCACCGCCTTGAATCACACTGAACTGTGGGTAAGGATACACACCGAACTTATCGTTCATGATATTGAACATTTGTTCTGTAAATGGGACTAAGCGGGTCCAATTTTGGTTGATCAATGAGTCATTTCGATGGAAAAAGTGAATTTCTGTGCCATTGCTGAGCGTTGTTTTCAGGTGATTGTATTCTGGATCTGCCGCCCAAGCAAAGTCGTGCACATTTTCAGCCTTAAACCTCCATGTCGTTTTTTCAGAAGTAGCAGTAGTTTCAGCATAACCGTGCCCAACTTCTTCTGGATTTTGAACGATTCCGGTTCCAGCAATTGTGTACTTTGAATCGATGGTTATGTTCACATTGAATGTTCCAAACACACCGTGAAACTCTCTTGCCACATAGGGTTCGCTGTGCCAACCGTCACGATCGTATTCAGCTAATTTCGGATACCATTGGGTCATGGTGTAATCAACGCCTTCTTCATTGTTTCTTCCAGAGCGTCTGATTTGAACTGGAATTTGGCTGTTGAAATTCATTTCGAATGTTGCAGACTTTCCTGGAAGGATAGGTTTTGCCAATTTCACTTCTGCTACTGTTCCTTCAATTTTGAGATCCAGTTTTTCGCCATCCTGTGTGAGCTTGTTGATCTTGTGAAAGCCAATTTCATCCGGCTTGAGATTGTATATGCGATCTACAATTCGAGGATCGGGGTCTTCAATTGTTCTTGAACGCACATCCATCGAACTTCCCGGCTGAAAAGCGTTGAAATACAAGTGGTAAAAAACATGATCAAGCGTATCGGGCGAATTATTGGTGTAGACCAAGGTTTGTGTCCCTCGAAAGGTGTGATTCTCAGCGTTAAAGTCAATGTCCATTTGGTAATTGACATTTTGCTGCCAATAGCCATTTTGAGCAAAAGTGGTCAAGGCAATAATTGTAAATCCAGCGAGAAATAAGAATTTTTTAGCCATTCAGAAATTGTGCTTTATCAAGGTTTAGCCACTCAAGTGTCGAGTTGCAAAAAATATCTTCAACGGTTTCATTGGAAAGCCCCATTTCGGTGATGTACTTCCCGATTTCTAAATCTCCGAGTGGAAAGGGATAATCAGAACCCAAGCACACCTTTTTAGAGCCTTGGTAACTAAGTATAAATTCAAGTGCCTTAGGGTCGTGGGTTATGCTGTCGACCCAAAACTTTCCAATATAGTTTCTCGGATTGTTCGGGTTATCGATTGCTACTAAATCAGGGCGACAATTAAAACCGTGTTCAATTCTGCCAATGGTTCCAAAAAACGAACCGCCAGCATGTGAAAAACAAACGCGCAAGTTGGGCAATTTGTCAAATAGGCCAGAAAATATCATCGAGCACATAGCGCGTGAGGTTTCGCCAGGCATTCCTACCAACCAAGGCAACCAGTATTTTGTCATTTTGGCCATTCCCATCATATTCCAAGGGTGAATCATCACCGCTAATCCTAATTCTTCGCAGGCTTTAAAAATAGGGAAGAACTGTTCTTCACTTAAGTTTAAGTCGTTGATGTTGCTGCCGATTTGAATCCCTGGTAAATGCAATTCTTCTTTGATGCGATGCAGCTCCTTAATTGCTAGATCAGTGTCTTGCATCGGCACTGTGCCAAGGCCTATGTAGTGCTTGGGGTTGTCTTTTGCCAGTTGAGCTATGTGATCGTTAAGAAACCGCGAAAGCTCAAGACAATCCGCGCCCTTTGCCCAATAACTGAACATAACGGGAATCGTGCATACAACCTGAACTTGAGTTTGGTATTCCGCGTATTCCTCAATCCTTAACTTTTCGTCCCAACAGTTTGATTGGATTGTTCTGAAAAAGGCATCGCCTTTCATCATATCTGCGGCTCCATCTTCGCGTGATTTCAAATAAATAAAATCACCATAGCCAAATTTGTCCGCAAAGCGCGGCAGTTTGGCTGGTAGAATATGGGTGTGCATGTCGATTTTTAGCATTGATCAAATTTTGGGTGAATATAAAGTTTCGAGAAAACACGAGGCAGAATCGACCTCCCTGACATACAATTATATTTTTGTGTCTATACGCCACTAATTATGAAACGATTTCTTTTCACGCTGCTGATTCTTGGGCAAACCCTCACGGGAATAAGTCAAATGGGTTATCGAATTTCGGGGGAAACAATTTCCGCCTTCAAACCTGGTGATCGCGCCCTAGAGCAGCCATTAAGAAGATCTACCGGGTCTTTGTCATGGGCTAAGGTATTGTCACCATGCGTCAAACCTGGAGGATTAGAGGTGGGGACTTGGTTTGAATATAGGCCAAAATCGCCACAAGCAACCATTCGTGTCAGAGTTTCAGGCGTTATGGGTAATATGACGGAACCTATCCTCTATATGGGGGTCAATAAGCCACATAAAGGACAGGATCTTCTGACTGAACTAGATTGTGTTAAAGCAGAAAAAGGGCAGACCGAAATCTTACTGAGCTTCAACGACCTTACGCCAAAGGAGACCTATTTTATTTTGGTAGGGAGCGAAACAGCGAATAAAAATGACAGCTACACCATTCATGTTTGGACAGCATACACGGACTTAGCAAAAGCTGAGGACTTAAGCGAAAGCGCTTCCGAAACTTACGTATCAGGAAGAGTTCGTGACAAAAGCGGAACTGGGAAATCAGGTGTTTTGATATCCATTCTTGATAAAAGCAATAAACCCTTGGAAACAGCGAAATCAGATTCCAAAGGAACATTTACGTTCAAAAAACTACCAATCGACTCCAAACCAATCATTCGAATTGAAGAAGATGATACAGAGCTTATCGTTGATCTGTTCTTATTCGGAAGCGATGGAAAGGTTAAAGAAAAGGCAACTCGAGTAGGAAACAACATGTATGGATTTGGAGCAGATGAAGATCACTTCACTCAACTAAGATTGCTGTCGGACCGTGATTGGTCCTTGAATGTAGAAAAGGGAAAAACAGGTGTAACGGGTCGAGTTGTCGATTCGGAATCGTTTCTTTTCGGCCAAGCCAATGTTTCAGTGGGGCTGTACAGTACCAGCAAGAATAAACTTGCAAGCTCTAAAACAGACCTTAACGGAAAGTTTTCCTTTAAAGATTTGGATCAAGGGGATTACATGGTGCGAGTGGAAGGCGATCAAAGTAAAAACTATTCGGAAATTGTCATGGTAGATGACCTAAACGTCCCCTTTTACTATGCGAATTCGGCCATGATTGGAAAAGATGGGTTTTTTAAGTTTGAAAAACTTCCGGTTGAAATCGTTGAACTAAAACGGGCTCAAGAAAAAGATACCAGAATGAAAATCCCAACGGATTTTAGCAGTATGGAATCTGGTAAAGCGATTGTATTAAAAGATCTTTTGTTTGAGTCTGGATCGTCTACTATTCTAACTTCTTCGTACTCAGAATTAAATAAACTGGCCGAAGAGTTAAAGAAAAAGCCCAGTCTACGCATTGAGATTTCTGGCCACACCGACAATACCGGAAATAATGCGGCCAATTTGACTCTTTCAACGGGTCGAGCAGAATCAGTGAAGCAATATCTTGTGGAAAAGGGAGTGAATGCCTCGCGTGTTGAATGCAAGGGTTTTGGAGATACAAGACCAGTTGCATCAAACGACACCGAGGAAGGCCGAACTAAAAATCGGAGGGTCGAGTTTGTTGTAATAAAATAAAAAAGGCGGCTCATCCGAGCCGCCTTTTTTATTTGCAGAGCCTCAGCAAGCTTATCGATCAGAAGGTGCGATCTCATAGTTTGCCCCTATGTGTTTGTTCAAGAAGCTTTCCATTTCTCGATAAAACTCGAACTTGTTTTCTTCATTGTGAAAACCATGGCCTTCATTGTCCTTAACCATGTATTGCACTTCAATTCCGCGCTTTTTCATCGCGTCAACCATTTGATCCGATTCGGATTTGATCACACGCGGGTCGTTTGCTCCCTGAGCAACAAATAGCGGGGCTTTTATTTTATTGGCGTTCAACGCTGGAGAAGTAGCCGTCATTCGCTTTTTATCTTCTTCATTATTTGGATCACCAACCATTTCATACATCATTTCCAAGTATGGTTTCCAATAAGGGGGAATACCTTCCATGAACGTGAATAGATTGGAAACGCCCACATAATCAACTCCGCACGCATAGAAGTCAGGGTCTTTAACCAGTCCTTGAAGCGTAGCATATCCACCGTAGCTTCCTCCATAAATGGCAATGCGTTTAGGGTCAGCAATGCCTTGATCAATGAGCCACAGCGCGCCATCTTGAACATCTTCTTGCATTTTCAATCCCCATTGATCAAATGACGCCTCCCAAAATTCACGTCCGTAAGAAGTAGATCCTCTAAAATTCATCTGTAGAACAGCAAATCCACGATTTGCCAAAAACTGCACCTCAGGGTTAAAACCCCAATGATCGCGAGCCCAAGGACCACCATGAACATTTACAACAATGGGTAAATTCTTCATTCCTTCCATGCCTTTTGGGATGGTCAAATATCCATGAATGGTTAAACCATCTCGTGACTGATATTTAATGGGTCGCATGTCAGCCATCAAGTTTTGGTCAATCCATGGGCTTACATCAGCAATGTGCTTTAATTCGCCCAACATGACGTCATAAAAATAGTAGGCACCCAAAGATTTGTCGCTATAAGTGCGCACTATGATTTTGTCCTCGTTTTTGGTTCGAGAAGTAATCGCTATCTCATATCCAGGCAATTGTCGTTCAAGTCGCTCAAAGGTTTTTCGAGCTTCATCGTCAAAAAAGTGACGCCTTGATTTGTCAGCCGTATATGTTGCCGCGGTGATCACTTTTCGCTTGCGCGAATAGCTCAAACCATCCACATCATTGCTTCCGTCTTCGAATAGAACTTCGGTCTCTTTTCCTTTGGATAAATCAAAAATCACCGCAGCTGATTTATCTCGATAGAGGTTTGAGTTTACATAAAGGTTTTTATTATCGAATGTGAAGAACATCGGTGAAATAGATTCTTTGAAGTTTGATGTCACAACGGTTTCCCACTCGGCTTCTTCCGTTTTTCGATGTAACAAGGAAGTGTTTACTCCATCTGTTGTTATAGCGATTCGCAACTTTCCGTCATGATCGGTCATCCAGCCAGTAACATTTCCTGGGTTTTCGGCAATCATGGTCATTTCACCCGTTTGGATGTTGAGCCGGTAGGGGTCAAAAATTTGCGGATTCCGCTTGTTTAAACCAACAATAATTTCTTCCGGATTGTCCTCTAGATCATCTATAATTTGGCTTCGAACGCCTTCTTCTTTCGTGAGCAACATTTCATCACCCGTGATGACATTGACAGCAACTAAATACCAATTCTCATCTCCACCCTCATCGCGCATAAAAATGATTTTTTCATCATTAGCCCAATAATAACCAGCAATGTCTCTGTCCGTTTGAGATGTAATTCTACGCGCTTCTCCCGTTTGAATATGTTGCACATAAATATTTTTGCGAGACTCATGAGGAGCTAAATAGGAATAGAATTCCCCATTCGGTGAAATCTGATAGCTGGTTTTATCTGGGTTGCGAAAAAAGTCTTCGACCGGCATTTGAGGGATTGACTCCCGAATCTGATTTGGTGCTTGTCCCATAGTGGTATTAAAAAGTCCGAAGCTGAGTCCCATCCCAACCCCGATTATTAAGCTTTTATTCATGGTTATTTGGTTAATTAATCCAAAGTAAATCAGATGAAGGGAATAATTGATGCCGCGGTTGTTTAATGGTAAAAATTGGTGACCGATGGTTGAATTAGGAAACAGTCGCACCTATTACATTTGCTGCAATGAACGAAGGAGCAATAACCTACGATAATCCAGCAAAGCAGGAACGTTACGATCGGGCCTATTTACGCATGGCTAGGGAGTGGGCGAAATTAAGCCACTGCAAACGCAAGCAGGTTGGCGCTATAATCGTAAAGGATTCAACCATTATAGCCGATGGTTATAACGGCACGCCAACGGGTTTCGAAAACGATTGTGAGGATGAAAGTGGCACTACCAAGTGGTATGTGTTGCATGCGGAGGCTAATGCCATTTTAAAAGTCGCGCGAACTACGAACAATGCGAACGGTGCGACACTGTATTTGACCAACTCACCCTGTAAAGATTGTTCTAAACTGGTGCTTCAAGCGGGAATTCAACGGGTCGTTTATATTCACAAGTATAAGGACACAAGCGGGATTGAGTTTCTGCAGAAAGCGGGGCTTCAATTGACTCAAATTGAAGATTTGATTTAATGAAAATAAACAGAGCAACCTTTCCAGCACTGTTGTCCTTTGCAATGGCCATAGGGCTCTTACTGGGCTATAACTTATCACAAGGTAAGAAGTCAGCCCGCGATGGAAAATGGGAGAAAATAGACCAGATACTGCAATATGTTGAAGAAGACTATGTGGACACCATATCAAGGAAATCCTTAGAAGACGATGTCATTGCATATTTACTTCAGCGGCTTGATCCGCATTCCTATTATATCACCGAGGATGATATTTCTGCATTAAATGAGCCATTGGATGGTGGATTTCAGGGCATTGGCATCCAGTTTAATTTTCGATCGGACACCGTTTACGTTATAAACACGATAAAGGGCGGCCCTTCTGAGCAAGCTGGGATTTTACCTGGCGACAAAATGATCGCGGTTAATGATGAAACCATTGCAGGCATGCATATGGCCACCAAGGATGTTATGCTTCTGCTTAAAGGTGAATCTGGGAGTACGGTGGAAGTTGCGGTTTTAAGAGGAAAGAAAGAATTGAAATTTGATCTAACCCGAGAAGAGATTGCCTTGAGTAGTATTGATGCTGCCTATTTGCTCAACGACACCACTATTTATGTGCGACTTGCTCGATTCTCGAAACATACGGAGGAAGATTTTCAACGGGAAGTCTATCCTTTGAAATCCGCCTCGGTTAATCATGTTATTCTAGATTTAAGGGGTAATGGTGGAGGATATCTTGAAGCTGCGTCAAGTATAGCGGATGAATTCCTAACCGATGGTCAACTCATTACCTACACGGAAGGAAAGTCGAGAGCGAGATCGGATTATTATGCGAGCTCTAATGGTCGATTTGAATCGGTCGGGCTTTCAATTATAATTGATGGGACAAGCGCTAGCGCTTCCGAAATAATTGCTGGGGCCATCCAGGATCACCATCGCGGAATAATTTATGGCCAAAAATCATTTGGAAAGGGGTTGGTTCAAGAACAAAATGAATGGTCAGATGGTTCTGCCACAAGACTTACTGTTGCTCGCTACTACACGCCCAATGGTAGAAGTATTCAGCGTCCATACGATCGATTCCAAGATAAGGCGGAGTATTACGGTCGATCATCCGACTCATTGAATCATGGCGGAATAGAACCTGACATAGTTGTGGAGCGCGACACAACTGGCGTCACCTGGCTTTACGCGGAAATGGTGCATCGAGGCTTTATTACCGATTTCGTTTATCAATATCGGGACAAAAATTATGAAGGATTGAAAGGCTTAAGTTTCGATCAATTTGTGGCCCAAGAAAACGATGGTTCGATGCTTATTGCATTGCAATTGTTTCTAAAGAAGAAGGAATTTGAAGTCAACGAAAAGGAGTGGCAACGGTCTGTCGAATTGATTCATGGTCGAACGTTGGCGCTGTTGGCGCGCGCATTGTATGGAGATGAAGCATATTATCGCCTCTTGAATTTGCGCGATGAAAACATCAAAGCGATCTTAATGAACATAAAAAAGCCGGAGGTGTAAGCTCCGGCTTTTTTATGTCAATCCATTTTTTGGATTTAGTGTCCGTGACCATCGTGATCGTCATGAGCTTCTTCAGCTGCTCCTTCATGAGCCTCTTCTGTAGCTTCCTCCGTTGCTTCTTCGCCAGACGCATCTAATTCGTCCTGCATGGCCTCAACCTTCATGGCCTCAACCTTCTCGTCAACTTGTGCTTCAGTAGCTTCTTGTTCCGTGGCATGTTCTTCTTCTGTCGCACCGCATGCAGTTGCAACTAATGCTAGAGCGATAATTGGAAATAATAGTTTTTTCATCTTCTGTTTGGTTTAAGTTGGTTTAGAATTGAAATATTTGGCGAAAATATACGATTTCTTTGGTTTAGGATAAAACCTCCTAAGTTGGAATCGGTTAACTTGCAAACAGTTGAATCTTTAAATAATAAAACATGGCATTTGAATTACCTTCGCTTGATTATGCGCACAGCGCACTCGAACCGCACATTGATGCACGAACTATGGAAATCCATCATGGAAAGCATCATGCGGGATATACAAATAACTTAAACGCGGCTATCAGCGGGACAGCGCTTGAAGGAAAGTCAATTGAAGACATTCTTTCAGGACTGGACATGAATAATGCAGCTGTAAGAAATAACGGAGGAGGTTATTATAACCACAGCTTGTTCTGGAGGGTAATGTCTCCGAATGGAGGAGGCGTGCCAACAGGCGAATTGGCTTCAGCTATTAATGCGGCTTACGGTTCGCTCGATGCATTTAAGGAGGCATTTGCCAAGGCTGCGGCAACTCGATTTGGTTCGGGATGGGCGTGGTTATGCGTGCATAAAGGCGGAAAAGTTGAAGTTTGTTCCACACCTAATCAAGATAATCCATTGATGCCAGGAGTGTCATGCGGAGGGGCACCAATTCTTGGCCTAGATGTTTGGGAACATGCTTATTACTTAAACTATCAAAACAGAAGACCAGATTATATTTCTGCTTTCTGGAATGTAGTGAATTGGGAAGAAGTAGCCAAGCGTTACGCTGCTGCTAAATAGGTTTCCTTATTACTTGCATATAATGGCCTCGACCGGTAATTTTCTGGTCGAGGCTTTTTTATTCTACTGTGACTGACTTGGCCAAATTCCGCGGCTGATCAACATTACAACCTCTCATAACTGCGATGTGGTAAGAAAGGAGTTGCAATGGAATGGATGCTACGAGTGGCGAAAAGATTTCATCTGTTTCGGGTATTTCAATGGTAAAATCTGCCATCTCTTTCACCTGAGTATCGCCCTCGCTAACGATAGCGATAAGGACACCTTTTCGGGCTTTTACTTCTTGAATGTTGCTGACAACCTTTTCATAAGACGGACCTTTTGTTGCAATTACAACAACAGGCATATCTGCGTCAATAAGGGCAATTGGCCCGTGCTTCATTTCTGCCGCAGGGTAACCTTCGGCATGTATATAAGAAATCTCTTTGAGCTTTAATGCTCCTTCAAGTGCTACAGGAAAGCAATATCCCCTTCCGAGATACAAGAAGTTACTTGAGTCTTTAAAGCGCTCAGCTATAACTTTTACCAAATCGTCCGTTTTAAGGGCACGTTCGATTTTTGAAGGAATCTCGTTTAAACCGAACAGCAGTCGTTGAAACTTGCTTCGCTCAATTGTACCTCTTTTTTGGCCCAGGGAAAGCGCTAAAAGGCTTAAAACGGTTACCTGTGAAGTAAATGCTTTCGTACTAGCTACACCAATTTCTGGACCTGCGTGTGTGTATGAACCACCATCGGTGGTGCGAGAAATGGTCGATCCAACAACATTACAAATACCCAAAATCGTTGAACCTTTTGATTTCGCCAGCTCTAAAGCGGCAAGCGTATCAGCAGTTTCTCCAGATTGTGAGATGGCTATAACTACATCTTTCTCGGTAAGGATTGGATTTCGGTAACGGAATTCAGAGGCGTATTCCACCTCGACCGGAATTCGAGCTAAATCTTCAATTAAATATTCTCCAACAAGGCCAGCATGCCATGAAGTGCCGCATGCCACGATTATTATTCGATTGGCATTGAGCAGTTTCTGCTCGTACTCTGCCATTCCGCCTAAATGCACAATTCCGGCCGAAGCATTCAGTCTGCCGCGCATGCTGTCATGTACCGATCTCGGTTGCTCAAATATCTCCTTCAACATGAAATGGTCATATCCGCCTTTTTCAAGTTGCTCGAGTTGCATTTCAAGCGCATGGATATATGGAGTAATCGCCTTTTTCTTAATGTCGAATAGCTTCAGGTCCTTGCCTGGGATTAATTCAGCTATTTCTCCGTCCTCAAGATATACCACGTTTTTTGTGTATTCCACTATGGGAGTTGCGTCAGAGGCGAGGTAGTAATCGCCTTCTGAACCAATACCGATTACCAAGGGGCTGCTTTTCTTGGCAACCACTAACGTTCCGGGCTCTTGATCAGACATAACTACAATGGCATAGGCCCCAATAACTTCGCTTAAAGCGATTCTGACGGCCTCACTCAAAGAGCACACTTCGTTTTTCTTAATCTCTTCAATTAAATTGACAAGAACTTCAGTGTCTGTTTCACTCATAAAAACATAGCCCCGGTTCTGAAGCTCTTTTTTAATGCTGTCATAGTTTTCTATGATGCCATTATGAATCAACACCAACTCACCAGACATAGATCGGTGCGGATGAGCATTCACATCATTTGGTTCTCCGTGAGTGGCCCAACGTGTATGTCCAATTCCTGCGCTGCCTGAATGATCTTTTTCTCCAATGAAATGTTCTAAATCCGCAACTTTTCCTTTGCATTTGAGCAGGTTGATGCCATTTTTCATTAAGGCAATACCAGCACTGTCGTATCCTCGATATTCTAATCTTTTGAGGCCTTTAATTATTATTGGGTAAGCCTCATTCTTTCCCGTATATCCAACAATTCCGCACATGTGTATTAATTGTTTATGTCCGTATGGTACAGCTTAAGCACAATATTATCAAGTCCTTCGATTACATTTTGGGCGGTATCGTTTCCGTTAAGAACAGGCACTTGTGCATGAAGCCGTAATCCATAGTTTACATCTCGACCAAACTGAGCTTCATCAACGATTCGCTGAACATGCCGCGTTATATCGAATGTGTATCCGTTAATATCATCATCAAATCTTCCCCCCGCACGGGTTTTACTATAAATGTAATCTAAGGTCAAACTCTCTGAACCGTCAGATTCAATTTCAAGAAGATAAAGTTGTTTTGAATGCCCGAGGGTTGCAGGTTGATTATCGGCAAGTTGAAACTCTAAGGTAGCTTTGGCTATGGCAGAGTTATTTGCGACACCAAACTGATATAGGCCGGGGAAATACACTTCGGCCTTGGTTCCGGATAAGCCTTGAACAAAAATGAGGTCATCATTTTTCGACCCATTGTTTAAATAGCTTTCTGTTAAACTTCCCGCATAATCATGTGTAAACTGGTTTACTCGAGCACACAAGGATGTTAGTGGATAATTGATGTATTCGGTCTCGGTACCATTAGTGACTTTGACTCGAATACTGGACTCTCCTGTCAATAAGGCCATGGAGTAAATAGCACCATCTCCAGTAGGAAGATATCCGTCCTGAACTTTAAGCATGAGGCCATAAAAATAACTTTGGAAGCTTTTTATGTCTTGGGTAATGGAATCTTCCAAGCCCTTTTTAAGGAATTCACCTACTGCTAATTCCAATGGAATTAGGAACTGATAGGCCTCCTTCTCACCTTCAATGGTGATGGAGTCTGTTGCCGATATTTGTTTTCCACTGGAAAGGTTTGCACTTCCAATTAACACAGGCTTGAGGCTTGGCGCAAAATCTGAATAGTAGCTAGAGTCTTTGTAAATCTGTTGATTCAACTCAAAAACCTCAACGGGAACGCTTTCGTTCGGGTCGCCATAAACTTTGTTTGGTCGCAAATGAAGGGTTACCGACTCGACAGAATAACCTGTAAAGTCCACCTGCGTATTGCCCGTAATCATGGAAAAGTTGAGAATTAATGCAGATTCCGTACTTCCAAATATTGGGCTGTTTACTTTTCCTAAGAAGGATTGAGCTTCATCTGTTCGCTGTCGTTCACCTAATAAAGTGAAGGCGCTTACGGTGAAGCTATCGACCACCGCGATGGAGTCAAACTGTCCGTCAGGTTGCAGCTCAAGACCCAATAAATTATCGTCTTTACAGGAGATAAAGGAAAATGCCCCTAAAATCGGGAGTAAAAAAACAACGGTTCGCCAATAGGCAAACCGCTGCTGGTATTGTTGTGTTGAGTTTTGTTTCACGTTTAATCAGCCATAACGGAGTCAGCAGCCATCATTTCTGTGTAAAAATCGTCAAATACATTCATCAGATTTTCTTCAGGTTGAGCGTCTAAAACCGGCTTGTCTAACGTAGCAACGTATGCTCTTATTTCATCATTAATATCTTCACTAGCAAAAACGATAGCATCGGCATATTTTGCACCAAGCTTGCAGATGTTGGTATATGTTGGCTCTTTGATTAATTCCAAGTCTTGCTCGGTCATGCCGTCATAGAGCATTTTTTCCCACATTCTAGGGTCCATTTGCTCTTCGAATTCCTCGCCATAAATGGAGAATACCACTTTCGCATCAGCAAAGAGCGGGTCATCTGCATAGAATGTTTTTTGGAATACGGCCATTAGTGAAGCAAACCATCCGTTGATATGGATGATTTCAGGCATCCAGCCTAATTTTTTAACGGTTTCGAAAACACCCCTGGAATAGAAGATAGATCGTTCGTCATTGTCTTCAAAGAAGTTGTCTTCATCGTCCCAAAAAGTTGCTTTTCTTCTGAAAAACTCCTCATTATCAATAAAATATACCTGCATTCGAGTAGGTTGAATGGAAGCTACTTTGATAATTAGCGGGTGGTCTGTGTCATCCACAATTAGATTCATACCCGAAAGCCTAATTACTTCATGCAATTGGTGACGTCTTTCATTCACATTGCCAAAGCGCGGCATAAACAATCTTATTTCTTTTCCGAAATCTTGAGCCTCCTGCGGAAGCTGTCGACCCATGTAAGACATGTAGTTTTCAGGGAGATAGGGGTTTATTTCGTGGGAAACGTATAAAACGCGTTCGTAATTACTCATACAATTCTGTTGATTTAACGAAAAGAACTCAATTTTGCGAAAGGAATGCGAAGTTAACCAATATACGGCTTGAAACCAATAGCCGCAACGATATAAGACGGATGAAAATTGCTAAAACGAGAAAAGAGGTCATAGATTGGACAACAAATCAAGTTGTTGGTTTTGTGCCAACCATGGGCGCGCTGCATGATGGACACTTGCATTTAGTTCGAACTAGTAAAGAAAGAGGACTGTTCACGGTGGTAAGCATTTTTGTGAATCCTACTCAGTTCAATGATGCGAATGATTTCGAAAAATATCCAGTTAATCACCATCGGGATATAGAAGCGTTGTTGTCCAGTGGGTGTGACCTCGTCTTCATTCCATCCGTGGATGAAGTTTACCGGTCAACCGATGATCCAAATAAATACAAACACGATTTTGGCGCCATTGAGCGGGTTTATGAGGGTGCACAACGTCCTGGTCACTTTGAGGGAGTAGGGCGTGTTGTTCATATCCTTTTTGATATTGTAAAACCGAATGTGGCTTTTTTCGGAGAGAAAGATTTTCAGCAATTGGCTGTCATTCGTGCTTTGGTAAGCTTGTGTAAAATGGAAATGGAAATTGTTGGAGTACCCACGGTGCGTGAAAAATCTGGTCTTGCCATGAGCTCTCGAAATGAGCGATTATCTCCAACTCAAAGGGATAAAGCGGTGCTAATTTTTAATAGTCTCAGTTGGGCGAAAAGTCAATTTGGAAAAATGTCGAATAGTGAAATATGCCATGAAGTCGCAAAAAGGTTTGAAGCGGATCTAGAGTGGAATCTAGAATACATTGATTTAATCGATGGTGATACCTTTGAATCTGCTCAAGATGGCTCCATGAACATTCGGGCGGTTATAGCGGCAAAACTGGGGGAAATAAGACTCATCGACAATATGAAAATTACAGCATAATGCTATGACGAATTCAGAAGCCTTTGACGGGCTATTTCGAAAAAAATAGATGATTGTTTAGACCAATTCGAGCGGTTCAAAAATGAAGGAAAAACCTATTTCGCTTCCTCATCGTTCCAGACACATAGTCTGCCTATGCTCCACGTAATCAGTAGAGTTGCTCCAGAAACACCGATTTACTTTATTCAAACTGGGTTTCATTTTCCGGAAACGCTGAAGTTTAGAGATGAGGTAGCGGATAAATTTGGACTCACCGTTATGAATATCGAGTCTAGCGTTCCAAAGATTCAGCAACGAAACGAAGCGGGAAATTTCTACTTCACGTCAGATCCGGATTATTGCTGTTTCTTGAATAAAACGGAACCGATGCAGCCACTTTTGCAACGTTTTGATGTTTGGATTAACGGTGTTCGGGCCGATCAAAATGCAAATAGAAAAGCTTTAAAAGCGATTGAGAAAACACCGCAAGGCGGATCTCGATATCATCCCATGTTGAATTGGACTAAAGCGGAAATTTGGAGATATATATCAGTCTACGAACTGCCCCGGCACCCTTTGGATGCGCAGGGATATGCTAGTATTGGTTGCGAGCCGTGCACCATCAAACCAAGCCTCAACGATGAGCGTGGAGGACGTTGGCTTGGACAAAGTAAAACCGAGTGTGGACTGCACACCGAATTGATAAGCAAATGAGAGTTTTAATAACAGGAGGAGCCGGTTATATTGGCACAGCATTATGCCAGAAGTTGGCCCAGGATAAAGGCATTCTGAGTGTTACGATCTATGATAATTTGAGTCGAGCAAATTACAACGCCTTCATTGGAATTCAGAAGTTAGATCAACGGTTTCGATTTGTGCATGGAGATATTTTGGACAGCCGAAAATTGCGAAAAGCCATTCGAGAAGCCGACATTGTTTTTCATCTCGCAGCCAAGGTTACCACTCCTTTTGCCGACCAAGATGCCCACCTTTTTGAGCAGGTAAATCATTGGGGGTCAGCTGAAGTTGGCTATGCAGTTGAAGACAGTGAGGTTCAGCGTTTAGTTTATCTCAGTAGTGTTTCAGTATATGGATCTGGGGGTGAAATCAAAAATGTGGAGACTGCGTTGAATCCAAAAACCTTTTATGGTATTTCGAAAATGCGGGGCGAGGAACACATACGAAGGCTATCCGATAAATTTCAAACGCATATTATTCGTTGTGGGAATGTATATGGCTATAATCGCAGCATGCGCTTCGATGCCGTTATTAATAAATTCATGTTTGAAGCGAACTTTCAGGGGAAAATCAACATTCACGGCAACGGGAGTCAAAAACGTCCTTTTGTATTTATTGACACCGTGGCAGCGGCTCTTATGAACACCATGGACAATCAGAAGACAAGCGGCACGTTCAATCTAGTTGAAGATAACTTTGAGGTTAACGACATTGTGGAAGCGCTTAAAACCGTCTATCCGGATTTGGAAATGATTTACATTAATCACAATATGCGAATGCGCGAGCTTGTTGTTGATGCGAAGCAAGATGAAGAGGCCGTGATTCGATTGACACAGCGGCTTCGAACGTTTAAGGAGCAGTTTACTTTTTAACTACCACTTTACAACTACTTTCCCTATAGAACCACGGCCCTCCAGTCGGTCGTGGGCTTTCCCAATATCCTTTGCCTCATGCACTGAATCCACCGTGGGTTTTAAAATGCCTTTTTGATAATGTGTATAAACGTCATTGATGCATGTTTTTAAATAGTTCGGCTTATTCTCGCCAATTCGAAGCATGTTGACTCCGATTACGGCTTTGGATTTCATCAGAAGACCTATAGGGTGCAAGAATCCAAACCCGAAAGCCAGTTTCAGTTTGTCGATGATTCCACCTTTTGATGCGCTCCATTCGCTCGCCCCAAAAGTGATGATGCGCCCCACCGGATCCTACGATTGCCATGGTCCGCTTAAAGTTTGATCCGCCAATGGGGTCAAATGCAACATCTATTCGCTTATCGCCAAGAATGCTTTTGATTTCCGTGTCGAATGCGTGGGTTTTGTAGTTAATAGCATGATCGACACCTTGCTCTTTCAAGTATTTAAGCTTTTCTGCATTACTTGCAGTGCCAAAGACTTCACACCCTTTCCATTTGGCAATCTGCACTAAAGCTGTGCCGACACCACCGGCTGCTGCATGCACCAAGACTCGGTCGCCTTTTTGCAAATTGACCATCATATACGCGGCATACCAAGCAGTACAATATTGCGTAGCAAGGGCTGTGGCTTCAGCTGGATTTGTTCCAGGAGCCAGCTTAACGACTCCCACAGATTCAGTCGCACAGAATTCTGCATAGCCGCCAAATTGAGAGAAGCCAAGTACAAATTCACCGATTTCAAAATCATTCACTTCCGAACCTACCTCGGTGATTTCACCTACTACTTCATATCCAAGAATACAAGGCAAATCGGGCCGGTCGTTGTAAAGACCTTTACGGGCCATGATGTCGGCATAGTTCAATCCAAAGTGACTCACTTTGATCAACACTTGGTTTGCACCGCATTTGGGTGTTGGCAAATCCTGAAATTGAAACGCCTCGTTTGGATTTCCATCCTTGATTAATACGATTGCCTTCATTCTTTTTGTCTTTTGTCAAATTGATTTTTGCCTTCAATGAGTAGGACAATTTCGCCTTTATACGCGGTTTGTTCTCCTAGCGTTAATAGCTCTGAAAGCGTTCCCCTGTGGTAGGTTTCAAACATTTTTGAGATTTCCCTGGCTACGCATGCCAATCGATCTTCACCAAATGTGGCTGCAGCCTCTTTTAACGCTTTATTGATCCGATGTGGCGATTCGTACATGACCATGGTTCTGGTTTCCTCAGCTAGCTCTTTCCAGAATGTTTGTCGACCTTTTTTCTGAGGTGGAAAACCCAGGTAAACGTATTTTTCTGATGAAAAGCCAGAGCCGACCAAAGCCGGAATTACCGCTGTTGCCCCTGGTAGAACTTCCACTTGTATTCCAGCTTCGATGCTAGCACGAACAAGCAAAAAACCCGGGTCGCTAATGCCTGGAGTTCCCGCATCGGTTATCAAGGCATAATGTGTTCCTGTTTGCATATCGCCAACCAGTCGATCGGTGATTTTATGCTCGTTGTGTTGATGAAAGGGTTGAAGCTTGTTGCTAATTCCATGATGAGCAAGCAGTTTTCCGCTGTGTCGAGTGTCTTCACAAAGAATAGCATCCACTTCTCCCAGTGTCTTGATAGATCGCAACGTGATGTCATCTAAATTGCCAATAGGCGTGGGGACTAAAGTTAGTTTTCCAGCCATTACAGAATTGATTTAAGTGCGGGCAAATAGCGAAGGAATTCTCTAACACAGCCATGACCACCTTTGGCTTCTAACACAAAACTAGCTGCGGCTTTAATAGGGTTAGTCGCATCAGCTGGGCAGGCAGCAATTTCCACTTTATCAAACATTTTCAAGTCATTTATGTCATCACCGATGTAGCCGATTTGATCCCAATCAAGAGCCATATCTGCCAACCACGTTTCAGCTATCGACATTTTTGGTTCGGCTCCAACATACACGTGCTTGATTCCGAACATATCGGCTCGATGCTGTATAATTGCTTTGTTAACGCCAGATGAAATGATTCCGAACTCAATTCCATGTTTCATCGCTTCTTTGATAGCCATTCCATCTTTCGTATCAAACCGTTTGAACTCTGACCCTTCTTCGGTGTAAAACATGCCACCTTCTGTCATAACGCCATCCACGTCTAGAAAAATGAACTTTATTTGGTCCCATGGCAAGTTGGTTGCTGACAAATTATATTGCAGCAAATTCTCCAAACTTACTTCTGCGATTTCACAGAACGCTTCAAGCTGACTTATGCACGGGTCATCGTTTAGCAAACCTGACAGACTGGAGTTTTGACGCACTAAAAACGTAATATTTTCTTGAAGTCTCGTCATATTAGATTCTTCCCAACAGCCTTAGCCACTGGCTTTATATCTTTTAATAACTGCTCAAATTGATCGGGATACAATTGTTGAGCGGCATCACTTTTTGCCACGGATGGATCGGGGTGAACCTCAACTAATAAACCATCAATACCCATAGCCACGCAAGCTTTGGAGAGATCTGAAATGCCATATCGATAACCCAAGGCGTGCGAAGGGTCTAAGATGATAGGCATATTGGTGTTTTCTTTCAGCCAAGCAACTCCACACAAATCTAACGTGAAGCGCGTCTTGGTTTCAAACGTTCGAATTCCGCGCTCGCAAAGCATCACATTTGGATTTCCACCTGAAAGGACAAATTCGGCCGCCTGAGCAAACTCTTGCAATGTGGTTCCAAATCCTCGTTTGATGAGCACTGGTTTTTGTGTCTTTGCACATGCCTTCAAAATACCGTGATCGTACATGCTTTTAGCACCAACTTGGATGACATCCGCATGTTCTATCACATGATCCACATGAGTGGCATCGCGCACTTCACTGACGATTGTAAATCCAAATTCATCGCGCATTTTGCTCAGCAGTTTCAAACCCTCCAAGCCCAGACCTTGAAATGAATACGGAGAGGTTCGAGGCTTGTAGCATCCACCGCGCAGAGCAGTGATTCCCATTCGCCTCATAAATTCAGCACTTTCTCTAATCTGCGATTCAGACTCAACTGAGCAAGGACCCGCAATGACAATGGTATTGTTGGTAGTGCCGCCTATACTGACATCGCCTAATCGAATTTGTCTGGTTTCGCTTTTATAAGTTTTGCTTCCCAGTTGCAGGTCGCTGCTCATGGGCCAAAACTGATCGATGATGCCATCGAAGCCTGCTGGGGGTTCTTGCATTTTCGATGGAGTGACCAGCACATGGTGTTCTCCATTGTGAAACAAAATCGATTGTGTGCTTATTGCTAGGTTGTTCACCGTTGCCGCATCGGCATTCGCATGTGTGTGTATGATCATAGTTCGCCTTTCACTAAGTTCAGGAAGGATACTACTCCTTTTATTTTATTGTTTTCGTCCACAACGGGAAGGTAGTTTATAGGAAAATCAAACTCCTTTAAGAAGACCAACATGTCCGAAACGGTAGTCGATTCCTTCACAGAAATGGGCGAAGTATTCACCATTTTATACAAAGAAATGTTTTGCGGGTGCTCTACATTTCTCAGCATCTCCCTTCTCAAATCTGCATTACTGACAATGCCATCTAACTGTTGATCTTCTCCTTCTAAAATGCAAAAACCAAGATTCGAATCTTCGATGCACTGTAATACTGATTTCAGGTTTCGTTCTGAAGCAGAAACGATGGGACTCTCCTCTCGCAATCGCATGAAGTCTCCCACAGTATAATGACTGTCGATGTCGTGTGTTTTCAGATTCAAAAGCGCTGCCCCAATGGGCTGATCTTTGAAAAGGTAAGAGCCGACAACAGAAGAATGGACGCCCATATTTCTGAGGATGAAGCTCACTTCGGCATTGACACCGCCATCTACGTGCACTAATTTTTTGGGGTAGGCCTTTTTGAATTCTCGGATTTTTCTGAAGTTGATTTTATCAAACCGGCCGCCACTCTGACCTGGCGTTGTGGCCATCATCAACACAAAGTCGTAGGGAGAAAAATCATGGGCAATAGCAGTCAGCGGGGTGTCGGTCACAATGGAAAGACCCATTTTAGACGTGAGTCCTCCTTTGTATTGGTAGCCATTCAAATCTTCAAATTGCAGGGTAACCAATTCGATGCTCAGCGCGTTGATTCGGTCAAAATACTTTTCTGGCTCAGCCGTGATTAAGTGGAGGTCTATTGGAGTTGAACTATAAGTCCGTATTTCTTCTATATCCGCGAATACATCAGGATTGTCGCGGCAATCGATATGCAGGTAATCGATGCCATGAGCATCTAAGTTTTGGACAATTTCTTTTAAACTGCCTTCTTTGCTAGAATATACGCTTGCTGATATCTTCATTTTTTGACCTTCGCGAAGGTATTCGTAATACGATAACCAATCATTCAATTATCGTCAGACAACTATTTTGAAACAAATTGCATCTATAAACCAGTTTTGCACTCGATGACTGATGACGAGCTGATAGATAAGTGTTTGCAGGGTGATCAGAGGGCGCAAAAAGCGTTATTTGAAAAGTTTAGCCGAAAGATGATGTCCGTATGTATGCGATATGTTTCAGATCGCGAACAAGCTGAGGATGTGCTTCAAGATGGTTTTGTGAAAGTTTTTAGTCACCTTAAGTCGTTTAAACGCGAGGGAAGCTTTGAAGGCTGGATCAGAAGAACGATGGTCAATACATCGCTCGATCACCTTCGAAAAAAGCGCAATATGAACTTGGATACAGATATCAGCGAAGCGGAATATTTAGCTGGAGAAGACGAAAATGTAGTTGGAAAAATGCGGGTCGAAGAATTGATGAAACTGATTCAAGGCATGCCACCTGGCTACAGAACGGTGTTTAACATGTATGCAATAGAAGGGTTTTCACACCAAGAAATTGCAAACGAATTGGGAGTGACTGAAAGCACTTCAAAAACACAGTTTCGCAAGGCGCGTACTTATTTAATGAGTTTAATTGGAGAAAGAGAAAATATCTGATGGAAAATAATCAGAACCATATCGAAGAAATGTTCAAAGAGGCGTTTGCCAACCATGAAATGGAGGTGAGCTCCAAGGTTTGGGCTGGCGTACAGTCTACTTTGGCTACACAGGCTTCAGCTACGATCGCATCAGGTGGATTGTTAGCGAAGGCAGCGGCCTTTATCGGCATTTCAACTTTGGTGGCCATAGGCGCTGTCAATGAATATAGATTGGCCACAAAAGCAGTTGCGGTAAAAGCAAATGCAATGGAAGCCGAACAACCAAACGTGGCGCCAAATAAGTCGATAGAAACGACCATCGTACAGGCTGAAACTGCTGATTTTATTGCGGTTGAATCAAAAGAAACTTCTCCTGTAACTCAAGTTACTAAGAACATAAAGGTTATTGCTCCAGAGCCTACGACAAAGGATAATGGAGGGAAGATGGCTGTGAACAGTGACAATCAGCAAGAAAGCTCTGAAAGTCAAGATTATGCAATAGCTGAAGAACCTAATGTGGACAAGCCACAATTGCCAGAAACTAAACCAGAGCCTGCACCACAGCTCAATAAAAAAACGGAGGAACCTGCAAAGCAGAACGCCAAGCCGTCAACAACGGCCGAAACACCGAAACAAGAAGAGAAAAAGCATTGCATCGCGCGATTTACGCATGAAGCCAAGACGTTTATCAGCCCGGATGGCGATGGAACAAATGATTGCTTTACGACCGAAGATGCAGAAAACGTGGAGCGTTTTCACATTAGCATTTGGACACGTAGCGGAGAATTGGTGTTCGAATCATCCGATATCAATTTCCAATGGTGCGGCACTAACCATTCTAGGGGCGGAGAGCTGTTAGAAGATCGAACGATGTGCTATTATCAAATAGATGCCGTTGACAGTGAAGGCATGGTTTATACAGAGCGCAATGCTAAAGGCTCAATCATGGTTGTTCGGTAAGCGAACCCCTTAAATTTTCGTGAAGAAGTCGGCTCTAAATCCCAAATTGAGCAAACTCAACAATGAGCTTAAACACCTTTCCGTAGTTGGTCATAGGTAAGTTTTCGGGCTTATCGTCAATGTCGTGATAATGGGTGTAGTCTCCTGTGGTGTAGATAAAAAAGCACGGAACTCCCTTTTCATAAAAAGGATGATGATCGCTATTCGCGGCTGGTCCACGAGCTTTTACCGTTTCCAACAAACCTTGTTCGATGTTTATCGAGCTCAACTTTCCAAAATGATCGTCATATACTTTTCCATTCACAACGGTAATTCCCGTTTTAGCATCGCCCATTAAATCTAGGTTGATCAGGAACTGTATTTCAGATAATGGAAGCGGGCTGTTTTCCACAAAGTGACGCGACCCAACCAGTCCAGCCTCTTCAGCTCCAAACCAAATAAAAACCACGTCTCGTTCGGGTCGGTTGGTATAATAGTATTGATACAAATCGAGCAACATGGCTGAGCCACTCGCATTGTCATTTGCACCAGGAATGTACGTTGCGGCCCCCATGTGGCCTAAATGATCCAGATGGGCCGTAAAAACCAACGATTTCATACTCGAATCAGATGTTCCTGAAAGCGTTGCCATGACATTGGTGGCTTGATATTTCGATTCAAAATGTTGATCAACTTGAGCCGTTATCGATTTAATCTTCTTCGGAACTTTGTTCGCATCGACTCTCAAAATCACACAATCGATCATGGACCGACTTACGCTCCAAGTCAGCTTTTTATCAGTAATAATGATATATCCAGCCGCCTTGAAGGGGTTCTTATCAATATTGGAAAGCAAGGTTTGATAATCGGCATTATCAACATTTTCTTTAAAAACTACAAACTGACCTTTAAATGCTGCAGTCGAGGTCAAATCGAACATTTTCTTCTGATCTCCCGCCCATTTTGGTTTAAAATTAACAACATCATATGTGCCATTGCAACCTGATGACTTTGGATCAATGATGTAATCTGCGCCAGGGATAAGGGCTTTTCCGTTGACATTGACGTCCATTTTCCCAGGAAAAGTGTTGACACCAAGCGTGAACCCAAGCATCTCCACAGGCTGCTCGGTGCCAATTTCATCCAATTGTCGTTCAATAAACTTTGCGGCCTTGACATCGCCTTGATCCACATAACCCCGACCATGGTATGCTGGCGCACACAATGAATCGATGATGGTTTTTACGTATTCAACGTTTTGTGATACAGCGGCATGGGAGGCTAAAAGGCCTATGCAAGCAATCGGGAAGTGGAGGAATTTCATTATGCAAATCTGCGAGAAACAAGCGACTTAAACGCAACAACGGTTTCACTCTCCTCGTCCCATCGATATTTTGTAGCCAAATCCTGATTTAAAAGGCGGTTTGCATCCGTTTCAGATTCTACGTGATTGAGTTCTTCCACTGCGCGGCTGAAAGCACTCATGTCACCATTGAATAATTCATTGGCGTAGAGAAAACGCTCGTTTATGCCAATTCCTCGCTTGATGTCGTTCAGTTTTTGCCGCGAAGCTTTATCGCCTAAGGTCGGCTTGGCATGAAATCTACTTTCAGGGCTGTCACCTTTTGGCAAACCAATCGATCGAGACATTTCTTCAATGGTTCGCATGATGGCTTCGTGTTCGGCTTCACCAATTCGCTCGACTTGAAGCTCTTCTGGTTCTTGGGTTTTTGAATCTTCTTCTGCTACAGGAATCGGCTCTTGTTCCACTTCCATTTTTCGCTGTGCTTCAGCTTCAGCCGCTGCTTTTGCTTCCGCTTCAAGTCGCATTCTATTGGCTTCAGCTTCGGCTTTTTCTTTCGCTTGTATTTCTCTTTGTTCCGCCTCGGCAGCGAGGCGAGCTTTTTCGGCAGCACGTTTGGCCGCTTCTAAATCTTGTTGCGTTTTTTCTGTAGAAATGGCGTCTTCAAGTTTGGCTTTTAACAACTTCAACTCTTCCTGAATTGAATGTAATTCAAGTTGTTTTTGCTCCACTCGGATGCGCAATTCCTCTATTTGTAACCTTAATTCTTCCATAACAATGTTCACTTATAACGCGCATCAAAGATGACAATTGCCCAGGGACTATCCATACTGCTTTCGTTAAAGATTACAAGTGAGTATCAATCGCGTACTTATTCCTAGGTAATCAAAATCAATATTTTGAGCGAACATCTGGCAAAAGACGGCAATTGGAATCGCATATTTGTACACCATGTTTCTTGAATACACCGGAACACAAAAACACAAATTTGGCTGGATCGAAGTGGTCTGCGGATCCATGTTTTCTGGAAAGACAGAAGAGTTGATCAGGAGGTTAAAGCGTGCAGAATTTGCTGGTCAAAAAGTCGAGATCTTTAAACCGGAAGTGGATACACGATACGATGATGAGGCAGTGGTTTCACATGACGAAAACAGCATTCCTTCTACAGCTGTGCGATCATCAGGCAATATTTTGATTTTAGCCAACAACGCCCATGTGGTTGGGATTGACGAAGCTCAATTTTTTGATTTGGAGTTGGTCAATGTTTGCAATCAACTCGCTGCGCTTGGAAAACGAGTTATCGTTGCTGGGCTTGATATGGATTATAAAGGCCGTCCATTTGGCCCGATGCCTGGCCTGATGGCCGTGGCAGAATATGTCACAAAGGTTCACGCTATTTGTATGAAATGTGGTTCGCTAGCCAATCACAGCCATCGGTTTATTGATAGCGGCAAACTGGTTGAATTAGGAGAGCGCGAACAATATGAACCTCTTTGTAGGGCTTGTTTCAGCCATGCCATGGAGCCAAAACCAACAGTTGGCAAAACCAAAAGGGCGTGAATTATACCATTGAAACCATAGCAGACTTTTGCCGCGGTAAAGCGGATATCGCCATTCCCGGATCTACCGTAAAATCGATTTGGATCGATCACCGTGAGTTAAATTGGAATGGAGGTCTTTTTGCAGCCATTAAAGGGCAGAAGGTCGATGGTCACGCTTTTATTCCCCAATTGATTGAGCAAGGCGTCCGAAATTTTTTAGTGACCAATTCAAAACATATTGAACAGCACAAAGGGACAGCCAATTTCATTTTAGTAAACGACATGGTGGATGCTCTGCAAGATATTGCACGTGAGCATCGCGACAATTTTAAAATCCCGGTTATTGGAATAACGGGAAGCAATGGCAAAACCGTTGTAAAAGAGTGGTTGAACACCTTGCTGGAAAAACGTCAACAGGTTTGCCGAAGTCCAAAAAGTTACAATTCGCAGATTGGAGTATCTATGTCGCTCATGCGAATTGAAAACCGACACACGCTGGGCATTTTTGAAGCGGGTATTTCGCGACCCGATGAGATGGAAAAGCTTCAAAAAATGATGGTTCCGGACTACGGTATCTTTACCAATTTGGGAGATGCCCATGCTGCACATTTTGATGATCCAATTCAAAAGTTGGAAGAAAAAATGAAGCTTTTTGCATCATGCAAAAAGGTGGTTTGTTGCCAAGATCAAAAGTGGTTTGAACGCTATGATGGCGAGGCGGCCAAACGATTTTTTACTTGGTCAAAGACCGATGCTAAAGCCGATGTATTTCTGGAATCAGAAAAAGTGTTTAGCGCTTCGACTGAGCTAAAAATAAGGGTGGGTGAAGAAAGATTCGCGATTCATTTACCCTTTGCAGATCGAGCTTCAACAGAAAATGCCATGCAGTGTTTTTGCATGTTGGTCTTGCTTGGAAACACAAGCCAAGAAACGCTTAGGCGCTTCGAATTCTTGAGTCCAGTTGCCATGCGCATGGAAGTGAAACAAGGGATAGAAAACAGCATGCTCATTGATGACAGTTATAATTCAGACCTCGGGTCGTTAAAAGCTGCATTAGAGCAACTTTCGGCCCAAGAAGGCCGCAAACGCATGGTCATTCTCAGCGATATGAACGACAACGAGCATGCAGGTGAATTGTATCAGCACATCAGCAATATGCTCAACGAAGCGTCTATAGATGAGCTCATTGCCATAGGACCACAAATGGCGAAACATCAAAAATTGTTTCACATTCCCCAAGTGGATTGCTATCCAAATACGGATGACTATTGGGCACAACTCGATACGAACAGCATAAGAAATAAGGCCATTTTAATTAAAGGAGCACGAGCGTTTAAATTGGAGCAATTAGTGCAACGCTTGCAAGCGCAGCAGCATGAAACCGTATTGGAAATTGACTTACATAAACTGGGTAAGAATTTAGAATTCTTTAAATCGAGTATTGATGCCGGTGTGAAGATTATGGTCATGGTGAAGGCTTTCGCCTATGGCACAGGTGGGTTTGAAGTTGCCAACTACCTCCAAAATCAAGGGGTAGACTATTTAGCCGTAGCCTATGCCGATGAGGGCGTTGAATTGAGAAAGCGCAACATTCGAATGCCTATCATGGTCATGAGTCCAAGCAAGTCGGCTTTTGAAAACATGATTCGATTCGACTTAGAGCCGGAGATTTATTCGATCCGCAGCCTTAAGGAATTTGTCGAAACAGCGCAAGGCATGCGCCACCTATTTGATCAACTCACGATTCATTTGAAGATTGACTCTGGTATGCATCGACTTGGCTTTGGTCAAAGTGATTTGGAGGAGCTTTGTCGTGAATTGGATGCATCCACGTTCCTGAAAGTAGGATCGGTTTTCACGCATCTTTCCGCGGCTGACAATCCAGCTGAGGATGCGTTTACGCAACGGCAGATTGAATCCTATCTATCTGCTGCAAAAACGATAGAAACATCGATAGGATATCGGGTCATGCGCCACGTTTTGAATTCTACGGGCATCTTGCGCTTTCCTCAATATCAGTTTGACATGGTGCGTCTGGGTATTGGCCTATATGGATTTTCGGGAACCAAAAGCGGTAAGTTTTTAAATGCATTGGGGGCGTTTAAATCCTACATCATTCAAATTCGAACGGTAGCTTCTAGCGAATCCGTGGGATATAATCGAGGAGGCAAAAAGGCGCAAGATCGCAGAATAGCCACCGTAGCAGTTGGTTATGCCGATGGCCTCGATCGCAGATTAAGCGATGGAAAATGGTCGCTCAAGTGGCAAGGTCAAGCTTGTCCCATTGTTGGGAATATTTGTATGGACATGGTCATGATAGATGTGAGCGATTATGATGCACGCGAGGGCGATGAAGTGGTCGTATTTGACGGTGCTGATGATATTCTTTTGATGGCTAAAAAGCTGGACACGATTCCGTATGAAATCCTGACCAAAGTCTCGCAACGCGTAAGAAGAGTTTATTTGCAGGAGTAAAATGCCGCAGATTTCAGCCATAGTCTTAACCTTAAATGAAGAACGAAACATCGGTAGATGTTTGGACAGCCTGCAAGGTGTTGTGGATGAAATCGTTGTGATCGATTCATTTTCAACCGATAGAACCGCTGAAATTGTGGCCGGATATGACGCGCGGTTCATTCAACAAAAATTTTTGGGCTACATCGAGCAAAAGAACTTTGGATTAACAAAAGTTTCCTTTGATCACGTGCTGTCGCTCGATGCAGATGAAGCATTGAGTCCTGAATTGAAAGCGTCCATTTTGGTGGTAAAATCCAATTTCGAATGCGATGGTTATTTCATGAATCGATTGGCAAATTATTGCGGTCAATGGATACGACATGGCGGCTGGTATCCCGACCGAAAGATGCGATTATTCAACCGAAGTAAAGGGCACTGGGCGGGTACAAATCCGCACGATCGATTTGATTTAGACTCCGAATCAAAAGCAGGTTATTTGACGGGCGATTTGTTGCATTACACGTTCTACACTACAGAAGAACATTTAAAACAAGTTGAAAATTTTAGCAACATTTCAGCACAAGCGAAATTTGATAAAGGCATTCGATCGAATGCCTTGAAAATCATTGTGAAACCGATTGCGAGGTTTGTTCGAGGCTATTTATTTAAACTTGGTTTTTTGGACGGCTATTACGGTTGGCTGATTGCCATACATTCGGCTAGAGCCACGTATCTGAAGTATTTAAAACTCCTCCAAATTCAGCGTTCGGCATGAGGATCATGCACATTACATCGCCAAAAACTTGGCGCGGAGGTGAACAGCAGCTTATCTATTTGGTGGAAGAACTGAACAAGCTCGGAGTGTGGCAAATCATACTTTGCCCGTTCAACTCTTCTGTGCATCAATACTGCCTGAAGAACCACATCAACCATGTAACGTACTATAAAGGCTTTTCGACCAATCCAATGGTTGCATTTAAGGTTAGTCATATATGCAAGCGCGAGTCAGTCGAATTGGTTCATGTACATGATAGCCATGCACACAACTTTGCCATTCTGAGCACCGTACTCTCCAAAAACGATGTGCCCATCATTGTTTCTCGAAGGGTAGATTTTCCCATCAATGGAGGCCCAGTTTCAATGTTCAAATACAACCACCCTAGGATTTCCAAAATTGTTTGTGTGTCGAACGCTATTCGTGATGTGATGAAGTCGAGCATTGACGATGAGCAGAAACTTGCTGTCGTTCATAGCGGGGTTGATCTGGAAAAGTTTAATCGACCCCTATCGAGTTCGCTGCGAAAAGAATTTGAAATCAGCGACCAAACTTTGCTTGTTGGCAATGTGGCCGCGTTGGCTCCGCATAAGGATTACCCAACGTTTATTCGAACGGCTAAACGCATCATCGAACAAGGTTTTGATGTGAAGTTCTTGGCTATTGGCGAAGGCCCAAGCCGAAAGGATGTAGAAAACTGCATCGCAGAAAATGGCATGGAAAAACACATTATAATTACAGGGTTTCGAAACGACATCATCGATATTCTGCCGCAATTCGATGTGTTTCTCATTACTTCAAGCACAGAAGGTTTGGGCACGTCCATCCTCGATGCGCAAGTGGCGGGAGTGCCAATAGTTGCAACGGCCGCTGGAGGCATTGTTGAAATCGTTCATCATGAAAAAAATGGATTGGTAGCCAAGGTAGGCGATGATGTGAAATTGGCAGAATTTTTAGTGCGATACATCAAAGATTCGAGCTTTCGCCAAAGCATGGCTGATGCGGCTAAGCAGATTGTTTTGGCCTTCTCCAAAGCTGAAACAGCGCGTAAAACACATGAAATTTATCAAGAAGTTTTAGGAAAATAGAAGGGCATGTCCTTATAGAATCAGGTCCACCGTTCTATCCTTTCGAGCATTATTAACGAGCCTGTCACTCCGAGCGCTACCAACGAGCGCGGTTCTCGCCAAAGGCGGACAAGACGAAGTGGGGTACACGTGTTGTGAAACAGATTAATCCTTTGCGTTCTGAGCTGTTTTTCGCGCGATTCCAGTCAAGGAATAAAGTAAAAGTGAATTAAACATAGCATACAGGGTAACACCGACTTGAGTGTCGAGTGTGTCTTCATTGAACATGCTCGCGAAGATGATGATGGCAAAACCGATGTATAAAAAGGAATTAGCATTTGGTATGGAAATAAATGGCCAAATAACGGATAGCGCGAAAAGGAGGAATCCAAATACGCCAAAACTTATCAAAATGGACAGAAATTGATTGTGCGCGCGTAATCGATGTTTTTCGCTCAAATTGGAATCCAGTCGATCATACATTTCATGGTAGGAGGTTTTTATGTCGCCTGTTCCAACGCCAAATAGAACATGTTCTTTAAATATATGCCATCCGGTAGTCCAAAACTCGAAACGCTGAGTTACCGAATGACCCTGCACCATTTGCTCCTGCATCATTTTATCAAACTCCCAAATGACGGTGTAAATGCGGTTGTCTAAGGCGTTTCCATATAGGAAGCGAACATTTGCCGTTCCATGTTCAATTGCTGAAATGTCTTCTTGAGTGAGTTGAGAAAACCCGATGGAATCTTTGCGCAATCCTTTGCTTGTCATGTATCGGATTATGGTGGTATATATAAACTGACCTTTGGCGTCTTTGCCCTTCACATAAGGGATGTTGCTCACTTGATCCCATTCGCGCTGAAGCTCTAAAGGAGAGATGTAAATGTTCACGTAGTTGCCATTTTCTAGCGTCAAGTTGGTCGTGTCGTGCGAGTAGTATTCATCGGCAGCAGAAATGGTTTCGAGGTGTGAGAAGTCGGCCTGTTTGTCGGGATAGAAATTGTCAATTTGAAAGGCTAGGTAAAGAAAAACAAAGAGTGGAGTCACCCAAAGGATCGTTGATCCTGAGATACGCCAAAAGTTGTTTTTGAGGTGAAAGAGGGTGTAGAAAAGCAACATATAGCTGCAAAGCAGCCAAACAACAATTCCCGTCATTGACTGAAGAATGAAGATGAACACGCTCAACCATATAGCTAGTATGATATATGCTACCCGAAGCCAAGCCTTTTTTTCTTCGTTCCAAGCGCAATTGAGTAGAATAATATAACTCAAACACACCATAAGCGAATAGCGAATGTGACTGGTGAAAATGCTGATCTCACGGTAATTGAAACCGGGGATATCTTTTAAATTGAAATACATTACCATTGAAACGATAGACGCGGCAATAACAGCGGCCGAGAAAATGGCTGCAATCCACAAAAACTCAACTCGTTTAAGCCGTTGGGATAAGGGGATAATGATGGGAAAAATCAATAAAGGCAGTCGTGTTCGAAGTGTGATTAAGCCAAATCCCAAATCATTTGTCCAAATTAATCCAACTACATGGAGCAAATAGAATCCCACAAAAAACCATATGGTAGGCTCATTTTTAAGGCGATCGATGCGCTCGTTCCAACGGCCTTCGGCAATGAAATTCAGGATGAGTAATATTTCGCCTACGCTAATTAAGAATACAGAGAAAGGCAGCCCTATGGCCACAAGCGACAACGCAATAAGATATATCCAACGATGCTGGCGTGAAGTTAGGTTCATGGGTTAGGTTAGGGGCCTAGCCTTTTTTCACAAGGCAATCGGCACATGTGCCGTCAAGAACGGAGTCATAATAGGTTTTATTGTTAAGCACTTCAATTGCTTTTAAGACTTCTTCATCGTGAGGTAGATATGCCCTAATACGACCTTTTGAATAATAATAACGGCCGATGATTTCATTCTCCAACATGAGTTTGATTTCGGGTTTAAATTTAGTCATATCGCCTTTTTTATCGCGTTGGAGTTTCGCTTCTAACGCAGCATATTCTCCCTCAACTTCGTCCCAAAACTCATCTTCGACAACCACCGATTTTAGCTCTTTAAGCATATTCGCACTGCTCGTTTCGTATTCAAACTCATGGTTCAACGCGAAGGCAACAAAGGTCTCATAGTCGGCCTCGGTCAAAGCGAATTCTTCTGGAGAGGCAATGCTTTCATGTTTGAAATAGTAGTTCGTGGCGAAATCAAAGACAATGTTTTCTTGCATCAATGTGGCTAAAAGGTCACTATATTCTTTGTCGGCAACCTTGATGTCGGGGGTAATGCCAGCACCATCTTTTACCACTCTTTTGTTTTGAGTAAAATATTCTGAAACCAATGAATCTGGTACTTCAATGGCCTTGCCTTTATCGTCACGTTTTCCGTAGTCGATCCGCTGAATGCACCTTCCGCTAGGGGTGTAATATTTGGCGATGGTCATTTTAAGCATGGAGTTGTAGCTCAAGTCGTGGGTGGTTTGAACCAATCCTTTACCAAATGAATTATGACCAATGATTACCGCACGATCCAAATCTTGAAGCGAACCGGATACAATTTCCGATGCCGATGCTGAACCTTCATCGATCAATACAACCAAAGGAATCTTCGTGTCCAAGGGCGTGTTTAAGGCAATGTTCATGCGATAGTGTTCTTTAACCTTTCCTTTCACTTCAACCACAGGCTCACCTTTTTCGCAAAAGAAATTTACGATGTTCACCGATTCGCGTAAAAGCCCGCCACCATTGCCTCTAAGGTCAAGAATCAACTCTTGCATACCTTGTTCTTTCAGTTTTGTAAACGCGTCTTTTACGTCTCGACTAGCTGTTTCTGTAAATCCATTTAGGCTGATGTAACCGACACCTTGGTCCAACATGCCATAATATGGAACATCATCAATTTTGATTTTTTCGCGCGTTAATGTGGCCTCAATTTCTTCGTTTGTGGCAGTTCTTTTTACTTTAACCGAGATGCTTGTGCCGCTTTGACCACGCAACATATCGCTCAATTGGGTTGAGTTTTTTCCAGCGGCAGATTCGCCATCTACTTCCAAAATGATGTCGCCTGCCTTTAGGCCAGCTTTATCTGCAGGGAATCCCTCGTAGGGTTCACTGATGATGATGTTGCCATTACGCGTTCCGATCAGAGCGCCAACTCCTCCGTATTCATGCGTTGTCATGAATTTATAGTCTTCGATGTCCGATTCAGGAATGTAGTTGGTGTATGGATCTAATGATCCAAGCATGGCGTCAATGCCAGTTTTCACCAATTTTCCAGGATTGGTTTCTTCCACATAATTCACGTTAATCTCTCGGTAAACCGTGGCGAAGATGTCGAGGTTCTTCGATATTTCGAAGTAACTTTCCACAAAGGCAAGGGAAGAGAACGAAGCGACAGACACAGCAGCGATCAGTGTCCAAATCTTTATTTTTTTATTCATTATCATAGTTTAAGGAACAGGATCATAACCACTTCCGCCCCACGGGTGACATGAACCAATACGTTTTATGGCCAGCCATCCGCCTTTCCAAGGACCGTGTTTTTTTCAGTGCCTGCACACTGTATTCAGAGCATGTTGGCGTATAGCGACAAGTCGCTGGATACAGCGGTGAAATAACGCCTTGATAGAGCCGGACAATAAAAATAAAAAGCTTGCTAATCATGCTTGATTTTGGAGGCAATGTCCCGTAAAAGTAGCATCATTTTAGGCCCAAGGATGTCATAAGAAGTGTTATCTGTTTTCAGCACAATAAACACGACTGCAATTTGCTCCTTCCTTTCAAGAAGTGGAGCATGAATGATGTGTTTGTTTAAGCGATAGGCTTCACGCAATCTGCGCTTGATGGTGTTTCGATCAACAGCCTTTTTGAAGTGTTTTTTTGGTACACTCAAACCGATTTGTGCAGGTACGTTTTCTGGCAATGGAATGCGTTTCCAAAGCGCCATTACAGGGTGCTGAAACGATTTATTTGCGCCTTTGAACAAAGCATCGAATACGCGTTTTTGCTTAAGCGATTCGGTTCTCGGAAAACGTTGATTAACCTCCATAGACCTTTCAGCAAAGGTGGAGATAATGAATGATAAAGCTTATTTGAGCGACTCTTTAATGTACAGGTTTATAGCTGCAGTCATCGATGGTGCCTCGGGCGTTGGGGCGTTGCAATCGAGCCTTAGGTTATGATCGGCAATCGCTTTGTGTGTTGTGGCGCCAAACCCGGCTATCCGAGTGTCTCCTTGAACGAAGTCAGGGAAATTGTGGAAAAGCGATTTGATTCCGCTTGGACTAAAGAAAACGAGCATGTCGTATTTCACATCTTCCAAATCGCTCAAATCACTAATAACCGTCCGGTAAAAAATGCCACGGGTGTATTTTGCTTCGATTTCGTCTAAGGTTTTCATGATGTCTTCCTTAATCTTATCAGCGGAAGGCAAAAGATAACGGTCGCCATTGTGCTTCTTAAACAAAGGAATCATGTCGCTAAATTTTTTGTCGCCAACAAAAATTTTGCGTTTGCGGTAAACTATATACTTCTGAAGGTAGAAAGCAATAGCCTCAGACATACAGAAATACTTCATCGATTCAGGCACAGTAACCCTCGTTTCGCCACAAAGTCTAAAGAAGTGATCAATAGCATTTCGGGAGGTAAAAATGATGGCGGTGTGATCTAAAATCTGAATCCGCTGTTGCCTCCAATCGTGAGCCGTTAGTCCCTCCACATGAATGAAAGGTCGGAAGTCAATCTTCAACTTATGTTTTTTGGCTAAATCACCATAAGGAGATTTGTCGCCATCAGGCTTTGGTTGGCTGACTAGAATGGTCTTCACTTTCTTATGCGCTATGTTATTCTCACTCATACCTAATTTGCCTTGATTGGTTAACCGTATTTTATCTCAATAATGCCGCAGACACTAAAGTCAAGGGCATAATTTCGAGCGCGCAAATGTACAGAAAATTATAGTGCAAGGGTACCCGAAACAGCTTGTTTGAAATGTGAGACAGCCTTAAAACTCGGATTGTGTAGAACACCGCGAGAACAATCATTCCGAATGAAATCGATGTAGGGCGCAATAGCTCCGGACCAAATGAATAAACAACGGACACGGGTAATAGCAGCGAACAAGTAATCAAGTTCGTGAGGAGCCAATGAAAGGTATGATGTTCCTGCAGACCCTCTAAGTCAAAAAGCCAAGCAAGAAATGCATATAAAGCAACTCTGGCCGTAGTGAGCAATATGAGGACAAGCAATACACTCATAAAGAGCCCCAAAAAACTAAAATCGAGAAAGAAGCCATGATACTGAAGGGCGTTTACCACGAAGGTGCTGATGACTAGAATGACAATAACGAAGGCGAGCAAGGCGAGTCTTGAGAATGCGCGCTCTTGTCTTAATTGTTGGTCGATCAAGTTTGTATTGGTGAACGACCTTAGAAAAAGGTTTAAACGATCGGACTCAAAATGGCTAATTAACCCAACGAAAAGGAGGATCAATGTGTAGACAATAAATTCCGACTCGCGGCCGATGGCCAAATGTTCAATCATAGAATAGATGCAAAACTAGCACGTTTTGGAGCAACAAACTTTTACCTTCGAGCCTTGTTTAAATAGACAATATGGCAAATAAAGAAGACAGGTTTCAGGGAGTGGATTATTTCAACATTGATGATTTATTGACCGATGAGCACAAACTGATTCGCGATAGTGCAAGGGTTTGGGTGAGGCAAGAGGTGAGTCCAATTATTGAAAATGCCTATGAAAAGGCTGAGTTTCCACGCCAATGGATCAAAGGCTTGGGCGAACTTGGCGCATTTGGTCCCTACATTCCTGAAGAATATGGAGGTCCAGGTTTGGATCAGATTTCTTATGGAGTGTTGATGCAAGAATTGGAGCGAGGCGATAGCGGACTTCGATCGACAGCATCGGTCCAAAGCTCACTTGTTATGTATCCTATTTGGAAATATGGGTCGGAAGAACAGAAGCACAAATATTTGCCAAAACTTGCCACTGGTGAGATGATGGGTTGTTTTGGACTGACAGAGCCAGATCACGGAAGTAATCCTGGGGGAATGGTTTCCAACTTCAAAGATGCAGGCGATCATGTGATTCTAAACGGGGCTAAAATGTGGATTTCCAATGCTCCTTTTGCTGATATCGCGGTGGTTTGGGCTAAAGACGAAGCGGGCCGGATACATGGATTAATCGTTGAACGAGGCATGGAAGGTTTCACAACACCAACCATGCACGGCAAATGGTCGCTTAGAGCCTCAGATACGGGCGAATTGGTGTTCGACAATGTTCCTGTACCAAAAGCAAATATTCTTCCTAACAAATCTGGCCTTGGCGCTCCACTTGGTTGTCTAGATTCAGCTCGATATGGCATAAGTTGGGGCGCAATTGGTGCGGCCATGGACTGCTACGATAGCGCACTTCGATATTCAAAAGAGCGTATGCAGTTTGATCGACCGATCGGAAGTTTTCAATTACAGCAGAAAAAACTAGCTGAAATGGTTACGGAAATTACAAAGGCACAGCTTATGGTTTTTCGACTTGGACAATTGAAGAACGAAGGGATAGCCACTACGGCTCAAATATCAATGGCAAAAAGGAATAGCGTAGAAATGGCGTTAATAGTGGCGCGAGAGGCTCGACAAATGCACGGGGCAATGGGTATTACGAATGAATATCCGATCATGCGCCACATGATGAACTTAGAATCTGTGGTAACCTATGAAGGGACTCACGATATCCACCTGTTGATTACAGGCATGGATGTTACGGGCTTGAGCGCCTTTAAATAGATCATAACATTATATAATGAGCATAAAAAAAGCCCCAATTGGGGCTTTTTTTATGTTATAGAATTGCGGTTTTATTTGCAAGTACAACCGAAACCTTCGATAAGAGCGATTCCAGCATCGTATTCAGACTTGCTTGAAGCGTCATCTTCACAAATTTCTTGAGACTCAACATCATTTCCAGCGTCATCTGTCAAGGTAATGCCATCTGGGCAGCTATCGCAAGTAACACATTTGTTGCATGAAGTAATTCCGAACAATAGACCAGTAGATAGGATAAGAGTAAAAGCTTTGATTTTCATTTTTTGTTATTTGGGCGCGAATGTAGGTGGATTTTAGTCATGCCGACTAAAGGGGTCCTTATTACGCTATTTCTCTCGATCAATAGTATATTGGATGAGGGACTTAAGCGATTCACGAGCTTCATTTTCTGGAAGGGTTTCGATTCCAGTCAGGGCTTGATGGGCGATCGAGCGCATACGTTCTTCGGCATAAGCGATGCCACCCGAATCTAGGACGAATGCAATGACTTTTTGCACATCTTCTCTCGATTTCTTTTCGCGCTTTACGATCCGAAGTATTTCCTTTCCATTCTTGCTGTTATTAATCGCGTAGATGAGTGGAAGAGTGCTTTTGCGTTCTCGAATGTCATTTCCAGTTGGTTTGCCAATTTTCCCACCTAATCCATAATCAAACAAGTCGTCCTTAATTTGAAATGCAATACCAATCTGCTCACCGATCACACGCATCTTTTCGATCGTTTCATCATCGGCACCGGCAGATGCGGCACCACAAGCGCAACAAGAGGCGATCAGCGTAGCTGTTTTTTGTCGAATGATATCGAAGTAAACGCCTTCGTCCATATTAACACCTCGGCTTTTCTCAATTTGGAGCAGCTCACCTTCGCTCATTTGTCGAACCGCGCCACTCACTATATGGAGCTGCCTAAATTCTTCATTGTCAATGGCCAGTAACAAACCGCGTGAAAGCAAATAGTCACCGACCAATACGGCAATTTTATTCTTCCACAATGCATTAATGGAAAAGAAGCCCCTGCGCTCATAAGCTTCGTCTACGACATCATCGTGCACTAATGTAGCCGTGTGAAGGAGTTCAATTAATGCAGCACCACGATGAGTTGATTCGTTGATTCCACCAAGGGCTTTTGCCGTCAAAAAGACAAACATTGGCCTGATTTGCTTACCCTTTCGTTTAACAATGTAGTGGGTGATCTTGTCCAATAATGGCACAGAGCTTTTCATCGAGTCGCGAAACTTATCCTCAAAATGATCCATCTCTTCCTTTATAGGAAGCTTGATTTTATCGATGCTATTCACGATTTATACTCGATTGGTGCGTTCAAACGTACATGAAATATATGGTGCCAAATGCATTTAGAGTTGCGAGCCATCGAGCTTGCCTATTTTGTATTCTTTTCCGTTTGAAAACAAGAGAACCACTTCGCTTTGATGAATGTAACCTTCCATACTAGCCATGAAAAGAAAGCTGTTCAATCTACTGCTTGAGAGCAAATTGGTGCGACTCACCCCTTTTTCCGTTACGGTTACATACCTCAACGCTGACCTCGATGGATTGTTCATGATGCGCTCACCGTTCGTAGTTTGGTTTTTATTATGGTCGTTATAAAGAACCAAAATTCGATCTCCCAAGTTATAAGCTTGAAGACCCATATATGGCCCAGCTAGGTTATAGTCTGTCTGTCTTCTTTCTATAACAGCACTTCGGGTTGGTTCCGTTAAATTCTCGACTAGAATGCCATCAAAATGAAACTGATCGGTGCAAGTCATAATGCCTGTTCTTGGGTCCGTGGTGCAAACTTGATCTTGGTATCTTCGGTCGAGCACGGCAATGGTGTGACCATTTATCGTATATAAATAATCGAGAAATAATCCGTCAATAGCGTCAAGTTCACGCGTTTCATCTCCATTTATTTGAGCTGTAATTTCTGGGGAGAATCGATGAACCATTTTCTCGGAGATGTCGCTTCCGCTCGAATCGACCTGAACGTAAGTGTAGCCCATTGATTCGGCTTGTTTAAAAGGGTCCGTTGAATAAAGCGAAACAATTTGAAGGTTGTCAATTCCTGGTTTGAGCAGCATATCTTGCATGAAAATCTTATCTACACTAAGGTCGAATTCATGCAATTCTTTGGTTAATGGGTTGAAGCTATAAACCAAATATTTCCGAAGGAATGGACTATTGAGTTTCACGCCAGCCTTGGCTCCTATGCTTATGATTCCCCTGTCGTCAATAGAAACTCCAAGTAGTTCTATATCATCCGACTCGAAGGGTAAAGGAAGCGTAAACCGTTGCGCTTTTCCCACGGGATGTGCGGTTATTTCTATATCGAGAGCGGCCTTTTGTTCGGACTTGAAAGGTTGCTGTCTGCAAACAAGCGCATATTTTCCCTTGGCCGATGCGGTGAAAAATATAGGCTGAATATTCCGTTTTCCTTCCTGTTCTTCAAATCCGATTTCCTTGCGGTAAGCCTCCACTAGCGCATCCTTTCGGAGGGAATAAACAACCGATTCGTAAGTCGCAGATTGGTTGTTTTCTGAGGATCGAACTAAGCAAAACAAACTGTCGCCACGAAGTGTATGTTGTTTTATCTTTTTTGTGGCATTCGATCGAAGCGTCAAAACTCGAATCGGAAGCCCGGTGTTTAAGTCGATAGGTCGAATGATAATAGCATCGGGTTCGGTGCTAAACATCATAGGCGAAGCAGTGGAAGTCTGAATGATATATTCCACCTTTTCGGTACGGGGAACTTCGAATGAGTCAAACAAGGTAAGCGCGGAAACGGAGTCGATTTGAGCGAATCCTACCATTGGTATTATCCCTATGCAAAAAGATAGAACCTTATGCATTGGCTGCCTGATTTTTATTTGCCAATTGCCCGCATGCTGCATCGATATCTTTGCCGCGACTTCTCCTTATGCTCACCACAACTCCTGCACGTTCCAGATAAGCGGCAAAGGCGTTCACTTTCTTAGGATCTGCTTGTTCAAATCGCTGGTCATCTATGGAATTGTATTCAATGATATTTACTCGAGCAGGAACCTTTTTGCAAAACGCCACTAATTCTTGCGCGTCTTCCAATTTATCATTGAAATCTTTGAAAATGATGTATTCAAAAGTTACCCTGTTTTTAGTGACGTCTTCAAAATGATTCAAGGCTTTAGCTAGGCTCTCCAAACTATTCTGTTCGTTGATGGGCATGATTTTACTGCGCTTTTCATCGTTTGCCGCATGAAGAGAAAGTGCCAGTCTAAATTTGACCTTATCCTCAGCTAGGCGTAAAATCATTTTTTCAATGCCTGCTGTAGAAACGGTTATCCTTCTAGCCGCCATTCCCAAACCCATGTCGTTCGTTATTCGATAAATGGAGGTTAACACGTTTTTGTAATTGAGCAAGGGTTCGCCCATTCCCATATAGACAATGTTTGTGAGTGGCTTGTTGAAGTATTTATGGGCGGCTTCTTTAATCGCCACAACTTGATCAAAAATCTCATCGGGCTCAAGATTGCGCATTCGTTTCAATTTACCAGTAGCGCAAAATGCACAGGACAAACTGCATCCAACCTGAGATGAAATGCAGGCAGTCATTCGATCATCAGCAGGAATTAATACTGCTTCGACAACCATGCCGTCATGTAGGCGAATAGCGCACTTCACTGTGCCATCGCTGCTTACTTGCTCTTCAGGAACGGTTAATTGGTTGATAACAAAGGACTCTTCAAGCGTGCTGCGCAATTCAAGTGGTAAGTTTGTCATGTCCTCAAACGACTTAGCCTGTTTTTGCCACAGCCACTGTTCTATTTGTCGAGCACGAAATTTTGGTTGTGAAATCGAGGAAAAGAAAGCTTCGATTTGCTCTGAGCTCAGCGACCGTAAGTTCTTTTTTTCGTTGGACATGATGGCAAAGGTATCATGAGCCTGCTGACATGCCTAATATAGCCTCTGCTATTTTTAGGTCGCTTGGGGTTGTGATTTTTAGATTCGTTGCTTCGCCCGTCATTAGACTAACGCTATTACCAGCTAATTCAAACACGGTAGCATCATCGGTGAAAGCCGCTTGGAATTCGGTGTCATATGCGGTTTTGATCCGATCCACCCGAAAGCATTGTGGGGTTTGAACTTCAACAACTCCTGTTCTATCCAATGGTTGGCTAGAATCACCATCTACTTTTCTCAGGCTTTGGGATATGGCATGAACCGGAAGAGCGGATCCATTTTTTGAGGCATGATCGTAGCACGAAGCAATTAGGCTTTCAGAAATTAGCGGTCGAACGCCATCATGAATTCCAACGATACCTGAATTTGAACAAAGATTGAGTCCGTTTTTTACAGAGTCAAACCGCGTTTTGCCTCCAAAAGCAATCTGATGTGAAACGTTGAAAGTATGTTTCGCACAAAGCGATTCCCAAAATGCAACGTGGCTTTCGGGTAAGACTAAAATGATTTGATCGTCATTTCCAAACACCCGATCAAATTTATTGATGGTGTGCATGAGAATTGGTAAACCGAGGACTTCTATAAACTGCTTTGGAAGTTCATGACCCATACGCAATCCCTGACCACCAGCCACTATGATTGCGCTTCTAGCCATTTCGATGACTTATTGCAAGATCAACATCGCATCTCCGTAGCTGAAGAATCGGTATTTCTCTTTGATGGCCGTTTGATATGCTTCCATCATCAAGTCGTATCCTCCAAATGCTGAAACCATCATTAAGAGCGTAGATTCAGGCACATGGAAATTCGTAATCATACTATCCGCAATACTGAATTCGTGGGGAGGAAAGATGAATTTGTTCGTCCATCCTTCATATGGCTGCAAGTGATTGTTGGTAGAAAATGAAGTCTCCATAGCCCGCATGCTTGTTGTGCCAACTGCGCAAATTCGCTTCTTTGCGTCTTTTGCATTATTAACCATATCGCAGCATGCTTGAGTGATAATCGCTTGCTCCGAATCCATCTTGTGTTTAGTTAAATCTTCAACCTCCACTGTGCGGAAAGTGCCAAGACCTACGTGTAAAGTCAATCGCGCAAAGTCAACACCACGCAACTCCAAACGCTTCATTACCTCGCGGCTAAAATGCAAGCCAGCCGTTGGCGCAGCAACAGCTCCTTCATTAGTTGCATAAATGGTCTGGTATCGTTTTTCATCATCAGGCTCTGCGTCTCGAGTGATATATTTTGGAAGGGGAGTATTTCCCAATCCCATCAACGTTTCTCTAAATTCATCATAGCTACCATCAAACAAGAAACGAAGGGTTCGACCTCGGCTTGTCGTGTTGTCGATAACCTCGGCAACTAGAGAATCATCTTCGCCAAAATAAAGCTTATTGCCAATTCGGATTTTTCGTGCTGGATCAACTAAAACATCCCATAGTCGGCTCTCGCGATTCAATTCTCGTAATAAAAAGACTTCAATTTTCGCTCCTGTTTTCTCCTTGTTGCCATATAATCGAGCAGGGAAAACGCGCGTATCATTCAATACCATTAAGTCTCCTTCATTGAAATACTCGATCACATCTTTAAAAACCTTATGCTCTATAGTGCCTTTGGAAGCATCTACAACCATCAGTCTCGCCTCGTCACGCTCAGGTGAAGGATATTCTGCTATAAGGTTTTTGGGAAGATCAAATCGAAATTGTGAAAGCTTCATATACTATATATTTTGGATGTAACAGCCCTAAAAAAAGGGCTGCAAATTTATAATTCTAAAGTTCTAAATGGAAGCCGTTTTCAAGTATTTAATGTATTCGTCCTCAATGTGTTTCATAGCGCCTTCAATTGTAAAGGCTGAATCAATGCTGAAGCGGCCAATTTTTGTTCTTCTCAATTCGATGAGATGCGCCCCCGAACCAATCGCTTTTCCGAAATCGTGCGCTAAACTTCTGACGTAAGTTCCTTTGCTGCATTGAAGTTCAAACGAAATTTCGGGATATGAGTCATAGCTTAAATTAAGACCTGAAATTGTGATTTGACTGGGTTTCATAGTTACTTCTTTTCCTTTCCGAGCCAACTCATAGGCTTTTTTGCCATCTATTTTCTTGGCCGAAAATATTGGAGGAAACTGCTCAATGTTGCCAATGAATTCTTGAGCACGAAGGTTAAAGCCGTTAACATCAAGCTCTGGAATTGGGAAAGTATGGTCTACCTCGGTTTCTAAATCAAAGGAGGGAGTAGTGGACCCGATCTGAAATTTGCCTTCATAAGTCTTGTCCATTCCCATGAGTTCATTAATGGTTTTAGTGTGAACGCCAACGCAAATAATCAACAAACCTGAAGCTAAGGGGTCCAATGTGCCTGCATGGCCAACTTTTATTTTTTTACGCTCGGTCACACGCTTTGCCGTGTAACGAAGTTTGTTGACCACGTCAAAAGAGGTCCACTCTAGAGGTTTATCTACAAGAAGCGTCAAGCCAAAGGGCTGAATTACGTCTGACATCGTATCGAATTACGTGTTTTACCTTAGTTCAAATTGCAATTATGGGCATTTCCTTTGAAGCGTAGAAAGAATTCAACTCAACTTGGAGTTGTTCATTATCTGTCCTGTATTTCTAACCCAAGGGGCGTGAATTAAGTAGAGTTTACGCCCTTTTTATATTGACACAACAATAGCAATTAGGCCAACTAGAAAGCAGTAGTAACTGAAGTATTTCAATTGACTCTTTTTGACCAAGGCTATCATCCATTGACATGCCGCTAATCCAGCGATAAATGCAGCAATTGCGCCAACTGCGAGTGGTAGTAAGTCCATTTCGATGGTGCCCCCTCCACCATCCATGAGGTCTTTAGCGACTTTGCCCATGATAAGTGGAACAACCATTAAAAAAGAAAAACGCGCAGCCCGCTCACGATCAACACCAAGTAGCACGGATGTCGAAATGGTCGCTCCACTTCTACTGATTCCGGGCAATATCGCAATGGCTTGTGCAATGCCTATGATTAGGGCATTTGAAAAAGTGACTTGTTTGTCGGTTCGTTTCGCTTTATCGGCTAGAAATAAAAGAAGTCCAGTAATAATTAACATGGCTCCGACCAGTAGCGTTTGTTTGGAGAATAAGGCTTCAATTTCATCATTGAACAAAACACCAATGATTGCTGCGGGCGCCATAGACACTATGATCTTGACTGAAAATTGAGCCTGCTCATTCCATTTGAATTGTAGCAAGCCTTGCAAGATTTCAAGTATTTCTTTTCGGAAAATTACAATCGTGCTGAGGGCCGTTGCAAAATGCAGAACAACGGTAAACATCAAGCTTTCCTCTGGAAGGCTTTTGTCGTCAAAAATTGCTTTTGCTAGTTCAAGGTGTCCGCTGCTGCTAACAGGTAGGAATTCAGTTAAACCTTGAATTATACCCAATATAATAGCTTCAAGTAAGCTCAAGGGCGACTATTTTTTCATGATTCCATACATGACCAAACCATAACCAACAAGAATGGTTATTGGTGCCACATACATTCTTCGAAAACTAAATACATCTTCACTGAATGAAGAAACATCATCGGCACCACCGCCACTCATCAGGAAGAACCCAACTATTACAGCTAGAGCACCAGCTCCGATTAGAATAAAATTTATGCGTTCTAAAGAAAAACCTTGGTTTTGATTGTCGCTCATGTCTAGTACATTTTATTTCTCCGCATGCGAAGGAACTTTCGCACGGCCAAACTGGTGGAGACCCACGAAATTATAATTCCCAAGGCCATAACGAACGCAAATAGGTATGCTAAAATTTCTATATCCTGAAATTGAATCAAATCGGGGAGGATTTGTTGCAAATAATACATGACTCCCATTATGAGTAAAATAGCGATCAACGCGCTGTAAACACCATGAAGAATGCCGCGTCTAACGAATGGTCTTCGAATAAAAGGTTGGGTAGCACCTACCAATTGCATCGTCTTAATGATGAATCTTCGACTGTATATTGACAGTCGAATGCTGTTGTTAATTAATGCTATTGCCACGATTAGTAATAGGGAACTGAATACCAACATCACAATTCCAGCTATCCGCAGGTTTTCTTGAACCTTTTGAATTAGTGATTCTTGATAAACAACTTCTTTGATTTTTGCGCTGCGCGAAAGGTTGGCTTTAATAATTGCTAAGCTGTCCGTACTTGCATAATCAGCGTTTACCTTAACTTCAATGGATGCAAGTAGGGGATTGTAATCAAGAAATTGCATAAAATCCTCACCCAACTCACTCTTCAGTATTTCAACGGCTTCCTCTTTGGAAACATAAGTGGATGTTCGTGTGTATTCGGCCACATCAATTGCTTTTTGAAGTCGCTCGATATCAACAGCCTTGTTGTCGTCATGAAGGTAGATCGTAAAGCCTATGTCGTCCATGACTTGATCGCTTATCTTCTGCGTATACAGCAAAAACAATCCAAGTAATCCTAGGGTAAATAATACCAACGATACACTCAATATTACGGAGACATACGATCCACGCAATCTCCGTTTTTGAAAATTATCTTCTCCTTTACTCGCCATAAACAGGGCGAAACTAGGGAATTAGTAAGGTTTGAATTGGTTGTAAATAGAAAGTAACTAACAATGCAAGTGCAATTTATTTAGGGTTCGGTCTTAAGGTGATCGGAACCTAGTCTATTGAACGGAATCGCCTCTTAGATTTCGAAAGTGTTTTCGTGCTTCAATTACGAAAAGGCTACCAGAATGGTCGGTTAGAATCAATTGAAATAGCTTCATCGCTTGATCACTATCGACTAAGCGATTTTCATAAATCAAGGCAGCTTCCATCAACGCATTGTCCACGAGAACCCCGTAAGGATAGAGTTCGGGAATTTTAAGGTAGGTTTCTGCAGCTTTTTCAAATTCCCCCATAGCAACATATATCGATGCCTTTTCAAAGAGTATGTCATCGCCAAGGTCATGACCTGGGAAGAGTTTGTCAATCAGATCGAGCTGAAGCAAAGCTGAGTCGTATTTGTGTTGCGCGCTCATTAATTCAATATGGGCAAACATCGAAAGCGCTTCGGCATTTGAATCGATGCCCATGTTTTCAGTAATAAAGGCACTTAGTTCAACCGCGTCATTCGAAATAAGCTTGGAGGTTGATCCCTTCAACGCATTCAACTGAGATTGGGCCCATCCAAAGTCCCCAGCGTAATAAAACACCAACGCATTCTTGAGTTTAGCCTGATGACCAATTTCATCGTATTTGAATTTCTTCTCGACTTGTCCATAGAGCAATGACGCATCCCATACATTATTCGAAAGCACATAAATATCCGCCAATTGCACTTTTAATCGAGCCGCATCAAGATCAGAAAGTCCTGGTTTGGCAATTGTCGATTCGAGTAGGGCTACCGCTTCTTCAACCGCAGAAGGATGGTATTTGCTTTCATAAAAAGCCTTCACATAAGCCAAATCGGCAATGATAGCGGCCGTTTTTGATGAATATCCCATTTCATTAAGCGCGGCTTCATATTCGGCTATCAACTGTGTAATGGCGCTTTGATCGTATGCAGCGCGGGTTACTTTGGCGTTCAATGACTTCAAAACACCTGTGACAGCCTCGATATAATAATAGGTTTTGGGGCCTTTTTCCTTAACGTAAGTATAGCCATCAATCGCCACGTTATACTTGTTGTTGTTTAGGGCCAATTCTGAAAGCTCCATTACTCGTGATCCATCCTCTCGATTCCTTTTGTCGAGGGCCTTTACCTGAATCAATGCTGCTTCAAACTTGTTTTGCTTCATATACATCCAAATCAGCATTTCGGCATAAATGACTTCATCCGGATTCTTCTGTACACGCTTATTCAATTCTGCTTGCAACACATCATTGTATTTGTTGTTTTCCTCAAATCCAATAACTCGGTTTAGGGTGTTTTGTACACTTTGAATATAGCCGCTACTTACTTTAAGCACATCGAGGTATTCGTTCACCATTCCTTCGATGTCGCCCTTTTGTCCTAAGACTTGGGCAATCTGAAAATTGAATGGATAAGAATTACCCATGATTTTGCGCCCTTGATAATAGGCCTCTAGCGCTCTATCATTATCGTTTAATTCCGAAAATGCGCGGCCAACGTCTAGGATTTGATTGACGGACGCTTTGTTTAAATCCTTTATGATATGATCGAATTCTTTATTTGCCTTATCCTCTTCACCCGCACGTAACAACACGCGGCCAATGTCTACTTTATAGCGATAAACCGCGGGATGGGCTTTGGAATGGCGCTCAGCAAGACGCTCGGCATCTTTGTAGTTTTCAACGGCCAGTAAGCTCGACAGAAAATACTCGTAGTCTTCTTCGTTACCGCTTTTTTCGTAAAGCTTTTCGTAATAGAGTAAAGCTTTTTCGAAATCCCCCTCGCGGTAGTAGTGCGCAGCCAATTGTTCGTCTGTTGTACCCTGCGCAACACCTGTTAAGCTGCATGCTGCAAGACACAAGAAAAGGATAAGTAGCTTATTTACGTTTGACTGGAACAGGTGAAAGAATTACTGTTTTAACGCTGTCAATCAATTGAGTGACAGCAGGTTTTGTTGAGTTGTATTGTGCGTTGGCAGAAGCATAACCTCCTGATAGTTCGTCAGCGGCCTTCACTAAATTCGCCACAGAGACGGCCTCTGTTTTGAAATAGCCTCTAAACTCATCTTGACTGAATAAATTATTTTTCACGTCAGCGCGCAGATTTGCAAGTTGCGCCTCACTAAACCTTAACTCTTTCTTCACCTGAATATATCGCTGAAGGGCTTTTCCGTAAAATTTTTGGCAGCGCATATAATCTCCAAATTGCAATCCAGATTCTCGATCTAAGGTGTCGGTGATGTTTTCAAACACCCACGCACCTGTGGTGGTCATTTCGAGTAGGCGTTTTTCAATCTGAGTTGAATCGACTGCTTGAACTACTTCGCTCACATGATTTAGGAACGCACCTAGACTGTCAATTTGTTGAATGCGTTCTGCTTGTTGTTGCCGATTGCAGGACATCAAGCTGGCGGCTATTATCAAGGCAACAAATGGTATGGCGAAAAACCTTTTCATCAAATCGTTTCAAATTTTGTGTAAGGTATCAAACAAGCAGGGATGCGAATGGTTTCTCCGTCAAAGTTATTTTCAAGAATCGCTGCCAAAATTCTCGGAAGAGCAAGCGCGCTGCCATTTAAGGTGTGTGCCAGCTGATTTTTACCCTCGTGGTTCTTTATACGCAATTTCATTCGATTTGCTTGAAAGGTTTCAAAGTTAGAAACCGAACTAACTTCGAGCCACCTTCCTTGTCCACGTGAATATACTTCCAAATCGTAGGTTAATGCAGATGTAAAGCCCATGTCTCCTCCGCAAAGTCTCAATACTCGATAGGGCAGGTTCAATTTCTGAAGCAAGTTCTCGACATGAAGCACCATACTCTCTAAGGTTTCATAGCTCTTTTCCGGTGAAACGATTTGCACGATTTCTACCTTATCAAATTGATGTAAACGGTTTAGTCCGCGAACTTCTTTTCCATAAGAACCTGCTTCGCGCCTAAAACATGGAGTATAACCCGCATTTTTAATCGGTAAATCGGTTTCAGATAGAATGACACCTCTATAAATGTTGGTGATGGGCACCTCTGCTGTTGGGATTAAAAAAAGATCATCTACCGTTGCATGATACATCTGACCATCCTTGTCAGGCAATTGACCGGTTCCAAATCCCGAGTCGGCATTAATCATTAAAGGTGGAATGATTTCGCTGTATCCAGCAGCTTCAGCTTCATCTAAGAAAAACTGAATCAACGCCCGCTGTAGTTTAGCTCCTTTTCCAAGGTAAACGGGAAATCCAGCTCCTGTAATTTTAACTCCGAGTTCGAAATCAATTAAGCCGTAGGTTTTGGCTAAATCCCAGTGCGGTGTTGCGTGTTTTGCATCCGAAGCCTCACCCCAAGAGCGGACTGTTTCATTGTCCTCGCTGTTGCGCCCCTCGGGTACGGAGCTGTGCGGGGTGTTTGGAATAGTCGCAAGCAGGTCCAATAGATCTTTTTCCAGCTGGCGTAATTCTAGCTCGAGTTCTTGGTTATACTTTTTTAATTCCGAAGTTTTTTCTTTGGCGGAATTGGCGCCTGCGCTATTTCCTTCCTTCATCATTCGGCCAATTTCCGAAGCAATTCTTTTTGCCTCAGCGAGGTTTTGATCTAAGGTAAATTGTGCATGTTTACGCTTATCGTCTAGGCTAATAGCTAAATCGATTTGATCGAGCGCGTCTACCTTTCGTTTGGCAAGCGCATCAATAACAGCTTGTCTGTTTTCGCGGATGTGAGATACTTGTAACATGTGTCAATAATGGAGCGAATGAAAACAAAAAATCCCGATTCAACATGCATCGAATCGGGACAATTAATATGAATTAACTTGTTCTTAGTTCTCTGCCTTAGGAAGGACAGATACAAAGGACTTGTTGTTTTTCTTTTTCTGGAAGGTTACGATTCCATCGGAAGTTGCAAATAATGTATGGTCTTTACCAACACCCACGTTTTCACCTGGGTTGTGGTGTGTGCCTCGCTGACGAACAATAATGTTTCCAGCAATTGCGGTTTGACCGCCATAAATTTTTACTCCAAGTCGCTTACTATGCGACTCACGTCCGTTTTTGGAACTACCTACACCTTTTTTATGTGCCATGATGTTCTAATTTTTAAAGCTTATTCTTCGCTTTTTGGTTCTTCTACTTTCTCAGCCTTAGGGGCAACTTCTTTCGCTTCTGCTTTTGGAGCTGCCTCCTTTTTAGCAGCGGCTTTAGCTCCACCAGCTTTAATTTCATTGATCTGGATTTCCGTCAAATACTGACGGTGTCCATTCATCTTCTGGTAACCTTTACGTCTCTTCTTTTTGAAGACGATTACCTTATCACCTTTAAGGTGTTCCAAGACAGTTGCACATACTTGTGCACCATCGATAGCTGGGGCGCCAATGTTTACTTTTCCTCCATCTTCAATAAGAAGTACACGATCGAAGTTTACCTTCTTTCCAACTTCAGTATCTAAACGGTGAACATAAACCTTTTGGTCTTTTTCAACTTTAAATTGCTGCCCTGCTATATCTACAATTGCGTACATAGCTATAATTTACTTTTCTTTAAAAGGGGTGCGAATGTAAGACTTTTTGGTTTTCAACAATCAATGCGAGATTGTTTATTTCTATCGGAACATCTTGTTTAGCCATTTACCTGGCGATTTCATGTTGATCAAAAAGATTCCTAATAGAATAAAAAGCATGAAAACAAGGTCTGTCAATTGAATGAGTTCGCCATCCAATAATCCCCACCCAAGGGCTACGACAGGAATTAGGTAAGTCACTGTCGTGGCAAACACAGCTGTTGTTTCCTTGATTAACTTATTGAAAATGATGACGGCAATGGCTGTTCCAACTATGGCGAGAATGCTTAAATAAAGTACGCCTATCCAACTTTCTGGATTCGTTGCCACCTTGTCCATAAAGGACGTGCCAAAAATGAGGTAAACCAAGCACCACGGTCCTGTCAAAAGGAAAGATAGCGATGTAATGTGGGTTGGCTTGAGATGCGGAAGCTTTGATTTTATCGTATTTACAGCAATTCCATACATGAGGGCGCCACAAACTACAAGCAGTGCATATTTGCTGTTTCCGGAAAAGGCAAATAGGCTTTCAAACCCAATCAAGCCTGCCGCACCGATCAGTGCAATCAAAACACCGGTTACCTGCATCCATGTCGTTTTGGTTCGAAAAATTGCCACACCAATAAGCAACGTGAAAAGAGATGTTAATGAGTTCAATATTCCGCTTAGCGCACTCGGTATTTGGGTTTGGGCAAGCGCAAAGAGGAAAGCTGGAATTGCGTTACCGAAAAGTCCGGTGACCAGCAAGGGAAGGTAATTACCCTTGAGGGTTTTTAAATTTCTTAAGGCAATGGGAAGTAGCACTAAAAACGCCATTGAGATGCGAAAAGCGGCCACTTCATTGCTGTCAAAGTAAATAAGCCCCTTTTTCATTAAAATGAAAGAACTGCCCCAAGTTAAGGCGAGTAAAACCAACACAACCCATTGCGTTGGTTTATGAGAAAAATCCAGTTTCAACATCAGTAGCGCGAAAGTAGACGTACGATTTCGAGTTTCATAAAAACAACTGCGCCAAGAATAAATGAATTCTTAATGATGGACGGTCATTGGATTAGTACAATTTGATTAACGTTGAAATATGAAAATTTACACCAAAAAAGGCGATGATGGCACAACAGGATTGCTTGGTGGAACTAGGCTTCCCAAACATCATTTAAGAATAGAAAGCTATGGAACAGTGGACGAATTGAATGCCTTTGTGGGTTCGCTTCGAGATTATGAGTTATCGGAAGGCCATCGCAGATTTCTAATTAACATCCAGGAAAAACTTTTCACCCTTGGATCGCATTTGGCAGCGGATCCCGAAAAGAACAATATGAAGCTTCCTGAATTGACCATTCATGATGTTGCCGAGTTAGAGTTGGCCATGGACAAAATGGAGGAACTTTTGCCGGAAATGAAGTTTTTTGTTTTGCCTGGTGGTCATCCAGCCGTATCATCTTGTCATGTGTGCCGAACGGTTTGCCGAAGAGCCGAGCGATTATGTGTTGCGTTGAATGAACACAATAAGCTGGACCCCATCTTGTTGACCTATTTAAATCGACTTTCTGATTATTTCTTCGTCTTATCTAGGCAGCTTACGCAAGATTTTGGAGCAGTCGAAGTTCCTTGGAACCCGACATCAAGGGCTTAAGTGTCACATTATCAAGTAGTAAGCCTGTATTAAAATAAGCTTGCATCGTATGATAAAAAATATATTTTTGCGGCATTGAGAAGGACCCCTAAAATTTAGGAGAAAAATGTATTGGACTTTAGAATTAGCATCATATTTAGAAGACGCTCCTTGGCCAGCTACCAAAGACGAGTTAATCGACTTCGCCATGCGAACGGGTGCTCCATTGGAAGTGGTAGAGAATCTTCAAGCCTTGGAAGATGAAGGAGACAATTACGAAACAATTGAAGACATTTGGCCGGACTATCCTACCAAAGAAGATTTCTTCTTTAATGAAGATGAATATTAGGGTTTTATAAACCTATCGAACTAACAAAAGCCGTCCGTTTGGATGGCTTTTGTCGTATAAAACTGAACCGTTTGCGTCACGTGCAATCTGTATTTTCGCCCACCATTTGGCAACTTTGTCAGGTTTTTTCTTTTGGCAAGGCTGTTGAGTAAGGCCGCATCTTTAATTGAACCATCATGTTAGAAGTAGTTAATAAGTTTCTCAATCAAATTTTTGGAAACAAAAGCGATAAGGACATTAAGGAAATGACTCCCTATGTTGAGAAAATCAATGCCTTTTTTAATTCATATTCGAGTCTTTCCAACGACCAACTCCGGGGCAAAACGGCTGAACTAAAGGCACGTATCCATGAAGCAATAAAGGAAGATCAAGAACGCGTAAACGAATTAAAAGCGAAAGTTGAATTAGATGAAACGTCATTCAACGAGAAGGAGCTGATCTACGAAGAAATTGACAAAATCGACAAGGAAATTGTAGAGAAAATTGAGGCACAATTAAAGGAAATTTTACCAGAGGCGTTTGCTGTTGTAAAAGAAACCGCAAGAAGGTTTAAAGAGAATGACGAATTAGAGGTAAACGCCACCGAAATGGATTTGGAACTTGCCGTGAATGCAGGCCATATTACAATAGTCGGAGATAACGCAAAATGGAAGAATCGCTGGATGGCGGCTGGAAATGAAGTCAAATGGGAAATGGTTCATTATGATGTTCAGCTGATAGGAGGCATTGTTTTGCACGAAGGCAAGATTGCTGAGATGGCTACGGGTGAGGGTAAAACCTTGGTTGCAACGCTACCAGTTTATCTAAACGCCCTTTCAGGGCGAGGGGTTCACCTGGTTACGGTGAATGATTACTTAGCTAGAAGGGACTGCGAATGGATGGCACCAATCTTCCAATTTCATGGTTTAACCATTGATTGCATCGATCGTCATCAGCCGAATAGTGAGGCAAGACGAAAGGCATATCGATGCGACATCACTTATGGTACAAACAATGAATTCGGTTTCGATTATTTACGAGACAATATGGCGGGTCGCCCAAAAGATTTGGTGCAGCGGGTGCATAACTACGCCATTGTCGATGAGGTTGATTCGGTTTTAATCGATGATGCACGAACACCTTTGATTATTTCTGGACCCACTCCAAAAGGCGATCAGCAGCAATTTATACAATTGAAATCGCGCATTGAAAAATTAGTTGGTGCGCAGAAATCGCTCATCAATGGTTTGCTTGCCGACTCGAAGAAAATGTTGGCATCCACATCCGAAACGACTTCCGATAAGAAGCAATTAGAAGCCAATCATAAAATTGGAGGCGAAAACCTATTGCGCGCTTTCCGAGGTCTGCCAAAGAACAAGGCGCTGATCAAGTATTTGAGTGAGCCAGGTGTGCGAACTACGCTTCAAAAAACGGAGAACTATTACCTTCAAGATCAGCAAAAGGAGATGCACATTATCGATGACGAACTCTTTTTCGTGATTGATGAAAAGCAGAACAGCATTGAGCTTACAGAAAAAGGCATTGACCTTATAACCGAGCAAGGTGATGATAAATCCTTCTACATCATGCCTGATATTGGAATGGAGTTGTCCGATATTGAAAAACGTATTCCAGACGCAGAAGAACGCGCCAAGGTTAAAGACAAGATCATCACCGACTATGCAGAGAAAGCCGAGCGCATTCATGCGATTAATCAGCTTTTAAAGGCTTACGCATTGTTTGAAAAGGATGTGGAATACGTAGTTATGGACGGCAAAGTCAAGATTGTTGACGAACAAACAGGACGTGTTATGGATGGCAGACGGTATTCGGACGGATTACACCAAGCCATCGAAACGAAGGAAAACGTGAAGGTTGAAGCGGCTACGCAAACCTATGCGACAGTGACTTTGCAGAACTATTTCCGGATGTACAATAAGCTTTCGGGAATGACAGGAACGGCTGAAACCGAAGCCGGTGAATTCTGGGAGATCTATAAATTAGATGTAGTTGTTTGTCCAACCAACCGTCCGATTGCAAGAAAAGATGAGCAAGACTTGGTCTATAAAACGGCCCGCGAAAAATATAATGCTGTAATTGATGAGGTCGAAAAGCTCAGAAATGCGGGAAGGCCAATTCTTGTTGGAACTACTTCTGTTGAGATTTCTGAATTATTGAGCCGTATGCTCAAAATGCGAAAAATTCCTCATCAAGTTTTGAATGCCAAGCTGCATCAAAGTGAGGCGGAAGTAGTTGCCGAAGCCGGAAAATCTGGAACCGTTACGATTGCAACAAACATGGCTGGTCGTGGTACAGATATTAAGCTTGGAGAAGGCGTTAAGGACGCTGGAGGTTTGGCTATTATTGGCACCGAGCGTCATGAGTCAAGGCGTGTTGACCGTCAGTTGAGAGGTCGTGCTGGTCGTCAAGGAGATACAGGATCGTCCCAATTTTTCGTTTCGCTTGAAGACCACTTGATGCGTCTTTTTGGTTCGGAACGTATTGCCAAACTTATGGACAGAATGGGTCTGGAGGAAGGTGAAGTGATTCAACATGGAATGGTCAGTAAGAGTATTGAGCGAGCACAAAAGAAGGTGGAGGAAAACAATTTTGGTGTCCGTAAACGATTGCTTGAATACGATGATGTGATGAATTCACAGCGCGAGGTGATCTATAAGAAAAGACGCTACGCCTTATTTGGCGAACGAATGGGCGTTGAGACAGCAAATGCTGTTCATGACGTATGCTCCTCCATTGTAAACGAGTATCAAGATGCAAGAGATTTTGAAGGATTTGAAATGGAGCTTTTCAAGACTTTGGCCATCGAAAGCCCAGTTAACGAAGAGGAATTCTTAAACCGATCAAATGTTGAATTGGTTGACACACTTTTCAGTAAGGCGATTAATCATTATCAAGAGAAAAACAAGTTTATCGCAGAATTGGCATTGCCGGTGATTCACCGCGTTCATAACACGCAAGGAAACCAGTTTAAAAACATCGAAATTCCACTTTCTGATGGCCGCAAAGGACTGCCTTTGGTCATCGACATGGAAGAAGCGATTGCCAAGAATGGAAGAAACATACGCTTGGAGCTGGAGAAAACAACCACCCTCGCCATGATAGACCATCAATGGAAGGAGCATTTGCGCGACATGGACGATTTACGGCAGTCAGTTCAGAATGCCGTTTACGAGCAAAAGGATCCACTTTTGATTTACAAGTTTGAGTCTTTCAATCTGTTTGAACAAATGATGGACAAAGTCAATAAGGATATCGTAGGATTCTTGTTCAGAGCTACCCTTCCAAATCAACAAGCAGCGCACGCTACTCAAGGCCCAGCTGTGGACACGGATCTTTCTCGTGTTACTGCAACCAAGCAAGAAGTGGCTCCTGGCAGTGCACCGGATCCAAGGTTGCGGGGCAACTCACCTCAGCAGCCCGAAGTGAAAAAAGAACCCGTTCGTGTGGATAAGAAGCCAGGACGAAACGATAAGGTGGAAGTACGAGATATAAAAAGTGGTGAAGTGAAAGTGGTGAAGTATAAAGTTGCTGAGGAGAAGGTGGAGCAAGGCGCTTGGGAAGTGCTTCAGATAGTTGATTAGAACCTAGCATATGATGCATAAAAAAAGGGCGCCTTTTGGGCGCCCTTTTTATTTGCTCTAGATCGATTTATTGAATGATCAATGGCTGAACTTCCGTCTGATCGTCTGAAGTAACTTGGAGCATATAAGCGCCAGCTGCTAGTTCAGAAATGTTAACGTCAATTACGTTAAGACCTGCGTTGTAAGTTTTACTTATTACCACTCTTCCAGCGTTGTCAAATACAGTCAACACTAGTTTATTCCATTCTGCTGTCATAGTCAACTGAACATTTTCCGATGCAGGGTTTGGATAAACCGTGAAGACCTCGTTAGCCGCAACATCCGATACACCAATTGGGTCAACGGTGATGTTTTTCTCGGCTGGATCCTGACCACAACCGTTGTCTACAATCAGACTTACAGGGTAAGTAGTTGGGGGGCCATTCCAAGGGAATACATATGTTGGGTTCGCAGCAGTTGAAGTGTCGATGCTGTTAAACGTCCATAGGTAAGTAGTGTTAGGACTAGTATGAGTAGAACCAGCACTACTAAAATTGAATGCAGTTCCTCCAGAACCAGTATAGCTAATGTTTGCTACGGGTTCTCCAAGCACTAATAAATTAAAATCTGAAGTAGAGACACAACCATGGTTGTCAGTAGCTGTAACACTGTACGATCCAGAAGCTGTGAAATTGTTGATAGCTGTACCAGTAGAAGCACCACCTGTCCAAGCATACGAACTTCCATCAGGAATCGTGGCGTCAATAGAAATAGGAGCGTCATCTTCACAACCTTCTACGTCAGCTATTTCAACAGCTGTAGATTTAGTAATAACCGTAGAAACAGAACTTTCACAACCTTCTTCCAGCTTTGTTACGGTATAAATACCAGCAGCATCAGCATCAATGGTTTTTGTAGTAGCTCCTGTGCTCCATGTGTATGTGGCGTTGGCGCCACCACCTGGATTTAGTGTTTCAGTTGCATCAGCACAAATGTGAATAGAAGAATCTAAATCTGCGTTTGGAATCAAACGAATAACCACAGCATCACTAGCATTTCCGCAATATTGAGTGGTAATGTTCACTGAAATGTTGAAGTTAACAGGCTCATTATTCGCGTTCAATGTTACTGAATTTTGAGTTGAAGTTTGATTGTTAACATTCCAGATCACTGACTGCGCAGGACCGGCTTCAACCACTACTTGATTTCCGCAGATGGTGTCATCTCCACCAAGGGTGAAGCTTGCTGCGCTCACGAACTCAACCGGACCAATGTCAGGAGTGAATGTGCTGCGTGTATTACCGAGGATGTCTGTAGGCGTGTTAGCCAATGGAGTTCCGCCTGCGTTTAAGGTATCGTTACACGTAATGCATAACAACGCCTCTTGGAAGTTTGGATCAGTTTGTACTGAGTGCATATCGTTGCCGGATGCAGTTTGATAATCTGCCAAGGTGTTAAAGGCAGTTGTACCCGAATAAACTAGTGTTCCTGAGGATGTATAGAAGTTGTTATAATCACTCTCGGAAATGGTGAATCCGCCCGGAGCATACAATGCGTAACCACCGCTTTGATTGTAGAACGAATTGTTCATCAATGAAATAAGGCCTCCAGATTGGAAAATTCCTGCATAATAAGTGCCACTTGTTCCCCTCCTTGCTACAGAGTTATGGTGGAAGTCGAAAATGCCAGAACCTGTAGTATAGACACCATAGTATCCATACGATGTGCCAGTTCCAGAACCTGAGTTGATGCAGTTGTTGGCCACCCGCGATCGTGGACTATTAGATCCATTACAATTTGAAAGATACAATCCATAATAGTATCCATTCTGCATGTCAGTGCCCGAGAAGTTGTTTGTAATATTGAATTTATCCACATAAACAAAGAAGGGCCCATAACCATAGAGATACATGGCTGAGTCGTTGGTAACCGTATTGTTGTTAAACTCAAGTCCATCTAAATAATAGGCATAAACGGTATAGAAGTAAGAGTTTTTGATCTCATTACCTTCAATGGTTGTGTTTTCTGCACGACTTGTAGTTCCTCCGCCATAAGCGTAGATGTTACAGCTACCACCCTCAATTCGGTTGTTCGTAAAGGTGTTGCCATGATTGGTTCCATACATATAAATACCTGTGCTGTAGTTTCCAGCTCCAGTGTAGGTAGTTGGTCCAGCTTTGATAACACAGCCATCGATGGTACATGAATCTGCGCCTCCCGTGATTGAAAAAGCATTGGAGTAATTACCGCTTGTGGTGTTTCGGATTGTCATATTCAAAAAGGACACATGATCGGCTCCATTGAGACTGACAACGTAATTAGCTGTGTTGTTGGTAGCAGATTGAATAATGTGCACATCACTTGCGTCTCCGGAAATACTCTGAAAGTAAACTGGACGATCGGCCGAACCGCCTACGATTGGATCAATTTGGAATTGTTCGGTGTAGTTTCCTGCTTCCACATCAAACCAAACGGTATCACAGACACCTAGTATGTTCAAATCTGCAACAGCATCACTAAAGGTGTTGTAGTCAGCGCCACCAGAGCTTCCAATAACATAGACGCCTTGCATTGCAGGACCAACTGTAATTGTTGTGGTGTCGTTATTGTTCATAGTGTCCGGCTGTGCATTTGGCATGGAAGTCCATGCTTTTACTTCATATAAATTGCCGTTAGTGAATGTATAGGTACCAAGATTGACAATCGTGTCTGTAGTGCCTGAACCAGCAGCAGAATCCAATCCGAGCGTGAACCACTGGCTACCTTGTGAAGATCCGTTCACAGTCCAATCTACCATAACGGAGTCCAAGATGTTGTTTCCGAAATTTTTGATTTTTGCTGTGATGTCTTGCGTACCTGCACAAAATCCGTCTGAAATACTAGGAAGAGCAGTAACTCCAGCATTATTAGGAACACTGGCGTTGATGAGGTCAAATCCAAATGTCATTTGATAAGCACCATTTCCTTGAGGCGCAGTCGCTGTATAAGGATTGGCATAAGCTCTCCATGAACCTGCAGAGGCAGTAGTCACTGAACAATACCAAGCATAGTAAGTACTCATGTGCGACTCAATACCCACAATAAGTGGTAAAGTTGGGTCATAGGCAAAAGGGGTTTCAAGTTCAATAGCGAACCACTGCCCAACGGTGTTGTTTATGGTGTAGCTAGTTGAATAGAAAACCTCTTCCATACCAGGTGTCCATGAACCAGAATTCAACGCGGTAACATTTGCCTGCTTCATAGTAATTTTAAGGTGATCGTACGAAGCTGCGCCTGTACCACCCGATCCGCAAACCATGTACATCTTGCTGATGAACATTCCACTAGGAACAGATCCAAAAGCGCCAACTGGATAGAGTTGCTCTCCTTTAGCTCCTGCTGAAGTCCAACTAAGAGGAATTGAATTGCCTCCCGCTGAATACGTTGCGTTTGCATACGTAGGGTTTTGTGCCTGTACGTCCTGCAGTCCAAAAAGACCGATTGCAGCAACCACAGCAAAGGCATAAAAATGCCTGATAAAGTAAGTGTGTTTCATAATAAAATATTTAGAGTTTATGATAACTAAACTAGTGTGCTTCCTCTAACGTTCGGCATTTTTCGATCAATAGAAATTCTTGAATTCTGAAATGCATTTTTTGGTAGATAAAAACAATAGTCGACATGCTTTTAACATTAAATTGGGTTCAGATATCCCACGACAAGGGTGTGATTTTCGAATTAACTTTTGTTACTACAATGAGCATATCATTCGGATATGATTTCCGATTAATCTAGTTTTACATAAAACGAAAAACCCCCTTTGTCGTAAAGGTGAATGGCTCCCTGAAATTGCTCTAACAGCCCTGTCTGATGTTGAATTTTACAAACGATGTATTCCTTTCCTGACATGCCCGAATTCGGTTTAACGCTTCCGTAAAAGAAGTGTGCATAGCTTTTGAATTTGACCGTAGTGAAGTGTGCATCTTCATCGGCATGTGATTCATAAAACTCAATAAGGCTGCGCTGACTGTAGCCTTCAACTTTGGGAACAATAACAACCATCAACGAGGAAATGATAAATGCCGAACCAAGCGTAAGCACCAAAAATGCACGATGCGGTTCTCTATTTCGAAGCCGCAAAGCGTAAAAAGTGAGCGCAATGAAAACCAAACCAAGCAAGCCCTCCCATCCCATCCAGTATACCGGAGCGCTGAGGTTTGCTTGTGCAAATGGATCTTTGATTAAATGAAGCCATTGATCTTTAAAAAGTAAAGCCAGAGGAAGGGCGGTGAAAACGAGCCCAAGCAGCAAGGCTTGAAATTTTATCCACTTGAATTGCCACCCTTTAATTGTGGGAACGCTGAGCTGTCTGAACACCACCAATGCGGCTAAATAGGACAACGGGATATAACTCATGGAGCTGTAATGGACAATTTTCGTAGTTACAATGCTGAACAGAATCATCACGACCCAAAACAAATATTTCATCCATTTCGACATGTTATGTTCGTCTCCATGAAAAGACTTGCGAAAGGCGGTCAGAGCCAGAATTGACATGGGGAAACAGCCGACCAACACCACCATAAAGTGATAATAAAACGGCTGTTGATGCCCAGCTACGGGGTGCGTAAAAAGATCCAATTGGTATTGAATGAATTCTATCAAAAACCAGGGTCCGTTTTTTATGGTTTCGTAGCCGAACCACAGCGAAGTGACCGTAAATGACGAGGCTATAAAGATCAAAATGGCTTGCAATGAAGCGGGTTTGCGAAAGCGATTGAAAATCAGCCAAACCGAGAAGGTTAAGATCAACAAGAGCAAGCCGACTGGTCCTTTCGTTAGAATGGCAAGACCGCTAAACAATCCGGCCAAGGCCGAGTGTTTCAATTCGCCAAAATGCTTGTGTTCGATGGCAATAAACAGATGATAAATCGAGAGGAAAATGAACAGGTTAAACCATGGGTCAATAATGCCAGATTTGAAATAGAGGTGAGGAAGAAAGGAGGCCACATAGAGCAGCACCCAGATCCAAGCAAAGGTTTTGGTTTGCCATTTTAGCGCTATACTATACAGCACCTGAAGCGTAATTATTCCACAAATGGCATTTGGAAGACGCGCTGCAAATTCACCGACACCGAATATGGACATACTCAATGCTTGCATCCAAAAGAAGAGCGGTGGTTTTTCACGAAACGGCTCATAGTTTATGGTGACTTGCCACCAATTTCCAGTTTCAAGCATTTCGCGAGCGCTCTCCGCGAAGTTTATTTCATCCCAATCAAAGAGGTGCACATGACCCAAAAAGGGAATGAAAAGTAAAGCCGAGAGTAAGAATAAAAGGAGGCGGTCGCGGTTCAAGTTCGGAATCTATTTATCTCGAAATTAGCCAATAGGCCTTTGTCACCCCATGTTTGATTTTGAAATATGCTGAGGCTTAGAAAACAAATGGAAGTGCCAATGAAGCTTCCGACATAAATGTCTTCGAAAAAATGCTGTGACAGATAAACACGGCTATAGGCAGTTAAAACCGCAAAAAGGAAGCAAATCAATTTTATGGTGCGATGCTCTGCAATAAAGGATAGGAACAAGAAAAGAGCAAAGGCCGCTGTTGAATGGCCTGATGGGAAGGAGTGGGCCTTATGCAGCGCAACACCATCCACAAAATGTAAATCGGCAATGCCTTCAAAAAGCTTAGATGGACGAAAGTGATCACTAAATACATTTCGTTTAAGCAGTTGGGTAGTAAGTCCCGAGGCTACAATACCAAAAAGACCGGCTATGCCGTATCGGACTTTATAAAGCAGGCCGACCAAAACCATAAGGCCAATAAAAACCCCTTCGGCTAAATGAGTGGTAAACCGAAATAAGTAATCTGTTGGTTGTGAATTCCATTGGTTGAACCATAAATGAAGCTCAAACTTATCCGACAAGAGGATGGTGGTTAGTCCTAAGACGAGGAAAACAGCATAAAGCAGAAGAAAGTCACGGCATTGTTGGAATGCCTCTCTCATTTTTTAGTTTTAAAAATCTGAGGATTAGCTAAACCTCTTTTGCTTAACCAATAAATGAAAGACCATTTGAGCACGCCCAAGCCATAGGTGCTGCTTCGTGCAAAATTTATCGATGATGCTTCTTCAAAATATTTTGTTGGGCAGGTTACTTCAGCAATTTCAAATCCTGCATGAAATACCTGACATATCATTTGATTATCGAACACAAAATCGTCTGAATTGGCTTCAAAATCAATAGTTTCTAGGATGTCTCTTGAGAAAGCTCTGTACCCAGTGTGATACTCGCTCAGCTTTTGCCCAATCAGGATGTTCTGGGTCATAGTAAGAAATCGATTGGCAATGTATTTATACATGGGCATTCCACCTCGCAAGGCTCCTTTACCTAGAATTCGACTGGCGAGAACGGAATCGTATAATCCACTTGCAATAACACTTGCCATAGCTGGAATGAGTTTTGGCGTGTATTGATAATCAGGGTGAACCATGATGGTTATGTCGGCCCCTAGTTCAAGTGCTTTTCGGTAACACGATTTCTGATTTCCGCCATAACCAAGATTTTTTTCATGCCTAATGACATGCTTGATGCCTATTTCCCGAGCTAAATCGGAAGTTTTATCCGAACTCTTGTCGTCAACCAATACTACATCATCAACGATGTCGAATGGAATCTCATCGTATGTGATTTTTAGGGTTTTCTCTGCATTGTATGCAGGCATTACCACGACTACTTTTTTGCCGTCAATCATATCGCGAAAGTAATGGATTCAATGCGTGAAAAAATCCAATTTTGATTAGTTGATCATGACGCTTCGCACATGCGATTCCCCATCTTGCACCACCGTTATTTGATAGATGCCTTTAGGCATGTGGCGCATGTCGATTTCTGTCCGCTGACCTTTTTGGTTTTCGGAGGAAAGGACAGGTTGGCCTAGAGGGTTGGAAACGATATAATTGAAATCCGAATGATGATTAAGTTCTATGATTATCCATCCAGCACTTGGATTTGGGTGAACGCTGAAAATTGATTCAAGTTGGGTTTTTGGAATGCTTGTCGTTGTGTCCGTTTGAATCAGGAGGGTTTACCTCAAACACTAAATTTTGATAGGCTGTGTCGGCAGAGTCACAGAAAAAACTCACTAGCGAAACGGAAAAATTTCCTGCACCCGGATAAACATGAGAAGGATGCATTTGTGTGCTCGTATCTCCATCGCCAAACTCCCAATAATAACTTGCTCCGTTCGCACTCGTATTGTTGAAGGTTGCATTGAACCCGCTCTGGGCAAAAGTGAAATCGGCAACGGTTGTTGTATCGTATTCGCCAACATACCATTTGCTTAAGCTGTCATACACAATCGTCTTTACAGCGTATCGAATTTGCATTGCTGTCAGCGCATTGAGGTTATAATCCCAAGCAACATCACTGGGATCTTGTCGGTGAATGATAGCATAAAACGTTACAGCCGCTGCGTAGCTTCCTTCAGCTGAAGGATGTGAGCCATCGCCAGAATAGAGCTGAATGTTTGAAAAGTTATCGCGGATATAATGCCAAACCGCACCGACAGGAGAAACAATGGCTTCATTGTCAAGGGTCATCTGCATATAGCGTTCGTACAGCAAGCTGTCCATGCCTTGGTAAGTGCATACGGGAGGCCAATTGGCACAATTCGAGGCATCGCCATTTTCGCGCCCCCATGTCATAAAAAAGACCGTTTCGCCACAAGGGTTGGTTTCAACAATTTTGTCGTTAAGATCGGCAGCATATGGAAAACAGTCCGTTTCTACTTGCCCAATAGGGAAAGATGGTAATTGACTTTGTTCTTGTAAGACTACATAATCCCAAATGCCTTGATTGATAAGACTGTTGGTTTGCTGATTGGTCGTATGCGACTGAAAAGTCGTGCCACCGGGATTGTTCGCTTCAACATAAGTCGTGTCTCCTGCGGCTGCAGAAAAATCCTTGAAAATCTGCGGAAGGTTATTGCTTCCAGTGTAGCTGTTACCAATGAAGAGGACCTTAGTCTCATCACTTTGGCTCATTGCAGCGCTGCTTGCCGCAATGAGCATTATTACAAGAAATTTATTCATGGTTGTCAGACGAGAGAATAGGCCTTTCGTTGTTACTGAGGGTTTACATAAAAGAAATGCTGTTTCAATTATTGGACAATGACTGATCGTGAAACCATTTCATCCTTAAATTGAAATTGTACGAGATAAACTCCTTTCGCGAGTTTCGTTAAATCTAAATAATGTTGCCCGTTTTGGTTATTTGAATTACAAATTTTTGATTGGACAACCTTGCCCAAGGCGGATACAATGGTTACTTCGAAGGGCTCAGCAATGCTCTTTGTAAGTTCGAATTGAAGCAAACCGCTCGTTGGATTAGGGTAAAGGGAAAGCGCAGCGTTTATCCCAATGTTATCCACTCCAAGGCATGAATCGGCTATGATAATTATTGTATGTGCACTTTCACAGCCGTTAAAATCGGTGACAGTAACGCTGTACTTCCCGGCTGAATTGACCTCAATGGTCTGTGTGGCTTGAGATGTTGACCATTTATAAACGAATCCAGCACCAGCATCCAACATTAAACTTTTGCCTGCACAAATAATATCCGATGAATCCATTTCAATGATGGGGTTTGTATTGGTATGACCAACTATAGCCGTATCATAGACAACACAACTATTAGAGTCCGTAACTGTGAGGTAATAGTTTCCTTCAGTAACGGTAGTTTGTCCGGGTGTTGTTATTGAGTTCGACCAGCTATAGGAATAAGGAGCTACGCCACCATTCACGTTTGTAGAGATTACCCCATTTGAATCCCCTTCACACCAAACGTCATAGGTTGTCATTGTGTTTGTAAGCAAGTCAGGAGCTACTATTTCATAGGAAAAAGTTTCTTCGCATCCATTGTCGTCCGTCAAGGTGAGGGTGTAAGTTCCATGCCCCAAGTTGGTTATGCTTGACGTAGTTTGAGCGGTCGACCAGGTGTATGTATAAGGTGCAGTACCACCCGAAATAAATACTCCAAGCGCTCCAGTTTGGTCGGCATTGCAAAGCGGATTCGCTTGATAAAACAGGCTATCCTGGATGGAAGAAGGTTCGCTGATTTGGACAGTATCGAAGGCAAAACAACCGTTGGCGTCTGTTAATGTTACCGTGAACAATCCAGCACCTAAGCCATCAATGAGATTTGAATCTTCACCATTCGACCATAGGTATACATAAGGGCTCAATCCTGCACTTCCCGTGGCTACTGCTGATCCGGTCGTTTCCCCAAAGCAAAGGATATCGACAACATTTCCAATGGAAACCACAGGACTTGGATAGACTTCTAAGAACATGGAGTCACAAACAGAAAGCGACCCTTCGAAAGAATTTACACAGAAGTATGTCGTGCTCGAACTTGGGCTAACTTGAATTGAAATACCCGAATCAATTGGGGTTGAATTGCAGCTGCCACTATACCAATAGACTTGACCGACAAAAGCACTATCTGCCGTTAACGTAATTGGTAATTCCGCCAAACAGGCTACAGATGCGGAAGAGCTAATAGATGGAGGAGGTACAGGACGTGTGGTGCATTGAATGTAAGTCTGTCTGCAGGCGGATATTTCACCACAAGCGCTATCGCGAAAAATATGGACGCGCATGGTTGTATCACCATAAGGATTAGTGAATGCAAAAGGCGTTTGTCCGCTGGATAGATAAGTATCGTCCGTTAATGTTAGAAAAAACCAATCGGCACTATCGCTCGTCATTTCATAGGTTTCTCCACCGCTAACATCCATTTCAACAAATTCACCGGCATAATTGCAATTCGTAATTGTGTCAGGAGCGGGGTCATAAGAGGTTTGAACCGTATAGTTGGGATATTGAGTTGTGGCAACACAAGGCAGTCTGCGAACGGTAGTTGTTCTACAAGCTGATTCAGCACCACATGACGTGTTAGAGAAAATGTGAACTCTAAGAATTAAGAAGGTGGTTGTTGTAACCGTAGCAATTACCGGAGTTTGTTGTGAAAAGAATAAATTATTGGCAGTGTCTGTAAACACAAAAATATCGCTAGTGTCAGAACTACTTATTTCATATTGGCCGCCAGTAAGCAATATTTCGTAAAACTGTCCTGCATAATTGCAATTTGATACAAAGTGCGTGTCGTAGTTCGAATTGGCCGTATCAACATATGTAGGAAACTGCACGGTGGCGATGCAGGGATCGCGTGTTACCGTTGTGACCCGACATGTGTTTTGTGTGCCGCATGAGCTGTTGGCGAAAATGTGCATGCGAATAGTGTCAATACCGCTGTTGTTGTACGAAACGCTTCCAGTTCCATAGGTTAAAGTCGTATTTGATGTGTTAGTAATTTCGATATAATCCGTAGCAATACTGCTTTCGAAGGTGTAGGTGAAGCTACCAGACAGGATTACCACGGCATATTCTCCACCATAGTTACAGGTTGTGATTGAGACGGCAGCTATTGACGTTGAGTCAGTTACAACAATATTAGCGGGATATTGTGTGGTTGCAGTACAGGCGTAGGTTTGGGTCGAGGCGAAAATTCCGAGAAGTGTTAGGTGAAATAATACAAAAGCAAAACGCATGGTCTAGATTGGGAAATAGGGTTGACGACCAAAGTAGTCAAACATATTTAGCAGATTATCAATTACTTAATCAGTTATCCTGCCCAACTATCTCGATCTAAACTGCGATATTGAATGGCTTCAGCCAAATGTTCGGCCAAGATGTTTTCAGAATTTGCCAAATCAGCTATGGTACGAGACACTTTTAAAATGCGATCGTATGCTCTAGCTGACAAGCCCAGCCTTTCCATCGCACGTTTTAACAGAGCTTGCCCAGCTTGATCGATTTCGCAGTACTGGTTGATCATTTGTTTAGTCATTTGAGCATTGCAATAAATGCCCGGACTCTTCTTAAAGCGCTCCTCTTGAACCAGACGTGCTTTAATCACCCGTTCGCGAACATCATGGCTCGATTCAGCGGGTCGTTTATCGCTGAGCTCATCAAACTTTACGGGTGTAACCTCGATATGAATGTCAATCCGATCGAGCAACGGTCCGCTTATTTTATTCAAATAATTCTGCACCACACCCGGAGCGCACATGCAATCTTTTTCGGGGTGGTTATAGTAACCGCAAGGGCATGGGTTCATGGACGCGATCAACATAAAAGATGTTGGATAATCAACAGAAAATCGTGCTCTGCTGATTGTTACCCTGCGCTCTTCCATGGGTTGACGCATGACTTCGAGTACGGTGCGTTTGAATTCAGGCAACTCGTCTAAGAATAACACACCATTATGCGCCAGTGAGATTTCTCCTGGTTGAGGAAAGCTTCCGCCTCCAACTAGGGCTACATCGCTGATGGTATGGTGTGGCGATCGAAAAGGCCGACCGGTAATCAAACCATGATCGTCCTTGATTCGTCCAGCGACAGAATGAATTTTTGTTGTTTCCAGCGCTTCATGAAGATTCATTGGAGGGAGAATCGTAGGGATGCGCTTTGCCAGCATGGTCTTACCCGCTCCTGGAGGGCCGATCAAAATAGCATTGTGTCCGCCTGAAGCAGAAATTTCTAAAGCGCGTTTTATGTTTTCTTGACCTTTTACATCGCTGAAGTCCACGTCAAACTCATTCAATCGATTGTAGAATTCTTCCCTAGTATCGAGGATGGTTGGTTCAATGGTCGATTTACCATCAAAAAAGTCAATGACTTCCTTAATGTTTTGCGCCCCGAGCACTTCCAAATCACTTACAATGGCTGCTTCCAGTGCATTTGCCTTTGGTAGAATAATGCCCTTAAACTTTTCTTTTCTCGCCTGAATGGCAATAGGTAAGACTCCTTTTACAGGGCGCAATGCACCGTCAAGCGCCAACTCCCCCATTATGATGTAGTCGCCAACTCGACTGGAATCGATTTGTTCTGAAGCCGCCAAAATTCCGATGGCTAGCGTCATGTCGTAGGCCGAACCTTCCTTGCGGATATCAGCAGGCGCCATGTTGATGATGATTTTTTTACCCGGAATTTTATAACCAGTATTTGCCAGCGCTGCATCAATTCTGTGTTGACTCTCTTTTACTGCACTATCAGGCAACCCAACTAAAGAGAAATTTATGCCTTTATCAATGTTTACCTCAACCGTGATGGTTGTGGCATCAACACCTTGTACAGCGCTTCCGAATGTTTTTACGAGCATAGGATGAAATGATCGTGCAAAGTAAGAAAGGGGAAATAAATGGCGGCTTAAGCGGCTAAATCAATTCGCATTGCAGTGCGAAGACCGAACGGAGTGAGCATGACGTTGGTGGTTTTGCCTATCGCTTCGATGTAGCCGTTTACTTTAAGATACTTCAGCAAATCGAGTGCGTAGTCTGTCTCGAAGCCGAGTCCGTATGCAGCGCTCAAAATATCTGAGCTGCTGTGCAGACTGCCTTCAAGCCTGTGGTGAAGCTTTTCAAGCAACAAATAGCGGTCGATATGCTTTTGTTCGATTTCTGACATGGCTAAGCCGTTGTCTCAAATGTAGGTCAGGGACGAGTGAATTCAAGCAGGTATTTTGTAGAAGTTGTTAACCCATTTTCAACCGAATGAAGGTCAGGCTAATGGCTTTCGCTTTCGTAGGCCTTAATTCCTTTTCCGAGCCAAAGCATATATTTTTCTATATCTGGATCGTATGCAGCAGTGCCATTCAAAGGCTCTAAACTGCCATGATCCACGATAATATATTGAGGTTGAGCGTTGGTATTGAAGTTTTTGATTTGAAAATCGGCCCATTTGTTTCCGATCGTTTTCACTTTTTTACCTGTTTCAGCCGAAACATACTGTTCTGCTTCGGGCAGTGGAGTCTTTTCGTCAACGTAAAGGGATATAAGAACGACTTCGTCTTGAAGAACTTTTAAAACGCGAGGGTCGCTCCAAACTTGCTCTTCCATTTTTCTGCAATTCACACAAGCCCAACCTGTAAAATCTAAAAGAATGGGTTTGTTGACTGATTTGGCATATTTCAATCCTTTCTCATAATCATGGAAGCAATTGAGTCCGTGGGGACAATGCGAAGGGTCAGCACCCTCAGGAATAGCAGTTTGATTGGCAACGACACCACCGCCGCCTCCAAAACCCGTTGGCGACTCGCTATAAAATGCGGGAGGAGGGAAGCCGCTGATAAGTTTTAATGGAGCGCCCCAGAGACCTGGGATTAAATAGATGGTAAACATCAAAAAGAAAGTGGCTACGAGGGTACGACCTACAGAAAGATGATCCAATGGGGAATCGTGAGGCAATTTTATAAAACCGAGTAAATACATGGTTAACATCGTGGACACGGCAATCCAAATTGCTATAAAAACTTCACGTTGTAAGTAACCAGCTTGAACCACTAAGTCTGCGTTCGATAAAAATTTGAAGGCAAGAGCGATTTCTAGAAAACCTAGAACCACTTTAACTGAATTCAGCCATCCTCCAGATTTTGGTAGGGAGTTTAGCCAACCTGGAAAGGCGGCAAATAGCGCAAATGGCAATGCCAAAGCCAACGAGAAACCGCCCATACCGACTAAAGGTCCAGAAACACCACCGTGCACAGCCGCCTCTACGAGCAACGTACCAATAATCGGGCCTGTGCAACTGAATGAAACAAGCGCGAGAGTGAAAGCCATGAAGAAAATCCCAACAAATCCTCCCCGATCGGAGGCTTGATCGACTTTATTAACGAAGGATGAAGGTAGGGTGATTTCGAAGGCGCCAAGGAAGGAAATGGCAAAAACGATGAGTAGTACAAAAAATGCGAGGTTGAACCAGACGTTTGTAGATAAGGCGTTGAGTGCATCGGCACCAAAAATTTTGGTTACTGCAAAACCAAGTATGGTGTAAAATGAAAATGATGAATAAACCATAGACCACAGCATTCGATATTCCCTTGGCCTTCGTCTTACTTTGTTTTGTAAAGAAACTGACCGTCATTGGAATCATCGGGAATACGCATGGCGTTAATAGCGCAGCAAATCCACCTAGAAAGCTCCAAAAAAAGATACCCCAGAGCGATTTAGTTTCATCCTTATCTTCATCCGATTCGCCAGAATCAAGGGTGTCAGAATTTTCATCTTCTGCTTGAACTTCAACTTTTGGCCCTATGATGCTTCCTGAAACTGGGTCAAGATGAAACTCAATTTCATCTGGAGGTAAACACATTTCCGCATCGCAGCACATGAAATAGACATGTCCATGAACGGTGTCGGTTCCGTTCACTTTTACCTCCGCCTCTAAAGTCATTTCGTCAGCATAATAGCTCAAATCCATCATGAAATTTGGATCGTATTCGGAGTGCATTTCTCCGATTTCCTTCAACTCACCGAGTAATTCGTAATCACCGCCAGTTAATTTAAGTTCAGTTGCCACTGGTCCATCGTCTTCAGGTAGTGAAATGGAGTAAACATGCCAGCCTTCCTGGATTGTTGCATGCGCTCGAATTACATAATTACCGTTGGCGAGCTTTTCCGCTTCAAACGACCATTTAACAGGATTTTTTAGTCCGCCAGATTCTTCTTTATTATCGGAGTCTTCCTTGACCTCATTGGGCTTAGATGCAGCAGCTTCTTCCGAAGTTTGACTCGATGGCTTATCCGCTTTTTGTGGTAATTGAGGCTCTCCAGCTGGGGCCGCGGCCTTTGGTTTTACGGCAGCTTCAATATCAAATTCAAACGCTAGGTATTCTGGGGGCAGGCATTTTGAATCATCACAAGTCATGTAGGTCAATTCGCCAACGACTTTGGCAAATGGGGCGTTCAGTTTTACTCGTTGCTCGATGGTAACGGAATTTTCAAACCAAAGCAACTCCATGTCGAAGTTGGGATCGTAGTCCTTATGTGGCTTAGGTTCTTTAATGCCGCCTACAAGACTCGCGCCTTCCATTTTTTGAAAATCGATTACGGTAGGAATTGGACCGATTCCATCCTCGATGGTCGTAGAATAGACATGCCAGCCCTTCTCTATCTTGGCCTTAAACTGTAAGATGGCGTGTTCATCGCCATCAAGTTTGTGGCTAAACGTCCATGAAACAGGGTTATAGACCTGTGCACTGAGTTGAAAAGCGACAGATAGCAACAGTACAAATAAACGCGGAAAAAACCTTCATAAGCTTGAATTTACAACGGAACGAAAATAAACAAAGGCTGCTCCTAGCATGAAGAAAGGCAGCCAGTTCTTTGGAATCTTAAATGCAAATTACGGTGACAATTTTCACAAACAATGCGATAAAAGTCACGAATAAGAATCCACTAATGCAAGGGTATTGAATTCAAGCGGGTTAACATTTAAAAAATGAGCGTTTGAACGAATGAAAATAAAAAAGGTGTTGGGGTACTTTAACCCAACACCTTTTAATAATTATAGATGCATTTCATTCTCCCCAGCAAGCCGATATGCGAACCGAGTTTTCAAGTAATACATAACAGGGACGATGACAAGAGTTAAGAATGTGGCGAAGGTTAATCCGAAAATTACGGTCCAACTCATTGGTCCCCAAAACACCACATTATCTCCACCCATGTAAATTTTAGGATCGTATTCCGTTAGCAGGGAAATAAAGTCAATGTTCAATCCAATCGCTAATGGAACCAATCCTAGAACGGTTGTAATGGCTGTTAGGAGTACAGGACGAAGTCGTTTTTTACCGCCATCAACCATGCAATCGACTAATACATCAAGGGGAAGCTTAGCGGCTTCGCCAAGACCTAATTCTATGCGCTTCCTATCCATAATCAGTTTGGTGTAGTCAATCAAAACGATGGCATTGTTCACTACAATTCCGGCTAGTGAAATGATTCCAATCATGGTCATCATGATCACAAAATCCATTTGGAAGATGATAAGTCCGAGGAAAACACCTATCAAACTCAACACTACCGAACCGACAATGATGAAAGGGGTTAATACGGAATTGAATTGTGCCACAAGGATTAAAAAGATTAAGAAAACCGCAATCATCAAAGCTGTACTTAAAAAGGACATTTCCTTTTCCTGATCTTCCATCTGACCTGTGAATTTTATGGTCACATCTTCGGGAACCTTATAGGCTTCCACAGCGGTTTTAATTTCTTCAACCACTTCATTCGCATTGTGACTTTCGAGCACGTTTGAAGAAACCGTAATCAAGCGTTTTTGATTTTTTCGCTTCACGGCACTAAACGTGGTTGAGCGTTGAGCTTTTGCTACGGCCGAAATCGGCACTTGCTGAATGCGCCCATTGGTTTGATCTCTAAAAGTCACAAGCTGATTCATCATCATGTCCTCGTCATAGCGATACTTGTCCTGAAGTCGCACCATAATTGGATAATCGTCTTCACCGCTTTTAAAACTGCTTACTTCCATTCCAAACAATGAATTTCGAAGTGTTGATCCAATTTGACCAGTAGATATATTATATCTTCTTGCCTTTGCGCGATCAATTTCAACGGGCATTTCAGGTTTTCCAATTCCCACATCGAGCTTTAATTCTTCAACTCCCGCAATGTCTTGATCGTTGATATAAGCCATTACTGCGTTGGCCTCAATAAGTATATTGTCATAATTATCACCCGACACTTCAATGTTTATGGCCTTTTTTTGCGGTGGGCCTGCGGGATCTTTATCGACTGTTATAGTTACACCAGGTGTTTCGGAAATAAGCGCTCGAATATCATCCATGACTTTATTTGTGCTTTCACCCCTTCTGTGCTGAAACTGTACAAACGAAACCGTAATTCGAGCCTTGTTAGGTGTTGCTGCCATGGACGGGCCTTCGTTTGGATCTGACGTACCCGAACCAACTTGAGCAATGACGGATTCTACCAAAAAATTGTAATGACTCTTGATGCCGTTTTCCTCTTCTTCTACCATGAATTGATCCGTATAGTCTAGGATTTTGGCCTCGACTCCTTTGGTAATTCCATTCACTGTTTCTATATCCGTTCCAATCGGAGCTTCAATAAACACATTCACATAGTTCGGCATGTTGGATGGAAAGAAAACCACCTTAGGCATAAAGGCGTCAAGCAGAATAAAAGAGACGATTAATAAGCCAATCGTTCCAAAGAAATACCACAATGGATTTTTGCCTCGGAAAACATTTCGAAGCACCCGCTCATATAAACGCTCTGACCAAGGAATAATGTTCGCTTGAAAATAATTTGTTGCTGGTGTGAGTATGAATTTGGTGCTCATGACGAGAATTCCACCCAAGGCAATGAAATTGCCAAACCATACGGAATGGAAGGTCTCAAGAATTCCGAGAAAAATTAAAACGAATCCTATAACAATCGCATTCATCGCCTTCATCTCTTTTTCTTCGGTTTTCATAAACATGGCGGTCAACACTGGATTGATAACCAAGGCCACGAATAGCGAAGAGCCAAGTACAATGATCAATGTCATAGGCAAAAAGAACATGAATTCGCCCATGATTCCAGGCCAAACAATGAGCGGTGTGAACGCAGCCAATGTGGTTGCCGTGGAGGCAATAATTGGCCAAGCTACCTCGCCAACTCCATATTTCGCTGCATCAATAGCGTTCATTCCTTCGTCCATGAGCCTATAAATATTCTCCACGACAACGATACCGTTGTCAACCAACATTCCAAGTGCAAGCACGAGCGAAAACAGAACCATCATATTCAAGGTGACGCCAGCTGCATTGAGTATGAAGAAGGCGATGAACATGGACAGCGGAATGGCTGTTCCAACGAAAAGGGCATTTCGAAGTCCCAAGAAGAAGAGCAAAACGGTGATTACCAAGATCATCCCGAAGATGATGCTGTTTTCTAATTCCGAAACCTGGGTTCGTGTTTGCTTACTTTGATCACCCGTTAACGTGATTTCTAAGTTGTCAGGAAACTCATTCTCTTTCGCATATTCTAGGATTTCAACGATTTGATCTGCAGCATTAATCAAGTTTTCACCAGCGCGCTTTTTCACATCAACCATTACCACGGGCTTTGTAGCCTGTCGGGCATAACTCTCGGCTTCTTTTTCTTCAAAGACAATTTCGGCCACATCTTTCAAGTAAACGATTTCTTGATTTTCCTGTTTTATGATAATATCTCCTAATTCCTCGGCCGATTCAATTTCGCCCACAACGCGCACCGTCCTGCGCATCGAACCTTCCAGCAAACTTCCTGCTGAAATGGTTACGTTTTCACCTTGTATAGCCTGAGAAATATCGTTGAAGCTAAGCTTGTTTGCCTGCAATTGAAACAGGTCCACATTGACCTTCATTTCTTTGTCTTGAACGCCTCTAATGTCAACTTCGGTAATTTCAGGTAGTTTTTCAATTTGGTCTTCTAAATACTCTGCGTATTTGTTCAGTTGATCGATGCTGAAATCACCGCTTAGGTTGATGTTCATTACTGGCGTTAGCTCTGAAATGTTCATTTCAAACACATTCGGATCGGCTGGTAAGTCTCGTGGAAACTCGGGATCGCCCATGGCAACATCAACCTTGTCTTTCACCTTTCTTAGCGCCTCGTCTGGCGTAATGCTAAAGTCGAATTCGATAAAAATGGTTGAGTAACCTTCCACAGAGGTCGAAGTCATTCGGTCAATTCCGGATATAGAACCGATTTCCTTTTCCAATGGTCGCGTTACTAGTTTCTCTATGTCTATGGGTGAGTTTCCAGGGTAGGGCGTACCGACATAAATTTGCGGAATTACTACCTCAGGAAATGCTTCCCTAGGCATGTTAAAATAAGCGGTGCTTCCCGCAATAACGAGGATGACCAAGACTACCAACACCGTCATTCGGTTGTTGATGCTAACCGAGCTCAGTCTAAATTGTCGAAGAAGATTTTTGTTTTGATTTGATTCCATCAGGATTCAGGTTTTTAAAGTATGCTTAGGATTCGATTGAAACAAGGTCACCGTCTTTTACAGATCTAGCCCCTTTATCGATTAAAGTCTCTGTTCCCATTAGGCCAGATAAAACCTCTACGTGACCTTCATAACTTATTCCTGTTGTGATCTCAACTTTTTTCGCTTTGCTGTCTTCCAAAATGTAAATGAATTCTTGTCCGCTCGGGGTCGATTGAATCAGCGAAGTCGGAATAACGGCTGCACTATCTGCGCTATAATCACGAATCTTTAATTCTCCTAAAAGGTTGGGCTTTAAGGATAAGTCGGAGTTATCAAGGGAAAGTCGAACCTTAAAAGTTCGATTTGCAGGATTGATAAAGTTGCCAAGTCGCTGAATCGTGGTGTTTTTCACAATTCCTAGGCTTGGGAAATTAACTACGACAGCATCACCCGCTTTGATCGTTGCTAAGTACCGCTCCGTCACATCAGATTTGATATAAACACGTTCCATATTAATCAAGCGAGCCACGGGCATTGCTGGATTCGCCATTTCGCCTTCCTTGGGGTTGATCTCATCCAAGATGCCAGAAAAGGGAGCTTTTATGGTGTAAAGGGCCTTTTGAGCTTTTAGTGTTTCTAAGTTTTGCTCCAATGATTCGAAGTTGTTTTTTGCCTCGAGGTATTGAATTTCAGATCCAATTTCCTGACTCCAAAGCCCTTCTTGCTTTTTAAAGATCAACTCAGCTAAATCGAGTCGAAGTTTCAGTTCTTCCATTTGATTGTCAATCACTCGACTATCAAGAACCATCAGGACTTGGCCTTGACTAACCCTATCGCCTTCTTTGGCGTTAATTGAAACAATTCGAGCTGGTGCTTCTGGATAAAGCTGAGCATTCTGGTCGGTTTCAACAACACCTTGAACCGTAAAAAAGTGTTCGAATCGCGTTGGCTCCAATTGCAATACAGTGATATGCGTTGAATGCTCAGCGTGAGTTTGATTTGCTTCGTCAGCAGCTGCATCTTCAGAAGATCCACCTCCGCAAGCTGTGAGGAGCACCGAAGAGGCTAGAATAGCGCAGAATGCGCTCAACTTAATGGTTGGTACGTTTGATTTTTGCATGGCTGTATTAATTTCCGAGTGCTTTGTCCAAAGCCAATCTCGAATTGAGTAGTTCTAGAGTTGTGTTAATGTAATTTCCCAAGGAGGTTAAATACTGGTTTTCGGTTGCCGTAATATCTGTGCTTGAGGCAAGTCCTTCGTTGTATTTTATGAGTGTTCGTTCCTTAATGCTCTTTGCCAATTCAAGGTCTTCCTTTACCGTATTATAGCGGTCTAAAGCGCTGCTGTAGTTGCTTTTGGCACTCATGGCCTGCATGTTCAAGCTTTGTTCTACCTGCAGTTTTTGGCTTTGAATTTTAGCAACTTCCAATTTAGCCTGAGCGGTGCGTTGCCTGCCTTGAAGTGAGCTGAAAATGGGCACTTTTAATTGAACACCCCATAAAGTTGTTGGGTACCAAGCTCCACCACTTTTCATAAAGTCGAAATCTTTTCGATAGGCATTTTGACTGTGATTGAAAAACGCACTCAACTGAGGATAAAAGCGAGCTCGCTCATTTGACAGGGACAATAGGGTGAGTTTTTCACCTTGTTCTAAGGTTTGAAAATCAATGTGTTTGTCTGGGGAGAAAGGCTGTTCCAAAAGAGACAGACTGGCTCCAGATTGAGACTCAACTAGCGCTTCAATATTATCGGTCAGGCCAATACTGTCGCTAACTGGAATACCCATTTGAAACTTCAGAAGATTCAAGATATTAGCCTCTTGACGCTTTGCGTAGTCCAGTTGGTTGTTAACGTTTGATCGAAGCAGCTTCATCTGATCTGCATCTTGTTTTTCTAAAAACCCACTTTCGTATAGGGCTGATGTCTCTTTGAAAATGCGTTCAATGTTGCTTTTGTTTTCAATAAGAGCCAATACATTTTCTTGGGAGGCAAGCACGGAAATGTACGTTTGAGCTACGCTGTTCTTAATTTCTGACTCGGTCTGTGCAAGTCCAAGTTCGCTCGCACGAACGTATTCCTTAGCTGCCTTTAGGCCAACAAAATAAGAGCCATCAAAGATGAGCTGGGAGGCGGTTAATCCGGCAGACATAGAATGAGGTAAACCGAATTGTAACGGAACTAAGACTCCAGCCGGTGCCGTTGGATCAAAAGCGCTAGCCTCGGCAACTTGGGTAGGAATATCTATGAAGTTATTATAGGAGGCTTCTCCGTTGATTTGAGGTAAGCCGATTGCTGTGGTTTCCTTGACTTTTCGTTTTGAAATGTCGAGATCAAATGTCGCCTGTTGCAGTTGATAATTATGCTTTACTGCATAAGAAACAGCCTCATCTAAAGAGAAGCTTTGAGCCTGCTGAGCAGATGCATTTGCTACAAGGACAATACCCGCAATAGTGCAAAGTATGTTGATGCGATTCATTGTTAAAGTTGGTGGTTTTCTTGTTTGACTTTTTCTTTGAGGTAGGCTAACCCTTCTTCGCTTGCGATACCACGTATGTGATAGCGCATCATTTCGAGGTATATTTTCTGAAACGAGTATTGATCTTGCTGAAAGGTTATACCATCACTGCACATATAAAGCTTTGACGAATAAAACTTTGCTATTAAAAAGGGGTCAAGATTGTCGCGATATAACCCTTGTTTAATCCCCAGCTCAACGTTTTGTTGAATACAGCTCGTGATGAAAGTGGTTTGGAATTCATTGAAAATCTGCCACGCTTCGGGATGATATTTTTGAAGATCATAGTTGATGCTTGGATGAACCTGTCCGAATTTTTGACTAACATCCTTGCTCAGCGCGAAAAGGATATCAATAGCGTTTTCATGTGCTTTACAAATGTTGTCGGATTGAATTTTTTCATGTTCAACGATACCCATCATCACTTTTTTGACGAGATCGTTTTTATCGGCAACGTAGATATAAAGCGTCTTTTTTGAAATACCAAGCTGCCTCGCAACGTCATCCATGGTCATGCTCTTTATACCAAACCGCATGAACAATTGTGCGGTTTTTAAGAGTATTTCGTTGCCTTTATCGTCTTGTACTATTTTCATTGAGGGCGCAAAGCTAGAAACGATATTTAAATAGGAAACAAAAAAAGTAAAAAATGTTTCCAATGAAGCCGAGATGAGTTAGCCTAATCAATAAACAGCCCAATCGAAGAATAATTAGGGGTTTGAGTTGTAATTGTCCTTGGCGCTCATGCGATAATCTCCTGCTGGTTTTAAGCACGCTTTTTCAATCTACACTGACCAAGGCTAAAAATTACAAGCCGATTGAGTGGCTCGTTCGATATTTTAGGTTGATGTTGTTCTCACCTTCAAAAGGTGATTTATCACTCTTATTTGATTATCATGCGATTTATTGAATTTGTTTGGATTGTCCCAAGGTTTGGAATTAATAGTTCAATTAAAGACTAGTTCTAACCCAAACATTAAACGCCTGACTTTTTAATTTGGGCGTTTTTTATTTGCCAGATTTTACTTTTTGGCTGGAGCCTGCGAACCAGATATATTTACCGTTTAAGCATAAGTTCATCCAGACTTCGGTTCATGTCAAAAACATTTAAGGTCAGAAATATCCTTCGGTCCAGCATTCCTTTATTGGTAATGTGGATTCAAGTGATTTCTATTTTCGCGCAATCTTCCGTTGACTGCGAAGCCTTAAACCAACTATCTCCAAGCAGCCCAGAATATATAGTCGCAAAAGCCGCATGCGAATTGCAGGAAAGTGTGTGGGAAGCAGATTATTTGAAAGGTGAGCAAATTTCCGAGCAAACTCAAGCTGTAATTTCGAATTGTACCGATTCAGTGCTAATAGCCCGATATTTATTGATTGAGGCAGAGTTGTTTAAGATTCGACAAGACCTACACAGGGCCACGTTGAATTATGAAGAAGCTATTCGAATATTCGATAGGGCGGAGTTAATCAATGAATCGGCTGATGCCAAAATAAGTCTAGCGGAGTTTTATCGCAGTACTGAACAATATGATCTTGCAATACTTCAATTGCGATATATCGTCAAATTGGATAGTGGACTGGCTCAATTTAGTCCTCGGGTAATGGCTAGAGCGTGGCATCGATTAGCGGCTATTGCTTATGAATATGAAAAGAATCCAGATCGAGCAATCGATTATTCTATGAAGTCGTTGTCTTATTCAACGGCTAGTGGACTGTTAGAGCATCAGGATATCTCCTACAATGAACTTGGGGCCGCTTATTATGCATTGAAAGACATTGATTCGGCCCTAAAAAACCTGGAAAAAGCGCTATCCATTTGGCGAAAATTAGGTCGCCCCCACTACGAGGCTAATTCACTTTTAGCTATCGTTCGAATAAAAGGGGATCTCGATCCGGAAGAAGGGCTCAAATTATACGATGACCTACTTTTCATTTGTACCAAGCACCATATACCATCTATTTCTTATTTGGCATTACAGGGAAAAGGCCGTCTCCTGTTTCAACTTGGTGAATATGATCAGGCAATGTCTTAATGGATTCTGGTCAAAATCTAGAGCAAAGCCTATTAGAAAAACTGTTTAACACGCAGCTATCAGAGCTTCATGTAAAATATCAACACGAGTCTGCCATGAAGAAGCTTGTGGCAGCCGAGCTTGAGAATTTAAGTGTGAATGAAGAAGTGGAAAAGGAAAGGTCGTTGGGCACTCTTTTTCTAATTGGGCTTGTCAGTGCCTTTGTCATCATAGTAGTTTTATTTATAGTGTATAGAAGGTTGGTAGCTCGCTCTAAGACCTTTGCTGCGCAGCAAGAGATTATTAAAGAGCAAAATGAATCACTTAATGAGTCTGTTGCGCAAAAAGAGGCGCTCTTGCAGGAAGTTCACCATCGAGTAAAGAATAACCTACAGTTTATTTTAACCCTGGTGGAGATGCAAGTGACAGATAAGAATGCCTTAGGTCAAGACGAGGCTCTAAACGATATTTCGAGGCGTATATCAGCCATTGCGCTCGTCCATGAGCGACTATATGATCAGTCTGATATGGATAAGGTGGATGTGAAGGAGTATATTAAGAGCATCATCAATTCCATCAATAGCATTGGTCCATCTATGGATCAAGTTGTATGCATCGATTTGAATATTGAAGCCTTGAGATTCAGCATTTCCAGATGTATTTATCTCGGGATGATTATCTCGGAATTAGTCACCAATTCGAAAAAGTATGCCTTCGATGATGAGAAGGAGCCTAGAGTTTCAATCGATTTGATTGCGAGTTATGAGGAAAATACAGTTACGTTTACCTATCAGGACAATGGGATTGGGTATTCTGAAAAATCATACATCGGACTTGGTACGTGGCTTATCGACATGTTTAGACGCCAACTGAAAGGAAAATTTTTAATGGAATCCCAGCATGGAGTATTGTATAAACTATCCTTTCCACTAAATGAATAAACATATTTTAATCGTTGAAGATGAAGTGATCTTGGCTGAACACTTAAGCGACATCTTGCGCTCAAATGGTTTTAAGGAGGTGAGCATGGCACACGATAAATCTTCAGCACTTGAGGCATTGGAGCATCATGAATTTGGGCTAGCACTTCTAGATATTCAAATGGACAAACAATTGGTTGGGCTTGAGATTGCTCAAACAATAAACGATGCCCACTTCATTCCCTTTATTTTCATTACGGCACATTCGGATAAAAAAATCATCAACCAGGCCATTGAAATGAAGCCAAGATCATACATCACCAAGCCCTTTAAGAGCGCTGATGTCGTTGCGGCTGCGGAACTCGCTTTCATGGGTCTTGAAACGCAAAGGGGGTCACTAAAGTTTAAGGATGGTTGGGAAATGTGTCAATTGGAGTTTGATGACATTCTTCTCGCCCGAAGCGATGGGAACTATATTCAGATTTCAACTGCAGATAAGCGATTTTTAGTGCGATACACGCTAGATTGGTTCATAAAATCGGTTCCTACTTCTCAGTTTTATCGAGTGCATCGCAATACGGTTGTTAATTTGAATAAAATCAAACGCTTAAGTGGCAGCGAGTTGCAAATTGGTGATGAGTCGGTCAGTGTATCTCGATCCCACATTCGAGAATTAAAGGACAGAATGGGCATAGTCTAAGCAATTCGTCCTCATAGTTAAGACCGTCCGTCCTCATTTCTACGCTCAACCTATTTGCTTTTCTACTTTTCAGCTAATCAATTGAAGGCCAATGAATGGAGGCCCTGAATGATTAGACTTTGAATCAGCAAAACCTAAGTAGCCATGAATAAACTAGTCGTTTTAATCCGACATGTGTTACTCGCCATTTTTCTATTAGTTGTTATCAGCAGTTATATTTAATTGACAACGAGGCATTGATGTTTAATGTCCAATAAAAGCAGCTCAAATACAAACTTTTGCATTTCGTCACCAAATTTCACGTTCTGTCCATAGACACAATATTTTAGCACTTTCCTTACACTTTGTGTCGTAGCGTATGTGTTTGGATAGCCAATAATTTGTTTCAATAAATTATTACTAACCTACCCTAAAAAACCTAGTTCTTAATTGGCTAGGTTTTTTTATGCCCAAAGAAATATACAACCAAAGAAAAGCACCTGCAAGAGGTAGATGGTGATACCAATGGATTGCTTGAAGGCAAATTGGCTCCGCTGCCAGAATAAAGACATGCCAAACGAAATGAGAAACCAAGCGATATAATTTTCGATTGGTACAGCCTTCGCTGTCCATGTCCAAAAGTCAAACGCGATAGCCACCGGTTCTATTAAAAAGTCTAGTAAAACCATAAGCACAGCAGCTAACATGGACTTTGAAAAAGCAGTTAGGTTCGCGTAGGAAGCAATCGAATTGGTGGCGTAAATCAACAATAGCCAGTTCACTCCAATGATGAATGGCGTCTGGAAAAGTTTCCATCCGAGGGTTGCTCCGTAACTGTAATGTCCAAAAGGGAACGCAGTATTTACTCCAATGATTTCTATTGCCAATCCGCCTAAAGCGGTAATTAAAAAAAGGCGCCAATGGGTATTGATGTTCCTGTCGTTTATCAGAAGAATGAAAAGCGTCAATAGAAGATTTGCCGGAGTCAAAAGAAGGAAAGATTTAGCATCACCAAACAGAACGCCAACGACACCTACAAAGTAGAATATGATTAAAACAACTATGGAGATTGAAGATCTATTCAGCCTCATGGTCTGTAATGATTTCTGAAGTGATTTTTGCAGACAGCAGGGCCAAAGGAATCCCGCCTCCAGGATGAACAGATCCGCCACAGAAGTATAAATGTTCAAGCTGATTTGAAAAATTTGGATGCCTTAAGAATGCCGCCAATTGACTATTCGAACTTGTACCGTATAAAGCGCCCTTGAAACTCATGGTGTCTCGCTGAATGTCAGGTGGAGACCAAATGCGTTCGGTAGCGATAAGTTTTTCTAGATTAACTTGAAGACGATCACCTAAAATCTTGATGACTCGCGCCCTTAACTGGCTAATTGAATTTCTCCAATCTTGGCTTTCATGCGAAGGAGCATTGATCATTACAAACCAATTTTCGCATGATTCAGGAGCATCGCTTTTTTCTAGTTTACTGGAAACATTAACGTATACAGTCGGATCTTCGGGCAGCTGTTTTTCAGTAAAAAGCGTTTCAAACTCCTTCTTGTAATCGTTAGAAAAGAAGATGTTATGAAGGTGAAGTTCAGGAAAGGATCTAGCAATTCCCCAGTAAAAAACAACAGCGGATCCAGAACGTTCCTGAGTTTTAATCCGTTTTGGGGTTGGGACATTAGGAAGCAAGTTTTCATAGGTATAATAAACATCGCTGTTAGAAACGACTACATCGGCTTGGAAGGTTTGATCGCCTTCCGACTGCATTTGGACCAGCAAACCATTAGCTCCTTTCTTGTCGTGTAAAATCTCTTTTACCAAACAATTGGTGTGAAACTGAACGCCAAGTTTTTTAGCTGCTTGCTCCAAAGCGATAGGAATTTGCCTCATACCACCTTTAGGAAAGAACGTTCCAAACCCATGTTCCAACCAAGGAATTACGTTGAGGATGCCTGGAGCTTTATAGGGGTTCGAGCCGTTGTAAGTGGCGAAACGATCGAATAATTGCACCAAATGAGGCTCCTTTAATTGCTTTAAGTTTGCCTGGTGCATCGACTTAAAAAGATCGAATCGATGGATTTTAAGCAAAGCGCTCAAAGCATCTTTGCTCAACCATGTTTCTGATTGATGCAGTGATTTTTTCCAAGAAAATCTTCCCACTACTTTCATAAATAGATTTGATGTGATCAAAATATGCAAGAACGGTGTTTCGGTCAACGCCAAATGCTTGCTCGGCTTCTTGCGCGAACTTTTCGGGGTTAGAGAAGCCTTTCAATTGACTTCCATCGGGCCAGAAATATCGACAGGATTCTTCTAATTCTTCGTAATCAAAAACATCCGTTTCATTGAGGTCAGCTAGCGCCAACAATTCCGTGACATACATTGGCATTGTGAATAAAGAAGGACCGCCATCAAAACGATAGCCGTCTTGATGGAATGAATAGAGTTTACCGCCTATCGATTCATTAGCCTCAAACACTTGGACATCATATCCAAGTTTGGCTAAACGGATGCTAATTGCCAGTGACGCTACCCCGGATCCTATGATTGCTGCTTTCATTTGCGTTGCAAATAAAGAGCAAACAAAACCGCTTCACTATTGTTTTGATTGAGACATCTGGGCAGCAGGCTCTACTTTAATTGAAATACGCTTCATTTGCTTTATGAACCGAGCACTGCGTCATAAGGCCGACACCCTTTATCTCTTACTTGCGGTCCTGTTCATTACCGCTTTGGTCGTTTGCAATCTCATTGCAAATAAGTTCGTTCATGTGGATTTGGGGTTTTATATTTTCACCCTTTCGGCTGGCGTTTTGCCCTATCCAATCACATTTCTTATAACAGACATTCTAAGTGAGATTTACGGGCGAAAGAGCGCCAATAAAGTCGTGTTTATGGGGTTTTTTGCCCTAGGGTTCACACTTTTCATTCTTTGGCTTGGAAATGCCTTTCCCGCTATCGTTGGTTCTCCTGTATCTGATGAGCTGTTTCAGACGGCTTTTGGCAACTCAAAAAGGGTCATTTTTGCTTCAGCAACTGCTTACATATTCGCCCAATTTGTTGATGTAAGGCTTTTTCATTTTTGGAAAAAATTGACCAACGGTCGCCATTTATGGCTCAGAAACAACATGTCAACCATCCTTTCTCAACTCGTGGATACGAGCTTAGTAGTCATCGTACTTTTTTATGGAAAGCTGCCGTGGGAAACAATGGGGCACTATATTCTTGACGGATGGGCTTTTAAATCATTGGTCGCTCTGGCGGACACCCCGTTTCTCTATGCGACTACCTATTTCATTCGAAAGCGATTGAAACTAAAATTCGGACAAGAAGTTCGATAGGCGATCGGTCGATTTTTCATCTTTAATCCAGTATTTTCGCGGATAATTGAGTCTATTTAGATTCTTTCTAAATAACTTTGAACTTTTAAAAACCAAAACTGTTTTGACATCATGATAAAAGTTAGTGATAGCGCCAAGGATCAAGCATTGAAGCTAATGAGCGAGCAGAACTTGAACAATGCTTTCATCCGTGTTGGGGTGAAAGGCGGAGGTTTGCTCAGGACTCAGCTATCTGATGGATTTTGATACAGAACTAAAAGATGACGACAAAGTTTTCGAGGATAAAGGGCTGAAGATCGTTGTCGACAAGAAGAGCTTTTTATACCTAATCGGAACAGAGCTTGACTTTGCAGGGGGATTAAATGGCAAAGGATTTCAATTTGTGAATCCCAATGCGAGTCGCACTTGTGGGTGCGGAGAGAGCTTTTCAATTTAATTACAAATCGGACGAATGGCGTATACTGAAACGGAATTAGCAGAAGAACTTAAGAGCAAGAAATACGAATTTGGATTTGTTTCAAATTTTGAGTCAGACAAAGCTCCAAAGGGTTAAATGAGGATACATTCGCTTGATATCCGCGAAAAAAAACGAACCTCAATGGATGTTGGATTATCGACTCAACGCATTCAAACTTGGAAGGAAATGGTTGAGCCGAAATGGGCGCATATTCACTATCCTCCAATCAATTTTCAAGACCTATATTACTACTCAGCTCCAAAAAACCAAGAAGCGGTTGAACAGTTTAGATGAACTCGATCCAGAGTTAAAATCTATGTATGACAAGCTTGGAATCAGCACCGAAGAGCAAAAGAGATTAACGGGAGTTGCTGTGGATGTAGTGGTGGATAGCGTCAGTGTTGAAACAAGCTTCAAAGAGAAACTCGGAGAACTTGGAATAATTTTTCTGTTCGTTTTCAGAGGCCGTGCAAAACCATCCTGAATTGATTCAGAAATATATGGGCAGCGTAGTGCCGACTAACGATAATTTCTATGCCGCCTTAAATGCTGCCGTATTTACGGACGGCTCGTTTTGCTACATTCCAAAAGGAGTGAGGTTGTCCGATGGAATTGAGTACGTATTTTAGAATTAACGATGCACAAACGGGACAATTTGAGCGCACCCTGGTCGTGGCAGATAGCGGAAGCTATGTAAGTTATTTGGAGGGCTGCACAGCGCCAATGCGGGATGAAAATCAATTGCACGCAGCTGTGGTGGAGTTGATAGCTATGGATGATGCGGAGATTAAAATACAGCACCGTTCAGAACTGGTATCCTGGGAAACGAAGAAGGAAAAGGCGGCATCTACAATTTTGTAACAAAGCGGAGGACTTTGCGAGGGCAAAAACGCTAAAATAAGTTGGACGCAAGTCGAAACCGGGTCGGCCATTACATGGAAATACCCAAGTTGCATTTTGAAAGGAGATAATTCAACGGGTGAATTTTATTCGGTTGCGGTTACTAATAATTATCAGCAAGCCGACACAGGCACCAAAATGTTGCATATTGGAAAAAACACCAAGAGCACCATTATTTCAAAAGGAATATCTGCGGGTAAAAGCAACAATAGCTATAGGGGTTTGGTGAAAATCTTACCGAATGCCCACAACGCCAGAAATTTTAGTCAGTGCGACTCGCTCTTGCTAGGGAATGAATGTGGCGCGCACACCTTCCCGTATATCGAAACCCAGAATAGTTCTGCAAAGGTTGAGCACGAGGCCACTACATCAAAAATTGGCGAAGACCAAATCTTCTATTGCCTTCAACGAGGTATTGATGAAGAAAAAGCCGTCAGCCTGATTGTAAATGGATATGCCAAGGAATGTGGTGAATAAACTACCGATGGAATTTGCCATTGAAGCCCAAAAAATTATTGACTATTTCTCTTGAAGGATCGGTTAGGATAATTAATGCTGTTTATTTGAAAAATACAAGCAATGGAGTTGGATACTTCTTCTCATTCCAATTTACCTGTTTCTCTTTCTAAAAATTGGGAAATACGCATATGAGGCTTTGGGATGAAGGTTGGTATAGTGTCCATGCGGTTGAAATGTGGAAAAGTAATTCGTGTTTTACAACTTCTTTTGACGGCCAACCTGATCCAATTTCATCGAAGCCTCCTTTAATGAATTGGCTCCAAGTGTTGTGTATAAACGTTTTCGGTGTGAATGAATTAGCAATTAGGTTACCTTCTGCCATCGCCTCAGCAATAACAAGTTTGCTCGGTATATTTTTTTTGTCAGGAAAACAACCTCTACCGCTTGGGCATTGTCGGCTTCGATGATACTGCTTACGAGCATCGGGTTTATAGGTTTTCATGCCTCTAGAGCTGGAGATACAGATGCCTTGCTGACCCTACGCATTTTTGTTCAAGCGATATTGGTTTATTTATTACTTCGAGTCAAAGCGGATCGTTTATCTATCATATGTTCTTCATAGCCGCGGCGGTTTCGTTTTGGATTAAGTCAATTGCTGGTTTGTTTTTTATTCCAGGCTTCCTTGTCTATGGTATTTTGGTCAAGAAAAGCGCTTTGATTTTCTGCACTAAAATCGAGGCATTTTTATATTGGACTGGCCATACTCGTGTTAATTTCCGGAACCTATCTTATTTTAAAAGAGATTGATTCTGAAAACTTCATTTCTTCCTTCTATTCTCTATTTGGAAGCCGCTATTTTGAAGATATCGGGCATGAAAAACTCCGTTGGCTACTATGTTATGAATATGATGAACAAGCGACTTCTCTGGTGGATGCCATTTGGTGTTATTGGAATTCTTCGCTCGATTTATATGAAATCAGAATGGAGTGGGATTGCGCTATATACTAGTGTTTTAAGTATTTTATATATCGCCTTGATCAGCTTCTCTCGATCAAAATTAGAGTGGTATTGATGTCCCCGTTTATCCATTTTTGGCAATTAGCAGCGCGTTTGGCTTAAAAAGCGTTTTGGATGCTGTCGACAAGAATATGTTGCGAAAATTGCTGTTTCTAGCTGTATTCATTTTCCCGATTTCAAATATGTTCTATTTCACGCAAGCCAATGCCTTAACTAATGAGGAAATGAATTATGAATCTCAGGAGATATACTTGAGAAATACGTTTCGAGACTAAACAGACTTAAACGGATTAATTGTTATTCATAATCATTTCAACGGTTCGTTAGTATTCTATAAGCACAAGTTTGCGTCAATAGATCAGAACATAACCTTAGTCAATCACACCATCGATTTGAGTCCAGGAGATAAAGTTTTAATAAAAGACGAGCTTCATTTAGACGAAGTGCACCAAGCTTTTAACGTAGACACATTAGGCTTTTACAAAACGGCCTATCATCTTGAATTATTATCAAAGAAAATCGACAATCAATTTATAAATCATGAGTGATTTCCTAAAAATCAAAAACTTAAAAGCCTCGATAGAAGGCAATCAAATTCTAAAAGGAATCAACCTTGAAATCGGACCAGGCGAAGTACATGCCATCATGGGTCCAAACGGTAGCGGAAAAAGCACGCTGTTCTTCCGTTTTAGCTGGCCGGGAAGATTATGAAGTAGAAGCAGACGAGGTGACCTTTTTGGGAAAAGATTTATTAGGATCTTGCTCCAGAAGTGCGAAGCCGCGAGGGGCTTTTCTTGGCATTTCAATATCCAGTTGAAATTCCTGGAGTAAGTAATATCAATTTTTTGAAAGCCGCCATCAATGCAAAGCGTCATCACCAAGGACTGGACGATATTACGGCCAAAGATTTTATCGCAATGGTTAAGGAGAAGCAGGCCTTGGTCGAGTTGAAAGAGAATTTAGCCAACCGATCTGTGAATGAAGGATTTTCGGGCGGAGAGAAAAAGCGAAACGAAATCTTTCAAATGGCTATGCTTGAGCCTAAACTGGGCATTTTGGACGAGACCGACTCAGGACTTGATATTGACGCATTGAAAATTGTTTCCAATGGGGTGAATAAGCTTCGAGGAGCAGATCGATCTTTTATTGTGATCACCCATTATCAGCGCCTGTTGGAATACATCGTTCCAGATTTTGTGCATGTTTTATTTGAAGGTCGAATTGTGAAATCTGGTGGCAAGGAATTAGCGCTTGAACTTGAAGCGAAGGGCTACGATTGGATCAAAGAAGAGCAGGAAGCCATTCAACATTAATCGAAAGAGAATCAAGGAATAAAGCAACAACCGCATGAGTAACACGAAAGCGAATTTTCTAAGACAGTTTGATGACATCACGGCCGTTTTTTCCCATTCAAGGAGATGCTAGAGCTGCGATCCATAATGGTCTCGATTTTCCGACAACACGCGATGAAAAATGGAAATACACGCGAGTTTCTTCCATTTTGGCAAAAACATTTAAACGAAACGACATTGCTCCTTTAGCTCATTTTTCACTAGTGAAAAATGAATGCCAATTGGTGTTTATCAATGGGAGCTATCAACCAGATTTGAGTTCAGCGCTTCCTTCGGGTTGTGCGATGGAGTCGATGGCTGAAATGAAAGGCGAAACCCGTGATTATATGTTGACCAAGCTTGGCCGATTGGCGAATTTCAAGGACCAAGCCTTTCTAGGATTGAACACGAGCTATTTTCATGATGGCGCCTTTCTGAAGGTTGAAAAGAACGCAATTATCGATCAACCCATCAACATTATTAATATCTCACAGGGGCAAGATCAAGTATCGAACGTACGTAATCTTATTTGCATTGAGCCAAATGCTCAAGTTCAGTTTGTTCATCGATTTGAAGGTGATTCAAATCATGAGGCATTTACAAATTCAGTTATGGAAATTTGCGTGGATGAGAATGCGCAATGTTGATTATTATATGATTGAAAATGAAGGAGCCGCAACCACAAGTATTAATGCTACTTACGTCTCTCAAGCTAGACACAGCAATTTTTCGATGGTTACGATAACTAAATCAGGTCAATTGGTGCGCAATAACCTGCATGTGGCCATTAATGACGTGGGCTGTGAAACCAATATGTATGGCATCTACTTCACGGACGGAAACCAGCACGTGGACAATCAAACATATGCCGACCATCGGCAGCCCAATTGCAATAGCAACGAACTCTACAAAGGTGTTATGGCCGATCGATCAACAGGAGTTTTCAATGGAAAAATAATGGTGCATCAAGCTGCCCAACAAACCAATGCCTTCCAGAGTAATCAGAATATTCTTTTAGGCAATCGCGCTACGATAAATACCAAACCCGAGCTTGAAATTTATGCCGATGACGTTAAATGCTCGCATGGATGCACGATTGGTCAGTTGGATGAAGAAGCCATGTTCTACCTCCAAAGTCGCGGTTTGGGGAAAGAAGCGGCTCATAAATTATTGGTTCAGGCCTTCGCTTCGGATGTCATCGAGAAAATCAAAATTGAATCCGTGCGCAAGGAAGTTGAAACCTTTATCGAATCGAAATTCATATGAGTATTGATGTCAAGGAAATAAGAAAACAGTTTCCAATACTCAACCAATCGATTAATGGGAAACCCTTGGTTTATTTAGACAATGGTGCATCTTCACAAAAACCAATTTTCGGTTGTCAATGCCCTTTCAAACTACTATCTGAACGATCACGCAAATGTGCACCGAGGAGTGCATAGCCTCAGTCAGCGCGCCACAGATCAGTTTGAAGCCGTCCGAAAATTGACGAGAGAATTCATCAATGCAGCGCATGAGAAGGAAATCATCTTCACCCGGGGAACAACCGAGGCGATAAACTTAGTGGCGAATTCCTTCGGCAAAGCCTTTATTGAAGAAGGGGACGAAATTTTGATTTCGGCTATGGAACATCACAGCAACATAGTGCCTTGGCAAATGTTGTGCGATGAGTGGGGCGCTGTATTGAAAGTAATTCCAATTACCGATGCCGGTGAAATCATCATGGCCGAGTTTGACCAATTGTTGAGTGGAAAAACGCGCCTAGTAGCCGTTAACCATGTGAGCAACTCCCTTGGAACCATTAATCCAATTCAAGAAATCATTACAAAAGCACATAAAGTTGCTGCTGCTGTTTTGATCGATGGCGCTCAATCGGTGCCTCACATGAGGGTAGATGTGCAGGAATTGGATGCCGATTTCTACTGTTTTTCATCACATAAAATGTACGGACCAACAGGCATCGGTGTGCTTTATGGAAAAGAGTATTGGCTGAACGACATGCCGCCATATCAAGGTGGTGGTGAAATGATAGACAAAGTAAGCTTTGAAGAAACCACCTTCAATGACCTTCCGTTCAAATTCGAGGCAGGAAACAACCAAATATTGCTGATACCATCGCATTCGGAGCGGCCATTCAATTCATAGATTCCATTGGAATAGAAAACATAGGCGCTTGGGAAAATGAAATTGCTGCAATACGCTACCGAAAAACTCCTAGAAATACCAAATCTGCGCATCATAGGCACAGCGGAGCATAAAGCTTCAGTAATTTCTTTTTTGGTAGGTGACATTCATCCCTTCGATATAGGAACCATATTGGATCAGCTTGGTATAGCGGTAAGAACGGGACATCATTGCACCATGCCCTTGATGGATCGGCTTGGGATTCCCGGAACGGTGCGCGCGTCATTTGCTGTGTACAACACAAAAGAAGAGGTCGATATTTTAGTAGAGGGCATAAGGCGAGCAGCCGCTATGTTGAGCTAAATTTTACCTTCGATCCATGGCCAAAACAAAAACCGCTTTTATATGCCAAACCTGCGGCACTCAAGCTCCAAAATGGATGGGGCAATGTCCGGGTTGCAACGAATGGAATACCCTTATCGAGGAGGTCATTCTAAAGGAAAAGAAATGGTGGAATGCGCAGGACTTTCGTTGATAAATTGGCGAAGAAACCGGTTCCAATAACCCAAGTAAGCAGTGAAGATGCGGAGCGCTTACCGCTTCCAGACCAAGAACTGAATCGTGTATTGGGCGGAGGATTGGTTCCCGGAAGTGTGACCCTTATTGGAGGTGATCCAGGAATCGGAAAGTCAACTTTGCTGCTTCAATTAGGTTTGAATTATTCAGCCCACAAAGTGTTGTACGTTTCGGGCGAGGAAAGCGCCAATCAAATTAAAATGCGCGCTGAGCGAATCGGGAAGTTGCATGACAATCTTTTGCTGCTAACCGACACGTCTCTAGAGCGTGTCATGGAGCGATTGGATGAAGTAGAACCTAGCTTGGTCATCATCGATTCGATTCAAACCATGCAAAGCCCAGAAATCGACTCTGTGCCAGGTTCGGTTGCCCAAATACGCGAATGCACGGGAGAGTTAATTCAATTTGCAAAGGAAACGGGAACGCCCGTCATTCTTATCGGACACATTACCAAAGAAGGCAACATTGCTGGGCCAAAAGTGATGGAACATATGGTAGATGTGGTACTTCAATTCGAAGGCGATCGCCAGCACCTTTATCGACTATTGCGGTCTTCAAAAAACCGTTTTGGATCAACCAATGAACTTGGTATTTATGAAATGCAAGGTTCGGGATTGATTGAAGTTCATGATCCTTCTCAAGTTTTGATGAGCCAGCGAGACGAAGGCTTGAGCGGTTCGGCCATAGCCGCAAGTATGGAGGGTGCGCGTCCAATGATGATTGAAGCTCAGGCCTTGGTCAGCACCGCTGCATATGGCACACCACAGCGAACAACAACAGGATTTGATCAGCGCAGGTTACACATGCTTCTGGCTGTAATGGAAAAGCGATGTGGTTTAAGTGTCGGAAAGTTTGACGTTTTCGTAAACATGGCAGGCGGTATTCGGGTTGATGATCCTGCCATTGATATGGCTGTGCTTTGTGCTGTACTATCTAGTTCGGAAGATTTTCCAATTCCGGCCAAAACTTGTTTTGCAGGAGAAGTGGGGCTAAGTGGCGAAATTCGACCCGTCACACGCATAGAGCAGCGCATCCGAGAAGCCGAAAAGCTCGGCTTCGAAACCATTTATGTTTCTGGCTATGGCCTAAAAGGCATTTCCACCAAAGGATTAAATATCTTGGTTAAGCCCGTAAAACGGGTGGATGAAGTGTTCCAGGAATTGTTTGGGTAAAGTGCCTACTTAACGTAAACCGTCTTTGCATTAACGAATTCAAGAATTCCTTCAGCGCTCAATTCACGTCCAAATCCAGATCGTTTTATTCCTCCAAATGGAAGTCGAGGGTCACTCTTCACCAATTCATTGATGAAGACAGCGCCTTCATCAAATTCATGAATGCGCTCCAATGCCTTTTCGGAATTGCCCGTACAGATCGTGACACCCAGTCCGAAGCTTGACATATTGCTCAATTTAATTGCCTCATCCATGTCCTTGATACGAACAAAGGGCGCAACAGGTCCAAACAATTCTTCATCAAAGGCGGGCATGCCAGGTTTCACATTCGTTAGAACAGTAGCGTCATATTTGGCGTTGTCTCTTTTACCACCCATTTTTAGCGTTGCACCTTTAGCTATGCTTTCATTCACTTGACGCTCAATGCCTTCTGCTAAATCAACGCGAGCCAATGGGCCGATTTTCGTTGTGCTATCCGTTGGATCTTGGAAAACGAGCGTGGCCACTTTAGCTAGAAATTTCTCCACATAAGCGTCATGTAACTCATCAGCAATTAAAAAGCGCTTACCCGCAATGCAGCTTTGACCGCTATTCAAGAATCGAGCTCGGAATCCAACGTCCACAGCAGCATCTAGATCGGCATCTGCCAACACGATTACTGCGTTGCTTCCGCCTAATTCCAAAACACTGGGCTTTAAAACTCGACCTGCCGTGCTCGCGACTGCTTCGCCAGCTTTTTCACTTCCCGTTAGCGATACGGCCCGAACTTTCGGATGCTCGATTACTTTGCTGGCTTGTGTGTTGTCAAGTATGAGTGTGCGAAAAGCGTTTTTTGGATAACCAGCTTCAGCGAATATTTCTTCAATGTCAAGTGCGCAACGCGTCACGTTTGGTGCATGCTTTAAAATGGCCGTGTTGCCAGCCATAAGCGTTGGAGCTGCAAATCGCAACACCTGCCAAAACGGAAAATTCCAAGGCATAATCGCGTATATGACTCCAAGCGGTTCGTAAGTGACAAAGCTTTTTGAAGCGTCTGTCTCCACCATTCGTGGTTTTAAAAACGTTTCAGCCTTTTCAGCGTAAAAACGACAAACCCAAGCACATTTGCTTACTTCAGCAATGGATTCAGAAATAGGCTTTCCCATCTCCGCTGTAATGTGCGCAGCCAGCTCCTCTTTTCGAGCCTCTAAAATTTCACCAACGCGCAAAAGCAACTTGGCGCGTTCTTGAAATGAAGTCTTTTTCCAAGACTTATATTCATCATGAACAGCGTCAATAATTTGGTTTGCTTCTTGGTCGGTATGGGCATTAAACCGCTCGACTATTTTGAGATCCCAAGGGTTGATTGAAACAATTTCCATCGCTTTTAATTTGGGCGCAAGATTACACACCTAGACTGAAATAGTGGGAATTACAGAAGGATATTTATGGCTTTGATGGATTAAAATTCAAATCGAGAAGTCCCGCTATAGCTTATACGGAAATGTATTTTTGCCGCACATGGTTTATAGCTTATTGAGATTTTGGGTTGGTGGCGGACTTCGAGTTTGGTTTCGGAAGATTTATGCCTCAGGCAATCAGAACATACCGGATAACTCACCTTTAATCTTTGCTTGTACACATCCTAATTCTGCCGTTGATTATACCTTTCTTCCACTAATTACACGCCTTCGAAGTTTTGTTATGGTCAGGGGCGATGTGTTTGAAAACAAATGGTTGGATAAATTCTTCCGAGCCATTTGGATGATTCCTGTCTATCGGATGCGGGATGGATTCAGTACACTCAACAAAAACACAGACAGTTTTGAGGAATGTTATCGAGAATTCGATAAAAATGGTCGTACGTTAATCTTCTCAGAAGGGACGAGCATTCAAGAAAAGAAGCTGCAACCGCTAAAAAAAGGAACGGCTCGACTAGCGCTGGACTATTTAGAGTCTGGGAAAAACAAGGAGATATTTGTTGTTCCTATGGCGAACAATTATTCGCGATTTCGGCAATTTCGAGGAACAGTGATGACAAACTTTGGTGACCCGATTCGGGTTTCGGACTATCGAGCCTTGTATGTTGAAAACAGGGCCAAGGCTTATGCTAAACTCACCGATGATCTACACGAAGCATTGACCAAAGTTTTCATCGGTCATGAAACTTATAGTGACGATAGTTGGGCAGAGCGTGCTTTGAATGTGCTTCGATTCAACCGTTTAGATAATAGAAGAACTTGGATTATAGAAGACGAAACTCCATTTAAAGAAGAAAAAGAGCTGTCCGATCGCTTCAATGCGTTCGGAGATACATTCCTAAGTGAAGAATGGAAAAAGACCTACATCGAATTGGGTGTGAACGAAGATTTGGAAGGTGTTTTGAAACGGTCGAAGCGGAAAGACTTTCATTGGATGCTGATATTTTCACTGTCATTCTTTATTGGTATGGCCAACATCATTCACTTTTTACCTTACCAGTTATCGCACTGGATAGCTCGAACCAAGATTAAGGATATCCTTTTTGAGAATACCGTTATGACGATTGGATCATCTGTTTTCTATCTCATCCAGTTTATTCTGGTTTTGCTGGTTTTGATGCCGCTGTTCGGATGGACAGGATTTGTCATAACGTGCAGCATGTTGGCTGCATCTGCGATTTATTCGGAATTGATAGACGACTATCGATTTGCTGTAAAATGCAGCGGAAAGCTTAAAGACTACGATAAATATCAGTGGCTCTACCAAGAACTTAAAGCTTCCATAGCGCACAAATAAAAGGCGCCCAACCATAGATTAAGCGCCCTAATAATGAATTAATATTAATTCAGGATTAAACCAAAGCGTTCACTTTTGTCCAAGGGCCACCGTTTGTTGCCTCGATACCTGCGCGTTTTAAAATTTCAGTTGCTTGACCACTTCGCATTCCTGAAGCGCAGCAAGCCACAACGGGTTTGTTGAGTTTTTTGATTTTCATAATTTGACCTTCAATCGACTGTAGCGGAATGTTTTTTGACCCTTTGACGTGTCCGCCAGAAAACTCTCCCGGACTCCTAACGTCAATGATTACTGCTCCTTTGTCCAAAAGCTCTTTTGTTTGATCGTTTCCTGTTCCGAATAATGTGCTTAATAATCCCATTTTCTATTGTTTAGATGGCGAATGTAGGCCGGTGTATTGGGCTAAATTGTGATTGAAGTCACCGAGGCCGAATTTGGTCTCAATTAATCCTTAACTCGGTTGAGTGCCATAACCGAGAACAACCACCTAGGAAGCGGCTTTTTCTTTCTTTTTTTACTTAGTGTCAAAAACCAATTCAACTTCTTAGACACGGTAATTTTATCTGTTTCTACCAGCTCTATTAATGTTCCATCTGGATCTTCAAGATAAGCGAACCTGCCAGCGGCCTCACCCATGCTAAATGTTTCACCGCTGTCAACCGTAAATGGGCTGTTCATTGCTTCTGCACGAGATTTTATAGCGTCCATACCGTTCACATCGAAACACAAATGGATGAATCCTTGATCGCCCCAATAACGATCCTTCAAATTGTGGCTGATGCTATCCGTGGATGTTGGTTGAAGCAATTCGATAAAGAAGTTGCCAAAAACTTCAGAGAAAGCACCCGTGTTTCTGTTGGATGGTGTCAAGCGCACTCTGCGGAAGGTTTCTAGTCCACCAGCGAAGGCTTTAAGATCGTCAAAAACTTGCGTTTTATCGTAAACAACCTGATCTATTTCAAGCACATTTTTATAAAAAGTAATCGCCTTTTCCATGTCTGAAACGCCAATGATGATTCCTTCTATACCGCCAAAAATGCTATGCTTTTTTTGGTACCAATTGTCAGACTCTGAAGCGATGAAAGGATTGCCAAATGGGTCAATGACTGAAAAGGACTTTTTTCCGATGGGATTTAATTCGATTCCTCCAACTGAATTGCCGTTTACCGATTCCAATCCAAGCTTGGAATCTCGGCATTTTATGGACGTAACTAAAAGTCCGTTTTGAAGCAGAGAAAAAGCATGTTGATCGGCCGACCTGCGGCTGGTAAACTGCCAAATTTCCATACCGCCTCCTCCATTCAAATTCATGGCGAGTATGGCGTGGCGGGCATGAACTTCGCCACCGGTATATTGAATCATCAATGGAGCTTCTGCTGCCTCATTGAAAACCGGTGTGTCAAATCCAAAGTTCTGACGATACCATTTCCAAGAGTCGTGAACGTTCGTTGTTCCTACTCCAACTTGCTGAATGCCGTTAATCATAGCTTACTTAGGGTTAATTCGTTGCACAATCCAACGGAAGAGTCCGGGGAAATAGCGGTTCAAGTAAATCAAAATTTGTTCTTTTCCGAGATATATTTCTGCCTTTCCTTGTTCCGTGGCTGCAATTATAACGTTCGCACACTCTTTTGGACTCATTCCCTTGGATAGTCGAATGTCCATTTGGTTTTGCGGTGAACCGTCAGAGGTGAGTGCATTGAGTGAAATATTGGTTTGTACTCGACCGGGGCAAATCATGGTGATTTTAATCGCCTTACCTTTCAATTCTGCCCGCAATGAATCAAAGTAACCGTGTAGTGCGTGTTTGCTTGCCGAATAGCTTGATCGCAAGGGAAAACCGAATTTTCCTGCTGGCGAACTCATGACGACAATACTGCCCGAATTTCTGCTCATCATTCCCGGAAGTACGGCCCGCGCCACGCGAATTGCCCCAAAATAATTTGTTTCCATCATGAGCCGTTCTGACTCGGGAGTTGCCTCCCAGGTCAATGATCGCTGGCTAATTCCTCCATTGTTAAAAAGCACATCAACCTTATCTAACAGCGCTTGATTTTGCTCGAGCACCTTGTAGAGAGATGTTGGATCAGATAGATCAAGCGCTAAAATCTGGTGATTATCACTGTTGGCGAGATTTGCTCTTAGCAATTCAAGTGTTTCCACGCGTCTACTGCTTAAAATGAGTGAAGCACCTTTCGGAGCTAATTCATGAGCGATGGCTTCACCAATGCCACTCGAGGCTCCGGTGATCCAAACCAGTTTATTTTTCCAAAAACTCAATTCAGGTTAGAATATGTTGCAAACCAAGGTGTTTTTGTTCACATATTGAACAATTCACGATTACAGTTTAGATTTGAATGAAAACCGATCGCATGGATTTCAGCAAGCTTTATTCAACTTACTCCTTCGAACCCTTAGTGTCCATCATTGAATGCAAGCAAGATGAATATACCAATGAGGCGATTGAGGCGGCCAAATTGACCTTGAAAAGAAAAGGTGTAGATGACGGGGATATTCGCTCCGTTGCACGGGAAATTTTGTCAAAACGCATCGTAGAATATTTGAATGATTTCGATGTAGTCAATGACACCCTCAAACTCCCACAAAGCCGCATACTGAACGAAGAAGAAGTTAGGCTTTTGTTTCAAAATGTCTTTGCTCAATGGAAAGCTGAAAGTGATGACATGATTCCAGATGGCTGGAAATATGCCATAGGTGCTGGGTTTGGATAAAAATGGGCGATTTCGCTACATCGAAATCGCCCAATTCTTATTTGATCGTAATGACGATCGGACTCAAATCGTGCCGCACATCGTCATCGCCCTTGGCTCGAATGTTTTTGAAAACCACCTCAGTTCCCGAGGGTAAAGCCTTGATGATTTCAATCATTTTAGGTGTGAAGTAGGCGTTTTTCGCTAGGTCGCCCACAACGTTTCCTTGATAGCGCGTAGTCATTTCAAATTCTACAATAGAACATTTTAATTGAAACTCAAAGTCTGGAGCATACATGGCTTTTATTCCTTGTCGTGCAAGAAGTTCATTGTTCGAATAACGGCCCGTTGTACTGATATCACCAATTTCTGCATAAGGTTTTGGAAGGCGCTTCACCCGAAAAGGTTCTCGACCCATTTCACGTTTCGTTCCGTCTTCCAGCGTAGCGGTTACAATAACTTCCACGTCCATTCCAGAAGTTTTGCTCACACTCACTTCATACATGCCATTGGCAATTTTTTTAATGCTGTTACCGCCTGTAATGCTTGCTGTGATGTTTTCATTGGCTACGCCTGGAGCTGAAATTTTTACGGGGTTCACTATGCCTTTATACAGCACGTTCATTTTTGTGGGAGCTACGGTCAAACTAGGTTTAGCTACCAAATACTCACTTTCAAACGGAAAGTGTTTGACGCTGCCATCGTTGCGCTTTAGGGCCACAACACCTTGGTAGGTGTGAAATCCTTCTTTTGTGCTTTTGGTGGAAATCATTCCGAGTCCGTTTTCAACTGGGATGGAATCGCCAGGAGAAAAGCTTTCTGTGTTTGCATCCCTTGTCCCAAGCATCATGTTTGGCTGCTCGGTGGTGCTATAGGCCGCGAGCAATACTTCAGCCTGATAGTTTTCGCCAAGAAGCACATAATTGCTTTTTGGAACAACACGCGCGGCTATGGTATCAAACTTAAAGTCGTTCACCGAAACGTTGTCGTAAAGCGACTTGAGGGCGTCACTTTCAGCCGTGCGAATATCCGCTTGGATTTTGGTGAGATTGGTGATGCACGCTGCCAACGGCAAGTGATAGAAATTGCCCACTTCCCAAGGTTCAAGCTTTCCTTCGGCATTTGGGAGTTCGTTCAAGGCAATGTCTGATTGGATTTTTTCTATGGCTTCTGCTTCGCGCGTTGGGTCAAAGAGTTGCGACAGCTGATCTCGATGTGCGTTCAATCGGTGCTTAAGATCAAGGGCGGTGAAGTCTCCTTCTTTCGGGAAGGCGGGTTCGGAACCGATGAGCAAGTTGGTTGGCGTGTCGTAATCATCCTTCTTGTCCACATTTCGAAGCAGGTACATAGAATCATGGGTCAACTCATCGTAACCAACGGTTTGTGCAATCAAATGGCGCTTCATGCTTTCCACATAGTCGATCATTTCCTGTGAACTTGCTTCAACACTTAATGCTAATTCATAAAAAGGCTGCGTTTTTCGAGCGTCAACGGCCATTTGCGCCTTAAACTGATCCATTAGAGACAAGTTCTTACTGTGTTGCGTTTGGGTCGATTCATTCAACCCGTCATTGATGATGACAAAGGCGTTGAGTAAATCTTTAGATACATTGAGCGCCAATAGGGCGGTTAAGACGAGATACATCATTCCGATCATTCGTTGTCTTGGGGTTTCTTTTCCTCCTGACATAATATTTGATTTAAGTTAAACTGGATTTGAACACAATTCTTCCATCAACCCAAAGTGTCTTTTTTGGGAGGCCATACCGGTAATGGCGTTGAATGGCTGCAGCTTGCGCACGCTGGAATCAGCAATTCGGAATGAATTGATTTAATAGTAGAATGTGATTTGAAAAGTTTGGAACAGAATGTTGCCTGATTATTCTACCAATGGAGTCGAATTTTCGATGAAGGCTTGTGTCTGCGCTTTTTTAAGAGTACGGGAATAGTGGGAAATTGAATTGCTTTGGCAAAGTTTAGATGTACCTTCGTTGCCATTCACGGCTTTAAAAACCCAACAATATGATACAACGCTTACTTTCCATTTCGCTTTTTCTAGCCTTTGCGGCTAGCGGTATTGCTCAAATAAACATCAATGTTGACATTAAGCATAAGCTCTATGGCGAGGATTTTAGCTTGGGCAAGGAGTCTTTTACAGACCTCGGAATGGCTTTTGACGCGGATAGATTGCAGTACTACATGAGCGACTTCAGCGTTACGCATGATGGAGGAACCGTAACCCAAGTTTCTGATAAATGGGTTTTAGTAAATGCGTCTACAGCAACCAGCTTCCAATTGGATTTGGATTCTGTAAGTTCTGTGGAGGCCATATCCTTTTACATTGGCGTAGATCCTGACCACAATCATTTAGACCCATCAACCTTTCCTTCAAGTCACCCATTGGCACCTAAGAATCCTTCCATGCATTGGGGTTGGACTGCAGGCTATCGCTTTGTTGCCATCGAGGGCAATTGTGGTGAAGACCTAGGCGAGGAATACCAGTTTCATGCCCTAGGAGATGGCAATTATTTTGAAACCACGGTTGAAACAGGAGGCATGGTACAAAACGGGGCCTTGGATGTTGAAATTTTCGCTAATTATTCTGAAGTTCTTAGAGGGTTGGCCATTCAAAATGGATATATCCTTCACGGTGAAATTGGCGAGTGTGTAGATGTACTCGAAAATTTTAGAGACTATGTTTTTACGGCTACTGCTCCAGCCGATACGGTTATGCCAGTTGACACAACAGACGTTACTGGAATTGCAGATGCTACAAGCAGATTAAACCTAAGTGCCTATCCTAATCCATCAACTGATGGTCAGATTCAACTTCGATTGGAATCAAATGTAAGTTCGGTCTATGGCCTAGTGTTATTTGATATGCTTGGTAGTCAATTGGAAGTTCGAAATAATGTTGGAGCAAATTCTTCAACCATGTTCAGCGGGCTATCTAGCGGTGTTTATTTCGTTCGATTGATTTCTGCAGAGGGCGAAGTTGCCGAAGTGGTTCGATTCAGCGTCACTAAGTAGCTTATTGCATAACACACTTCTTAAGCGTACCTAACAATCATGCTTAGACGTTCCGTCCTTAGCTGTCGAACTTTTATGCCATCGTTTCGTTTATAAATACGGCACTTAAACCGTAGCGCATTCGAATGACCGCGCTAGCGGGTTTTCTTATTTGAACAAAGCGTATTAAAGTAAATCACTGTGAGTAAGAGTTGAGAAGAAAACGAGAGTTAAACAGAAAGCCGTCACTGTTTAGTTAGTCCTCAGATACTTCCCAACCTCTCAATTTACGCAACTGATATCGACCAAAAAGAACTAATCCCAAACCAAGTAGAAAATAAGGCTTTATAGCGGCAAAAGAATTAACAGCTCATTACACCCGAATGACCACCCAGCTGAACATCGCCTGTCAATGGCTAATTTATTAGCTGCGGAGGTTTATAGTCACATCACCAAAGGGGGTGTTCTAAGGTCACATCGAAGAGAAACAATCCAATCAGGTCGGTTATCTGACCTAGAGTACCTGAAGCTTGCTTTAGAGAGTAAGCTGAATAGCAACTACTCGGTCAAATACAAAACAACCCTTCGTTACACTTACAGGGATATTGTCGATGCCTCAAATGGCAATAAACTATGCGCTGATGGGCTAGTGCTATGCTCAACAGATACACCAATGCTACAAGCTATAACACCTTTAGGAGACATGTAAACGCCCTAATAAACGAGGCTGTTAACCTGGGTATGGATGAGAGGGACCTATTGAAGAATAAGAGTAAAAAGGCAAAGGCTAAGCTGTATAACATAACCATAGGGTGGAATCCTATTTCTTTCAATGTAGTAAAGGGTAGTATTCGTTAACCCAGATATGTGGTAGTAAGGGGTGTTATAGGTGACAATAGTCTTTACTCAATATATCTTTTCACATGTAATCACTGTAACCATCTCGAAGAGATAAATAAACTTAGGTATGTGAACCTATACGGTACATTATTTTTAAATTTATTTTATTGATATTCAGTGAGTTAACATGAAAAAGGTTTACACCTTCACAAATTTCTTGTAAACCAGGTAATTATATAAGTGAACGCTTAAAATTCACTTATAATGTCAAGAACAAGTTGGTCAGATGACGACCTGGAGAAGCTGTCTAGGAAGAAGAACCATAGGGTAAGATACAACGGACATAATTACATCTGGGAGCATCGTCTAAAGGGTAATAAATGGGAGAAACATAGTATCGACTGCTACGCTGAGTATCGAAAACCATTACATGAAATTCATTACTGGACATACAATTACGGAAAAGAACTGTCTGAAAGACAATCAAAACAGGATAGTTTACACTACCGTGAACTGAAGCGATATCTATCAATCACGGCTAGAATGGTAAGGATTAGAGAAAATCCTAAACTGAAGACAAGGGATAAGATTAGAATGGTAATGAAGACTATGCCTAAGAAAACCGCAGTTGGGATAGCTGAACTGTTAAATATATCTAGGCAGATGGTCCACAAGCATCAGGTTGAAATATTAAGGGGTAATACATCAAATTGACATCGTCATTGAGGGTAAATTAACTGTCTCATAACTGTCTGAAAACTGTCCAAAACGATGTTTTTTGTACTTTTCGAGCAGTTTAATGCTTTGAGCATACAGAACGATTTTGGGTTCTGTTTTTAGCGAAAGTTGGTGGAGCAAAAAGGTGATTGATTGTTTTTTAAACAATCATGAAACCTAGTCGTACCAACACTTGCAATAAAATTAAGACGACCTCTGGCTCATAATAAAAAACCCCCAACGCTATCAAAACGATGAGGGTTTTTTCGTGGTCCCACCTGGGCTCGAACCAGGGACCACCTGATTATGAGTCATGAGGTGATTTGCTATAATCACATAGATATCAACATGTTACACATCTAATAAATGTTTAACTGTCTAAGAACTGTCTGTGAGAAATCTAAGTTACCCCAAGGTTGGTCAAACCAAAGACCTTAAAGTCTTCATCTCGTTTCATCTGAATAATCAGAAAATAAGGCTGTATAGCGGCAAAAGAATTAACAGCTCATTACACCCGAATAACCACCCAGCTGAACATCGCCTGTCAATGGCTAATTTATTAGCTGCGGAGGTTTATAGTCACATCACCAAAGGGGGTGTTCTAAGGTCACATCGAAGAGAAACAATCCAATCAGGTCGGTTATCTGACCTAGAGTACCTCAAGCTTGCTTTAGAGAGTAAGCTGAATAGCAACTACTCGGTCAAATACAAAACAACCCTTCGTTACACTTACAGGGATATTGTCGATGCCTCAAATGGCAATAAACTATGCGCTGATGGGCTAAGTGCTATGCTCAACAGATACACCAATGCCACAAGCTATAACACCTTTAGAAGACATGTAAACGCCCTAATAAATGAGGCTGTGAACCTGGGTATGGATGAGAGAGACCTATTGAAGAATAAGAGTAAAAAGGCAAAGGCTAAGCTCCATAAACCCTTCAGAGACATCGGCCTCATTCTAGATGAGATAAAAGCCTTTAACAGTAACCTCTACCTGTGTTGTCTTCTGACATACGGATGCCTCCTCAGGCCACATCGAGAAATAAGGGAGTTATGTTGGGGGGACTTCTCCAACGACCTGAGTCAAATACACCTATCAGGGCATCGGAATAAATCAGGACGAAACAGGATAGTTCCTGTCCCAAGGTACATCCGAGAGAACCTGCATGCTGGAGACCTAAACTGTAATGTGTTCAGTGGTAATCAGAAGGCATACAACCAGGACTACTTTAAGTGCCTTTGGAGGCGATTTAAGAGCCAATCTAAGCTGATTGACACCAATCAGACTCTATACTCTTTTAGACACTCAGGGGCTATAGAAATCTACAAGCGTACAGGCTCATTAGTGAAGCTACAGAAGGTGATGGGTCATTCAAGCCTGAATGTATCCCTAACGTATTTAAGGGGCTTAGAGGTAGCTGAATTAACCGAGGAGGATATGCCTAAGGTTTAGACAAATTCATTTTAACCTAAAACGCATCATTTTCACCTCTTTTTGACCGTTTTTAGTCCTTTTTGACTCAAAAAACGTCAATTATCCCCCGAAATCGACTAAAACCTGAAATCTAAAACCTAAGGCACCGAATCACCTCAGGGAGTGTATGATTCTAAATCGGTTTTCTGTTTTGGTTAAGCTTTCAAGGATATAGTATAACCCCATAAATGATGGTATTTCATATGCCTTTAGAATTGAATATATTTAACTTCATCTGAATCATAAATTATATGAAATTCTTTTGTTGGAACATAAGACAAGGCAGAGTGGCAGCCATCTAATTTGTCAGCAGAGGTTTATAGTGACACCCCTTGAATCAGAAAAAAGAGTTTTTAGGTTTTGATTCTTCTTTTAATTATCTCAACAAATGATTTTTGGGACGACCCAAACCTGGTAGCAGAGGAAAGCAATATTTTGTGATTGGAAAAACTTTTTGTATTTTTCGCGTCGAAAACCACATTAAACTTTTTTATGAGACTATTAGCAGTCACTTTCATCTTAATTTCTCTAGCATTTTCAAACCTTCATGCGGGTGATGTTTTAATCCTGCCAAATGGCAATCAATATGAGGGTAAGGTTGTGAAATTGAAAGGCTGCGATGTGATATTTAAAAGTAATGGCCATAGATATGCTATCCCCGCAGCTGATATTCATTCTATTCACTTCGAAGATGAAAATATGAAATTCTCTTTGATTATCTTAAACTATCCAGTGATGAAGGTATTAATAAATGCCTGGAGGGAGCAAAAGATGCCAGAATGCTTCATGGAAAGAAAGGAGCGCATGTCGCCCTAGGTTTCTGTTTTGGGGGTTTTGCTATGATTGGAACCGCCTTAGCAGATTGCGGCCCGATGAAAGGCTCAGAAACGATGCTCCTTTCTAAGAATAAGCCTTTATTTACTGATTACGAATACATAGAGTGTTATAAAAAAGAGGCCAAGAAAAACCTGCTTATAATGGAGGCTGCAGGATGGGGCGCATTCATCGTACTTTATCTAGGACTCCTTGTTGCAGCCACTTATTGATGCATTTGTCTACTGAATATTTTCAAGACTCCTCTCCCTGGTGCATGTTCGCCCAATAATTCAAATTTCAAGATTTTGAAAACACTTTTAATGGCTGCCTTTCTTGTATGTTTTTATGTTGATTTAATTTCTCAAGAAATAACTAACAATGCGACAATAGAAAATGCTTTTGCTGGGCAAATGAATACTGAAGATTTAAGCTCTATGAAACAGGGTGTTTACTATCTTGGTAATGGTCAGATGAAAGCTATTCGCATAGGTAGTGGTGCTTCTTCTGATTTTGATGAGATGGAGAGTGAAATGCACCAGCGCATGAAAAATTACTCTGCCCAAAATAATATATCTTACAGAGTCCTGACTACCGAAAAAACTCCATCTGGAATTGGCGTTTACCCAAGGTTAGTTATAACCTACGAAATTTTCCAAACCAACGGTCTTCCGTACGTATCTCCTCAAGAAAAAATCCAATCTAGAGACGCATTAATTGTTGAACTTAAGAAGCTGAAAGAGCTTTTGGACTTGGGGATTCTTACTGATGAGGAGTTTGAAAGTCAAGCCCGCCCACTCAAGAATAAGATAAAGAGTCTATCACTTTGATAGTAAATTGTGAACCTCACTTTGGCTTATAAATTTTGAAACTTATCCCATCCATGACTATTGAATTAGTGTAGGATTGGCTTGCAGTAGGTGAAACATATCCGTTTCAAGGCACTTTCTATACCGTTATTGATGAGACAAAGCTGCGACAACAGATACTTCAACAGTCTCCACTACCATCGAGTTTGAATCAAATCTAGCCAACTGAATAAAACCTGAAAGCTTAAACCCGAGGCATCGAATCCCCTCAGGGGGTGGGTTGTTTTAAATCGGTTTTTTGTTTTAGATACGGTTTCTGATGTATAGTATAACCGAATGTTTGGGTACTTAGCAGATGCAATAAAAAAGATTTATATCGTTTAGTGTAAACTGGCTACGCTGCGTTGCCTCTATAATCTGCATAACGCTCTATAAAATCGTTAAAAAGAATATTAGATTTAATTGATATGACTTCATCGTAGGATGGCGAGGGTAGCTTTTCAAATAGATAATCTTCTATAACCTTTCTTACAGCGGATGCCGTCTGAGTTTTTTCAGCCCAACGGTCAACCTTAAACTCATTACTCTTTAAACGCTCTAGCAGCCCACGTGCGGTTGCTCTTTTACCTCAGCCTTTTCTTTATCCGTAATTTTTTTGTCTCTAGCGAGCATATCAAAAACCGTCAGCTCATCTTCATCTAAGTTCTCTCGTTCTGCTCGTCTTGCTTCTTCTGACAAATCTCCCATCAAAACGACTAGCGCATCAAATATCTCTTTTATAGACCTGTACTCTTTGCCTTGATTGTAATCGTCAATGATTTCTTGATAGCGTTTATAGAAATCAATACGCATAGGGTTTTGGTCTAATAATCTGTTTAGTTTTTTAGCAACCTTATCTTTTAAGATTGCACAGCCACATTCTGGTTCTCCTTTACCTTTAAGAACTCCTCCTCAATCTTCTTAAAGTCAAGACTACTGATATCAATTTTTTGTCCGTAGCCTTCAATTTTTTCCAAGTCTAGATTTAAGGTTTCAATAGATTTGTTAACCACATCCTGAACCTGCTTTACAATGTGAGTGACATCGGCCTCTTCAATTTTCGCATTAATCATGGTGTACAATGCATTGACAGCATCTCTTTGAGCTTGGAACTGATAAATAGATTGATCTGGCATTAATGCTTTATACTTTTTAAATAATTCCCTCGAAAGCACTCCAAATTTAGCCTTGGTTTCATCGTATCACAAATGGCATTATAGCCTTCTTGAATGTGTTTTATTTTATGCAGTGTATCTTCTGCATCTATAATTTTAGAGAGACTGAATTTACATTCATCAACTAAGAAGTATTCTATTGTTCTCACAGCTTCATCTAACTCTTCGACCAATTCTTCCAATGGTTTTACTGGAGCTTCATCAGAGTCTGCAGCACCTCCTTTACTGTCAGAATCTCCATAAATAGCCAAGGCTTCTAAGAGATGCTTTATACGTCTCTATATAGTCTACAATAAGCCCATTGTTCTTGTCCTTATGTACACGGTTTGCTCTTGCAATAGTTTGCATGAGCGTATGCGATTTTAAAGGCTTGTCAATATACATGGTAGACAAGCTCTTTCACATCAAAACCAGTAATCCACATGGCACAAACAATAGCAAATCTGAAATGGGTGGTCTTCATCTTTGAAATCCTTTTCTAAATCTGAGGTATTCATCTTAAGACGATGAGGTTCTATATCTAATCCCCATGCTTCAAACTTTTCTATTTCATTTTGCTCATGACTAACTACAACACCAAGCTCAGTCTCTTTAGACCACTCCCATTCTCGCTGTCTTTTTAATTTCTCCTGTTCGTCTGTAATCTTATAGATTTCCTTTTGTTGTTTTCTAGATAGACTTCCCAAGCATCAGTAATGTAATCATACATCCTTACTGCTGTCACTTTATCCATAGCCACAAACATGGCCTTCCCTTTATAGCCTCTCGTATTGAAATGTTCCACCACATCTTTGGCAATGGCTCTTAATCTTTTTTCAGAAGTAAGAATGGGGTACTCTCTTCTAAATAATTTTTTAAGCTTGTCTTCCTGGTCACTATCCAAGTCGTGCTTTTCAATTGCTTCTCGAATCTGCTTCGGTTATTTGTGGATTATCTATCTTTAAGTTTTTCTCCTCTATTCTCATAATATAAGGGAACAGTAGCGCCATCTTCAATAGAACGCTTAAAGTCATACTTAGACACATAATCTCCAAATATTCTTCTGGTTAATTCATCATCTTTAAATAGTGGCGTACCTGTAAACCCTATAAAGGAAGCGTTCGGTAATGCCTTTCTTAAATTCAATGCTAATGAGCCGCCTTGTGTTCTATGAGCCTCATCTGAAATGACAATAATATTATCTCTGTCGGTTATCTTTTCTTCAAAGTTGAACTTATGTATAATAGAAAATAAGAAGCGTTTATCACTCTTTAGAAGCTCTTTTAGGTTTTCTCCACTAGTTGCTCTGGCGGTTTTATCTTTTACAGCACCAACACCTGCAAATGTTCCGTATATCTGTTTGTCTAATTCGTTTCTATCGGTAACTAGTAAAAAAGTATAACCACCACCAAGCACTCTTAATATCTTCTGACATAAGAATACCATGGAATAACTTTTACCTGAACCTTGGGTATGCCAAAAGACACCTAGTTTCTGTGCATCTTCTATAGAAATAATGCCATCTTTTGCTTTTTGTCTGGTAGTCTGAAAATGCTCAATAGCTTTGTTTACTCCAATAAACTGATGGTTTCTGGCTACTAACTTTGCTACAGAGCCTACAGAGGTGTCAAACAAGATGAAAGTTTTCAAAAAGGTCTAATAATCTGCTTTTCTCACACGTACCTTTTATGATAGTATCTAAACTTACGATCCCTTCATCTTCTTCTGAAATACGTTTCCAATCATGGAAATGCTCGTACTTGGAACTGATAGAGCCAATCTTACTTTCCACACCATTGCTTAGAATCACAAAGGCGTTGCAATGAAACATTTTAGGTATGGTATTCTTATAATCACTTAAGTTCTTTTCATAAGCAGCACGTAGCTTTACATTGATGCCTTTTAGCTCAATAAATACCAAGTGGTAATCCATTGACAAAACCAACCACATCTGGACGTTTCTTACGTTTAGATTTCCCTTCCATCCATAGCTGCTGAACGGCTATGTAATTGTTGTTTTCAGGATTGTCAAAATCAAAGACCTTTATTTTTTTATTACGGACTATCTCTCCTTTGGCATCTTTATAATTAACAGGAATACCATCTTTTAAGAAGTTGTATTTCTCAAAGTTGATGTCTGCTAAATTCTTGGTGAGCATCATTACTATTGATAGACTCATACGCCAAATCATAGGCTTGCTTGGGTAGGTTTGGATTTAGCTTTTTTATAGCTTCAATAAAGCGAGTTCTTAGAATAACATCTGCTTCACTATCTCTACCTAAAGTACCATGTTCTCCAAAAGTTTCACCTTCATATACATTGGCAGTTTCCCAGGTTAGTTCCTGGAAAATATCCATACATGGTTGTTCTATTAATTGGTCTTCTGAATAGTCTTTGCTCATACTTCTATAGTTCTATTCATTAAACGTGGTAATAATATATCTCTGGCTGCTTTTAGTTTTTGGTTTGAGTTTCAAGTAAAATCTTGATTAATCATTGGATTACATTTGATATCAAATTCTTTCAAGAATTTCAGAAGGATTAATAACTCTAATCTTTTCAAATTTTTCATTGAAATTTTAGTTGCACGCTCCTGCAATTAACTATGACATGTTTAATGTCTTGCAAACAAATATAGATAATTGACAACAGAAGATTAAAAACTCACTTAATATTGCTATTGTTTACCTGCAAAATTTATCATTAAATCATGTGTTGGATTACCCTTTTCATATCATAAACAGTATTCCTCATTCTTGCACCAGTAACACAATCTACATGCAATTATTTGCTCAAGTCATTTATCAAATGCCATTACTCCCTGCTCTCACTAATTATCTATCAACATTCTTGTCGTAATTCTTCTTTCTTTCCATTTAGTGGATTCGTTTCCTGTTATACTGTTAACAGATACATCATTAAATGCTTTCTCTTCCCACCCCTCAGGAAGCCCTGTTTCTTCATTGATAGGCGTGTTTTCATGCCCTGGGAAACGCAGGTTTACAAACCACTCTTTATAGATGTTTTGTGCGGCTTGTTCTAATAGTTTAATACGCTTTAGGTTGTTTTCTATTAAATCATCATAGGCACTTAAGATGTCGGCTATGCGTTTTTGGGTTTGGATAGGGGGAGTTGGAACTTAAAATATCTTTCAAACTTTAATTGCTATCTTGGTTGAGCAGCCTCTTTAGTTGCATTTTGACTGACCTTCATAACTTTTTAAATATGAACAAAAAATTGAATATTTTGATTAATTTAATTCATGATTTACAACAATTCTCTGCTTAAGCTTATCCATCTATTAGGCTGTAAACCTACTTTCTCCAATAGCGTTCCAGCAATATTATAAGATGTCATCACACTAATAGTTAGTCTCTTAATTTATTTAAAGACTTTCCTCTGAATGTTTTAAAATCAATTCATCAACATTCAGCAGCTTTTAAATCTGTACCGTTAAATAATTTCTATTGATAGGTCATCCTGAACAGCATATCATTTTGCGAGTCTATTTCCCTTTTCACTTACATATTCACTAATCTCTATTTAACTTTCCCAACTCATAAGCCTAACTCATTTAAATTGGTTTGTATTTGTTCTGCCAACACATTGGCTTCTGCATTCAATTCTTTTAGCTCTTCTTTAATGATACCCATTTCGGTTTCATAATCAAAATCATGGTCTATTTGGTCTTCTACACCTACATAACGCCCTGGTGTTAAGCTATAATCATTATCAGCTATTTCAGCTCTGTTTACCACTTTACACAGTCCTAAAATATCTACATATTCTCCATCAGGAAAACGGCTTGTGAGCCATTCTAATTCGGTAGTATTGTCATGTAGCTTTATAATCTTCAACTAACTTATTATAGAGCGTGTTATCGCCTCTATACAAGCCTACAATAGCATGTATATTATCTAAATGTGCTTGGGTAAAATCGTGAATCTTAGAAGATACTTTTCTATATACATTTCGTAAATCAAGCATTAAGACTTGGTCTTTACGTACTTCATCTTTTTCTTTGGCTCTATCAAAAAACCATAAAGCACAAGGCAAGGTTACACTATAGAAAAACTTGTTTCCTATAGATACCATTACATCTACTGCTCCTGTATCTATAATATCTTTACGTATGAGTTTTTCACTATGTCCTGCATCAGAACCAGAAGACGCCATTACAAAACCTGCTCGTCCTGTTTCATTTAAATAGCTATAGAAGTATTGTATCCATAAATAATTGGCGTTGTCTGTATTGGGTAATCCAAAAGGTAATCTTGGCATCATTCTTAACGCTGTCTTTACTTTTATCTACACCATCTACATTAAACGGTGGATTTGCCATTACATAATCACACTTGCCTACAAGCTCATGCTTGTCGTCATAAAAGGTATTCCCTTGAACAATATCTCCATCCAAACCATGAACTGCCATATTCATTTTGGCTAGTTTGGTGTTGGTATCTGTTTTTTCCTGTCCGTAAAATGTTACTTTATTAGAAGCCTCAAAACCTTCTTCCTCTATAAAGTGAGCGGTTTGCACAAACATACCTGCACTACCTGCCGCAGGGTCAAATACAATACCGTGGTCTGGTTCAATAATGTTTACAATGGTTTTTACCAAAGATGGCGGTGTGAAAAATTCTCCACCTTCCTGTGCGCCACTCATGGCAAACTTGTTTAGGAAGTATTCGTATATCTGCCCAAAAGCATCACCAGGCATATTGTCTAGTGCCTCATCATTAAAGATTCTAATAAGCGTTGCAGTAGGTCTTTTTCAAAAAGATTGTAACTCTTTGGTAATACCCCAAGCAAGTCTTCATACTCAGCCTCAATATTACGCATGGCTTCATTTAGGTATTCTCCTAAATCGCTACTGTCTGGTAAATCTACTATGGTATCCCATCTAGAATTTTCAGGTAGAAAGATTGCCTTGGCATCTAAGAAGTCATTCTTGGTCATGGGTCTTACGCCACGAGTAGGATGCACTGGTAATGTTTTTTCTATTTCCTCTTTGGCTATAACAAACCTGTTGTGTGCGTGTCTTAAAAAGATGATTCCCAATACTGGGAATGAATATTCGGTTGCGGTAAGTTTACTATTGGCTCTTAGCTGGTCTGCTGCTTTCCATAATCTGCTTCTAAAGCCTTGAGTTGTTCTCCTGTCATTTGGTGTATTTCTATTGTAATACAAGTGTAAGTATTTGGTAGAAGCATTACAGGGGGTTATCAAAACCCCTAACCCCTATAAACAATCAATAAAAACTAAAAGCTAAAAACCTGAATCCCCTCATTTAGAAGGGGGGTGCATCTGCACAAATCATTTTCTCTTTTTGGTCATCATTTCAGAACTATAGTATAACCCAGTTTACACGTGTATAGCATACTTCTTATTATTTTAGCTACCACATTCAAATACTATGAAAAAAGCTACTACTATCCATTGCCATATCCATTGCCAAACACATTTTATGGCTTTTTGGGCTTGTAGCTTTGCACTTTCTGATAGAATTAATATTGGAAAAAAACAATCACGCATTAGATAGGGCTGAAGGAGGTTTTTTATTCCTTTTAATGATTATCGCATACATCGTAGTTTTTTCAATCCATTGGGTAATAAAAACTATATGGTTTGATAAGGATAAGGACAGCCAAAAGGGGGATTAATCGTTTGTCTTATCACATAGTCAGAGGGGGGTTATCAAAACCCCTAACCCCCTATAAAAAACAATAAAAACCCAAAAGATTAAACCAATAAAAAAATATGTCTTACCTCAATAAAATAGAAAATGATTGGAGAGCGGATAAGATTACCCGCAATGAATTTATAGAACTCAAAAAGGCTTACAATGAGGCATCGCCTAAAGAAAAAGAGGCTATGGAACAAGCTAGAGATATGGGCGTATATGGCAGAGTAAGGAACGAATCCACTGCTAAAACTGCTGAACAGAAAACCCTTGAAGCTATCCAGAAGAACACTAAAACGATGGTGTATATTCTGGAGTTTTTCTTATTTCTCACCATTATGGGAATACTGCTTTACATATCTATTATCTTCAGCATTGCGGACGCTATGTAAAGGATTAATCGTTTACCCTTCCACATAGTCAGAGGGGGGCAGTCAAAACCCTCATTGTTTAACAAACAAACAGAAAACCTAAAACCTAAAAATTCCATTATCCTGAATTATGAGGGGGGTAGGTCT